>CAIJXT010000024.1 GCA_903824665.1 uncultured Bacteroidota bacterium | reverse complement strand
TGCCGGCGGTGTTCACCTCTTCCCATTCCGAACAGAGAAGTTAAGCCCGCCATGGCCGATGGTACTGCACCACAATGCGGGAGAGTAGGTAGCTGCCATATTCTTTTAAAAGCCCTGACTTTAGTCGGGGCTTTTTTTATGTACCTACACCAAAACACAACTTAATGTCAGCCCTCCTGCTAAGGTTTCTTTCGTTGCAGCAGAACGACACGTTATTACTTTAAAGGACATAAAAAACCTGATACCAGTTTGCACCGGTATCAGGTCGAAATAAAGATGATAGTCTTATCGGAAGTTACTACTTAGACATCGCTGTCTTGAATTCCGATGTGAAATGAAATTCTATCGATGGGTTGTTCTGCCGTTCCGTATTCAGGAACCACTCACTCTGGGCAAGATATACCAGGTTGCCATCCTTGTCTTCCATAATATTGCTCTGCTTGAAGCGGGCAAAATCTTCAATTGCTTTCTTATCTCCCGTTATCCAGCATGCCTTGTAAAACGACAACGGCATAAATGCACACGCAGCACCATATTCCTGCAGCAATCTATACTGTATTACCTCAAACTGTAGTTCACCTACACAACCAATGATCTTGCGGTTACCTCCATGCTGGGTGAATAGCTGTGCTACGCCCTCATCGGTTAACTGTTGTACACCTTTCTCCAGTTGTTTCGTCTTCATAGGATCTTTATTAACGAGCTCCTTGAAAATCTCTGGAGAGAAAGTTGGGATGCCGGTAAACTTCATTATCTCGCCTTCGGTCAGCGTGTCACCTATCTTGAAAGTCCCTGTATCAAATAAGCCCACAACATCGCCGGGATAAGCCTCTTCGATAACATCTTTCTCACGCGCCATAAACGAATAGGGATTGCTGAAACGCACATCCTTGGCCAATCGTGTATGTTTGTAGAATGTATTTCGTGCAAATCGGCCAGAACATACCCTCAGAAAAGCGATACGATCACGGTGCCTTGGATCCAGATTCGCATGAATCTTGAATATGAACCCGGTGAATTTCTCCTCTTCAGGTGCTACATATCGTTTATCGGTATTCCTGCCCTGTGGATGCGGTGCTATCGTAATAAATGTATCAAGCAGTTCTTTAACACCAAAATTATTCACAGCGCTACCAAAGAATACTGGCGAAATCTTACCCTTCAGGTAGCTGTCTATATCCAGTTCGCCATATACACCCTGCAACAGCTCTACATCTTCACGCAGTTGTGCAGCATCACGTTCGCCAATTTTATTATCCAGTAGCTTATCGTTGATATCATGTATCGGTACAGTGTTCTCTTCCGTCGATTTTTGGTTGGGCGTAAAAATATTCAGGCTGCTGTTATGCAGGTTATATACTCCCTTGAATTCCTTACCCATATTGATTGGCCACGACAGCGGATGCAACGATAGTTTCAGTTCTTTTTCTACCTCATCCATCAGGTCGTGCGGATACTTGCCGTCCCGGTCCAGCTTGTTTACGAAGACAATTATTGGTGTATCCCGCATACGGCATACCTCTACCAGTTTCCTGGTCTGGTCTTCCACACCATTTACGCTGTCTATTACCAGTATCACACTATCCACAGCTGTTAGCGTTCGGTAGGTGTCTTCGGCAAAGTCTTTGTGACCAGGTGTATCCAGCAGATTAATGAGTGTATCATTATATTGAAAGCTCATTACCGATGTAGCAACCGATATACCCCTTTGGCGCTCTATTTCCATAAAGTCGCTGGTGGCATGTTTTTTTATCTTGTTGCTTTTTACTGCACCCGCAACCTGTATCGCACCACCAAAAAGAAGTAGTTTTTCAGTCAGTGTAGTCTTACCCGCATCCGGGTGCGATATAATGGCAAATGTTCGCCTTTTTGCAATTTCCTTTTCGTTCATTATTGTAGATGATGGCGCTCAAAGAAGAGAAAAGTTTTCTTTCAGCTAAAAGACGGCAAAGGTAAGTTATTCCCGCAATAGCTATAGAATACCCCTTTTGTTTTCCATATGCTGCCCACTACTACCCAAGTCCGGATGCATCAGCTTGCTATTCACACTAATAGCGACACATTTGAATAGAAAGGGTGTTTTTCCCGTTGTATCATAGTTGATAAGGAAGTTTATTTGCAATTGTCATAAGACTCTTATACAGACTGGTATCGCTATACGTTTTTTCCCAATTTTCAAAACACTCAGAGTATGAGATCACAACAAGGCGAATTGTTTCAATCCACAAAACAGCCCAATTTTTTCATCCGGCTGTTAGTTGGCTGTACAAAGGTTGTCCGCAATGTGCTGGGCATTTTTACTGTAAGTCCGCTCACGATCATTTCACTGGCAGCACTATTCTTTTTTATTTGGGTATCAGATCAGGGCCAGGATCTGTTGCTGGTGATCAACGACTTTCATTTTGGTCCTGTTGCCATGTACATCGTCATTACTATTCTGGCAATGATGAACTGGCATTTCCCTAAATTTTTCACCAATCACGAATGGGGAAACCAGCGTTTCACAGATCTTTTTCGCCTCCCTTTTAATTACGACGAGGCAGTGCGGAATGCAAACAGAGGTAAGATCGACGTACCTCGTTTGCTGGGCGTGCTCACATTCTTCATACCGGCATTCGGTATGCTCAGAGTTCGCGACATTTTTGGTATCTATACCCTCAGTAACATCACTCCGGTTGCCTTGCTGTTCATTGCTACACTCCTTATCCAGTTACTTTTTTCAGCCAATTTCTTTATCGCATTTTTTAATCGGTTTAGAAAACTCTATTGGTTTTCATGCATTACCTTGCTACTTGTTCCTTTCCTGCTTTGGCCGTTCAATCAGTCAGGCCCGCAGGATATCATCTACCTCTTTTGGGGATTGCTTGGTTATGGTCTGCTATTTGCACTCATCACCTCAAACCGCATAGCCGTTGGTAAAACCCTTTTTTTACTCAACGATACCTTTATCACACCGCTAATCTGGACCTGCACCATCCTGCCAGTATTGTTGTTCCTGTTCTATTGCGTAGCCAATATGTTCTTTTACCAGGTTCCCGATAGCCGCTTCCTTACATTGGCTGTTGTCTTGTCGGGTATCATCTTCTACTATATTCTGTTCACAATACTTACAGTTGCCGGCAAGGTCCATACGATCAATTTTTCGCTGTTGCTGATCTTGTTGATGACTTCCATCACCTTTTGGGCGCCAAATAATTTCCATGATATCACCACTGTTCAAAACCGGACACCGGGCACACCACCTGCCAGAGATCTGGACACGTACATTAAAGACTGGCTCAATGACAGGATGGAGCCTTCTACACAGAGCAAATACCCCATTTACATAGTCAATAGTTACGGAGGCGGTATCCGGGCTGCGGCATGGGCCAGCCTGTGTATCAACCGGCTCGATAGCCTGCAGTATCAAAAAAACAAAGAGCTTTTTCAGGACCACGTGCTCGCTTATTCCGGTGCCTCCGGTGGCACTGTTGGTCTGTCTGTAATGTGCGCCAACAGGGTATTTACAGACACACCACTGCCTACCAGCACTTTCACCAGGTTTTATTGCAGCGATTTCCTTACGCCTGTTCTAACAGGCCTTATCGGCAACGACATTTGGTATTCCTGTTGGGGCATTGCTCGTTTCGGCGATCGCTCCACAGTCCAGGAGCGTTTGTGGGAGCATCAATACAGTACCGGTTTTGGTTGGTCTGGTTATGCTATGCCGGTTACTGAAATTTGGGACAACGACGGCACTACTGTTCCCTTGCTTTTTTCAAATACCACAGATGTAAGATTTGGCAGAAAGGGTATTTATGCGCCCATAGTGCTCGACAGTACCGATTTTCCGGGTAGCACCATCGTAGGCGCTAAGTTGGCACCATCATACACACTCAAGCTCAGCACTGCCGCCTTTCTCAGTGCCCGGTTTCCGTTCCTTAGCCCGGCGGGTCGCATCAAAGATGAGCACTATTTTCTCGATGGGGTGTCGTTGAAAACTCAGGGGCCGAAACAGCGCTGCAGATTTACAGGGTTTTGCAGCGCATTATCAACGACGATACCCTTTATCGCGGTCGTTTCAAAGTTTATGTCGTATCCCTCAGAAACACCTATGAACCAGAAGACTCCACCGCGCAGAAGAAGGCAACAACCATGGCACAGCTTATGGCTCCTGTGGCTGCAGCCGTAAATGTCGGTGTGAGTGGCAACACACGCAAGGCCGATGATATCAACACTTGTTTGTTTGATAACACAAGCACAGACAGTCTTATCGGCAAGTATTTTCTTATCAGACCCAGAGTAGTGAGGGTGCCGGCTTCATCGTCCAACAAGAAAACCGGACAGAAACCAATTACCGCAAAAATTCCATTGCCATTGGGTTGGGCTATTTCCGGCTTGGCAATGGAGCGCATGACGGTGAGCATTGATTCCCAGGTAGTAAAAGGTGGTGCGCTCTACAATATTGTCCATCGCTTTTAGCACACGGCATTATAGGGTATTGATCCACATAGTTTTGCCGCTATGCCGGCAATACCAGCGTAAAGGTACTGCCTTTGCCGGGGCTGCTGCTCACTTTTATATCTCCGTTATTTGCTTTGGCAAATTCATAGCACATCAGTAGTCCCAGCCCTATGCCGCGCTCACCGCCAGTGCCTACAGAACTGTTGTCTGGTGCGGCCGTAAACAGTTTTTTCATTTGTTCTTCCGTCATCCCCACGCCATCATCAGTAACAGATATTTTAGCTAACCCACCAGAAACATCCGCCGATATGGTCACTGTACCGCCGGCATGGGTAAACTTAAATGCATTCGACAACAAATTCCTGATGATAATGTCAATATTGCCCTGATCACCGGTAGCCATAACCCCGGGTGCCACTTCATTGCGGATTGTTATTCCTTTTTCTGTCACTATCTGGTGCATCAGTCGCAGGTTCTGGGTCGTCAGGTTCTGTACGTCTATTATTTCCTTCCTCACCGACTTGCCAGCTTTGATGTGGTTTACAGACCATTTCAGCAGGTTGTCCAGCAGTAATGTCACAGATGAAAGCTGTTGATCCAGCATGGGTTTCAATTCGCTGAATTCGGCCGGAGTGATTACTTTATCATCCAGCATACCTACACATGTAGCTAGCGCACTTATTGGCCCGCGAAGGTCGTGTGCCAGTACAGAGAAAATCTTGTCTTTATAACTGTTCAGTTCGGTCAGGTTGGCCGCCTGATTTACTATCAGGGCAGTTGTTGCCTTTTCCCGCTGCTTACTGCGATACATAGTTGCCACAATCACAACCAGTAATACCAGTCCGGATACTAGCCCCAGCGAGATCGCATTTTGTTTCTCCGCGCGGCTTTGGGCTATCGTATTGTCCTTGGCAAGTAATTCTATCTCGGTCTGTTTTTTCTGCAGGTCATATTCATACTGCAGTTCCTGTGCTTTTTGTTTTGTTGCTTCACTTAGTATGGTGTCTTTGTACGCGTCATGGCGCACCATAGCGTCATATGCCTTGGCATAGTCATGAGCGTCGTAGTAGGCACCCCCCAGTTGTTTCAGTGCTTCCGTCAACTGGTCCTTCATATCGTTCTCTACAAACATCGTTACCGCCGTTTCCAGTTCCTTGATCGCCATTTTCGTTTGCTTCTTGTCGGCGTATATGCGACCCAACCCCCAGTGTATCATTGCATCTACCGCAGGGCTGTTAGGCATACTCGTATTGGCAAGGCATCGTTTGTATAGTTCATGTGCTTTTTCAAAATTCCCAATCGCGGAATATACTTCTGCCGTGTTTACCAGTATTCGGTTGATCATCCCCACCAGATGAATAGAATCAGCCAATTGTATTGCCCGTTCAAACGCATCTATCGCTCCCATCGTATCAGCAACCGTCAGATACACACTGCCCGCATTCTCCAGAGTTAGTAACAACGATTCCGGACTCATTTTATCCTGCGCGCTCAGACTCCTTTTTATGTACTCCGTTGCTTTCTTGTTGTTACCCAGACTAGCGTATACCCGCCCTATGTTTGCCAGACTGGTTGCTTTTCCATCCTCGTGCCCCTGTTTTTCACGCACCTTTAGTGCCTCCAGATAGTATTTCAGCGACTCACTGAAATTGCCGATCGCCCCATATGCTACGCCTATATTGTCAAGAGACGATCCCAGCCTATCATAGTTAGTCGTGTTGCGCTCTATCCTTACGGTTTTCAGATAGTATTCAATGGCTTTGTCAAATTTTGATTGCTGGTAGTAAATGGCTGCAATAAAGAAGTAGGGGTTTGCCATGGCAACAGTGTCATTTGTCTTTGCCAGTATGCTTATTGAACGCTCACAATTGGCCATGGCGTCATCCAGCTCCATAGACATCAGGTTGCCAATCGTTTTATTTATAAGACACTCAACTAGCCCCTTATCAAAGTGCAGGCGTTCGGCCAGCGCTATCCCTTTGTCGGCAATCGTTTTTACCGAGTCCACATCTTTCCATCGGTAGGCTATAGCTGTCGCTGCATACAGCCTTACTTTTACCGTATCCTCATTTTTTCTGTTTGCCAGCACCTGTACCAGACTATCCAGGTTCGGCTTACGGGCACTGGCACTTATAGGCACCAATAAATTCAAAATCAATACACACTTTAGAAACGCACAGAAACGAATACAGGGATAGCTCATACACAGTTGTTGATCGCGGTTTAAAGTTATATTTTTCCTCAATTTATTTCTATCAATTTCGACAAAATTTCATTTGTTAATTTCTCATTTGCAAGGCCGGTTGTAAACCAGCAGGTTATGTCGCAATTAGCGTTTGGTTTATGAAATTTTTTCATCCTGGCTCATTCCCAACAATCAAATTTTCTATTTTAACAATACATGGTATGCATTTTGCTCTATTTGTTTGGGTATCATTTGTATTTTCAACCCGTTACTAACATTTTTTATCAGTCTCACGCCTATATTTATAGTAGGCAACTGGCAGTTTATAATACGGAGTTTATTATTTGGGCTGGTTTAGTGAGGTTTTTTTGCAATTTCACTAATAAATCTATCGGTAGCGTTGGCAAAAGCAATAAATGTGAGCGGTCATTTTCCTACTTCAGAACCAGGCTTATCGGCGCATGATGAGCTCAAAATTCTGATAAGGGATTGCATTGCTCTATCAAGAACATCGCAGAAAAAACTATACGAACAGTATTCGCCTGCGGCTTATGGTATTATCAGAAAGTACATACACAACAATGAAGGCGCTGCTAGGGAGATTTTGAATGATGCTTTTTTTAAGATTTTCAGGGATTTACACCAGTATTCGTTTCAGGGGGCTTTCGAAGGGTGGATTCGAAGAATAGTGATTCACACGGTTAGCGATTACCTCCGTAAGAATATGAAGGAAGACCGGATGACTCGCGAAGTACAACCTGAAGATGCCTACATCAACAGCGTTCCTGTGGAAAATCTTTCCCATAAAGAGCTGCTCGCGATTATTGAAACGCTGCCCGAAGCACAAAGAAATGTTTTTAATCTCTTCGTTTTTGAGAATTACTCTCACAAAGAGATTTCGAAAATACTCAATATGCAACAGAATAACTGTCGTTGGCACCTTAATGATGCCCGGCGACGGCTCAAGGAAAAGATAAATGCACTGATAAATAAATAGTAGTGAAAAAGAATAACACACACATCGATGACTTTTTCCGGAAAAAACTTGGAGACTACTCCGAAGTTCCGCCTGCCGGTTCCTGGCAGGATATGGATACAAAGTTAGAAACGCTTGTGCCACAGGCTGTTCCCACTTCACCATTCAGGTGGTTGGGCCATGTAGGTATGGTATCACTTATTGGTGTGCTCGGCATATCGCTTTTGTTGAAGTATACTGATAAGTCCGGGGCTCCCGCAGCTTCAGTGGCGCAGTCTCAGCAGGCACCGGCATCTGGCAAATCAACCTCGAATACCGGTACCATTGGTACAGAAACGTCTTCCAGTCAGGTAGCGGTTTCCGGAAATGATGCAGCAACAACGGCAGCTGGAGCAACTTCAAATCCTGCAAACGCAGCATCTGATCCTGTAGCTGCAGCGTCTGTGCAGCCGGTCGGTGCAACAGTACCAGCCAGCAAAGGCAACCCTTCTGCCAAAACAGGAGCGGCGGAAAGTGCCAGTGAACAAATGCTGCCCGCTTCAAATCGTGCATCGGGCGCTGCCCGTCACCGCAACAAACAAAACAATGTCAGGAAATCCATTCCCGCACATAGGGCGCAGCAGACACAGGTCCAGAATGACGCCCGTATCGCGTCGGAAGCCACTGTACCCAATAGCAATGTTTACAATAGCTCCACCGGGAAACAGGTTGGCAATTTCGGTACAGCCGATTCCGAACCGGCTCAGCCTTTGCAACCAGCACTGGTTCCTGGCAGTGTCATCGCCAGAAAGAGTAGCTCATTATTAGCCAATCCGAATGTCAAAAGCAGCACTGCAGAAAACAAGGCTGATGTTGTCAAAAAGTCAAAACCCGATTTCAACAGATGGGATGCGGGTGTTAAAGGTGGCTATGAAAGAGGTTTTACCAACGTTGCTGGTACTAAGTATGTCGCTGCAGCTTACCTGCAGTACAACCTTTCTCCAAAAACGGCATTGATGATACAGCCCGCTGCCAAATTTGCAAACGCACCTGAGCGCATCATTGAAGACCCCAAATCTTACTACAGAACAAATAATGATGGTTCGGTCAACGTACAAAATAGCTATACTACCATCAAGGTAGAGGGCAGCTCTATTGTCACCTACTACAATACCAAATTCAGGTACAGTCAGTCCCACGACAGCATCGTGAAAACAAACAAAACCGGCGGAACATACATGGAGTTCGAATTGCCTGTATTATTCAGATACAAACTCACCACCAAAGCATCAGTATATGCGGGGGTAAATGTAGTATACAGCAAGTTGCAGGGTGTTACCGAACATACTTATACCAAATCGGGTATACTTAAATCAGTTGACACTTTGATTACAGCAACAACTGCACCGGTAGCACCTCCGCTCAATGAGATAATTTCGTACAACGGCAATAATTTTTCTGATTACAACGGCCCCTTATACCCTTCAGATCGCGAAAGCCGTCTTCGTATGGGCGCAATGCTGGGATTCTCCTATGAATACAGCGAACGATGGATGCTCGATGCGCTTGTCCAGAAAAACCCTGCACCATCAGACATGAGGAACGGTTTCAATGTAAACGCTCCGCTGTCTGCAATCTGTTTCCGGCTATCAGTAGGTTATAAGATCAAAAAATGACCTTTTCTTTAAACCTTATCTTTTTTTGATCCCCTGGGATCCAGCAGCGTTGACAGAAGATCATCCAATGGTTTTTTGTCAACGCTTTTTAAATTTTACCATTAGGCAAATTCAGGCTAAATTTGATATAATATAAGCAGGCCGGCGATCTCCAGCAACAGGCCTGTTTTTAAAACAGCGCACAACCCGAAGCCATGAAGAATAGCCTATACTATCTGTTTTGTATAGTTTTTTTATTCGGCTTTTCATATCTTGCTCATACACAGATCATTACCACTTTTGCTGGCAATGGTATTCAGGGCTACAGTGGCGATGGTGGTGCGGCTACTTTGGCTCGCCTGCACACCCCTACCTGTTTGGCCATCGATGGGGCCGACAATATTTATATCAACGATCAGAACAATAATTGTATCCGGCGCGTCAGTCCGGCGGGCATAATAACAACCGTCGCGGGCAATGGCCTTTTTGGCAGCTCTGGCGATGGTGGCCCGGCTACCGCCGCCCGGTTGGGATTCAATTGGGGCGCAGCTGTCGATGCCGCTGGCAACATTTATATTGCCGACCAGTCCAATCTCAAGGTCAGAAAGGTAAACACCTCCGGAATCATCTCCACATTTGCCGGCAATGGTTCACCCGGGTACAGTGGCGACAATGGCCCCGCTACCGCAGCAACCATGAAGAATCCTATTGGTATTGCTGTAGACAATACCGGCAGTGTTTTTATAGGTGATCCCGATAATTTCTGTATCCGCAAAGTGGGTACCGACGGTATTATCACCACTTGTGCCGGAAATGGTATTTATGGCTACAGCGGCGACGGTGGCCCTGCTACAAATGCCAGTCTCAGCACAGTTTGGGGGCTGGCCACAGACGCTGCCGGCAATCTGTATTTGTGCGATGGTCCCAACAACAGGGTCCGGAAAGTTACCCCTGCAGGCATCATTACTACCGTAGCTGGCATTGGTGGGGTCGGTGGCTATAGTGGCGACAACGGACAGGCTACCGCAGCAGAACTCAATCTGCCATTAGGTGTTTTCGCAACATCTACGGGCGTACTCCTGATTTCTGATTGCAAAAATCATCGCCTCCGCAGGGTCAACACGGATGGAGTGATCACAACCGTCGCAGGTACTGGCATTGCTGGGTACAATGGCGATGGCATGCCCGCTACTACTGCACGACTCAACGAGCCTATTGGTGTAGTGGTCGACACAAGCAACAATATTTATGTTGCAGACCTGGTCAATGAGCGCATCCGTAAGATAAATGTGGTGCTGAGCTTCGTTGCCGGCGAATACGAACATATTGGTGCCTGCCAGAACTCAGGGCCGGTCCCTATCAATGCCCAGCTTGCAGTTAACGATGTATATGTTGGCCTTACAGATGTATGGACGTTGCACACTGCACCGGCACATGGTACGGCTATTGCCGGGTATTCAACGCTGTCTACCGGAGGTGTACTCACACCTGTTGGCCTTTCCTACACACCCGATCCCGGCTATACCGGACCCGATTCTTTTACCGTTAGGGTGGCAAATGCCCTTGCTGATGATCTTATAAAGATCTACGTTTCAGTCGACCCTATCCTTGCACCCGGCACTATCACTGGTCCGGCATCGGTTTGCTTCGGCGATACACTCGCCCTTGCAGCTACCGTCGCTGGTGGTACATGGTCCATTGCAGGCAGCAATCTTTCTATCCTCTCTGCAGGCCCTTCTGCATGTGTTGTCCGGGGGGTAGCTGTCGGTACCGATGTTGTAAGTTATCATGTTGGCAACGCCTGTGGTACCACCTTCACAACCCGGGATATCGTGATCAACCCACTACCCGCCGCAGGTACCGTTTCCGGTCCCGGTGCTTTATGTCTGGGTGCCGTCGTTTCTTTTGCTGCAAGTTTACCCGGCGGCACATGGAGCACCAGCAACCTCAATGCTTCCGTCGATTTCTCGGGCACTGTAAAAGGCCTGGCAGCGGGTACCGCTACCATCATATATACCATCACCGACACTGTTTGCCGGGCTACAGCTATCCAGACTATCACAATCGAGACCTTCCCGGATCCCGGGTCTGTTTCGGGTCCGGTAAATGTATGCCTCGGTGGAGAGATTGAGCTTTCAAGTAGTGTGCCCGGAGGCGTTTGGAGCAGTAATTACGGATATGCAGCCGTCAGCCTGGGGCTCGTTACAGGTGTAGCGCTCGGCAACGATTTTATCAATTACAGTATCACCAATACCTGTGGTACTGCAATTGCTACCCGCCCGGTAAGTGTGCACCCTGTGCCCGATATTCCACTCGTAACTGTCGATCAGGGTACTTTGTCAGCCACAGCAGGTTATGCAGCCTACCAGTGGCGGCTCAATGGTGCTGCTATTTCCGGTGCTGTTTCCGATTCCTTTTATGCAGCATCGCCCGGTGTTTACGAGGTTGTCGTGGCCAATACCTACGGTTGTTCAGCAGTGTCTGCTCCGTTCGACTATGCCGGTTGCAGCCCCGACGATATGCAGATAATGCCCAATCCGGCCAGCGGTCTGCTCACAATTGTTTGGTGCCGCAGGGTTTCTGTACGCCTTTCTGCTATCGATGGTCGGGACGTGGGTGGTGCGGTCAATGTTACAGATATCTCCTTTCGCAATTTGCCGGCCGGCATGTATATACTCAGCGTTTACGACAGCTCAGGAAACAGAGTTCGTGTAGAGAAAATTGTCAAACTGCGGTAGTGGCGTTTTTAGGTACATCTATATCGCTACCACACTGCACGAAACCAAAACGGCTCCCGAAACACGAATGGATTCGGAAGCCGTGAGCTATCGTTTTCGGTGCTGGTGTCAGCACCTGTTTTACTAAAATATGGGTAGCGGAGCAAAACCACCAAGCGAAGCCGCAAGCATAGCAATCAGTCCCAGTACAAGACCGGCTATTGCAAAACCTTTATTGCGCATCTGGCGCCTGATGATGCCCAGAAATCCCAGCAACATCGCAGCTACAGCAAAGAATGGTGCCCAGAAACCCAGCAACCCGCACACAAAGGCCAGTAGTCCTATTGTGCCACGGTACATCATACCCACAAAAGTTCCCGACGGCGACTGAAGCAATTGTATGGCATCCGCCAGTTGGCTCTGTGCTTCTGTTATAGCGGTCTGTTTAGTTGACTCCTTGGTCACTGCCACTGCTTTAGTGGATTGTACAGTTGCATGTTTCCTTACTACAAATCCCGCATGCGTTGTCGCAGGGGTAAGGAACGTAACAACAATAACGAGGAGGCAAAGGGCCAGTTTTTTCATATAAGCGTAAATTTATGGTTTCAAATATACTGTTTTGGGGTCATGTTGCATAGTGCCCACCCGAAAAATTTAAAAATCACAGCATTGTAGCCGGTTATTACCAATTCAGTGGTCCCTTGTTTCCAGCAACCTTTCTTTTCCGGCCAAATGCAGTCCTGTGGCGCAAAGCAATTTTTATCATATCCACAATACGGTATAGCATACTACAGTTACCGTGTTGTCATAGAAAACCGGTTTCGCTGCCATTAATATTTGTCAGACTTTTGAGTTGCTGTTTAAGGTTCCGCCTGCAAGTTGCTCTTGTTGTATATCTGTCGCTGCCATTGTAACGTGTCGTAAGTCCAACGGATATGTAAACTAAAACAGGGATTATCTAACAATGTGTAAACCTATTTCAGGACGAGGTAACTTGCAAACTGGGAAGAGAGTGCGCAAAAAGTGCGCAAAAATTGGAGCCCCAAAAAGATGCAATCAGTTGATAATCAACATAAATTGCGTTCCGGAGGTTGTTTCAAAAACTTTTGCGCAAATTGCGCAATTCCTTTGTTTTAGGCTCATATTCGTTCGCTGTTGCTGCATCTTTAATTGGTTTAATATGGTTTGTTTGTAGCACGTCTCTTAAAACAAAACGGCAGATTTACTTTATCATTTTATTTTACCATCCTTACGTAACTTTGCACCCTCAAATACACACGATATGAAAATGGATAAGGTGCTTGGCAAACTGAATATCAGTAAACTGAACGAAGGTGCAGCCACGGGAGCTAAATGGCTGAAAGCCGGTGGAGAAAAATTAGAGTCTTTTTCACCTGCCGACGGCAAGCGTATTGCTGCCGTTACAACGGTTACCCGTGAAAACTATGATGCAGTCATTGCACAGGCGCAGACCGCCTTTTTAGAGTGGCGCACATGGCCTGCACCAAAACGCGGCGAAGTCGTAAGGCAGGTCGGAGAGGCACTCCGAAAATATAAAGAACCACTGGGCAAGCTGGTATCGTACGAAATGGGCAAAAGCCTGCAGGAAGGATACGGCGAAGTACAGGAAATGATAGATATCTGCGATTTCGCAGTAGGCCTTTCCCGCCAGCTCTACGGACTTACCATGCACAGCGAGCGCCCTCAGCACAGAATGTATGAGCAGTGGCACCCGCTTGGCGTTGTGGGTATTATCAGTGCCTTCAATTTCCCTGTTGCAGTATGGAGCTGGAACAGTATGCTCGCATTCATATGCGGTAATACCTGTGTTTGGAAACCATCTGAAAAGACCCCTGTTTCGGCCATCGCATGCCAGCATATCATTGCAGAAGTATTCAAGGCAAACAATGTACCTGAAGGTGTTTGTGGTTTGATAGTTGGTGGTCGCGAAACCGGAGAATGGATGAGCAATGATACACGCGTACCCCTGGTATCTGCAACGGGTTCCACCCGTATGGGCAAGGCGGTTGGCGCAGCGGTTGCTGGCCGTTTGGGCAGGTCGCTCCTTGAGCTTGGTGGCAACAATGCCATCATCGTCTCTGAGCATGCCGATCTCAACATCGCGCTTCGCGCAGCTATCTTCGGCGCAGTGGGCACAGCAGGCCAGCGTTGCACTACCACACGCAGGCTCATTATTCACGAGAAAGTATACGATGCATTCAAAAAGACCCTGGTTGCTGCTTACAAACAGCTTGTTATAGGCGACCCGCTCGATGAAAAAAGCCATGTCGGTCCACTAATCGACACCGACGCTGTTGCTGCTTACACTGCCGCAATTGCTGCAGTTAAAAAAGCTGGCGGTAAAACCGTTGTGGCCGGTGGTGTTCTTTCAGGCGAAGGGTATGAAAGCGGATGCTATGTTAAACCATGCATTTTCGAGGTCGAAAATGAATGGCCAATTGTACAGCATGAGACTTTTGCGCCAATATTGTATATCACAAAGTACACAGCGCTTAATGATGCCATTGCAACGCAAAACAACGTCCCGCAGGGACTCTCATCGTCAATCATGACGCTCAATATGCGTGAGGCTGAATTATTCCTTTCCGCTTCAGGTAGCGACTGTGGTATCGCCAATGTCAATATCGGTACCAGTGGTGCAGAAATTGGTGGCGCTTTCGGTGGCGAAAAAGAAACGGGTGGTGGTCGCGAAAGTGGCTCTGATAGCTGGAAAGCATACATGCGCCGCCAGACAAACACCATCAACTGGAGCGACAAGCTGCCACTTGCGCAGGGTATCAAATTCAGCGTGTAGTTTGGTGAGGCATCAGTATTATTTTATACAGATAAAAAATGTGGCTCCTATGCCACATTTTTTATCTAAGCATATTTAGCTAATTTCGGAAATATTTAAAAACACCTGATGAAAAAATACTTACCCGTTATCATCGTTTTTCTGAGCTACGGCACCTTGTTTGCTCAGGTCAACGACACAGCAATTCAGCAGCTCATGCAGCAGCGTATGTACGACTGCTATGAAGTTGAGTACAATTCAATTCTCGTTGCGCCGCGACTTTATAATGCGGGCCGCGTAGATACATTTGATGCTCTTGTCACATTCTGGAAAAAGCATTGCCCCCCCAGCGAACGACTGTTCTCAATTGATGTGCTCAACAACATCCGGAAGAATACATTCAGAGAATCGGTAAACGGAAGTGAATTCTTGTCGCACCGTGCCCGACCAACAGTCTCTGACAGCGATTTGTACCGCCCCAAGATTCTTTATTACCTCGAAGAGTACAAGGCAGCTTGCAGGGGCGCATTCTCCGACAATCAGTATTCCATCTGGCTCAATCAGAACTACCCCTTACCACGCGACTATTCAGAGTACTATGCGTTTTACAAAAGCTATTATGCATTCCTCAGGCAGATGGCACGATCCCTGCAGGGGCGGCGTCTTTACACTCCGGCCGAAGATTTTCTGTTGCGGTTTTATGCCGCTCCAGATAGCGTCAGGTATTCCGAACTCGATTCTGCCATTTATACTGGTACCGTCCTCAACGATAAGTATAAAGCCTATCAGAAATACCACAATCAGGCCCATGGTATCAGCAGTGCGATACAGGTGGGCATGTGGGTGCCAAACGGCAATCTAACGGTAATAGGTAATCACCCTTTTCTTGCTTACAGTATCGGTGGGCGCACAGAAGGTATGATCATAGACCTGATCACTGGTCTTCGTTTTGGTGGCATGCCCAATTCACTTCTGGTGGTAAAGGGCGATTCCTTATTTACATCAGACAGCTATTGCAGCTGGTACATCGGTGTTGATTTTGCTGCAAAAATATTCAGAACTAGAAAAAGCGAACTGAACGTCCTTTGGGGTGTAGGCTACGACGAGTTGCAGACCCTTTCCGTCACACTCGAAAGTTCCAGTCCCACCGGGCAGAACGAAACCTTAACGCAGTCGTCCAAGTCCGCATATGCCAACGCTGGTCTTGCTTATCGGTTTTATATCCGCGATGTTGTAAAGAAAAATATGCACAAACGGGCCTATGTTGCACTTCAGGCAAAATACCACTATGTCAACTTCCGTAATCCCGGCGGTACAGACCTGGCAGGCAATGCCGTCACCGTCGGACTTTCATACGGCATATTTAGCCACAGCTACACAAAGCATCCGTACCTGAAGTAGAACTGATTTTGGTTGGTGCATTGGATGTTAGATTTGTTGCAGGCCATACCGGAAATAGTTATATTTGATGTTAGGGCCACAATGGTTCCCGGTTTGCAATGTGTCAGTAGTCTGATTTGAAGTTTTTATTGCCCTTATTGTAATAGCCTACCTTAACAAAATATTGTATGCCACATTGTTTTTTATGGTACTATATTTGATGTATAAATTACGATTATGGAAAAAGAGAAGAATAAAATATTGTTGGTTGAAGATGACACCAATTTCGGACAGGTATTGAAAAGCTATCTGGAGCTCAATGACTTTGTTGTAGAGCTTGCTCGTGATGGTATACTCGGTCTGGCCGCATTTCGTCGCGAGCGTTTCGACGTATGCCTTCTTGATGTGATGATGCCCAACATGGACGGATTCACCCTCGCGGAGGAGATCAGAAACGTTGATCCCGATGTGCCATTGTTCTTCCTGTCTGCAAAGAGCATGAAAGACGATATCCTCACCGGATACAAATTGGGTGCTGATGACTATATCACAAAACCATTTGATAGCGAAGTGCTGCTGCACAAGATCAAGGCAATACTGAAGCGCAATCAGGAAATGCACGAGAAGAATCACTCCCAGATCGAATTCAACATCGGTAGTTATCACTTCAACAGCAAACTGCGTACTTTGAAGCATGGCGACGAATCGCACACGCTTTCTCCAAAAGAAAACGAACTGTTGCTGATGCTTGCAGAATATAAGAATGACCTGTTGCCTCGCGAAACCGCACTGAAGCGGATATGGGGTAGCGATACCTACTTCAATGGTCGCAGCATGGACGTATATATCGCCAAACTGCGTAAATACCTCAAAGACGACAGCAGTGTCGAAATCGTAAATATTCATGGCAACGGTTTCAGGCTCGTAGTGCCCGAATAATGCTGACTTCATACATTTTCAGAACAGAGAATGTACCAAAATAAAATGAGCGGATGCAATTGTTTGCATCCGCTCACTTGTTAAGTAGCCGTCATACGGCAGTAGTAGTGTTGCTTACAGTGCTGCTTTGTAGCGACTTGTAACCTCATTCCAGTTTACCACGTTCCATATCGCAGCCAGATAGTCCGGGCGTTTGTTCTGATACTTCAGGTAGTATGCATGTTCCCATACATCTATACCCAGTATCGGCGTTCCTTTCACTTCAGCGATGTCCATGAGAGGATTGTCCTGGTTAGGTGTAGAAGATACCACCAGTTTGCCATCTGCTACCAGCAACCATGCCCAGCCACTACCAAACCTTGTGGTGCCCGCCGTGTTCATTTTTTCTTTCAGTGTATCAAGCGAGCCGAATGTTTCATTGATCGCAGCTTCCAGATCTCCTGACAGTGCTGTTCCTCCTGGTGTCAGTACAGACCAAAAGAGTGAGTGATTATAATGTCCGCCGCCATTATTTCGTACCGCAGCGGGGTATGCTGATATATTGGCCATCAGATCTTCAAGTGATTTGCTTTCGCCATCAGTGCCAGCCAGGGCTTTATTGAGGTTGTCCACGTAAGCCTGATGGTGTTTGCCATGGTGTATTTGCATGGTCTGAGTGTCGATGTGTGGTTCCAAAGCATCATGGGCGTATGGAAGTGCTGGTAAAGTGTATGCCATCGTAGTTAGTTTTTTTTTGTAAAATCAAAGTTACGTGAATGGCAGGTCATTGTTGTAATTCGGTCAGATAAGTTGTTTTAATAACACTATAGATTTTATTGGATGCTGCATCAATTATTGTTTCCGGCAGCGTGTAAGAGCATTGTTTTTTTCTGGTAATTGATACTAATACCCGTTATAAACAGAAGTTTAAAAAATGGTTATAAATTTCATAAAATTATTTATAACTTTAACCGCTAGGCATTTTTCGAGCAGATTTATTGCCGGGATGGCCAAAAGCACTTTGCGAGAACTACTTTATTATCAACTGATTTTTCAAAATAGCACTAAACAATTGTTTGTATGAAAAGAATGTTACCTTCCTTTTTGCGTAGTCTGCTGCTTGCGGGAATGTTTGTCTTAAGCAGCGTTGTAAGCAAGGCCGATCACATTGTTGGAATGGATCTGGGGTATACCTGGCTTGGGGGCAATAACTACCAGATCAATCTCGTCGTGTATGGTGATTGTTCATCCGGTACTTTTGCCTCATTGTCTACCGCCGCACCGCGTATATGCATTTATCGTAGAGCAGCCTCGGTTGCAAATATTACGTTGGCATTGCTCCCGCCAACAGCAGGCGTCGAGATCACTCCGGTTTGCCCTGCCAGTATAGGCTCCACCACATGTTCCGGAGGTACTATTCCGGGCATAAAAAGATTCGTCTACTCTGGCACCTATACTGTACCTGATACATCCGGTCAGTGGCGCTTCATTTTTAATGGTACAATGAATGCAGGTGGTGGCGGCAATTTCGCAGGCAGAGCCACTACCATCACCAATATCAATACGTCTGGTTCAAACATCACACAACTAACCGCGACATTAGACAACCGCACGGCAAACAATTCCAGCCCGGCACTCACTATTTCACCTACACCATACTTCTGCCAGAACAACTCAAACGTGTACAACCCGGGTGGGGTAGATGGCGACGGAGATAGCCTCGCCTATTCATTGGCTCCGGGCAGACTCGGCGCAACATCTGTTACCTGCACAATCTCGAACACTACAGTTACTTACATTGGAAATGCGTGGACAGTGCCATCAACTCAGGCCATCAGCGCAACAACACCAATCAGAGTTGCCTCTGCATCCAACTATTCATTCAATGCACTCAATGGTCAGATTTCATTCGTCCCCAATGTGGTACAGCGGGCCCTGGTTGTGTATACCGTTTCAGAGTTCAGAGGCGGCAACCTGATTGGTACCAGCCAGCGCGAAATGACCTTCCTTGTACAGGCATGTACCACAACACCTCCAACTGGCGGTCTTTCCGGTGCTACAAATGGTGTGATCATAGACAGCACGCACTTCCAGATTTGTGCCAACACCGGTGCTTTTAGTTTTCACCTGTTACCAACCAGCCCTGATCCTTCGCTCAACATTAAAGTGTCTGCTACTGGCATTCCCGCTGGTGCTACTTTCACTGTCATCAACGACAGCACTGCAAATCCGGATGCTACTTTTTCATGGACATCAACAAGTGTTACTCCCGGTTTGTACACGATCTACGTCACGTTCAAAGATGATCAGTGTCCTATAAATGGTTCTAACACCGTGCCTATTTCCATAACGATAAATTCGCTGGCAGATATCGCTGGCACAGCGGTGCTTTGCCAGGGTGCAAATACAACGCTATCCAATACTACGCCGGGCGGCTCCTGGAGCAGCAGTAACATTGGTGTTGCTACCGTCGGGTCGGGTACAGGAATTGTAACCGGTACGGGCGCAGGTACCGCCGTGATTTCTTATTCGGTGGGAACATGTTTCAAGACAATGACAGTGACCGTTAACCCACAGCCTGTTATTTCAGGAACGGCTTCAGTTTGCGTTGGTTTAACAACCACGTTAGTGGCTACACCGTCTGTTGGCACATGGTCCAGCAGCACCCCTGCTGTAGGTACCATTGGTGGAGCTACTGGTGTAGCAGGCGGTATTTCGTCTGGTACATCCACCATCAGCTTTACACTTACTGCAACAGGATGTGCGAATTCAACCGTTCTGACCGTCAACGCACTTCCTACAGCAATAACTGGTCCGCTTACCGTTTGCGTAGCAGCAACAATAACGCTTAACAGTACGCCTGCGGGTGGTACCTGGTCGAGCAGTAATCCCGGCAATGCAGCTGTTGTGCCAACTACTGGTGTGGTTGCAGGCGTGACTGGTGGAACGACTGCACGTATTACCTACTCTTTGGGCACCGGATGTACCACCTCGGTTATAGTAACAGTTAACCCGGCACCAAACGTTATCAATCCAATACCGGCTACAATACTGTGTATCGGTAATACAGCGGCTTTCACAAATACAACACCGGGTGGTACCTGGAGTTCCAGCAACACAGCCGTAGCCACGGTAATAGCAGCGGGGTCGCCTACAACAGTGACCGGTGTTGGCGTCGGTACTGCCAATATATCATACATCGTTACCGCTACCGGTTGCTTTGCAACAAAAACAGTAACGGTCAATACAAGTCCTGCTGCTATTGCACCTACGATCGCTTCGGTATGTACTGGTAGTACTATCGCTCTTACCAATACCGTTACCGGTGGTACCTGGAGTAGTAGCAACACCGCAAGGGCGACAGTAAACACCACGACTGGCATAGTTGGCGGTGTTATAGGTGCCACAGCCGGAACAGTCAACATCACATATGCGATTGGTACCTGCACTGCGATAAGGGTGGTGACGGTAAATGTGACGCCCGGACCGATAACAGGTGGTGTCACGTCGCTTTGCATAGGCGGAACGACCTCATGGACAAATGCTACTCCTGGTGGCAACTGGACCAGCAGTAACAGCGCTGTAGCCACATCTGCACCAACCGGTACTCCAACGGTTGTTACCGGCACAGGATCCGGTACTGCAAATATCACTTATACCATCCCTGCAACAGGGTGTTTTGTCACCCGTGCATTAACTGTAAACGTCACTCCTGTGGCTATTGTTCCCGCTTCTGGTACTGTTTGTGTAGGAGGTAACATAACATTTACCAATGCCACACCCGGCGGTACATGGTCCAGCAATAATACAGGTATTGCGACTGCTGGCAGTACTACAGGTATAGTAACCGGTGTTGCTGCGGGCAATACTACCATTTCTTACAATATCGGAGCTTGTTTTGCAACAGTGCCCGTTACTGTTAACGCAGCACCGACACCTATTAACCCATTGACTCCGGTAAGCGTATGTGTTGGCAATGTAACTACACTTACAAATGCTACACCCGGTGGTGTATGGAGCTCGAGTGTACCGCTTGTTGCAACAGTGAGCACTACGGGTGTTGTTGGTGGCGTATCACTGGGTACTTCTACCATATCCTATACTGTGGCAGGGTGCTCCGTAACAAAAGATGTATCAGTGGGTATTACTCCTGCTACGATATTACCGGCAGCACCTGTTGTTTGCGTAGGCGCTTCAACCACACTCACCAACTCGGTAGCCGGTGGAACCTGGAGCAGCAGCAACCTTGCAGTTGCAACTGTGGGGTCAGCATCTGGCATAGTTTCCGGATTGTCAGTTGGTACTGCAATAATATCTTACAATATTGGTAGTTGCTTTGCAACCACTGTCATCACTGTAAACGCTCTGCCAACAGTTGGAGCTATTTCAGGTCCTGGTATAATATGTGTTACAACATCCGGAGCCTACAGCAATCCTACACCAGGCGGTGTTTGGAGCACAGTATTGGGCAATGCGACCATAACATCCGGCGGTGTAGCTACAGGCGTCACAGCTGGTATTGATACCATCAGGTACACCGTAACTAATGGTTGCGGATCAGCATCTGCTACATTTGTTGTTACAATAAACCCGTTGTCAAGTGCCGGCACGATCAGTGGCCCCACAAGTGTTTGTGTTTCTGGTCTTATCACGCTTACATCTTCTGTTGCAGGCGGTATCTGGAGCAGCAGCAACAGCAACGCAACTGCGGGTAGCACCAGTGGTATTATTACAGGCGTCTTCCCTGGGCTCGATACAATCACTTACACCGTTAGCGGAGCATGTGGGGTGGCTAGTTCTACGTACATCGTCACTATCAACACACTTCCTGCAGCTGGCACAATTGGCGGACTTTCTGCTGTTTGTGTTGGATCATCAATTACACTTACCAGCACTATCCCTGGCGGAACATGGAGTGCTGCAAATGCAAACGCAACAGTAGGTAGCTCCAGCGGAGTGGTTACTGGTGTCACTGCAGGCACTAATACTATAACATACACAGTGAGCAATACATGCGGTATGGCAACAGTGACCCGTGTCGTGACGGTCAACCCACTTCCGAATGCAGGAGTGCTTAGTGGTCCGGATAGTGTTTGTATAGGCAGTACCATAACACTGACCAGTACAGTTCCGGGTGGTGTTTGGGGGTCAGGAAATGCTAATGCAAGCGTTTCCGGAACCGGCCTCGTAACTGGCCTCGCTGCCGGAACTGTGCCGATTTCCTATTCTGTTACCAATATTTGCGGAACCAATACTATTGTGAAGGTCGTAGCAGTAGTTGCACCTCCGGTTGCCGGTACTATTTCCGGACCGTCAGCTGTGTGTGTAGGTGCTGGTATTACTCTTACCAGTTCCGTTCCCGGTGGTACATGGTCGTCCAGCAATGGAAATGCGACCGTTTCGGGTCCAGGCATCATAGTAGGTGTGCTGGTAGGCACTGCTACTATTTCCTATAGAGTAACCAACCTGTGTGGTACAGCATTTACAACAAGAGTAGTAACTGTTAATCCTACCCCGGTGATACCTGCAATTACAGGTCCTACTGCACATTGTGTAGGTACTTCTATCACGAAAGCAAACACTACTCCGGGTGGTAACTGGACCAGCAGCAGCATGTCTGTAGCTACGGTCGGCCTGTCTACCGGTATTGTGAATGGCGTTTCAGCAGGTGTGGTAAGCATTACATATACTGTTACCAATGCATTTGGTTGTCCCGGTACTGCTATAGCACCCGACACAGTGTATGCAATACCCGTTGTGCCTGGTATATCTGGCAATACACATGTTTGTATCGGCTCAACGACGGCACTTTCAAATGCTACAACCGGCGGAACATGGAGTAGTAGTAATACTGCTATCGCTACTATCGACGGTACAACCGGAGTTGTGAATGGCCTTGCTATCGGAACGACTACTATTACGTACACTGTTAATAACATTTGTGGTATAACGTCTGTTACCAGAGTGCAGACTGTAGTGCCATTGCCTGTGGTAGCACCGGTTACTGGCATCACTAATCAGTGTCTGGGTTCGTCTACAACGTTGGCCTCCGCCACCATAGGTGGTGTTTGGTCCAGCAGCGACAATACGATAGCCTCAGCCGGATCTTTATCAGGTACCATGACTGGAGTGAGTGCTGGTATTGTAACCATTAGCTACACATTCACCGATGCGCTTGGTTGTGCTAATTCAGCAACTACTCCGGATACTGTTAATGCACTTCCTGTTGTATCACCCATTACTGGTATTGCTTCTGTTTGTGTAGGAGCAACAACTGGTCTTGCTAATACAACCCCGGGTGGTACATGGAGCAGTTCAGATGCATCTGTTGCCATTGTAGTGCCAACTACAGGTATCGTTAGCGGTGTTGCAGCTGGTACAGCTTCTATTACTTATTCAGTTACCGGCGCAACTGGTTGTATCGGTTTTGCCGTTACAGATGTAACTGTCAATCCGCTGCCCGCTGTTGCTCCGATTACCGGCAGCACAGCAGTTTGTGTGAATGGAACAACATTGTTGTCGTCTGCTACAGCAGGTGGTGCATGGACCAGCAGTGATATCACACTTGCAACGGTAGATGCCGCGGGTCTTGTGACTGGCATTGCCACTGGTATCGCTGATATCTCCTATACTTTTACCGACGGACTGGGATGTAGCAACAGCGCTATAGCTACAGTTACTGTAAACGCACTACCCGTTGTGCCTGCTATTGCCGGTACAGCTATTGAGTGCGTTGGCGCGTCATCAACACTTACTAACACGTTGAGCGGTGGTGTTTGGACAAGCGGTAGCACTGGTATAGCAACGGTAGGTGCCGGCAGCGGCATAGTTACCGGTGTTGCTCCAGGTATTGCCCCCATCACATATTCGTTCACTGACGGTTTGGGTTGTACCGGAATAGCCACCATTGATAATACGGTCAATCCATTGCCAGTAGTATCGCCGATAACGGGTGTTGCAAATGTTTGTGTCGGAGCTACGACAGCACTTGCAAACACTACGCCGGGCGGTGTTTGGAGCAGTACTGATCTAACGGTGGCAACTGTCGATGGTACAGGACTGGTGTCAGGCATATCGGGTGGGGTAGCAACAATTTCTTATTCCGTTACCGATGTGGCAGGTTGCACTGGTGCAGCAACTGTCGCACTCACAGTTAATATTATACCATTCTCTGGCCCTATAACTGGTGTATTCAGTGTATGTCAGGGAGCTACTACAGCGCTCAGTGGTGCAGCACCGACGGGTGTATGGAGCAGCAGCAATGCTACAGTCGCGTCCGTTAATGCGTCAGGCATCGTAACAGGTGTTACTGCAGGCACTGCTGTCATCAGCTATGTTGTTTCTAATCCTTGCGGTTCGGTTACAGATGTGGCTACCGTTACTGTCAATGCTGCTCCTTCAGCAGGTACTATATCTGCGCTGATAACAACAGTATGTTCCGGGTCAGCAAATGTGTTGTCTAGCACAGTTCCTGGTGGTGTTTGGTCCAGCAGCAACCTTGCCATTGCAACGGTTGACCCAGCTTCAGGCGTTGTCAGTGCCATCTCCTCGGGTTCAGTCACCATTTCTTATACCGTTACCTCTGCAGGTTGCTCTGGTTATGCAACATATACAATGAATGTCGGCCCGGCAATTCCGGGTCTGTCAGTGTTACCACTGACTTCAGCCACATTGTGTCATGGCAACCCGGTAAATATGCACGTTTCATCCCTCACTCCGGGATTGAGCTATCAGTGGCTTGCAGATGGTAGTCCAATATCAGGTGCTACCAATTCGGGCTATGTTGCAGATACCATCGGTCTGTACTCGGTGATTGTAAGCAACGGCGTGTGCAGCCAGTTGCTTACAGGGCCAAACGTAATAGAAATGACCAATCCCGTTATCGGTTACACTCCGCCTAATATATTGTTTACAGGTTCTTATGCCCTGTACCAGTGGTACCGCAATGGCACTGCAATTGCAGGTGCTAATAGCAGTATTGTACACGTAACACTGTCCGGAACATATATGGTGATTGTGGAAGATGGTAACGGATGTAAAGACACCGCAACTTACGTTGTGACAGGTGGTGGTGGCGGAACGACGAAAGTTGACCCGAATACTACGATCAGCGAGATCAGGGTTTATCCAAATCCGGTAACATCATCATTGCTTATCGATGCGCCTGTGGTAGTTGACGTAGTAGTGCTAACCGTCGACGGTCGCAAGGTACTCGAGCAGCAGGATGCAAAAGCTGTAGACGTGAGCAAACTGGCAAGTGGGTTGTATATGATCATGGTTTACGATCAGCAGCACATTTTGCTCAAAACAGCCAAATTCTCAAAGGCCGAATAATTTGGTAGTCGCAATAAAAATTTGCTAAAAAGCCGCCGATTGATTTCGGCGGCTTTTTTAGTTGGTGCGGATAATGTTATTTTACAGCAAAACAAAAAACTATGCTAAATCACGAAATAGACTACCAGATACACGGAGAAGAAATGCAGTTTGTGGAGGTCGAACTGGACCCCCAGGAAACCGCCATTGCTGAGGCAGGCAGCTTCATGATGATGGATGATGGCATCAGTATGGAAACCATTTTTGGCGATGGCAGTCAGCAGCAGGGTGGCTTTATGAATAAGCTGTTTTCGGCCGGTAAGCGTTTGCTCGTGGGCGAAAGCCTGTTTATGACCGCCTATACCAATGTAGGTCAGGGTAAAAAGCGGGTGTCATTTGCATCACCCTATCCGGGCAAGATCATTGCACTGGATCTTATGCGTCTCGGTGGCCGGGTCATTTGCCAGAAAGATGCGTTTTTGTGTGCAGCAAAGGGCGTGGCAGTCGGCATTGAGTTCCAGAAAAGACTGGGAACAGGCCTGTTTGGCGGCGAGGGATTTATTATGGAAAAGCTCGAGGGAGATGGTATGGCATTTGTACATGCCGGAGGCCACGTGCTGGAGCGCCATCTCGTACCCGGCGAAATGCTGAAGGTAGATACTGGCTGTATTGTTGGTTTTACCGGTAACGTAAACTACGATATTCAGTTTGTAGGAGGTATAAAGAATACGTTGTTTGGGGGTGAGGGTGTGTTCTTTGCTACCCTTCGCGGCCCGGGCACCGTTTGGATCCAAACATTGCCTATCAGCCGCCTTGCTGGCAGAATTTTGTCTTACGGCAGGGCTAAGGGTAAAGAGGAAGGCAGTATACTCGGTGGTATAGGTAATTTGTTCGACGGAGATGGTCTGTAGCCTTAAGCCTACAATATTCAATCAAAAAAATAACCGGAATGAGTCAGTTGCTCCATTCCGGTTATTCATTTTATATAGCTACATACAGTAGTTACTCAGTTCGGATTACAAACGCACAACCCAGTTGTGTGTGTCTTCTTTACGTCCGTAACGGATATCTGCAAGTTCTTTCTTCAGCCAGTTTGCATGTTCCCATGTTTCCATTGGTGGCAACTCCATTTTGTCGTCCCGATAGGTCAGCGCATAAATGGGTGCAATAGAGGCCGCTGTTCCGGTTCCAAAAGCTTCTTTGAGCTCACCTGCATGGTGTGCTTGTTGCAACTCATCAATGGTTATCGGGCGCTCCTCAACTGTAATTCCTTTTTCTCTCAGCAGGGTTATAACACTATCTCTGGTCACACCAGCCAGTATAGTATCCTGTGTGATGTCTGGTGTAAGCACTTTGTCTCCAACCACAAAAAATACATTCATCGTGCCGATTTCCTGCACATATTTGTGCTCAAATCCATCAGTCCACAGTATCTGATCGTAGCCCATTTCTTTGATCTTCATCGTGGGGTACATGCTCATGCCGTAGTTGCCGGCAGCTTTTGTAAACCCTATACCACCGGGGAATGCACGGACATATTCGTCTTGCACATAAATCGATACCGGTTTGTTGTAGTAGGGTCCGGCAGGACTCGTTATGATAATAAACATGAACTTTTCTGCGGGACGCACGCCTATGAATTCATCAATCGCAAACATAAATGGACGGATATATAACGACGTTTCCGGTGCTCCGGGTATCCAATCCCGATCGAGACTAACCAGCTTGCGGAGGCCATCAATAAACACTTCTTCTGTCACTGCTGGCATAGCCATCCTTTCAGCCGAGCGGTTCATTCTTTTCCAATTGTCGTAAGGCCTGAAAACCAGTGGGTTGCCATCTGCATCTTTGTATGCTTTTATACCTTCGAATATTGCCTGACCATAGTGCATAAACGTTGTGGCGGGGCTAAGCGATAGATTGGCATACGGCATAATTTCAGGTTGTTTCCATGCGCCATTTTCATAATAAGCGATCAGCATGTGATCCGAATAAATTTTACCGAACTGTATGTTTGCCGGATCTACTTCACTCAGTCTGCTTTCTGCTGTTTTGGTCACTATCAATTCTGGCATAGAAACACTCATAACTTGCAATATTTTTAATGTGATTTACCTACTTTGGGGCAAAGAAACAACATTTTTTGTGGAATATTCCTATTGTTGGTATTCGTATTTGCAACCCATACTGTAGCAGTACCGGGCATGACCGCCGAAATACCTATTTTCGCACGAATGAATCTACCATGGAAATTATAAATTCAGACATTGTCACCGAAAGGGTGGATATATTCTGGGAAAGCTTGCCGGAAAGGTTCGCGGCGTTGCCTGCACGAGCGGTACTCGTTATTACCGGACCGTTAGATCATCAGGGACCGGCGGGCGTGCAATTGCAGAAGTTGCTGGAGGCTTGTAAGTTGCAACCCGACCAGTTTAACGTTATTGAGATGGCAGACGGTGAGCAGATTGCCTGGCACAGGCTCAGATTTCATTTCAGACCTCGGGTTGTTTTCCTCTTTGGAGTACTCCCCTCAGTTTTAGGTATTTCCGCATTGTTTGGTTTTAACACATACAACCAGTACGATGATACTATTTGGCTGCCCACATTGCCGCTTGCCGATTTGTCTCAGCGCGACGATGTAAAAAAGCAACTTTGGCTCAACGGTATGAAACCGGTATTCGTCGAGTTGCTTTTTGGTGAAATATTGCCACAAACCGAGTTATAACATAAAAGTAACACTGTTGTGGTATAGATTTTGACTATATCATTTATTAATCGTATGTTTGTGTAATATTCCACTCATTATGACCATTACACAACTTGAATACGTCGTTGCTGTTGCCACTTACAAGAGTTTTGTTGCTGCCGCCGAAAAATGCTTTGTGACTCAGCCTACGCTAAGCATGCAGATCCAGAAACTTGAAGACGAGCTGGGCGTAAAAATATTTGACAGAAATAAACACCCTATTGCTGTAACAGACATGGGTGAAATAATAGTGGCGCAAGCCCAGACCGCCCTTGCAGAGTGCGAGCGGATTCACGAATTGATACAGAAGCAGCAAAAGTCACTCTCAGGTGTATTTAAGTTTGCTGCAATACCCACGGTAGCCCCAAACATTTTGCCTGCTTTGCTTGAAAATTACTCGAAGGCATTCCCATCTATGAAGCTGCAGGTGAATGAGATGGAAACCAACAGGATCATTTCGGCTTTACGCAACAATGAAATTGACGCAGCGTTGCTCAGTACTCCGCTCGAGGCTCAGGGCATAAAGGAGTATCCACTTTTTTATGAACCATTTGTAGGGTATTTCAGCGAGGGCGAAAAAGCACTTGCCAAAAGGATGATCGAACCTTCGGACATTGCACTCGATCGGATATGGTTACTGAATGAAGGACATTGTATGCGCAATCAGATAATTAATCTGTGTAGCGACCAAATACAACGCCTGCAGGCCGAACGTCCCTACAGGTACGAGTCGAGCAATGTAGAGACACTAAGAAAAATGGTAGAAAAAAATGGTGGTATGGCCATCCTGCCCGAGTTGGCTACCTTAGAGTTTAATGAGGATCAGATAGAGCATATCAGGTACTTCGAGGCTCCCGAACCTGTGAGAGAAATCAGTCTGGTCACCAGCAGTCATTTTGTGAAGGATGGTATTCTCCAGAGCCTGATGGATGAGATACTAAAGTTGGTGCCCGAAAAAATGCGCGTTCAGAAAAAGAACAGAAAGGTGTTGCGTATCCAGAGTGCAAAATTGTAAGAAGGTCTGCTCATGTTTTTGAGGCAGCATGTGCACAGCGCCATCGCGTGTCACACTGTTCCGCATTGAGATTGCTGGGATGACACGCCACCGTGCTCCGGTCCGGATCAGGTAGCATGGTATTAGCAATGGCTACGGCTATATCGAGTCGAAAATCGTACTTTCGATTTGAGGGACAAGGTCAACATTTCTTATGCTGGGTGTGCAGTACTGCACACACAAAATATAGCCGCAGAGCCGCCTGCGTGAATATTTCGTACCTTTGTACCATACAAAAACCAATCACACTGATCTACATCAAACCATACCAGAAGTTATTTGTTTGCATGGCAGCTTATTTCCTGCTGGCACTTTCTTACCGTGTGGTCAAGGCTACAGAATCCAATGCACTTAGTGAGGCAGCACGCGTCGAAAGCTACATTTCAGCATTGTACAACCGGCTTGATTTTCGGGAGTATGACCGTTTGTCTTATACTGTTTTCAACAAAGCAGTAAAGGGATACATCAACCTGAAGAATGCAGGAAAGCTCAATAACGCCAAAGAGATATTGACTGTATGCGATTTTAATCAGCCGTCCACTTTTGAGCGCATGTGGATAATTGACCTGGCAGAAAAGAAAATTCTCTTCAACACATTTGTGGCTCATGGTTCGGGTACCGGAGAAGATTGTGCCACGCAGTTTTCAAACAAAGAAAATTCACACCAGAGCAGTCTTGGGTTTTATGTTACAACCGAAACCTATGATGGAGAACATGGACTGTCACTCAGGTTGCAAGGTATGGATCAGGGATTTAATGATGCTGCTTTCAAACGCGATATTGTCGTACATGGTGCAGAGTATGTTTGTGACAACTACATATGCGACAACCAGCGTTTGGGGCGTAGCTGGGGCTGCCCTGCGGTACCAGTAGCGCTGGCAGAGCCTATTATCAACACAATAAAGGACGGTACCTGCCTTTTTGTATACTATCCTGACGTGAAATATCTTAAAACAGCATTCTGGCTGAATAAGAAAGTTGTGGCATTGCCGGATTACAATTTGTATGGCGACCTAATCCCAACCGAGATCAACCGACCACGATTCCGCACCATACAGTACATTCATAATGGCCGGGTCGACAGTTCAAAACGGGTAAGAATTAACTAGTCTTTTGCAGCCCGGCTTATTTCAGGAAAGGGTTGTATTTCTTTTCATCACTTATTGTTGTCGCTGGTCCGTGCCCTGAAAGAACAGTAGTGTTGTCGGGTAGCGTTAATAGATGTGTCCTGATAGACTTGATCAGCGTATCAAAATCGCCACCTGGCAGATCTGTACGGCCTATGCTGCCACTGAACAGTACATCACCTGCAATCACCCAGCCACCTTGCGGGTAGTAGAAGGAAACACTGCCCGGGGAGTGTCCCGGTGTGAAGGAAACATCTACAAATTCGTCGCCGAGTTGCAATGGTTTACCATCTGCAATATAAAAATCAGCTACAGGCACATTCCCGAAGCGAATGCCGAACATTGCGGCGGTTTCAGCGCCTCGTTTCAAAACAGGCAATTCTGCCTCATGGATACCGAACTCAATGCCGTACTTTTCTTTCAGTGCATTCACGCCAAAAATATGGTCGAGGTGGGCATGAGTGTTTATTATAGACTTCGGCTGCAATTGTTCTTTTTCGATGAATGAAATAAATTCGTCGATTTCACGTTTTTCATACATGCCGGGATCCACAATCCAGCATTCTTTTTTGTGATTGCTGATGATGTATGTGTTTTCTTCGAAGGCATTGAACGTGAAAAAATGGACATTTAACATAGCCGTATGGTATAATTTCTGTAATTTGTAGTGCAAATGTAGCGAAAAGCACCGTGACCGATAAGCACTCCAGTAGGTAGGTTTGGTTCGGTACTCGATTACGATTGCCCTATCAGAAAAATAGCGGATACATGACACTGAAAAGATCGCTTGCATTCTTTCTCCTCCCGGCTCTGGTAGCGATACTGATGTCATTGGCACCATGTCAGTCTGTTGCACAGTCGAATATTGAAATCTTTGGACAAAACAGGATTCAGGAACGGAAGTTCGACTGGAAGTTTTTTGACACCCGCCATTTCAGGGTGTACCATTACGACAAAGCCGGACGCCAGCTAGGTCGTTATGTGGCAGAAGAATCCGAAAACAATATTTCTGTTATTGAAAAAAAGCTGGGTGGTAAGTTTCCACAGCGGTTCAATATCATCTTGTACAATTCCTACGACGAATACCGTCAGTCCAATGTTGGGCTCAAGGAGGAGTCGCCTACGCTTGGTAATACCAGAGCAGGCTCACTTAAAATTGTGGATGATAAACTCGTTGTATACTTCACAGGAGAGCATGCCGACCTTCGCCGGCAGATCCGGTCAGGCATGGCATTGGTGGTCATGCAAAGAATGATTTTTGGAGAGGGATTGAAAAAAATGGTAAAAAACTCTCTGTTACTCAATCTGCCACAATGGGTCACAGACGGCTACATTGCTTACCTGGTTGATGGTTGGGACGAGAAGAGCAACAGTGAGTGGAAGGGTATTCTTGAAGCACGTCCAAAGGCGGGTTTTTACGAGTTGGCTGACCAGCATCCCGAACTTGCTGGCAAGGCTTTCTGGAAGTTTGTATCCAGCCAGTATGGCACCAATACTGTTAAGAATCTGCTGTACAGTATGCAGCAAAAAACCAGTCTGAATAAAGCAATGAAAGAACCGTCAAACCTCAACATGAAGGTCACGGTGGCATACGATTCCTGTATGCGTTTTTACAGAAACGTATATGTGGCTGATGCAAAAAATCAGGAGAAGCCGGATAGTACCAGCGGTATTATCGCACTAAAGGTGCCTAAGGACAACAGTGTGATACGTAATGTGAAAATGTCGCCAAACGGCACAGATATCAGTTATGTAGCCTGGAAGAACGGATTGTATACTGTGTACACGCAGAAAACAACTGGCAGCCAGCCGGTAACAACCTTGCTTGAAGGAGGTCAGAAAGACCTCACAGAACAGATTGATCCTAATTACCCCATGCTGGCGTGGTCAAAAACCGGCAACAAGCTCGCTATTCTCTATACCCGGGGGGGCGAGACCAAGCTGAGACTCTACAACAATAAAAGAGGCCGCATAGAGAATTATTCAATTCCGAAGAATCGCTTTGATAGGGTGCTGTCCATGGCATTTATGGAGGATGATGAATTTATGGTATTCTCTGCCATAAAGAAGAGTCAGACAGACCTGTATAAGTTCACCGTACGGGGCTCCAAAATGACCAATATCACAGACGATGCCTGGGATGATCTCTCGCCTGAGTTTGTCAGCGGAGGCGCTCGTACTGGTATCTTGTTCCTTTCAAACCGTCCAAAACCAAACATGAATGTGCCCGTAGGGGTGAATGAGCTCCCTGCAGGACCACTGAATGTGTTTTTCTACAACACAAAGACGATGTTGCCAGAGTTGTTGCAGTGTAGTGATGTGAAAAAGGGGCGGATATCACAGCCGGTACAATACGGTGCAGACAATTTCGCCTACCTGCACGACAGCAATGGAATAAACAACAAATTTGTCGTGCTATTCGCCAGAGGGGCCGGAAATACAGACTCAGCATATCAGGTGCCTGTTACAAATTATACAACCAGTGTACTGGCACATCAGTTTTGTCCCGGTACCGGCGACGTGGCCGACGTGGTGCAGCAAAAAGATAAGTACATGGTCTACTTTCACGACCTGAAGCTGCCCGGCGATGGGGTGGCAGGTAAGAACCTCACACCTACAATACTCTCCTATGAGCGGCCCGAACCAATTGTAATAGACCCTGTTAAGGCTGGTGGGGTGGTGGCGGCACCACGTGCCGTTCCCGACCGTGCAGACGACCCAGTGTCCCGGCCTGAAATAAAGGGTGGCAATGTATTCCAATCAGAGTTTACCGACAATGAAGATCAGCCAAGGCGCACCCGTACAAAACCGGTGATAGAAGAAGATGAAATAGAGGTAGACAACGGTATCACAACAGCAGATAGCTCGGTACTTACTGTAATTACCGATAGCGCTTATCTGAAAATGAAGCCATCTCCCTACCGCTACAGTTTCAAACCCGATTTCCTGTCTATCAAGCTGGACAACAGTATTCTGTTCAATCAATACCAGTCGATCGCAGCTAATGGCGGGCAATTCGTAAATCCATCACTTGGTGCACTCACCAACATCAGCCTAAATGAGCTGATGGAGAACCACAGAATCACTGTTGGGTTTCAACTGCCTATTAATGTGTCGTATTCCACCTACTTCCTCCAATATCAGAATTTTACCAGAAAAGTAGATTGGGGCGTGATGTTTCTGCGCAGACAAAACAAGGAATACAAAGATGTTGGGTACGTCGATCAGAACAATGTGCTGCTTTTTGTAAAGCCTCAGCTTTTCAAGACCCTTACCAATATGGTTCAGGCCGATTTTAGCAGACCAATAGACAGGCGCAAAAGTGTGCGTTTTCATACTGCAGTCAGAGAAGACAAATTTATCCAGAAGGTTACCGATACACTCAGTCTTCTACTCGACTTTCCCAATAAAGAATCATACACCTCCATCAGCAGGTTTGAGTACGTTTTCGACAACACAATCAGCCCGTCTATCAACATTCTCAATGGTACGAGATACAAGATCTATACCGAGTATTTCTATGGGCTGAATCAGGGCAACAAGAGCTGTTACAACATCGGAATCGATGTTCGCAATTACCAGAAGATTTATAAGAATTTCATTGTTGCCAACCGGCTTGCATACGCTCACTCAGACGGCACTCAAATGGTCCAATACCTTATGGGTGGTGTTGACAACTGGCTTGCTCCGCAACGCAGCACATCGGCCAGCCAATCTCCTGGCGACGCTTACGGCTTTCAGTCCCTGGCCACATCGCTCCGTGGCTATAAACAATATGCGCGAACAGGAAACAACTATGCAGTATTCAGTACAGAGTTCAGGTTGCCGGCCGTAACCACTTTCGTCAAGCGCCCCATACAATCTGCTATCCTTAAGAACATGCAACTCGTTGCCTTTGCCGACGCGGGCACTGCCTGGAAAGGATTTTTGCCTGATGCCAATGCAATGCAGACTACTTCTACTTTCCCCACCTTTGGCACTGCACAGGGGTTGAACAACGTATTCCTTTCCTTCACCAGTTACGAAGGGTTTGCGTTGGGATACGGTGGAGGCATTCGTACTTCCTTGTTTGGCTATTTTGTAAGGCTCGATGCAGCGTGGAATATAGAAGGGGGCACCAAGCCTATCGTTTACCTTGCGCTCGGCACAGATTTCTGATGACCGTCGCCGGTTTCACCCTCGTCACAGTAAATTCGCTTACATACCGTTCGTAACAATCGCCTTTTTTACCTTACTTTACGGCAGCAACACAATTCATATTTTAGCACCGTATACCGGACATGCCCACAATACAGAAATCCGACATATTTGCTGCTAAGCTACTTTTGATGTGCTTTTTTCTGCCGGTACATCTGCAGGTATATGCCGCAATTGGGACTTGCGTTTATTTTGTTGTCCGTACATTGGCTGCAGGATACTATACGCCCCCGCGCAACTACTGGTGGGCAGTGCTGCTTGGTGCTGGCTTTTTGCTTTATTTGTTTGCTGTGCCGCTATCTGCCCAGCAGCACAGGGGTCAGGTGCTCAGGTTGGTAGAGCGGAAATCGTCGTTTTTTCTCCTCCCATTGGTATTTGCCATCATGGCGCCTGTTTTCCGGCAGCTCATCATAGGGCATTTCGTTTACTTTGTATGCGCTTGTATCATTGTCGCGGTGTTGGGCAATCTTGATTTTTTATATCATCACCTTATCGTCGAAAAAGGCGCAAACGCTTTATCACATGTACACTATCGGATGATTTTTGAGCGGTTTACCGGCATACACCCTACATACATGAGCATCTATCTGTGCTTTTCAGTATGCATTGTCCTCCTTACAACCCACCCCGAAACCAAGCGCGGAAAAATCCTGAAAAATGCTGTGATTTATGTCATGCTGCTATTTCTGCTGGCTCTGTTTGCCAAGACACCCCTCATAGCTATTGCACTAATAGGTTTGCATAGTTTGTACCGGTTTAGAAATTCACTTTATCAGCTTAGATGGGTTTTTGTTTCATTTGCGGCGCTGCTTACCGGAGCGTATTTTCTCATTCCTTTTTTCAGGCAGCGCGCAGCCGAACTTTTAGGGTTGTTCGGTACAAGTGATCAGGCCGACATCACCCAAAACTCAGTCAGTGTGCGCAAGCTCATTTGGGCTACAGATACGCAGTTGCTCAGCCACTATTGGCTTACAGGCATAGGGCCTGGCAGATTGCTGCAATCGCTAAATGAGCGCTATTTTTTTCACTCCATTTATCGCGGTTATTGGGTAGGGTATTTCGATCCGCACAATCAGTATTTCGCCGAATGGATTTCATTCGGTCTTGTTGGTTTTTTGCTGTTGGTTGCAGCATTGGTGTTTCAGTTTGCAAAAGCTATAAAATACCGGAATGCTATATATTTGTACCTGCTGATCATTTTGTCGCTTACGTTTTTTACCGAAACGCTGCTGGCCAGGCAGCAGGGTGTAATCTTTTATGCGGTGTTTACATCACTCCTCTTCTTCGGTGCCGGCAAGCCAAAGGATTTGGAAGCACATGTTAACAGCCGGTAATAACAACCCGATCAAAGTGTAGTGGAGCAAATTTTGTTGTAATGATAAAAGACGCAAATATTACGATTCTGGTTAAGGACATGGACGATTCTATTTCCTTCTACCAATCCATAGGATTTGTAATTGCCAGCCGTTGGGGGCATAGTTATACAGAAATGTCTGCGGCGGGAATATCTGTTGGGCTGCAGACTGCTGCTGGCAACACGCAGGTCAAAGGATCAGGGAGTGTAGCCCTGGGATTTACCACCGATGATTTCGGCGCCGTAAAAGGATTGCTCGAAAAATTCGGGATTCCCTCAGTAACAACGAGCGAGAAGGGAGGTATGTTTCTGCATTTTTCAGATCCAGATGGTACGGCCCTTTACTTTACGATACCGGGCTGATCGTAGGCCCCATCGTTGTTGTAAGTTTCGGTTTATTAATTCAAATGTGTACATCCTCATCAGTAGATACGGTAGTATTTCCCGGGCAGCGACTTAATGACACCCTGCATTTCTAATTGCAGCAATGTCGCAGCCAGCATAGAATTCGGTAGGCCAGAGTGGTGGTATAGCTCATCTGCATGCACATTATCCTTGGTTTGGAGCAGGTCTACTATTTTTTGTTCGTCAACTGACAGGTTCAGGAAAAGTTGCTGCTGTACAGCTCTTGGTTTTTTGTCCTTATCCCAGTTCATCATTTCTATCAGGTCGCTTGCTTTTGTGATCATAGCTGCGCCATTAGTACGTATCAGTTCGTTGCATCCTGCACTACGGCTGTCGTTCACTCTGCCCGGAAATGCCGCCACCTCCCTGTTATAGCCTGCCGCCATCGAGGCGGTTATAAGTGCGCCACCTGTAGTGTGGCTCTCTACTACTACGGTCACATCGCTCATGCCGGCTACTATCCTGTTGCGCATCGGGAAATTATTTCTGTCAGGGAGTGTTTCCGATGGAAATTCAGCCAGTATACCACCATGATCCACCATCTGTGCTGCAAGTGATTTGTGGGTATGCGGGTATATCCGGTCAAGGCCATGACCCAACACACCTACAGTGGGGATGCCTGCCTGCACACATTTTTTGTGTGCTATGGCATCAATGCCCAGGGCCAGTCCGCTTACTACCAGCAACCCTTCCAGACCCTGCAACCCTTCTATCAGTTCTTCGCATAGCTTTTGTCCGTAGTCTGTATTTTTTCTCGTGCCCACCACGGCTACTACTTTGGCTGCTTCCAGGTCTGCATTGCCATTGTAGAAAAGCACAATCGGCGCGTCGGCACAGTTACTCAGGCGTTTGGGGTACTGATCTGTTATGCTCAGTACTTTGACGTCGTTCTTTACCACATATTCAGTTTCCTGCTCTGCCCGCTGCAATACCACAGGATCCTTAAACCCCTTCACTCTTATTTCGCCTATACCTTCTGCATTTTTTAGGTCCTTCAGCGGAGTTTTGAATATTGCGGCGGCACTGCCATATCGTTCCAGCAATGCTCTGCCCATGCGCGCACCTATTCCGGGTACAAATGTCAGCGCCAGGCGATAATAGAGTTCTTCATGGTCAGTAAGCGGTAGCATAGTGTTCAGGTAAAAAACGACAGGAAATAAAGTTAAATGTCAATTCGTGGTCCTTTTTGTTTATTTGGCTTTTCGGATTGTACTTATACGATTATCTTTGAGCCTGTAAATTAAAGAAAATGAAGAAACTCACTTTGGTTATTTTGTTGTTTTTGGTAGCTGCAAATGCTATTGCACATCCGGCAAAAAAGAACAGAAAAAAGCAAAAAGTAACCAATGCAATTGTGTCTGTGGGTATTCACAGAACGGTTTGTTACGGACGTTGCCCCGACTATGTTATCGACATCAACAAAGACGGTACTGCCACTTTTACTGCTAACAGATTCAATGAAGATACCGGCATCTTTAAAAAGAATATCACTAAGGCCAGGGCGCAGGAAGTGATTGATATGTTTGTGAAGTATCGTGTAGATACCTGCAGGGAAATGTACGAGAATAGAATCCCCGACTTACCCGGACTCAATATTTTTATCACGTACAAGAAGACTAAGAAAACGATCTACAGTGCTGCCTGGGGGCCTGAGTTCCTTACCGAAATTGCCAATAAAATTGATGAGCTTGGCAAGAAAACCGACAACACCTGGAAGAAAACAGGAATGCCTAAACTGGACTAATACAAAACCGGTATCCATTGCGATTAGCATTGGATACCGGTCTGATTTTTTGACAACTTAATGTTTGTTGTAGTTTTCGGGCACACAATGCGGTGCCGGTATTGCTTATAAGTGCAATTTCTCCTTTTTAGCTAGCAGCTCCTCTATTGTTTCTCTGTACAACTCATCAGGTACACAGCAGTCTACCGGGCATACAGCAGCGCATTGCGGTTCGTCATGAAAGCCCTGACACTCTGTGCATTTGTTCGCTGTAATATAATACGTGTCTACAGATACTGGCTGGTGGGTAGTAGCCGCATCTGTGCTCGATCCATCCATCAGCGTATAGGCACCCTTCACAGAAGTGCCATCCGAAATCGCCCATTCTACACCACCTTCATAGATGGCATTGTTAGGGCATTCTGGTTCACATGCTCCACAATTTATACATTCATCGGTTATCTTTATGGCCATAATAAGTCTCGGTTTATTTAGATTTTGTCGCGGCAAAGTTACAACTTCGTGCGAAATACCCGAATGAATATTGTCGGGTAAAACGAGAATAATTAATTATGGCAGATATAGACCGTTTACAACAACGAATTGAAAACCTGGTAGAACTGGGAAAATACATGCAGTCTTCCGACCCTGAATGGCTACAGGCAAAGGACAGAGCCACAGGAGCAAATGCATGGTTTACAGATGCCCATGTAGATAGTGCAGTCAGGAACATTGTATCTGAATACCTGCAACAGGACAAATTGCAATCATGGGCCGCTGCTTATAAGCTGCCCACGGTGGCCAGAAACATCGGTATCGTTATGGCGGGTAATATTCCGCTCGTAGGTTTTCATGATTTTCTTTGTGGCTACATTGCGGCGCACAACCTGTTTCTCAAGTTGTCGTCAAAAGATGATGTACTCCTGAAACAGTTACTTGCCAGGCTCGCTGAAATCGATCCAGAAAGTACATCCCATATCACAGTTGCCGAAAGGTTGAACAATTGCGATGCATACATTGCAACTGGTAGCAATAATACCGCACGTTACTTTGAGCAGTATTTTGGCAAGTACCCCAATATCATTCGCCGGAACAGAACCTCTGTAGCAGTGTTGGATGGCAACGAAAGTGATGAACAGTTAGACGCACTTGCCCATGACGTGCATCTTTTTTATGGACTGGGTTGCAGGAATGTGACACAATTGTGCGTACCTGAAGGCTATGATTTCGTCAGGCTATTACAGACGTTCAGGTCTTACAATCACTATGCAGATCTGAATAAGTACAAGAACAACTATGATTATCACCTCGCCATTTACCTCCTCAACAGGGTTCCCTACATGAGCAACGAATCATTGCTTATGGTCGAGAACAATATGCCATTTTCTGCTGTGAGTGTTTTGCACTACCGGTACTATAGTGATCGCGATGCGCTGATCAGCGAACTGACAGCAAGTGAAGATATACAGGCCATAGTTGGCCGCGGATTCATGCCCTTCGGCAGTGCCCAGAAGCCGGCTCTCAGCGATTATGCCGATGGTATTGATACCATGCAGTTTCTTTGCAACCTTCAATAAAAAAACGGTGCAGACGTTAGTCCTGCACCGTTTTTTTTTATTCTACCTAAGAATTTCCTATCTCAAAAGGGTCACGTTACCTTGCTTTTGCATGATCTTACCATCGCTGGTTAGCGCTTCAGCCTCATATACGTACACACCCATGGGTTGTGGCTTACCGTCTATTGTTCCATCCCATCCGGTCTCAATATTTTTTCCTTCGAACACCAAACCGCCCCATCTGTTGTAGATTCTGAAATACCGCAGACGTGCAATACCATTCAGTATCACTTTAAGCGTACCATTTGATGCAGAACCCGGTGCGAACGCATTCGGTACAGATATGATCGAATAGTCACTAACCCTGATGCCAATAGAATCTTTTGTCTTACAACCATCTTCTGTACGAGCTGTAAGTATGTACATGGTACTCACTGGTGGGTTTGCTTCCGGGTTGGCAATAGATGTGTCGCTAAGTCCGATCGGTGGTGCCCACGAGTAATAGGTACAATTGGTAACCGGATCGATCTGATAGGTTTCTCCGGGGAACAGCACCGCCGAATCAGTAAGACTGACGACCGCAGCCGGAAGTACCGTTATCGAATACGAGAGGGTATCCTTACAGCCATATTGACTCGTAGCAATACCGTGATAGCTGATGGACGTTATGGGCTTTATGATTGGCGTAGCCGAGTACTGATTGTCGATATACGTTGGTGGATCCCACGAGTAGAAAGTAGCGCCAAACTCAGATGAGGCCGGGAATAGTTGCACCGAATCGCCCGGACACAAACTCGTGTCGGTTGACATAGATGCGAAATTGCCATTGTATTTATAGATGATAATCGAGTCTGCACTGCTGCAGAACGCTGGGCCGGGAGTAGATACGACCAGTACGAGCTTAGTGGTATCACCCGCTGTGAAGATCACACTTGGTGCAGTAGAGTCATCCAGAAAGGTACCAGGCGTCCAATCGTAGATATAATTCGTATACCAGGAAGGGGTGACAATGGGGGTTATCCTAATGGAATCAAATTCACAAATATTTCGATTCCCCCCCATGTTTACCGACGGTGTTGGATGCACATCAATGTAGAAGGAATCTCGGGTTCGGCAATTCAGCAACTCTCCTCCTAGAATTATCGTTCCTTCCAGTACGTACATTGCAGAAGTATCTGGTGTTATCGTTGGGGTTGGTACTGTTGACGTGGGAACGCCCGCAGTTGGCAGCCATTGGTAAGTAACATCGGGCGAATAGGTTGCTCGGACCACAACTACCTGACCCCGGCAAATAGCTGTATCGGGGTTGAATACCGTCAGGGTGTCATATACAATTCTGATCTTCACAGTATCCGCTGCAGAGCATGCGCTATCTGTAACCTGTACCCAGTAAGTTCCTGAAGTAATCACATTAAATGTCGGCGTGGTGGTGATGCCATCACTCCACGCATAGGTGGGGCTGCCATAGCTTTCAGCCGGCGCAATAACCAATGTGCCACCATAGCACAAGGTGGTATCATTAATAAGCGTCGCATGAATAATCGGCGAAACCACGATGTCAGCAGTGTCCGTTCCAACACAATCTGCAGTACTGTCTATCCTGAGCCAATATGTTCCTGTAGTGTTCACCCAGATTGATGGAATCGTGTCTCCGGTACTCCAGGTATAGATCATACCTGCTGCCGTGGCCGGTGTGGGATTCAGCAGCATAGAATCACCCGAGCAGAATACAGTATCAGGTCCGATATTGACTACCGGAATCACATGTGTTACAGTGATGGCGTCTGATGCCGGGCAGGAATACATCCTCGTTATAGTGAGCGACCTGATGATGGGTGGTTCGGGAGTAGTCAGAAATGTATGCGTGATCGATGTCATGGTATCAAACGGACCGGTTGACCACTGGTATTTGAAGCCATTTGTTGCATCTATCATATTATTGGGGTAGGTAAGTGTGTCTATTGTTGTTCCTCCCAGAGTGATAGATGTTGGGCATATTGCAGTATCGCTGCCCAGAGTGAAAACAATGTTAGGGTTGAAATCGCGCAATCTTAATACCTCAGTGTTGGAAACCTGCCGGCCATAAACCGAAATGTCATCAATATTGCCCGCAAACGCCTGATCAAGTCCCGTGAAATCTATACCAAGCTGAAAGAATCCCGTTGGCGAATTATATCCTGCCGCAGGTACACCCGTAGGGATATATGTTGCCGCCAGCAAGCCATCCACAAACATCAGGTAGCTGTTTCCGTTTCTTCTCATCAGAATATGATGCCACTGATTGAGTGTAACAGGTACACTTGCCGACTGCGTGAGCCCGCCAAACAACATCGAAACACGGTTGCCTGCACCACCACCAAAAGTACCGTCATTCATTATCAAGCCAAGACCATCAAGAGTCGGATCTCCGTTATAAAGTAGGATTGCATCCTGCAATGCCGTTGGATATATGTGGCAGGAATAGGTAAAGTCTGCAATTCCGAACAGTGGAATGGAAAATGTGGTGGTATAGTGCATCTCACTGTTTACCCCATTGAATGAATAAGCCTTGTTGGGCTGCCCGAAACGGTCACTTGTTGCTGTTACAGCAGAGCTCAGCAAATCAAATCCGGTAAAAGTACGGTCAAGCAGATCGGTAGAACTACATATAGGGTACCAATGTTCAAGGCTGGTAGCCGGCAACAGTGGCATTTGAGCTTTGGCTCCGCTTACAGCAAGCAAAAACCCTATGGCTAATAGAAATTTTCTCATAATATTTATCAGGTAAGGATAAAAATACAATACAAATATATCAAAGTAAACGAAACGGGTAAACTTTATTTTAAATGGCTGATTACACAATAAATAAATATTAAATAATCAGTACTATCAAATACTTCACTCGGGTACCCGATACATGTTTTTACAGTACCTTTTCAAGCCCCGAATTGCCCTTACAAATAGACGCTGTTTGGGCCGGGAACGTTGGTATTGCAGCAAATATTTTTAATACATAAATGGGTTGGCAGCCGTTGATTTGAACTCTTCCCAGATCTCCTTTACAACTTCTGCCGCAGGTTTTACCTCGTTAATAATGCTGCTTACTTGACCTATTTCCAGTTCTCCTTCCTCCGTATCCCCTTCAAACATGCCCAGCTTAGCCCTGCCCCTTCCCAACAGTTTCGTCAGCTCATCCGGTGACACACAATTCTCTTCGGCTGCTGCTACATCTTTAAAAAATTTGTTTTTAATCAGTCGCACCGGTGTCAGTTCTTTCAATGTCAGCAATGTGTCGCCCTCCGCGGCAGCCACCACTGCCTGTTTGAAGTTTTCATGGCTCGATGCCTCTGGTGTGCATACAAAACGGCTGCCTATCTGCACACCCTCTGCACCCAATGCCATCATAGCATACATCGCCCTGCCGGTAGCAATACCTCCTGCCGCTATCAGCGGAATAGTAATACGCTGCCTTACCGACGGGATCAGACACAAAGTTGTGGTCTCTTCCCTTCCATTGTGTCCACCTGCTTCAAAGCCCTCTGCTACTACCGCATCAACACCCGCATCCTGGCACTTCAGCGCGAATTTTGCACTCGAAACCACATGCACAACCACAATGCCGTGCGACTTTAGTTTTGAAGTCCACGTCTTAGGGTTGCCGGCCGACGTGAAGACGATCGGAACCTTTTCTGAAATAATTATTTCTATGTGTTCTTCAAGAGAAGGATACAACAATGGCAAATTGACAGCAAACGGTTTGCTGGACGCATTTTTGTATTTTTGTATGTGTTCCCGCAATGTATCCGGGTACATGCTGCCTGCCCCTATTATGCCCAATCCACCGGCTTCACTTACGGCCGCCGCCAGCCGCCACCCCGACGCCCAGATCATCCCTGCCTGAATAATTGGGTACTTGATTCCAAACAAATCTGTGATACGGTTCCCAAAACCGGATTCAGTAAATTTTGCCATGTTTATTTCCTGCTTTTTTTGCGTGTTAATGTGGTCGCGATTCCTTTCAGGCAATCCCTTTTGTGTTAGTTAGCCATTGCCGGCTCATCCCTGCGGTAAAATAGGGTATTGCAATTACCGACCCTAAATACCTCCCGTGCTGTATCCTGCAATACTGCTGCCGTAACTGCATTATATTTTTCCCATTCGTCATTAATTGCAGACGCGTCGCCTATGAGTTCGTAAAAAGCGAGGTTGTTGGCCCTGTTCAGCAAACTCATATCTTCGAAGGCAATCATTGCTTCAATTTTGTTTTTTGATTTTTGCAGCTCGCTGTCGGTAACACCGTCTGCGACCAGCAGTGCTATTTCAGCTTCTACAGCTGCATTCGCTTCCTCCAGTGTTTTTCCTTCCCTAATCTTTCCTTCTACTACCAGCAATCCTTCATCCAGGCTGCCTGTATGGTAGCAGTTGATGTTGCTAAACAATTGCTGCTCCATTACCAGTCTCCGGTACAGGCGCGACGATTGACCGCTGCCCATTATCTCCGTGATGAGATCTGCTGAATAATAGGAAGGCGACATTCTGCCGGCAATGTGCCAGGCCTTGTACAGTGCATCCAGCGGTACTGCCGCGCGTACTTCACTCAGGCGATCAACGGTCTGGCGGGGCTCCTGTGGCAGTGCCCGTTTGTATGGGGTCCCTGCGTCAATATGCCCAAACCATTTTTCCGACAGGATTTTCACCTCTTCTGTAGTTACGTTTCCCGCTACACACATCACAGCATTTACCGGTCGGTAGTGTTTAAAGAAAAATGCCTTTACATGTTCCAGCTGAGCGGTTTCTATCTGTTCCAGATTTTCACCGATAGTGGGCCACCGGTAGGGGTGGGTGGTATAAGCAAGCTTACGCAGCAGATGCCAGGCATCACCATAGGGCTTGTTAAGGTAATGTTCTTTGAATTCTTCGCAAACTACTTTGCGCTGCACTTCCAGACTTTTCTCTGTGAATGCCAGAGAGAGCATCCGGTCACTCTCCAGCCAGAATGCAGTTTCTATATTCTGAAGCGGCAACTGAATGTAGTAGTTCGTTATGTCGTTCGTCGTGTAAGCATTGTTTTCCCCACCAGCCATTTGCAGCGGTTCATCGTATTCCGGAATGTTGACGCTGCCACCAAACATCAGGTGTTCAAATAGATGCGCAAACCCCGTCCTGCCAACTTCTTCATCGCGTGCACCAACATCGTACAATATGTTCATTGCAACCATCGGAGTGGCTTTGTCACTATGTACCAGCACTCTCAATCCATTCGCTAACGTAAATCTTTCAAACTGAAGCATAAGTCACATTTAGAAGTCGCCAAAGTTAACGGTAAACACAGCAAATTCGCACACCAGCCATCTGGCATAATAGTACTTTGACCGGATTGCAGTATCCGGCCAAAAAAAGCCGCGCCCGCATTTGCAGCGGGCACGGCCTGAAAAGAAGGAAAAATTGCTTTTGGTGTTATTAAACTGTTTGTTTACTGCCCACAAACTCCATTGCTTTGTCCACCATTGTCTTCGATCCTATGAAAATAGGCACCCGCTGATGAAGTTCCGTTGGCTGCACATCCAGCACGTTCTGTGTTCCGGTAACCGCCTTTCCTCCTGCCGCTTCCATGATGAATGCCATGGGGTTACATTCATACTGAAGGCGCAATTTGCCTTTCGGAGCGCTTGTGTCGCCCGGATACATAAATATGCCACCCTTGATCAGTGTACGATGCATATCCGCCACCATCGATCCGATGTACCGCTGCGAGTAGGGTCTGCCCTCTTCCTTGTTACTTTCCATGCAATACCCCAGGTAAGACATCATACCCTCATCATATTTCACACTGTTTCCCTGATTTATCGAATAGATTTTGCCTTTTTCAGGGCATTTCATACCCGGGTGCGACAAGCAGAATTCACCGATAGAGGGTTCCAGCGTGAATCCATTTACACCCAGGCGGGTCGCATAAACCATCATTGTGCTCGATCCGTAAATAATGTATCCTGAAGCCACCAGTCTGTTGCCCGGCTGAAGGAAGTCTGCCTGGGTGCAGGGTTTACCCAGTTCACTCACCCTGCGGTATATTGCGAATATCGTGCCGATTGAGGCATTTACATCAATATTCGAAGACCCGTCTAGTGGATCAAAAAGAACTACATACTTCGAGTTGAAGGAAAAAGTGTCTTCGTAAGATACATGGTCATCATTCTCCTCAGAAGCTATCCCAGCACACTCTGTACAGTTTTTCAGAATGCTGATCAGCGTTTCATTTGCAAACACATCCAGTTTCATTTGTTCTTCACCCTGTACATTGGTGGCGCCATGTTTGCCCAAAATATCTACAAGGCCCGCTTTGCGAACCTGTTTGTTAATTATCTTTCCTGCCAGGCCCAGATCCCTGAGTAATGCGGATAGGTCTCCTGTAGCCTGTGGGAATTTTCGCGTTTCCTGGATGGTAAACTCATCCATCGTAATCAAATTGCTCTGCGACATGTTACTCGTTTTTTGTTGATTTCGCTCAAAAATACCATTACATGCCAATATGTGCCTTGTTTTCCCTAAAAAAATAATGGGTTGCCGGTTTTAGCCGTTTATACAGGTCCTGTTTTTTTACGTCTGCACATTTGTTTCTTTTATCGGTACCCTTCTGTCATTTGTATCTGATACATACGCCAGCACAGATCATAACCCGCATTTCATGAACATTGTTCCGTATGTCAAGTATTGTCTGCAGAATGCCGGTTGATTCTGATTTAATAACAGTAAAAATAAAAAAATATAGAAAATTATATTTTCATTTTCTATTGTTTATCAGTTCATATTTTACAACAAATATTTCTGATATCATTTGTTTTTATGGATAGACGTCTGCTAACTTTGGTGTCTTATTTCCACGAAAAACCAAGTATTTCATGTTTAAGAAGCAGATACCAGTATTCTACCTGTTGGTAGCAGCTATTTTGGGCAGTATCATCAGTCTGGTAGGTATCAGGTATTTTGTTGCCGGTGCTTCATCCAATGGTCAGAATTCGAACGATAATCAGCAATCTGCTGCTACCGAACAGTATACGATCTCCCGCCTGGCCGGATACAAATACATTCAGCCAATGTATCTTGCCGAACCGCAAAACGAATCACAGGGGTTTGCCGGGTTGAAGTCGGGTATCACAGATTTTATCGACGCAGCACAGAAAACGGGCGATCTCGATCAGGCATCAGTTTACCTTAAAAAACTCAATACAAACGAGTGGATGGATGTACACCCTGAAAACACGTTCGAGCCGGGATCTTTATTTAAGGTAGTGACGTTGACAACCTTTTTACGAATGGCAGAAACGAACCTTTCTATATTAGACAAAGAGGTTGCCTACGTAAATACAACTGAAAAGCCCCCCATGCAGACGTTCAACTCCAAAAATGTTGAGCCAGGCAAAAAATACAAGATCAGGGAACTGCTGTACTACATGACTGTATATTCCGACAACCACGCTACCATGCTGCTGCACAAATACATGGATGTCGCTGTTTTTACAAAAATTTTCTCAGACCTCGGCCTGAAACGTCCGGACGTCCACGATATCAGGTATCGGTTGTCGGTCAAAGACTATTCGAAGTTTATCAGCGTGCTGTACGATGGTGGGTATCTTACAATACAGGCATCAGAGTTTGCCCTGGCTATGCTTTGTGAAAGCGATTTTAATCTCGGGATCACAAAGGAACTGCCGAAAACATTGAGTGTAGCGCACAAATTCGGTGAGGCAGGCAGGCCCGATGCACGGGAGCTGCACGAATCAGCTATTATTTTTCTCAACGAAAAGCCTTACCTGCTTACTATTATGACCAAAGGCAGAGAATCGGTAAAGTTGGCGGAGATTATCAGCCATATTTCCAAAATGGTGTATGATCACATGATCGCGCAGCCGGTGTAGTAGTGCCACGTAACCACTATCCTATTTTATGGCAGGTGTATAGCTCGCTTTTACGGAGCCTTGTTTAGTTCAAAAGATTCCGACTGCGGCTTCCCGTTCACGTTCCCCGAAATGCTCGCCACCAACTCCATGTTCGACTTTTTTCGGTAAGTGATTTTGCTCGGAAAGTCATGCGCCGGGTTCTCGAAAACAAAGCTGTCGCCCACCGCCGATGTTAATGCAAAAGGTACTGGTTCGTCATTGTTTTGACCCTTCACAGTCGGGATATAATGCAATTTCCCGTCCCTCACTTCCACCAATATCGTCTCAGAGATCATCGTATCCGTACCCTTTATAAAACCGCCACTGCCCTGCAAGGTTCCGTTTTCCGTTGCATACCATCGCTCAAAAATAACACCCCCCGGCGTTACCTGCTGCCACCAGCCCTCAAGCCACTTCATACTTTCAACCCCATTAGGAGCAGTAGCTTCAACGGGTGGGGTCGCTGTCTTGGGTTTTTCCGTTTCAGATCCGGGGTTGTCGCACGCGCAGCATAACAACAACAACGCTGCGGTGGCAATAGGTCTTGGTATGATGTTCATAGAACTGTAGTTTATTTTTTGCAAAAAATAGAATTTGAAATGAGCGCAGATTCAGATGCATCCGCCATTTCCCAATGGTAAAAATACTGATTCGGTCCGTCAATTGATTGGTGTGCATTCCTTTTCGCCAAATGCTCGTTTCCGGAATTTGTATATTGCAGAATGATACGATTGTCACGGGGGGCTCAGCGTTTTTGCTTTTTAGCGCTCATTTGCTGTTGGCCGTTATTTGCCTCAGCCACGCTGAAGCCATGGTTCGATCCCTCAGAATATATAGAAGTGTTGCAACGGTGCGCAGGGCAGGCAAATCATATCATCTTCCCCAAGACGGCACCAAAACTGACTTATAAAAAGGTATACTCTTCACCGGAGATCGGTTTGCACAATCGCTGGGAACTTTGGCTCAGCCCCGACGGAGCGACAATGGTCGTAAACCTGCGCGGTACCGTAAGCAGTATGGACAACGGCCTTGAGAATATATTCGCTGCCATGATTCCGGCAACTGGTGCGTTAAAGTTGAGTGATACAGGTCTGTTTCATTACCGGTTCGCCGCCGATGCACATGCCTACATTCATGCCGGCTGGACCATAGGCATATGCAGTATGATACCAGATATCATCAGCCGTGCACAGGAGCAATACAATAAAGGAGTGAAAAACATGATCATCGAGGGGCATAGCCAGGGCGGCGCTCTGGCGTTCCTGCTTCGGTCCTACCTGCATTACCAGACGCTGGCAAACAATTTTCCGGCAGATATGATCATTAAAACCTATTGTAGCGCGGCTCCCAAACCCGGTAATCTCAACTATGCCTACGACTATAATTTCATTACCCGCGACGGGTGGGGACTCACAGTGGTTAACAGCCTCGACTGGGTACCCGAAATGCCATTCACCATTCAGCGCTATTCCGATATCAATGAAGTCAATCCCTTTACCGGCAACAAAACAACTTTGAAAAAGCAGAACTTCTTTGTCAGGTTGTATCTGCGGCATGTATATAACCGTACAAACCGGGCTACCCGAAAAGCGCAACACAGGTACGAACGGTATTTGGGAAGAACAGTCTACAGATTTCTGCGCCGGTATTTGCCCGATTCAGAACGGCCTCAATTTGTACATAGTGCCAGTTATATGCCTGCCGGTATCCCCGTGGTACTTATACCCGATGAGGCCTACCACAAACAATTCTCCGGTATTAAGAACCATATGTTCCGGCATCATTTTTACGAGCAGTATTATTTCCTCGTCAGGCATATTTATATGAAGGAGGGCGTGTAGCCCTCAGCGATATTTGCCGCAGCAACAACATTCAGGGCCAGTGGCTATTCATCTGGTTTTCAGACTGGTATTGAAGAATGATTGGGAATAAGCTATCTTGCAATTCCTTATAAGTTTGTATGTTCTCCCATTCGTGGCGTTATATTCTTGTTTTTGCCGTATTGCTGCTTGCAGGAGTGGTTTGGGGTGTTAATTTCCTGGTCAGCTATACTGTACAAAGCCAGATTTACAGTGAAACAGAAACCATTCCGAAAAACAGAGTTGGGCTTTTGCTGGGCACCGCCAAATACAACGACAGGTCCAGGAACATCATAAATTTGTACTACCAACACCGTATCGACGCTGCCGTGGCATTATATATGGCAGGTAAAATTGACTTTATCGTTGTAAGTGGCGACAATAGTACCGACTATTACAATGAGCCACTGCTCATGAAGCAGGATTTGATAGCCAGAGGGGTGCCGGCAAACAAAATATTCATGGATAATGCCGGCTTCAGAACACTCGACAGCATACTCCGCTGCCGCGATGTGTTTGGCCAGAAAAGCTTCACTATTATTTCCCAGCGGTTTCACAACCAGAGAGCGATATACATTGCCAATCATAAAAATGTGGAGGTAGTTGCCTTCAATGCTGCTGATGGCGACTCTTTTTGGGACGTGGCTATTCGTGAGAAGCTCGCAAGGGTAAAAATGGTACTCGATTTGCTTTCCAATAAGCAGGCAAAGCTGTATGGCACGAGTATAGAGATCAAATAAATCCCCCTTTTTTTGCTTTTATTTCAATTACTTTTGCAAGCTAAATTTTATAAATATATTATGGGTAAGAGGTTCATATTCATGATGGCTGCATCGGCTTTGCTTGCTGCATGCAATCAAAATACCGCATCGCAAAATACTGCGGCTAAAGAAGATGTATTACGTGCAAATGCCGACACAACCGTAAGTCCCGGAGATGATTTCTTCACTTTTGCAAATGGTACCTGGATCAAAAACAACCCCATTCCCTCTGATGAGGTTTCCTATGGCATCGGAGAAATGGTTGACAAAGAGCTCCGGGTGCGCCTGCTCAGCATTAATGAAGATGCATTGAAAAAGGGTGAGAAAAGCGGTCCCGGCCAACTCATCGGCGACTTTTGGTACAGTGCTATGGATACCAACGCCATTGAAAGCCAGGGTATCACCCCGCTGAAACCAGAGCTCGACAGGATCGCCGGTTTAAAAACCAAAGAAGACATACTGGCTCAGGCTATGCGCATGCATGGCTACGGCGTCGGTGTGTTTTTCTCAGAGGGAGTAGGCCAGGATGCCAAAAACAGCGATATCGAGGCTTTTAACCTGATGCAGGGTGGATTGGGCTTGCCAAGTCGCGACTACTACTTCAATTCAAATCCTCGTACAGCCAAAATTTTCGCAATGTACCCCGGCTACCTGGCCGGATTGTTCCGTTTAATGGGTGTCGATTCGGCTTCTGCAGCAGGCAAGGCGGCCAATATCTTAAAGTTCGAAACTGCCATCGCCAAAGGATCACGGAAATTGGAGGATCTTCGCGACCCTTATACCAATTACAACAAAATTGCAATCTCCCGTTTAAGGTCTCTCTCCCCTGGTATAGATTGGCCAAAGTACATCGCTCAGCTGGGTGTTAGCCATGTCGACAGTGTCATTGTGGGCCAGCCCGAATTCTTTACTGTTTTAGACAAAGCCATTACAGCAACAGATATTCAAACGCTGAAAGATTACTTGGCTGTCAATCTGGTGTCCGATTATGCATCTTATCTCAGCAAACCCTTCGCAGATGCAAGATTCGAATTCTATTCAAAAGCAATTCGTGGTGCCCAGCAGCAACAAAGCAGGCAGAGACGCGCCCTCGCAGCCGAACAAACAATCATAGGCGAGGTGCTGGGTCAGCTTTTTGTGAAGGAATATTTCAGTCCCAAGGCAAAACAGCGGTACACACAGATCGTCGAAAACGTACGGGACGCTTACAAGTCCAGAATCGAAAAACTCGACTGGATGAGTGACAGTACTAAAACAAAAGCAATACAGAAACTGATGGCCATCCGGCAAAAAGTAGGGTATCCCGACACCTGGAAGGATTTTTCTACTATCAAGATCGATCGTGGTCCGCTTGTCCTTAATATGATGCGCGGTGCAGAATGGTGGAACAGATATGAACTCAATAAGCTGGGCAAACCAGTAAACCGTGACGAATGGCACATGACACCACAGACTTACAATGCATACTATAATGAGTCAAATAACGAAATTGTTTTGCCGGCGGCAATGATGAGCGTTCCCGGATATACTGACGAGGAGCTCGACGATGCACTGGTTTATGGTTACATGGCAGCCTCTACGGTAGGGCACGAAATTACCCATGGTTTTGATGATCAGGGCCGCCAGTTCGATGCAAAAGGCAATCTCTGTAGCTGGTGGGCTGCTGCTGATACAACACAGTTCAACAAGCGTGCCGACGTACTGGTACAGCAATTCAATAAAATGATACCGATCGATACCATTCATATCAACGGCAAGGCCACACTGGGCGAAAATCTTGCAGACCTTGGCGGTATTCTCATCGGGTTGGATGCCTTCAAAAAGACGGACGCCTACAAAAAGGGCGAAAAAATTGGCGGGTTTACTCAGTTACAGCGCTTCTTCCTCGGCTATTCGCTGGGCTGGTTGCTCGTGCAGCGGCCCGAGGTTGTTGCAGATCATTTGCTTACTGATGTACACTCTCCATCTAAATTCAGGGTAAACGGACCCTTCCCCAACGTCCCCGAATTTTACGAAGCCTTCAATATCAAGCCCGGCGACAAGCTATATCTGGCAGATAGTCTCAGGGTGCATTTGTGGTAATACTGTAGTCTGAAGCATTTTTTGAATTCCAGCCGGATTGACGGCATAAAAGAGCAATTTTCGGTTACCGCCGGAAATTGCTCTTTTTCACAACTGCCAGTTGATTCTGTTTTGCTGCATTACAGTATAATTATGCTGTGGTTTTCAATTTTATTCATCGGGTATACTGTTTCCAGTGGTCACCGGGTTTTGTGCGAAATAATTTCAGAAAATTTTAAGTATTTCGCACATGCACTAAAACTTGGTAACGGTTATTTTTGCGATATATTGTTTTTCGGGGCACCATGGCCAATGTAGTGTATGTTTACACTATGGGTCAGTAATACGAATGATTTTTTGCCGGGAAAAAATTTGAAAATGACAACCGCAGAGCTATTAAAAAAAGTACGTAGAATAGAGATCAAAACGAAGGGATTGAGCAATCATATCTTCGCTGGTGAGTATCATTCTACATTCAAAGGCAGGGGCATGTCTTTCAGCGAGGTGCGCGAATATATGCCCGGCGACGATGTTAAGTTTATCGACTGGAATGTCACAGCCAGGTTTTCACACCCGTTTGTAAAGGTTTTTGAAGAAGAGCGCGAGCTGATAGTCATGCTTTTGGTAGACATCAGTACCAGTTCGCTTTTTGGCAGTCAGAAGCAATTGAAAAGAGACCTTATTACAGAACTCGGTGCCGTATTGTCTTTTTCGGCAACAACCAACAACGACAAGGTAGGAGTGATTTTTTTCAGCGACAAGGTCGAAAAATACATTCCGCCGAAGAAAGGCAGAGGACATATTCTCCGCATTATCAGAGAGCTCATCGCACTCGAGCCTTCGCATGCCGGAGGTACTGATGTCCGTGTCGCACTCGAGTTCCTGAACAATGTAATGAAGAAGCGTTCTATTACTTTCCTCCTCAGCGATTTTGTTTCTGGGCCTTACGATCAGGCTTTACAGCTTGCCGCCCGAAAACATGATCTGGTTGGCATTCATGTTTACGACCGCTACGACCGGGAGATGCCACAGGCTGGGTTGGTACAGGTTATGGACGCGGAGTCGCAGCAGCTACTATGGATCGATACGGAAGATAAATCAGTTAAGTTCGTTTATGAAGAGGCTTTTCAGAAGAAGTACAAAAACTGTGTTCAGTCTTTCAGAAAAAGTGGCGCATCATTGCTGCATGTGCGCACCGATGAGGACTATGTAAAAGTGTTACAGGCTTATTTTAAGGGCCGCTGACAAACGTTTTCAAATGAGTGTCTCAGCGGAAGCGTTGATATAAATTGCAGTTTTGAGATTAAAGAGCATAGTAAACACAGAAAGTGTACAATGGAGTTGAAACAAACCAATTTGTTTTTTGACGGACGATACAAGCTCACTTTGCTGCGCCGCCAGCTTGTTATGCTATTCATTGGGGTCATAGGTTGCATGATGGGCACTCTGCCCGCCATAGCGCAGGGCGATGCCACCGCTACAGCACGCATGGATGCCAGGCAGATAGTAGTAGGCGATCAGGTCCGCCTGTTCCTGGAAGTCCGGCACAATCCATCATCGGGCAGGGTAGAGTGGGCGGCCATTCCCGACACTTTCAATAGTCTTGAAATAGTGGAGCGCGGAAAAATTGATACCCAGATGACCGGAGGATTCGTCACATTCAAACAGCGCCTCGTGCTCACCGGTTTTGATTCCGGCCTCTTCAAAGTGCCGGCTTTCGTATTTCCGGTAGTCACTTTATCCGGGCAATCTTACACCGTCCAGACAGACTCTTTCGCATTACTTGTGCAGACGGTCGCCGTCGATACCACCAAGGCGTTCAGACCCATCAAGGGTATCATGCAGGTCGACTGGTCTTGGCTCGACTATATCTGGTACATAGCAGGTGGTTTGGTACTTGTCGCACTGGCAATCGTCGCATTGGTCTATTACTTACGACGCAAAAAGCCCGAACCCGTTATACCTCAGGGACCAAAGGAGACTTTACAGGAACATACACTGCGCCTTTTGGCAGAGTTAGAGAGCAAAGGCCTGTGGCAGAAGAAGCAGGTGAAAGAATATTATGTAGAGCTGACCGACATCGTGAGAACGTACATCGAAGCCCGTTTCAACACGCCCGCGCTCGAACTCACAACCGACGAAATTTTGTACAAAGCACAGATGCACAGGGATTTGCAGCCCTACTATGCCTTGCTCACCACAATACTTACTACGGCCGACCTTGCCAAGTTTGCCAAGGCGCAGCCGCTACCACACGAACATACCGATGCAATGGATAAAGCGAAACAATTAGTTGTTAGTTCTACACCGGCAATCGTGGCAAACCCAATTGACAAAGTATGAGCAACCTGATGGACTGGAAACATATCACTTTTGCACACCCTTGGTTTTTTGGGTTGCTGTTACTGATACCGTTAATGATTTGGTGGCACTTGCGGAAAAAAAATGAAGACAATCCCGCACTCCGTCTCACCACGTTGGGTGGCCTTTCTGCTGCATCGGCCGGAGGTAGAGCCAGATTCAGGCCTGTGCTCTTTGTACTCAGGTTAATAGGTCTGGCAGCACTGTCGGTTGCCCTTGCTCGCCCTCAAAGCAGCAATACCACTGAAAACGTTGATAGCGAGGGTATTGATATTATACTCAGTATCGATGTTTCTGGTAGTATGCTTGCCGAGGATTTTAAACCCAACAGGATCGAAGCCGCCAAAGCAGAAGCACTCAAGTTTATAGATCAGCGGCCCACCGACCGCATCGGATTGGTGATTTTTTCTGGTGAGAGTTTCACCGTTTGCCCCATTACAATTGACCACAATGTGCTCAAAAACCAATTGAGCCAGATTAAAAACGGCATGATGACCGATGGAACCTCTATCGGTATGGGGTTGGCAACGGCGGTCGACAGGCTCCGGTACGCCAAAGGGAAGAGCAAAGTGGTTATTTTGATGACCGATGGTGTAAACAACACCGGAATCATTGACCCCAGCACAGCCCTCGAGATCGCCAAAGCGTTTGGTGTTCGTATTTACACCATTGGCATAGGCACTATGGGGCAGGCATTAATGCCCCAGCAGACGCCCTTTGGAATACAGAAGCAAATGGTGCCGGTTGAAATAGATGAGCGCCTGCTCCGTCAGATGGCTGCCTCTACCAAAGGAAAGTACTTCCGCGCAACCGGCAACCGGTCACTCGCCAGCGTTTACGACGATATTGATAAAATGGAGAAAACCCGCATCGATATCACTTCTTTCAAACACTATGCCGAGTTGTTTTTCCCTTTTGCCATGATAGCCATTATTGCAATTGCCGTAGAATGGATACTCCGGTTCACTGTTTTTAGAAGCATTACCTGATCAATGCTTGCTGAATCTCGTTTTTTTGATAAAACAGTAAATAATTATTTAATGTGCTTCCTGGATTGCTCCTTTTAAGCATCCCGGTCGGTACTTTTCACATACCTGCCTGCTACTTTTTACTATTGTACGGCCACAGCCGACAACCGCCCACAAAAATCAGCCATAGCGTACTAACAATCTTTGGTTTTTATACGCCATACCAAAGGGTTAGTTTGTGCAGAAGCACATGCACAAAGCGCTCAACAGGCTCCATTTTTCAGAAAAAATAACTAATAGGAATAATTCGGCATTCATTGTAGCGCTTTATAGACTCCTGTACAGGTTGTTTTTTTATTAAAATGATTGCATGGTATAAAAAAAATGTTATTTTTGGATTTATAATTTTCCCGAACTATATCGAAGTAATTTTTAAATACAGGTTATGAACAGAAGTTTTGTCGTTTCAATCACTAACTCTATTAGAATACTGGCGCTCAATGTGCTTATGCTGTTCTGTGCGCTGCAGTCTTTCGGGCAGGCCACAGTTACTGCAACCGGTGCAGGACCTGGCCCTACAGCGTATGGAACGCTTCAGGCGGCTTTTGCCCAGATTAATGCAGGTACGCATACCGGGGCAATCACCATCACAATAGGTGCAGCAGGTACTACAGAAACCGCAACAGCATTGCTCAACCCCAATATTCTGCCGGCAAACTATACTTCGGTAACCATCAAGCCAGCCGTTGGTGCCACCCCCACAATTACCGGCGCTTTTAATGCAGCGATCATTCACCTTTTTGGTTCCAGCAACGTTACAATCGATGGTTCTAACACTGTCGGTGGTACCACTCGCGATCTTTCTATCAGAAGCACTTATGCCCTTGGTGGTGGCGTTACAGCAGGTGTCAGGCTGGGTAGTGCAGCAACTGTTGGCGTTAGTAATATCAATATCCGCAATTGCAATATCCGTTGTGGTGGCACTGGTAGCGGCATGTGTATTACATCAGGTAGCGGTACCGCTATCTATGGTATCGGCACTTTATCACATACCAATGTCACCATACAGAACAACTCACTTCAGGACGCCCAGGTAGGTGCTTACGGTTACGGACCTAATGCGCCCGCTCTGGACGCTGGTTGGGTTGTTACAGGCAACGATTGTACCAACGTTGGCTTTGCTGGTATTCATATCAATAACGGTTCAAACAACTCCATTACCAACAACAACATTACGAATGTTGTCCCACCGGCAACAGTTGTTGGCAGGGCTTCAGGAATTGTTATCTCATTCACTGCCAATAACACTACGATTTCCGGAAATAAAATTAACAACGTCGCTCAGCCGGCTGCTGGTTGGGGTGCAAGTGGTATCTACATCGATTGCTACAACACATCTACCGGTGCCAATATTTTCAACAATTTTATAGCAAATGCTACAGCTCCGGGTTCAGCTACCATTCCTTTGAACGGACATGGAATAATGATGGATTTGGGCAATGGAATGAACATGTATCATAATAGCGTACACCAGAGCACCAACTCTTCAGGTGCGCCTACTACAGCCGCTATTTGTATCAATCCGTTCGCTGGTGCTCCGGGTCCGGTTGGTCCTATTCCAAACGCAGCTGTCAATCTCCGCGACAACCTGCTTACCAACACCCAGACCACAGGCAACAGATACGGTATATACTGTGTCAGCCCCAACACGATATTTGCCTCAATTGACTATAATGATTACACAGGCGCAACAGCCTTAGGTAATATAGGTGGTGTCAATCGCGTAAACATTGCGCAGATTCAGGCTGGTTTCGGTAGCAACTTAAATTCCATTACTGTTGCCCCTACTTACGTATCCGCTTCTGATTTGCATCTGCAGTTGATCGCAGCCAACATACCGCTCAATGCAGGTACACCAATCGCTGTCCCACCTATCACTACAGATATCGATGGCGGTACACGTAACCCTACCACACCAACAATTGGTGCGCACGAAATGCTGAGCAAGATTACCTACACGCCACTCACAAATACTTGTAGCGATGCCAACATCACACTTAATCCCGTTGTGATCGAATCTGTTGTAGGTGTCCCAACCGCAGGTCCTGTTATTCCGCGTATCTATTTCCGCAAAGGTGCAGGTCCATGGTTCAGCAATCCGGGCTCACTCGTTTCTGGCTCTGCAACCAACGGTACCTGGAGCTTTGTAATTACACCATCATCAATGGGTGGTGTTGTTGCCGGCGATGTCGTTTCTTATTATGTCATTGCACAGACCACTGGCGGTGTGATTTTCGCAAACGCTTCCACCGGCCTCGTTGCGGTTGATGTAAACACGGTTACTACACATCCTACCACACCCAACACGTACACTGTTAATGCAGTTACACTTACCGGGCTGGTTACTAGCGCAAGTGTTTGCTTCAATCCTGCAGCAGTATCTACTCCGTCTTACGCCTATACAGGTACTACCGGTACACCTAACCAATACTCACTCACATGGTCGCCCAGCGGTCCTACCGATGTTGCTGCCTATGCTGCTTTACCAGGCTCTCCCATTAATGTCAATGTGCCTGCTGCAACCCCGGCATTTAATTACGCCGGTGCTTTAACCATCAGAAATTCTACTACTACCTGCACTAAGGTTTATCCTATTACCCTTACGGTCAATCCTTTGCCGGCAACCATCACAGGCCCTGGCGCAGTTTGTATGACTTATTCTATTACACTTACCAGCACTTCTACTGGTGGTACCTGGACCAGCACTGCTCCCGGTATTGCTACAGTAGGTCTTACCACGGGTGTCGTTACAGGTGTTTCAGGCGGTACTACCAGCATCATCTATACATTGCCTACTACATGTTCCACTTTTGCAATGGTCAATGTGATTACGCCTCCTCCGGCTATCACAGGTACATTCCAGGGCTGCCCTGGTTTCACAACTACCTTGATCAATACATCTACTGGTGGGTCATGGAGCAGCAGCACGCCTTCTGTAGCTACTATCGATGCGGCTACCGGCATAGTTACTGGTATGTCACCTGGCACGGCTACAATCTTTTACACGGTTACAGGTTGTGCTGCAGTATCTGCTGTGTTCACGGTCAATCCTATACCGGCACCTATCACAGGTACCCTCTATGCTTGCGAAACCTTTTCTGATACACTGTTTACTACATCCACCGGTGGTACATGGAGCAGCAGCAACACTGCAGTAGCTTCTATAGGTTCCACTACCGGTATATTTGGCGGTATCAGCGGTGGTACGGCTGTTATTACCTACAAGTTCACATCTACCGGTTGTGTCAATACAAACACGGTATCGATATTCCCTGCTGCCGGTCCTATAACAGGTGGTCCGGTTATTTGTCAGGGTTTGTCTATTGCGCTTGGCAATTCAGTAGCCGGCGGTACCTGGACGAGCTCTGCACCCGGTATCATATCTGTGGTTACTGCAACGGGAGTTGTAACGGCAAACTCACCTACAGGAACGGCAATAATATCCTACATTCTCGGTACAGGTTGTAGTACGGCTATTGTCATGACGGTCAGCACCGCACCTACTGCGATCGCAGGCTCAAATGTTATTTGTTCCGGAAATACGATACTCTTTTCAAATGGTACAGGTGGTGGTACCTGGACCAGCAGTAATACCGCAACAGCTACTATCGGTTCCACTTCGGGCCTTATGAATGCACTTGCCGGTGGTACTACTACAATTTCTTACAATACACTGGCATGTAACCCTGCTATCTACAACGTAACGGTTAATCAGACGCCTCCTCCAATCACTGGTGGTATTACAATATGTAACGGAGCCTCTACTACTACTTTGTTCAATGCTACACCCGGTGGCGTTTGGACATTAAGCGGTCCTGCTTCTATTTCACCAACAGGCGTCGTTACAGGTCTGGCAGTGGGTGGCACATACGTTGCTACGTATACAATGCCAAATGCTTGTTTCGTAAAAGCACCAATCATCGTAGATACACTCCCTGCACCTATCACAGGTCCGGATAGTGTATGTATGGGTAGAACAGTAACCCTCTCTACTGCCTCAACTGGTGGTTTGTGGAGCAGCGCCAATGCATTAATAGCCTCTGTTGTTTCTACTTCAGGTTCAGTAACTGGCGTTAACTTCGGTGCTACTACAATTACATATGCATCACTTTCAGGCTGTTACAGAACTAAACCATTCCTGGTGAGTACACCGGCATTGGCATCAGTTACAGTTACACGCACGCCCGCACACGATACTATTTGTGCCGGTGTTCCGGTGACTTTCAGAGCACACCATGTCAACGGCGGTCTCGATCCGTCTTACCAGTGGCAGATATTCGGTGTCAACATCGGTCCAGACGATTCTGTATACACATACATACCTACCCATGGCGATGTGATCAGTTGCTACATGACCAACAGCCTCGACATTTGTGCGCTGCCAAGTCCTGCTTATGTAAACATACCGATCAATATTTATCCGAACGTGATACCAATGGTAAACATCACAACCACTGCGAATGACTCTATCAACTATATCGGTCAGGTAGTTACTTTCTTTGCAGAAGTAACCTCTGGTGGTGGTGCGCCTTTGTATCAATGGTTTGTTGATGGTGAGCAGATTTCCGGAGCTACCAACAATGTCTTCGTACGCACAGTATATGATAACGACACTGTTTATTGCAGAGTTAATGGTAATCCACCGTGCGAGCTAGGCTCTATTGGCAACAGCAATGCCATTGTAGTCTATGGTGATTGGTTGTCTGTAAAAGGCACTGCCGGATTGGCCGAAGGAAGCATAATGTCATTGTTCCCTAACCCAAACAAAGGTACCTTCACCCTCACAGGTACTTTGGCTTCAGGTGCTACACAAGACCTCAACATTGATGTGCTCAATGTTTTGGGACAGGTGGTGTACAGCGGCAAAACAACAGCCAAAAATGGTAACCTCAATCATGAAGTAGTTCTTAAGAAAGGACTTGCGGCAGGTACGTACGTTTTACGTGTCAACAGTGGTACCGACAATAAGGTATTCCACTTCGTGATAGGAGAATAATATTCTTGATACTTTATTTGCAGGCGGGGTCCGGATGGATCCCGCCTGTTTTTTTTGTGCTGCGCAACCAATGATGGACCATGTTCAGCGGTATCCAAAAAAACACCCCCGCCGTAAAACAGCAGGGGTGCACTATAAAATGATTTGTGAAGATTAGAATCTTTCCAGGCCACTGAAGTAGAAGTTGCCTTCTATTGCAGCGTTTTCATCGCTGTCAGAACCATGTACTGCGTTTTCACCTACAGATGCAGCATACTTCTTACGGATAGTACCTTCTTCCGCTTGTGCAGGATTGGTAGCACCGATAAGTTTACGGAAGTCAGCAACTGCATTGTCTTTTTCCAGAATAGCGGCAACGATTGGGCCACTGCTCATAAATGCTGTAAGCTCTCCGTAGAATGGACGCTCTGCATGTACTTCATAAAATTTTTCAGCTTGTTGCTTGCTGATTTGTAGGTATTTCATTGCAACAATACGGAAACCGGCTGCATTGATCATCTGAAGGATATTACCGATGTTACCGGCTTTAACCGCATCAGGTTTGATCATGGTAAATGTACGATTTGACATGTTTTTTGATATTTGAAGGCGCAAGGTAAATCAAAATTTCATGTTGATTGTTGTAACGATTGTTAAAAGTGTGCTATTGCTTATCTGTTCCACAGCTTGTGTGACGATTATTAACTATGAGTGATTGGAAGTACGTCATATCAGTACATTTTTCGTTTTTTAACATTTTACTTTTGTCATAACACCCAGAAACCATATTTTTGCAGCCCCAAACAGAAAACCGCATTGACGCGGCATTGGGAAATGACAATGCTGCCTATACAAGACGCGCTTCCTTTACTGAAAGACCCCGCAAGAATATTTATCACCACCCACCACAAGCCGGATGGAGATGCGATAGGCAGTATGCTCGGGTTGTACCACTACCTCAAAGGCAAAGGGCACTTCGTAACCGCAGTATCGCCAAGCGAAGTACCCGAATTTTTGATGTGGATGCCGGGAGCAAACGGATTGATTAATTATGAATCAGATGCGGATGCAGCAAAAAAAGCACTCGCAAATGCAGATCTCGTTTTCTGCCTCGATTTCAACGACCTCAACAGAACAAAGCACCTCGAACTGCCACTTGCCGAAGCTACACAGCCACGCATTCTTATTGATCATCACCTTTTCCCCAAAGATGTATGGACTTATGGAATGAGTATACCGGCGAAAAGCAGCACCTGCGAAATGGTGTATGATTTCATCAATCTGAGCGGCGACAATGCTCTGATCGATAAGAACATTGCTGCATGCCTCTACGTTGGCGTTATGACCGATACCGGTTCTTTCAAATTCCCGGCCACTACGGCCAGTGTGCACCGCATGATAGCCGATCTCATGGAAAGGGGCATTAACCATACCGCCATTCACGAAGATGTATACGATGCCTGGAGCGAGAGCCGCATGCGGTTCCTCGGTTACGTGCTTATAGAGCGCATGCAGGTATTCCGCAAGTATAATTCAGCGCTCATCACGCTCTCCAGAAAAGACATGAACTTGTTTAATGTGCAGAACGGAGATACAGAAGGGTTGGTAAACTATCCTCTGAGCATCGCGGGCATTAAGTTTGCCACACTCATCACAGAGCGTAGTGATGAAGTAAAACTGTCTTTCAGAAGCAAAGGACCGTTTGATGTGAGTAAAGTAGCACGCCTTTATTTCGATGGTGGCGGGCATTTTAATGCCTCAGGCGGCAGAGCCAAGACAAGTTTTGACGAGACGATTGTATATTTTAAGAAAATTTTGTCGGATATTCACCCAAAATAGAAAAGCTAAAAAAACATAAATCAAATAATAAAAATCAATAAACATGACAACCAGGATCATACCAATCGCGCTGTTAGGCGCAGCAGCCATTGGCTTTACCGCTTGCAACAGCGGTGGTGAAATTAAGAAGGTAAAAGGTGTAGAATACCAGATCGTTAAAGATGCAAAAGGTAAAAATGCAGCGATTGGCGATATCGTTGAGTTCAACCTGATTGCTAAGGTCGATACTACTACTTTAAATGATACCTGGAAGCAGGGTCAGCCCGGCGTTATGCGCCTCGATTCTGCCCGCAACGGCGACTGGCAGGCTGTGTTACCATACCTTTCACCCGGCGATAGTGCTGTAGTGTATGTATCCTGCGATACCATCCTCAAAAATATCCCTGCCGATCAGCTCAGCCGTGTTCCGGCCTGGTTGAAAAAAGGCAACAAGATCACCATCAATTTGTCACTTGTGTCTATCAAGACAGAAGAGCAGTACAACAAGGAAATGGAAGCCAAGCAGGCTGAGCAGATGAAGAAAATGGAAGAGCAGAAGGCTGCTCAATTGCCATTGGATGATAAATCACTGCAGGAATACTTTGCTAAAAACAACATCAAAGCAGAAAAAACAGCATCTGGCTTGTATTACACAATTCAGAAACCAGGCAGCGGCGCACAGATCGCTAAAGGCCAGATGGCTAGCATGAAGTATACCGGCAAAACACTCGACGGCAACATTTTCGACAGCAACGTCGATTCAGCAGTAGCTGCCCGTGGTGGTCATGATACTAAGCCGCTTACATTCACTGTAGGCATGGGTCAGATGATTCCTGGTGTTGACGAAGGCGTAGCATTGCTGAAGAAAGGTGCTAAGGCTGTATTCTACCTGCCTTCTCCTATTGCTTATGGTCCGCAGAGCCCTAGCCCGCAGATACCTGCTAACGCAATCATGATTTTCGAAGTGGAGATCACCGACGTTAAGGATGCTCCGGCTCCGGCACCAGCGCCCAACAAATAATTTTTAACAAATCGAAACCGGCTTCTTAATTATTTTTATTGCTAACTCAACTGCAAAAATGAAAATGACGAACAGATTGACCCTCGCGGCACTTGCTGTATCCCTTGGTTTGTCTGCTACCTCCGTAGCGCAAGACATGCCGAATGGTGTGAAGCTGAAAGATGGGTTTACAGTCCTGAAAAGCGGTCTGGAATACAAAGTAGTAAAACATGGTACCGGCAAGAAAAAAGCCGCTAACACCGATCATGCAGAATTGTTCATACACGTTTACCTCGACGACAGCGTGATCTTCGACTCAAGGAAAATGTACAATGCTACCAAGCCTGTACCGGTCACTATTCAGGCCCCCAAAGCCAATGGCGATCTCATGGAAGGTTTCATGCTGCTGGTTGCCGGCGATAGTGCTATTTTCCGCGTTCCTGTCGACTCTATGCTCAAAGGTGGCGCGCAGCCAATGCCGGGCATGAAGCAGGGTGTGAATCAGAAGATGCGCTACGAAGTACAGGTTGTTTCTATCCGTACAGACGCAGAAGATAAGAAGTTCAACGAAGAGCAGGCCGGAAAGCAGAAAGGCATCGACGAGAAGACACTCACCGACTACTTTAAAAAGAAAGGCATTAAAGCCACTAAAACCGCTTCAGGATTGTACTATACTGTATCTAAGCAGGGTACTGGTCCGGTTGCACAGGTAGGTCAGGTACTCAGTGTTAACTATACCGGCAGGCTCCTCAATGGCAGTACTTTTGATTCCAACACAGATACCGCCTTCAAACATCCGGAACCCTTCAAGGTGCCGATCGGAAAAGGCAATGTCATCAAAGGTTGGGACGAAGGTTTCCTGTTGTTCAACAAGGGTACTAAGGCCGTGCTGTACATACCCTCAACGCTTGCTTACGGCAGCCAGGACAGGAGTCCACAGATCCCTGCAAACTCAATACTCGTTTTTGAAGTTGAGCTGCTCGATATCGAAGACGCACCCAAACCCGCTCCTCAGGTAGACCCTGCAGAGCAGGCCAAAGTAGATGACAAATTGCTGCAGGAGTATTTTGCCAAGAACAACATCAAGGCAGAGAAAACAGCTTCTGGTCTTTATTACTCCATCTCGCAAAAGGGTCTTGGTCCCAAAGCCGCATCTGGTAAAAAAGTGACCATGAATTATACCGGTCGTACTATGGACGGTAAAGTGTTCGACTCCAATACCGATCCTAAGTTCAACCATGTTTCCCCTTTCACCTTCACACTCGGTGTTGGTCAGGTGATACGCGGCTGGGACGAGGGCGTACAGCTCCTCCAGCTGGGTAGCCGTGGTTCATTCTACATACCATCAGGTATGGCGTATGGTCCATCTGGCATGGGCGGTTCAATACCACCAAACTCAGTGCTCATATTTGATGTAGAACTGGTAGGAATCGACTAATACTCATTTCACAAATTATTGAAAGTGGCGTCTGTGCAAAGCAGATGCCACTTTTCTTTTTGGGGTAGGTGGCACTAGCGGTAGTTGTTCATCTCCTGGCAAGGCAGCACAATTTCACCTCCCAAATCCCTTCAATACCATTATACCGATTGTAAATCCCTTGGTATCTTGCACGCATGTTCAGAACTGTATTCCATTTCTTACTTTTCGTGCTCTCCCTGGCTGCGGGTAGTACCGCATTTGCCTACTCCCATGCCGATACACTCCGCGGCAGCAACGGGCGGGGTAGGGCATGGTGGAATGTAAAACGTTACGAGCTCACCGCGACGTTCGATACCGCTTCCAGATCCATCTCCGGCAGCAACGAGGTTTCGTTCACCGTTACTGCTCCCCCTGCCGATAGTATGCAGATCGACCTTCAGGAACCTATGATACTCGATAGTGTGCTGTTGGTATCACAGGTATTCCCTTCTGTGCCTGCGCATGCCGCATTGGCGCACGAGGGCAACGTCTGGTGGGTGAAGTATCCATTCAGTAAACTGAAACGAGATAGTGTATACACTGTTGTGCTTTATTACCACGGCACCCCACGCGCCGCCGTAAATCCACCCTGGGACGGTGGGTTTAGCTGGAAGCGCGACAGCCTCGACCACATGTGGATCGCCGTTTCCTGCCAGGGATTTGGTGCCAGTTCCTGGTGGCCTTGCAAAGATGCGCAGTGGGAGGAACCCGAAGAAGGCATGTCCATCTCCCTTACCGTACCTGCGGGTATGCAGGCCGTTAGCAATGGCCGCATGGTCAGTACCGGAAGCGGTGGCGGCAACACCACTACCACATGGCAGGTCCGCAATCCTATCAACAATTACGACGTCACCTTCTATATCGGCGATTATGTACACTGGACCGATACAATCATGGGCGAGAAAGGCACGCTCGACCTCGCTTTTTATGTGCTCAGTTACAACGAGGCCCGCGCCAGAGAGCACTTTGCAGTCGTCAGGCAGATGATACGCTGCTTCGAATACTGGTTTGGCCCCTATCCGTTTTACGAAGATGGCTACAAGCTTGTCGATGCACCCTACCTCGGCATGGAGCACCAGAGCGCCATCGCCTATGGCAATGGCTACAAAATGGGCTACAAGGGCATTGATCGCTCCATGAGCGGCTATGGTCTCAAGTGGGACTACATCATCATACACGAGAGTGGCCACGAGTGGTTTGGCAACAATATCACCGCCCACGACATGGCCGACAACTGGATACACGAAGGCATCACGTCTTTCTCCGAATCGCTCTTTACAGAGTGGTTGGTGGGAAGGGAAAAAGGACAGAAGTACAGCCGTGGCCTCTGGCGCGGTATCGACAACGAAAAGCCGCTCATCGCCGCCTATGGTGTCAACGACGAAGGTACCGGCGACATCTATGAGAAGGGCGCTGCGGTAATGCACATGATACGCGTGATGATGAATGACGATGAGCGGTTCAGGCAGCTGCTACGTGGCTTGGGCAAAGAGTTCTATCATGGCATCGTCACCACGCAGCAGGTCGAGGCCTACATCATGCGTATGTCTGGCCTCAGCCTGCAGCCGTTTTTCAACCAGTACCTCCGCCGGGCCAATATTCCCGTCCTCGAGTACTACGTCAAAGAAGATGTGCTGCATTACCGCTTCGATCAGGTCTGGCCCGGCTTTTCGCTGGCACTCATTGCCTCTGCCGACGATGTGCAGGCCCCCCTCACCGTTACAGAGCAGTGGCAGACCATACCCTGGAAGGGTGGTCCTGCCGCCCGGTTCACCAACGATTATCTCATCAAAGTGCGTAGATTAGAGCAGTAAATAGCACCTCAGATACTGTTATTGATTTTTTTGAAATTTTATTTTTGCGTTTTGAATATTTCCCATTACCTTTGCAGTCCTTTAAAAATAAAATGAATGGCAAACCATAAAGCAACCAAAAAAGACGTCCGTCAGAGTGAAAAACGCCGTGACCGCAACCGTTACTACGGTAAAACCACGCGTAATGCCATACGTAATTTGTTAGCTTCAACTGATAAAGCAGCTTCTGTAGAAGACCTGAGCAAAGTAGTATCTATGATAGACAAGCTGGCTAAGCGTAATGTAATTCACAAAAACAAAGCCGGTAACCTGAAATCAGGTATCACCAAAAGAATCAACGCACTGGCATAAGCCATTAGTATAGGTTATTGACCGTCCCGCATTCCATTGCGGGACGGTTTCTTTTTTTGTATGCCGTCGTCAGACACTACTCCGGTTAAAAAGCGAATAATTGCATTATTAACCATCGATTAATTTTAACACAACTCCCCAAGGTTATTTTATTGAAATTTTGGCAGTTTCATTTTGGCAATTGGCCTCCGAATTTCATACCTTTGCGCCTCAAAACAGGTTCTTTTTAAATATGATCAGCCGCAGAAATATCCGTGTGAAAGTAATGCAGACCCTTTATACACTTTCATCGCTGGAGCATGGAGCACAGGGAAACAAAGAAGTTGCAGCCACAATTCTGAATGTAAAGCTTGGTCAGGTACTCGATTTGTTTACTACTTCGGTATTATACGCCATCCGTATCGCCCAATATGCTGATTTTGATGCCCGCAAACGCGCTTCCAGGTACCTCGTTACTGCCGAAGATCAGAATGTCGACGCACGTATAGCCACCAACTCTTTTGTGCAGGCTATTCTGGCCAATGCATCTTTCGATAAAAAGGTAAAGAACGATAAGCTCGACCGTTTTATCGATGACGACTATGTAAAAAAGGCATTCCTCCTGCTGCAAAAAACAGAGGAATACCAGAAATACCTCGCAACAACAGACCATACCCCGGCCACCGACAAAGCGATCATTCAGTTCATTTGGGAGCACCAGATTGTTGCCAGTGAGGATATGATCAGCCACTTCATCGACGATTTGCCCGGTTGGGAAGATGACGGCGATCTGATAGTGATGCTCATGCAGAATTTTTTCAGAGGCAGCTCCCGTGTCGATTTCACAAATCTGCTGTCTGGCGAGAAGCGCGACTACGCACAGGATCTGTTGCTGGCAGTTATAGACAAGGAGCCGCAATGTATGGAGCTCATAACACCCCGCCTCACCAACTGGGACAAGGAGCGTGTGGCGATGATAGATATGCTGCTGTTGAGAATGGGAGTTTGCGAGTTTTTGTACTTCCCTACCATTCCTACAAAGGTGACCATAAACGAGTACATCGATGTGGCAAAGCAGTACAGTACGCCCCAGAGTGGCCAGTTTGTCAACGGAGTGCTCGATAACATATTGAAAGACCTGGTCAAAGAAGATAAAGTAAATAAAACCGACCGTACGAAATAAGTAACATAAACCTGAACACAATAACTACTACAATGAAACGCTACCTGCTTATTGCAATGATCGGCATAAGTGCATGCCATGATAGTAAAGATCCGGCCAATGAAAGCCGGTTGCCGGCCAGTATCGTTAACAATCCGCATAGTGCATCGGGTATGGACACCGTTGCTGCTGCCCGAAAGCCGGTGATGGAGTTTAAAGACACCCTCCACAACTTCGGAACCATAAAGGAAAATGAAGTGGCGGCATATGAGTTCACTTTTACCAATACCGGCAAAACGCCGCTCATCATCAGCTCGGCATCAGGCTCCTGCGGGTGCACCGTCGCCGACTATCCCCACGACCCCATTTTACCGGGGCAGGCTGGGTCTATGAAAGTCACTTTTAACTCAGCAGGCAAGCAGGGGCATCAGGAAAAATCCGTAACCCTGCAGACCAATACGCTGCGCAACATTCACATGTTGTATATACAGGCCGAGGTAGAAAAAAAGAAATAGGAAACATTTTTTAATCATAATAACACAATTAAAATGCAATCGAGTACAGAAACATTGTTGTTGCAGGCTGCACCGGCACCCGGTGGTGGCATGATGCCCATTTTCCTCATGGTGGGTATGTTTGTGGTAATGTATTTCTTCATGATACGCCCACAGGCCAAGAAGGCAAAAGAGCAAAAGAAATTTGCCGATAGTATGACATCTGGAGAGCAGATCGTAACCACTGCCGGTATTCACGCGCGCATCAACCGTGCCAACGAAGACGGCACCCTCCAGATCGAGATCGCACGGGGTAGCTTTATGACTATCGAGCGTTCTGCGGTGTCTATGGAAATGACAGCAGCAGCTCGCAAGAAAGCAGGCACTACCGAGGTTGCAGCAAAATAATACCGGATATCCTGCAAACGCAGGCATCCGCTAAAATTATTTGCCTATGAAAGTGCAAAGCCCTCATTCGGCCTCACCGGCTCCATCAGAGAGGTCCCCTCTCAAAGTAGGAATCACCGGTGGCATAGGCTCCGGAAAATCTATTGTATGCCGGGTGTTCCAGACACTCGGCATACCTGTGTTTGATGCCGACCATGCGGCTAAACACCTCATGCAACACGACGCGCAGCTTATTGCTGCCATAACAGGGCTGCTCGGCGCAGATGCCTATCTCCAAGGCACCCTCAATCGTGCCTGGATAGCAAAGCAGGTCTATGCCGATGCCGCAAAGTTGCACCAACTCAATAGCCTCGTTCATCCGGCTACCGTTGCCTGGGGCAAAACCTGGATGCAGCAGCAACATACACCCTATGTCATCAAAGAAGCTGCCATTTTTTTCGAGAGCGGCAGCCATAACGATATGGATGTGATGGTGGGCGTCTATGCGCCCGTCCCGTTACGAATAGCCAGGGCCATGAAGCGCAGCGACCTCACCGCCGACCGTGTACAGGCGATAGTGGACAAACAGATGCCAGAAGAGGAAAAAATGAAGCGCTGCGATCATGTTATTGTCAATGATGATGTACAGGCCCTGTTACCACAGGTACTGCGGTTGCACGGGCTGTTGATAAACCAGGTTGGCCTTTTGTAGACATAATTGCGGCCTCGCACATCCCCGCATGTACTTACTATCTTTGTAAGCTTAACCCGCGGTATATGACTACTTCCGATAAGCGGCAACAGCTTCACCACTTTATAGATCTTGCTGACAACAAGACTATTGAAGCGATTTATGCTATTCTTGAAAATCGCCTGGCCAGTAAACATACATTTTCAGCTCAGGAACTTGAAAGTTTCTATGACCGCAGAAAGGCGTATAATAAAGGCGAAACAAAAAACTATACGGTTCAGGAGGCTCATTCGATCATTAGAAATGGGTCCAAAAAATGAGTTTTCAGCTTGTCGCCGAATCGCTTAATTTTGAAAGACACCTGGTGCATAAGCCTATCGCAGGGCATATACAATCGTCAACAGAGCTTGAACTGAAATCAGTTAGAGAATTTCTTCCTGCGGGTATCAGCAAGTGAGAGTATAATAATTCTGTTGCTTTCTATTCTGTAGAATAGTCTGTTGTGTTTTGTTATTAGCAGCCCTCTGGCGCCGGGGAATTTTTTGGATGGTGATCCAACGAACGGATGACGCAATAACACAGCAAAAGACTTAGCTATTCGCTGTTGAAATTCATCAGCCACTTTTTTACCCCATTCTTTTTCAAGGTAAAGTAAGAGGGCAAGCAAGTTGGCTGCGAACCGCTTTTTCACAACTATTTTGTATTCCACCGTGCAAACAGCTTTTTGAATTCCTCCTCCGAAATGGTATCCTTATCGTCAGGTTCTTTCAGCAGGCTATTTAGTTCTGCAAGCTGATAGTTGTCAAGTCCATCGGTAATATCCTTGCCGTCATTGTTGTTATAATACGCCAGTGATGCTTCAAGCATTTCCAGTGTTTGCTCGTCTTCAACCTTGTTTATTTGTTGCACCAGGTTATTTCTCCGATCCGCCAGACTCATATATGCTGTTTTATGTAAAGTTAGCTATTTGTAAGATTGAATTCCTTTTTTAGGGGCGGTTTTTGCTGGGGCACTTCGCCATGCAGCACCCCGGCTTTGTACCAGCAGCAAAACATATCCACATTTTGCGGCCTGCGCTCGGTAGTGCCATTTACCCATCTTAATTTTACAACTGATTTCCCTCATCCGCTGCCACCCGCAGCACAAAAAACCATATCATGCATACCGAACTCCAATCCAAAGCACGCAGGCTCTACTTCCAGACCGATCTCACAAAAACCGAAATCGCACAGGCGCTCTGCATCCCCCGCCGCACACTGCACCACTGGATCAAAGAACAAAACTGGGAATACCAGAAACAATGCGCTACGCATATGCCCGTTCTGATAGCAGAAAAATGCTACCATATTCTTTCCAACTTCACCGACCAGCTACTGGCACCAGACCGCAAAGATGTTATGGTATCCCCGGCCGAGGTAAGCATCCTTTACCGGCTTACCACAGCCATCAGTAAGCTCAAGAGCCATGTCACACTCAATCAGAAAATTGAGGTGCTTGCCGGCTTTGCAGATACGGTCAATAGCGCATCCCCCGAGATGGCAAAAGCACTTGCACCCTTCATCGATAAATACATCGTTGCTGGTGCGGCAGCATCCACCTCAGTACCTGTTCCCGGTGCCTCACCACTCGCTCCTGCCCAGCTTCAGGCAGAGCGTCAGCTCGATATGGAGCATGATGCTGAGGGTTCCATAAATTATGCTGCCATTGCGCCTCCACGCCCCATGGTTGCTGTTGCCGACAGGCAGCAGACTGCCGAACGCCGCCAGAGCCCACCGCCTTATACCGACTTCCTTGCCCACCTCCGTAGTCAGGACGAAAACATCCGCCACATGTTCCCTGTCAATACCCGTTACACGTCCGCCAGAGCTGCTTAAATAGTGAGCAAAATTTCGCCGCATTTTTGTGCATTATGCGCTGATAATCAATCGCACACTGAGCAATAAAGTATGTTGCAAATTGTGGAGAATCTATTGCTGCATTACCCCCATAGCCCTGTCTGTACCAGTGCTTGGTGCCAGCTCAGCAGCCCTATGTGGTTGCTGTTACAGGCCACTTACGCTGTTTCCGGTCAGCCACATCCTGTTGTTCGTATTATTACCCATAAAGCAATGTTAATGTTTGTCATTTTGTCAATATATCACCCCGTTGGTGTGGGTAATTTGGATTTATTTTTTGTTGTTTTATGATCAGGATACTTCAGGTGTCCGGCACACACTTTGATCAGACGGTTTTTTCTTTCCGCATTACTGCTACTATGTACCATGCATTACAGCATGGGGCAGGGTGTTTATAAAATTAAGGGTACTGTCACCGATACGCTCAACAGCACCACGCTATATATGTCGTCGGTCATACTCCTCCGCGCTGCCGATACGGTCATCGCAGCCCACGGGCGCGTGCAGGAGAACGGATTGTATGAGCTCCGGTTGAGCAAAAAAGGTAAGTACCTGCTTCAGGTGTCACATCCCGGTTATGCCGACTACGCCGACCTCATCGATGTCACCGATACGCTCACAGATTTGGGCGAAATACCCATGCTGTCAAAGGCCCACATGCTGCAGGAAGTCGTGTTTACACAGCAGGTGGCTGCTATAAAGATAAAGGGCGACACCACCGAGTATGTGGCCGATAGTTTCAAGGTCAGGGAAGGGGCTACCGTCGAAGACCTGCTCAAAAAACTACCGGGTATTCAGGTCGACCGCAATGGGCAAATAACTGCGCAGGGCGAAACAGTGCAAAAAGTGCTCGTCGATGGCGAAGAGTTCTTTGCTGACGACCCAAAGGTGGTAACTCAGGGCATACAGGCAGGTGCTATCAACAAGGTGCAGGTTTTTGATAAAAAGAGCGATCAGGCAGAGTTTACCGGTATCGATGATGGAGAAAAGACGAAGACCATAAACCTGCAGCTGAAGGACAACATGAAGAAGGGTATCTTCGGCAAGGCAGAGGCAGGTGGCGGGTCAGACGGATACTATCAGGAGCAGGCTATGCTCAATGCATTCAGGGGCAAAAGGCAGCTTGCAGCCTTTGGCATCCTCTCCAACACAGACAAGGTGGGGCTGGGGTGGCAGGAAAGCGAAAAGTATGGCGGCAACAACAACAATACCGAAATAAGTGAAGACGGATCATTCACCATTTATAGTTCCGATTATGACGAATTCTCGGGTTGGGACGGTACATACAGGGGCGACGGACTACCCAAAGTAGGAACGGGTGGGCTGCACTTTGCCAACAAATGGAACGAAGACAAACACCACGCTTCCGGCAGCTACAGGTATGCGCTGCAGCAGGTTGACGGACGCGGTAGCAAAAGCCAGGTTTACGTGTTGGGGGGCGACTCATCCAGGGTCAACAACGAACAGAAAACCCAGTTAATGACGGGAGAGCGGCAGGGACTGAATGGATTGTACGAATGGAAGATCGACAGCCTCACAAGCATGAAGCTATCTGTAAAAGGCGGCTATAAAACCACCGGCACTACTTCGCGGTACGCAACAGAAACCTACAATCTCAAAGGCGGCACAGCAGGCGTCCGTACACTGAACGACCGGTACATTAATACAAATGGCGCCGAACAGTCCATGAATGCAGACCTGCTGCTGCGCAGGAAATTCGCTAAGAAAGGAAGAACTTTTTCGCTCGACATGAAAGAGAACTTTACCGACTCGCGTTCTACAGGCGGACTGTTGTCAGATACCTATATCAGTGGCTTGCCGGCAGGAGTGCCGCAGGATACCACACGTATCAACCAGCGAAAGATCAACAACAGCACAGCACTGTCATTTTCAGCCAAGGTCACCTACACAGAGCCATTGTCTAAAAGATTGTTTCTGGAAGGTAACTATGGTGCCACTATCAACAACAGTAGTGCACTGAACTCATCACTCGACAGACCGGTAGGTGGCATAGGTGCAGATGTGCTCAATGACGATTTCAGCAGCAATTATCGCTACAACATACTGATCAATCGCGGTGGACTCAGTCTCAAGTATGTCTACAAAAAATTGACCTTTTCTTTTGGTAGCGATGTGTCGAAATCAGACTTTTTGCAGACAGATATGCTGCATGGAGACACCTCCGATAGCTACACATATATTAACCTGTTCCCAAAGGGAAACGTGAACTACAAGCTGTCAAAACAGACCAGCTTCAATCTGTCCTATTCCGGCAGTACAAAGCAGCCTACAATAACACAGATACAGCCACTCAATCAGAATACCGACCCGCTCAATATTGTAACCGGCAACCCTGAGCTGAAACAGGAATTCACAAACAGAATCAACCTGCGTTTCAATAACTACAAGGTACTCACACACCGGTATACCTACCTCGGCATAACGCTGAATGTGGTAGACAATGCAATAAGCACCGAGCAGACTATTGATGGCGCGGTGAACAAAACTCGGTTTGTTAACGTAGATGGAAACTATGACGCAGACTGGTATGGAGGCTACAGTTTCAAACTTAGAAAACCGGAGATACAGGTTCGCATTTCGCTCGATGGGAGCACTGGCAAGATCAACAATTTTGTGAATGGTGAGCGTAACGTGAGTAACAACAACTCCTTTTCCATCGGACCAACTATTAGCTATGAAAAGGAAAACAAGTACGATATCAGCGTCAATCCCAAGGTAACCTATAACGACAACAGGTCTGCTATCAACACACTCTCGCTCAACTATTATGTGATGGAGGTCGAGTGCAACGGTGCCATACAGCTGCCCAAAGATCTGGAGATTGGCAGTACTGCCGAGATGATGTTCCGCCAGCAGACAGCCGTCTTTACCGGCAACAACAACATCATCAAGTGGAGTGCTTATGCATCGAAGAAGTTCCTGAAGAAGAAAGAACTGACACTGAAGATATCGGTATTCGATATACTCAATCAGAACCTGGGCTTTACCCGCACAGCGCAGGGCAATATGATTACACAGAACAATTACACTACCATTCGCAGATACGGTATGCTCAGCCTCATTTGGAATTTCAGGCATACTCCCGGTATGGCATCTGGCGACGATGATGATGATGATTAATGTAGAAACTAGCTGTTCAATTATTTATTTGAATTCGTGGAAAAAAGTAAGCGCATGAAATACCTTTTTGTCACCATCTGCATAGTATTGTTCGCCGCTACGGGTGTGCATGGTCAGTACATTTTGCGGGGCAGGATAGAGTACGAGCGAAAGATTCATGTGCATGCACGCATGAAGGATTTCGGCGATGATAATCAGTCGTGGTACGAGCGTGTCAAATCGCAGGTACCCAAGTTCAACAGTACCTATTTTGACCTGGTATTCGATCAGAGCCGGAGCCTGTACAAACCGGGCAGGGAGGGCGATCCCTCGCCCAGATTCGGGGGGAGCGATCCTGCTAATGATAATATCGTCTACACCGATCTCACAACCCGCAGGGTAAAGGCATTAAAGCAGGTGTACGAGCAGAAATTTCTGGTACAGGACTCTATGCGTACTATGGACTGGCGGCTCAAAAATGAATACCGTACTATAGCAGGGTACAAGTGCCGCAAGGCGGTTGGCATCATCTGCGACTCTGTATACGTGGTTGCGTTCTATGCCGATGAAATTCCACCTGGTTCCGGTCCCGAGATGTTTGGCAGCCTGCCGGGTATGATCCTCGAGTTGGCCATACCCCGCCTGCATACCACTTGGGTAGCTACCCGGGTCGATCTGGTAGCCGTAAAAGACGCGGATTTCGAAATGGCTGGCAAAGGAAAAAAGGTATCATCAGGCGAACTCTATGAGACCATACAGCAAAGCCTGAAAGACTGGGGCAAATGGGCTACCCGCAACATCTGGCTTACCTCATTGTAGCTGCGCCATGGTTGTGTTTGTTGCTGCAATAGGGTATTGTTGTTTTGTTAATCTTTCGAATGTGATTTTATACGGCGTCCGCATTGCTATATTTGCATGGAACAAAAAATAAACATACATGAAACGTAATGCAACTGCCGTATGGAACGGCTCAGGAAAAGAAGGAAACGGAAATTTGTCTACTCAGAGCACAACGCTCAATCAGGCACAATATTCATTCAAAAGCCGTTTTGAAGAGGGTGTTGGTACCAACCCCGAAGAATTGATTGCTGCAGCTCACGCAGGCTGTTTTTCCATGAAGTTGTCATTCGTGCTTGGCGCTGCTGGCTTCACGCCAGACAAGATCGAGACACGTTGCGACATTACACTCGACAACGGAGCTGTTACAACAAGCGAGCTCACACTTACAGCTTCAGTACCAGGCATTTCTGCCGAGCAGTTTCAGGCATGTGCCGAAGATGCAAAGGCTAATTGCCCGATATCGAAATTGCTGAATTGCAACATCACATTGACTGCTGTACTCGTATAATGCTATACTGAAGTAACGTTAGCGAAGCCTGCCTTATTGGTGGGCTTCGTTATCTCAAAAGCACATTTGTTGCAGCGCATGCGTGGGTCACGTCATCATGCGCTCTATATGTTTGAAGTTTTCCGCTGCGGGTACGCCCTCCCAGAGGATCTCAAATATCCGCGACGCCATTGGTATCTCAATATTGTAGGCTTTCGATACTGCCTGCATGCCCCTGGCGGCATAGTAGCCCTCCGCCACCATATTCATTTCAAGGATTGCTGCTTTTACGCTGTACCCCTTGCCTATCATCGCCCCAAATGTGCGGTTGCGGCTGTGTAGTGAGTAGCAGGTCACCAGCAGGTCGCCGAGGTAGGCACTGGTATGAAAATCAGGTTGGGTATTTGACGGATGTACTTTCTCGAAATGGCTTTGCAGAAACCGGTACATTTCACGGTAGCAGTTGGTAGCATACACACTCAGGAAGTTGTCTCCATAGTCCAGCGAATTGGCCATGCCGGCACCTATTGCGTAGATGTTCTTGAGTACTGCCGCAAACTGTGCACCCCATATATCGTGGTTGCAGGAGGTATTGATGTAGCTGTTGCCAAATGCTGCCGCTACACTGCTGGTGAGTGCATCGTTCAGTCCGGAGAAGGTCAGGTAAGACAGGCGCTCAGAGGCCACCTCTTCAGCATGGCATGGACCAGTAATGGAAACGTATTTTTCAATAGGTAGCCCCAGCTCAGAGGTCATATAGTCATTCAGAAGCAGGTTGCAGTCGGGCAGAATACCCTTGATCGCAGAAACCACATTTTTCTGCTGCCATACCGTTCCGGGTACTTCACTGATCACACCCTGGGCATATGCCGAGGGAACGGCTACTATCACCGTGTCGCACTGGCTGAGCATTTCAGGCAGGTCTTTGGTGGGCATGATCGTGCCGGGCAAAAAACGCACAGAGGTGAGATAGTGTGGATTGTGGTTGCGGGTTTTCAGATAGTTGATTGCCTCATCGTTCCGCACCCACCAGTGGATGTTGTGCCCGTTGTCGGTAAGGATCTTGGCAAGGGCAGTACCCCAGCTTCCGTTACCTATTATACCAGTTTGTCCTGTCATGCTCTGTTCCGTTCTGTATGTACAGCGTAAAAATAAGCGATAATGTATAAAGTAGGGTAGGTGGGTAGTCAGAGAGATATGGGATGCACGGCCCAGGTGCTGACGCGCAGCCCTAAACTGGTGTCGTTGCTATGCCCGTATTTTTGTCTTTGTACACCAGCAGCAGGAATAAACCTGTTATGACCAGTATTACGGACAGTATCTCGGCCTGGCTGGGATGGATAAAGCCCCAGTCGTATTTATAGTTCACCCTCACCAGCTCAACCAGAAACCGCTCTGTACCCGCCAGAATCAGGTATAGACCGAACATCTTCAGAGACCCTTTTAGCCGTGACCGCATCGCCCACATAAACGCGAACAGCAGCACACAGGTTATGGCCTCGTATATGGGCGTCGGGAAAACGCTCACCGGCAGTACATTGCAGTATTCGCCCACGCAGCCCTGAATAGGCATTCCTTCGTGGCCTACGTTGTGCGGATACACCATGCCATACAGCCAGTCAGGCAGCCAGGACGGGGCCGTGAAGTGTGCAGACGGGGTGTCGCCGATCATGTGCTGTGCGTATGCTGTGTCAGCGGTGGTGGCGGCACGCATTGTGCCGTCCGGATTGGCCAGGTATGCGGTGTTATAGATACCCCAGTCGCCGTCGCCTGAGAAGTGGCAGCCCAGCCTGCCCAGACCATAGGCCAGCATGATGGCAGGTGCAGCCGAGTCGCAAAGGTGCTTGAACGGGATTTTGTGTTTGCGGGCATAAAAGTAGAATGCCAGAGTAGCCATAATGAGCCCGCCGAGGAAGGTCAGTCCACTGGACGAGGTCAGGCTGCGGATCGGGTCCTGAATGAAGTCGTCCCAGGTTTCAAGGGCGTTAAACACCTTGGCACCTACCAGGCCGGCTACAGCAGCCACCACCACAATTTCGGTGATCAGCTCGTGTGGATACACTTTTATCTGTTTGATCAGCGGCTCGGGTAGCTGTTCTTTCTTTTTCTCGGCATACTTGGCATAGCCCAGCACAGCGGCTGCTATCAGCCCCGCCAGCAAGTTGCCATTAGCCGAAAACAGATAGCCCATTGGGTCAGGAGAAATGGTGGCAAAATTGCCGAACAACCCACCAATCTTGAACCCGAGCAGGAAGCCGGTAAACGCAGACACAGCCAGCTCTGCCTTGGTCACAGGCCGCCCGGTTTCTATCGTCTGCAGTTCGGGATGCAATAGCCCCAGTTTTGCTTTCCTTTTCAGCTCACTGGCCATCGCCCATGCAGCACCCAGAAAAGACAGGGCAACCAGGAACCCGAACGTTTTGAAAAGACTGAGCCACTGTGGCATTTCTATGCCGGTAATCGCATGCAACAAGTACTGAAAATCGGGATACATGGGTGTAAAAGTAAGGCAAAAGTGAAAAGCGAAATGCCAAAAGTGAAAGGTGGACATAAATCCGGCTGTATGGCGCATGGCTTATAAAAAATAATACCAGTCCACGCATACTATCTTCAGTGCTTGCTACGTTTTGTTGTTTTTGTTAATATTGTTAGTTGATTCAATTTAAATCTATGCGTACCACTGCACGTTTTTATCAGTTAATGACACTGGCAGCAATGATGTGTTTGTTGTCGTCTTGCTTTACCACCTATCAGGTCGAAAGCGCCAAACGGGTCAGCAATGAAGATGCACATCTGGTCATCTACCGCGATGGGGTCATCGGGTTTGCCGTAGGCACAAAGGTATTTGCAAATGGACAGTTTGTAGGCAAGGTGGGTGCCAATAGGTATATTTCCTGCTGGATGCCGGCCGGAGAATACCTGATGAGTATCCGAATGGATCGGACAGATGAGGTGTTCTTTAAAGTGAGAATGGTAGCCGGCCGAACCTATTCCTACTCATTTTCATACGGCTCGCTGAGAGATGGTGGCAGGCCGCGCATCGAAAAAATGATCGATGCTTCAGTACTGAACCGTAGAAGGCCACCGCTGGTCAATTATTTTGACTGATCAGTAAGAGCATGCTACTATGTTGCCGGGCCATAAAAGCTGGTTTTTCTTATTTCTTTTTACTTTTCCCGTTTTACTTTCTACTTTAGCCTTTCGACACGGGAAAATGAAGAAAGACAAAATACTCATAGTAGGAGCAGGCGGTCAGATAGGTGTAGAGCTTACACTGGCATTGCGCAATGCGTATGGCGCAGACAACGTAGTAGCAACCGATATCCGGGAGGCGCATCCACTGCTCAAAGACAGCGGTCCATATGCGATGCTCAATGCTATGGATGCTGCTGCCACGCTGGAGTTGATCAAAAAAGAAGGTATCACACAGGTATACTTGTTGGCAGCACTGCTTTCGGCTACGGGCGAGAAGGAACCCAAGCGTGCCTGGGAGATAAACATGCAGGGGCTGCTGCAACTGCTGGACATTGGTGTGCAGGAGAAGCTGTCAAAGATTTACTGGCCCAGCAGCATTGCTGTATTCGGGTCTACAACACCGCATCAAAACACACCCCAGGAAACAGTTATTGAACCAAGAACGGTATACGGTATCAGCAAATATGCAGGTGAATTGTGGTGCCAGTACTATCATCAGCGTTGGGGTCTCGATGTCCGTAGTCTTCGTTACCCGGGCCTTATCAGCTGGAAGTCAGCACCGGGCGGCGGCACTACAGACTATGCCGTAGAGATATACCACGAGGCGCTAAAGCATAAAAAGTACACCTGTTTTCTTAAGGAGGATACTTACCTGCCCATGATGTATATGGACGATGCGATTCGTGGTACCATCGAGCTTGTGGACGCACCTGCAGATCAGATCAAAACACGCATGGCATACAACCTGTCTGCAATGAGCTTTTCTCCGCGCGAAATAGCAGATTCAATACGCGTGCACATACCAGAGTTTACTATCGATTATGCACCCGATTTCAGACAACAGATAGCAGACGGTTGGCCGGATAGTATCGATGATACTGCAGCACGGGAGCACTGGAACTGGAAACCTCGTTTCGATCTTGCTGCTATGACTACCGATATGCTCAGGAATCTCAGTAGAATGTAGTTGTCCCTTTTTCGATCATTGGAAAGTGCCCCACTGTGGTCACCCCCCAATAGCCGCCATTGACTCATGAACAGCATGCTTTTCTGCTTCATGACCGTCTCTGGCACGGGTATTGATAGCATGTTCAAACGCTGTCACAATCGCAGCATCAGCCACTCCCTGTCGCATCAGGTCGCGGATGTTGAGTACACCATTGTCATACAGGCAGGTTTTGAGCATACCCTGCGGGGTGATGCGGATTCGATTGCACGTCCCACAGAACGACCGTGTATAGGCTGCTATAATACCAACGGATCCCCTATGTCCTGGAATGCTGTAATTGTAAGAAGTAGAGTAGGGTGGGTCTGGAATTTTACGGATGTCGGGGTATGCATCACGAATTGTTTCGAGTATTTTGACGTGATCCCATGTTGGTGCCTGCTGAATCGTGCCGCTGCCGTTGAAAGGCATTTCTTCAATAAAACGCACACTCACCGGTACCGTTTTGGTGAGCGCCACCAGCGGAATGATATCGTCTGTGTTTCTGCCGTTCATTACCACTGCATTCAGTTTTACATCCATGCCATGCCGCAGCAGTTCGTCCATCGTATGCAATACGGCCGGTAGTTCGTCCCTTCGTGTAATGGCGAAAAAACGATCCCGATCCAAAGTATCAATACTAAGGTTGACAGACCGTATGCCGATTTTCCGGAGGTCGCTAACATGTGAAGCGGTAAGTACGCCATTGGTAGTGATGGTCAGTTCCTGCAGTCCGTTCAGCGCAGATAGCGATGTGAGCAGCGACATGATGTCTTTGCGCACAAATGGTTCTCCACCCGTGATCCTGATTTTGCTGATGCCATTTTGTACCAGCAGGGAGCAGACGCGTAGTAGCTCTTCATACGTCATCAGGTCACTGCGCGATAGCCAGTCTATACCATGCTCAGGCATGCAGTAGAAACACCGCAGGTTGCAGCGGTCAGTAACCGCAAGCCTCAGATAGTTGATGTTTCTGCCGTGGTTGTCTTTAAGCACAGTTATGGGTTAAGAGAAAAATGCGGCGTAATGCAGCATAGTGCAAATTAGTGGTTTTCCTCAAATACAGCCGAGCGCCCTGCATTTTCACAAAGCGAGGTGTTAAATTTTCTCCCCGCATCCGTTATGGGTTAGGTATTTATTAATATATTGTCGATGAGTCTTATCTCTCCAACACGTGCTGCTATGAGGGCTACCATAGGAATGGTTTTGTTATAGTTTTCCAGCGGATTCAGGTCGCGGGCATCTGCAAGGGCTACATACTCTGGGGCAATTCCTTTGGCCTGCATGAGTTCTTCGCATTCTTTGCGCACCACCGCAAAATCACCACCTTCTGTTTTTGCCTGAATGGACACCAGGCATTGGTACAGAATCCCTGCTCTGGTGCGTTGTGTCTCAGTAAGTCTTCTGTTTCGCGAGCTCATTGCAAGACCATCAGCTTCCCTTATCGTAGGGCAAATCACCACTTTCATCTGGTCCATTCCGGTCAGTTGTGTGAGTCTGGTGATGATGAGGCATTGCTGGTAGTCTTTCTGCCCCAGGTACAGGGTGTGCGGTTGTACAATCGACAGCAGACGGGCTACTACCTGACCAACGCCCTTGAAATGACCCGGTCGGGAAGCCCCTTCCAGCAACGTTTCCAGATACCCGAAATCGTATGTTGTAGCCAGTTCAGATCCACCCGGATATACCTCATCGGCATCTGGCAAAAACAACACTTCACAACCGGCATTTAAAAGCAATTCAATGTCTTTGTCGGTTGATACCGGGTATTTGGCCAGGTCCGATTTGTCATTAAATTGGGTGGGGTTTAGAAAGATACTACATACCGACATCATGTCATCCGCCTTGCATCGCTGCACAAGTGAGATATGGCCTGCATGCAATGCGCCCATGGTAGGTACAAAACCGATTTTACGACCGGAGTTACGTTTTTGATATATGTACTCTTCAATATCTGAGGCCTTTTTCAGGATGACCATATAACTATTTTAGCTGCTGCCGGTGCAAATTACGGTTGGAATTCAATATTTTCGTAATTTTGCAGACTGTTTTTATTATTTGTACCTAGTAATCAATTTCTGAGCATGTCTGCAGACACAAAGAAACGTGTTTTAATTATTGCCAACGAACTTTCTCCTTACACAGAGTTTACTGATTTTGCACAGATACTCAACAAACTGGCGATCAAGACGTTTGATTCCGGCCTCGAAATACGGGTCATAATGCCGAGATTCGGAGTAATAAACGAGCGCAGACACCGTTTGCACGAGGTTGTTCGCCTATCCGGAATAAACGTTATCATCGATAAAGACGACTATCCACTGATCATAAAGGTAGCTTCGCTCCCCAATGCACGTCTGCAGGTTTATTTTATGGACAATGAAGACTACTTCAAGCGCAAAGCAGTCTTCAGAGATGATCAGGACAACTTCTTTGATGACAATGGTGAGCGCATGATCTTCTTCTGCAAGAGTGCGCTGGAAACAGTTAAGAAATTCGGTTGGCCTCCCCACGTGATCCATTGCCATGGCTGGATGACCTCATTGGTGCCGCTGTATCTGAAGACTACTTACAAAAAGGAGCCGGTTTTCGGATATTCTAAAGTGATATACACTGCACAGGCGAGCCAGTTTAATGAGTCGCTGAATCCTAATTTTCTGAAAAAGGCAATCATTAGTGCCGAAATTAAAGAAAAGGATATGGAACCGTTTAAAGACGGTACCAACAATGCACTGACTATAGGTGCTGGTAAAAGCGCTGATGTAATTGTGTACGGATCGGAGAAGGTAGACAAGAAGGTATCTGACGAGTTGAAGCCAAGTCGTTATAAAAGGGTTTTGAAATATGAAACAGGGTGGAAAGAAGACGTGACCCCCTTACTGGAACTCTATAAAAGCTTAACAGAGTCTTAGTATTTATTTTATCACCTTAGCCTTTAAATTGTTCACTTTGACGCATCGTTTCAGCCCCCTATTGTTGCTGGCAATACTCTTTGCTGTTGCTTTTTCACAAAGTAGCTGCAAGGAAAATACGCTTATCAATTCCAATATTTCACCATCAGACAATGCAATTGGCGTTTACAGTACGTCACTTTCCTGCATTACGCATACTTATTTTGACGATACAGGTGTCATGGGCCTCTATTTCCCCAACATCAATACTTTTATGGGCGTTGGGTCCCTTACCGATGATTATTTCGGAAAGATGGTCGGATCTGCAAATTTTCAGGTTTTGCCTCAATACCCCAACATCGCTGTTTATAACGATATGACCATTGACTCTGCAGTCTTAATGTTGCCATATAGTGGTTACAGTTATGGGGATACTGCCGATCAAACCCTTACCCAGTCCTATCAGGCATTCTTTTTGAATGAAGAGCTCACTCCGAATAACCTGTATTATTCCTATACTAAAAAGGAGATCGATGTTGCAAGCCCGCTAAGTGAAGTGACCACGGTAAACTTGTACCATCTTAAAGATTCGTTGTCGGTGAAAGGTGAGAACAAACACCCGGGTCTGCGCATGAAGCTGAAGTTGCCCGTGCTTCTAAACCGTTTGTTACCGGCCCTGACGCTCGCATCCAACAACTCAACACCCAACACAGCATTTCACAGTATATTCAAAGGGTTGTGTGTACGGGTTGAAAACAGCAACCAGTCCACCAAAGCTTATCCTTACTTCCGGCTGAATGGAACTGATGAGTATTCCGGAGCCGGCCTTATTGTTTATTACCATCCGACCGCTACACCGGGTGTAGATACACTTAGTCACCGCTATTTCTTCAGCAGTGAAAATTGCGGTTTCATAAACAATGTCACCAAGTCTTATGGGCACTATCCGGTGAACAGTCTTTACACGTCCGTACAGGCAAATGACAGTATTATTGGCTTGCAGAATCAGCCTGGTGCCAGTCTCGATATATTGGTGACCGGAATAAACAGCCTCCCTAAAGGAGTTATTAATAAAGCTGAGTTGCAGCTGGTGATGCTGCCTTGGCGTACCAATAAATTTGCGCCACCTACGCGTCTTTACCCTACACGCATCAGCAACGGTGTGTACCCGGCGGGCACGGTGGCAGGAGGAGTGTATAATGTTGAAGACCGCTTCCCCGAAAGTAGCAGACAAGCCGTCCTAGATGGATATCTGCATGGTATAACGCGGGATGGAGTGGGAGTGCAGGCGTACACCATCGGTTTGCCGAGAGAAATTATGTCGTGCATAGCTGCTAAAAATGATACGCTGCACCTGCGACTCACTGGTACACAGGATCTGGTAGGCGCATTCAGGATGCTTGCCGGAGGTGGTAACCATCCTGACCCGGTATACCGTGCTAAATTATTTGTTGTATATTCAAGCCTCAATTAAGTAAATATTATGTGTGGCATTGTAGGTTACATAGGTAACAAAGACGCTTTTTCTATTATTATCAAAGGGCTGAAAAGGCTGGAATATCGTGGGTATGACAGTGCAGGTATTGCATTGCTGAACGGCGATATGACTGTTTTCAAGAAGGCAGGCAAGGTGTCTGAATTGGAGAAAATTGTTGAGCCCGGTAGGACCGTGGCAAATATAGGGATAGGACATACCCGATGGGCTACGCATGGCGAACCCAATGATAGAAACGCTCATCCCCATATTTCGCAGTCGGGTGATCTGGCCATTATTCACAATGGCATCATAGAAAACTATGCATCTATCAAAGCTGAATTGATTTCAAGGGGATATAGTTTTCATTCAGATACCGATACAGAGGTTCTGGTTAACCTGATAGAAGAGGTACAAAAAACAGAAAAAACCACGCTTGACAATGCGGTTCGTATTGCCCTCAACGAAGTTGTGGGTGCATATGCTATCGTGGTACTCAACAAACACAATCCCGATCAGCTGATTGCGGCCCGAAAGGGTAGTCCTTTGGTAATCGGTATCGGTGAAGATGATTTTTTTGTTGCCTCAGATGCGTCTCCGATAATTGAATACACTAAACATGTAGTTTATCTCGACGATCAGGAGTATGCGGTTATCAATCGAAACGGTAGTTACTCTATCCGTACGTTGGGTAACATAGAAAAGTCACACGAAATACAAAAGCTGGAGTTTTCGCTGGAGACCATCGAAAAGGGTGGGTTTGAGCATTTCATGCTAAAAGAAATATATGAGCAGCCCAAGGCAATCGAAGATTCTTTGCGTGGTCGAATGAATGCCAGTCAGGGTTGGATAAAACTGGGTGGGCTGAATGAATATGTAAACCGGATGGACAATGCTGAGCGGTTTATCATCACTGCATGTGGCACATCATGGCATTCGGGCTTGATTGGTGAATATCTGATTGAAGATCTGGCCAGGGTACCGGTTGAAGTCGAGTATGCTTCTGAATTCAGATACCGAAACCCGATCATCACCGAAAAAGACGTAGTAATAGCTATTTCACAGTCGGGTGAAACAGCCGATACACTTGCAGCCATAGAGTTGGCTAAAGAGCGCCAGGCTCTTATTTATGGTGTATGTAATGTGATTGGCTCATCTATAGCGCGTGCGTCGCATGCAGGATCATATACCCATGCGGGACCAGAGATCGGGGTCGCGTCAACAAAGGCATTTTCTACGCAGATATCACTGATAACGCTCATCGCGTTGCAGATGGCACAGGTGAAAGGTACAATACCCACATCCAAGCTCCGTGAGATATTATATGAGTTGGAGAATATCCCTAAAAAGATTGAAGAAACACTTTTACTGGATGCACAGATCAAGGAAATTGCCGCTATTTACAAAGACGCAACCAACTTTCTGTACCTGGGTAGGGGGTATAACTTCCCCGTGGCGCTTGAAGGCGCATTGAAGTTGAAAGAGATCTCCTACATTCACGCAGAAGGGTACCCGGCGGCCGAGATGAAGCACGGTCCAATTGCATTGATCGACGAAAATATGCCTGTAGTATTTTTGGCAACCAACCGGAGTGCATACGAGAAAATTGTATCGAATGTACAGGAAGTAAAAGCACGGAAAGGTCGTATTATAGCAGTAGTAAACAAAGGTGATACACAGATACGCGAATTGGCCGACCATATTATAGAGGTGCCCGAAACTGAAGAAATATTGTCTCCACTTATTACAATAGTACCTTTGCAACTTTTGGCTTATCATATTGCAATTATGCGTGGCTGCAATGTAGACCAGCCACGGAACCTTGCGAAATCCGTAACGGTAGAGTAGTTGAGTATTTTGATCGAACGATTATTCGAATAAAGAAAAATCCGCTGGTGTCACCAGCGGATTTTTGCCTTTTAGTTATTTTTTTGATTTTTTCATCTTACTTTGTTTTATTCCTTTTAGTTAATAGCGCATTTTTTTTCGGCGCTATTGCCAAACAGGTGGCTTAGTTTGCTGATTCTCAGCGATTTTCATTAATCACAGTAACATTTCTATGTTAAATGTAAATTATTCTGTCATTAAAAATAATTTCATTTCAATGTGTTTTTCCTACATTTTACTAACATTTTTGGTTAAAAGACTGCCTGTTTTAATACCCATTTTTTCGCTAATAATGCGCTGATGTTCCAGTATTTACCAATATTTTCATCCGTAGTATTTGAATACTCCATCTCGTATGGTATATTACGACTCAAATGTATTTTAATTGAAAGTATATAAATATTATTTTTATTACGTGCCTTATTTGAAAGTAATTTTATTTTGTTAAATTTGCTGTCAAACTGTACTTTTAGGGTACTAAAATTTGTGAATTAGAGCAAAAAACAGCTTAAAAACCGAAGTAAATATTGATTTTTGATCCGCAAAAAGCAACATGCTGTTGTTCTTTGCGTATATGAGTTATTGATTGCTATAAACAAAACCTTGGAAAAGTAAAATTTTTAAAATTATCTGTTTATGAGAAAAGTCTATCTGGCGTTATTGTTAATCGTGTCGGGTCTGTTGTTTACAGTTGAGTCTTACGCCCAACTTGTGATAACTTATACTCCGGTTACATCTTCCTGCGCGGGAAGTAATGTCACATTGTCTGGTGTTAACATAACCGACCCGACCGGAATACCGCTGGCCGGAGGGACAATTCCGAGAATTTACTACAGGAGAAATACCGGCCTATGGAACAGCGTAGCAGGTGTAAATACAGGTGGTACAGCTACCAACAGTGATTGGACGTTTACAATGGACGCGTCGCTGGCAGGTGGTTTTCTGTCTGGCGATGTGGTTACATATTATGTAATCGCTCAAAATACCGGTGGTACAGTAGTTTCTCAACCCTCTGCAGGATTGGTTGCTGCAGATGTAAATACAGTAACGACGCCCCCATCTTCACCCAATTCATTGAACGTAATAGCACTTCCTTCAGCTATCACAGGTGCAAACTCTGTTTGTGAGGGAGCATCAACGAATTTCAACAGTACTCCTGCAGGAGGTGCGTGGTCGAGCAGCGATGTTGCTGTGGCTACAGTTTCTGCTACGGGTAGTGTAACAGGTATATTAAATGGTACAGCTGAAATCACCTACACCGCTGCAACAGGTTGCATTCGCACAAAGGTTATTACGGTAAACCCTTTGCCGGCAGCAATCACTCCTGCGACAGGTACGGTATGTTCAGGACAGACTCTCGCAATGAGTAATATTACACCATTGGGTACTTGGAGCAGTTCAAGCACACCAATAGCAAATATCAACACAACTAGCGGAGTTATTACTGGCGGTTCAAGTGCTGGTACAGCGCGAATTACCTATACCCTAGGTACGGGTTGCCGTTCGGTAACGATCGTTACAAATAACCTTACACCGGCAGCCATAAATGGTACCGCTTCGGTTTGCGAAGGATTGACTACGACTCTGACTGATGCAACAGCAGGTGGTGCATGGAGCAGCAGCGACGTGGCTGTGGCAAGCATCACATCTGGTACTGGTTTCGTAACTGGTGTTGGTTTTGGTACTGCTACCATATCTTATACAGGTCTTAACGGTTGTGTACGCACACGTGTTGCTACCGTGTATCCAACACCTGCAGCGATTGTTGGTGCATCAGATGTTTGTGCTACTTTCTCTACAACGCTTACCAATATAACTCCGGGTGGAACCTGGAGCAGCAGTACTTCTGGCATCGCTAACATAGGTGTAACAACAGGTGTTGTGAATGCAGTAACCGCCGGAACAACAACGATCACCTACAAAACATTGAATGGTTGTATTAACACCCTCGTAATGACTGTTAATGCTTTGCCTGCAGCAATTACAGGTACGGCTACAGTTTGTGAGAATTCCATTACAGCATTCAACTCTTTATCTGTTGGCGGCCTTTGGGCCAGCAGCAACCCTGCAAATGCAACGGTTGACGCTACAGGTATTATTACCGGTATACTTGCTGGTACTTCCGATATTACCTACACACTGCCTACGGGTTGCTACCGTACCAGAGTAGTAACAGTTAATCCTGTACCTGCTGCAATAGCAGGAACATTGGTGGTTTGCCCCGGCACTACATCTGCATTAACGAACGCTACAGCTGCGGGTACGTGGTCTAGCGGTACAACAACTGTAGCTACTATCAACTCCGGTTCCGGAATGCTGATGGGTATTGCAGCTGGAACTTCTCTGGTTTCTTACAGGCTCTCAACAGGCTGTATGTCTGTTTCAGAAGTAACAGTTAACCCATTGCCGGCAGCAATCACAGGCGTATCAAATGTATGCGTAGGTGGCACCACTGATCTGGACAATACAGATGTAGGCGGTATATGGACATCAGGCAACGGCCTGGTTGCCTCAGTTGACGGTACAGGTCTTGTAAGCGGACTCGCTGCAGGAACATCATGGATAAGCTACACGATGCCTACAACATGTTCCAGTAGAATGCTGGTTACAGTAAATGTTACTCCTACGGCAATTACAGGTACGCTCGTAGTTTGCGAAGGTTCAACAACTAATCTTATGAGTACACCGGGTGCGGGTACCTGGAGCAGCAGTGACCTGTCTGTAGCTAGTGCAGCACTTACTACCGGAGTGATAACTGGTGTTGGTGCAGGTACAGCAACTATATTTTATAGTGTTGGCGGCAGTGGCGGTTGCATCAATGCTACAGTAGTTACTGTAAATCCGCTGCCACAGCCAATAACTGGAGTATTATCTGTTTGTATTGGCTCTACAACAGTACTTTCCAACATCTCTACAGGTGGTACATGGACAAGTGGTAATCCTTCACGTGCAACGATCAGTACCGATGGAACGGTTACCGGTCTTGCCGCAGGTACTACTACAATATCCTACACACTTCCTTCGGGATGTGCGCGTGTGGTTGTAGTGACAGTAAATACACTGCCAACATCTATTACAGGAACTGCTGTAGTATGTGAAGGTTCTAATACTACATTAAACTCATCGCCAACAGGCGGTACCTGGAGCAGTGCAGATGTGACTATCGCTACGATATCACCTGCACGTATAGTAACAGGCGTAGCAGCAGGCACTACCAATATCAGTTATATTCTGCCAACAGGATGTTACAGAACTCTCGTAGTAACTGTAAACGCACTTCCTGATACAATTGTAGGACCAGGCATTGTTTGTTCAGGAAGGACAATAACGCTTACCAACGCAACAGCAGGTGGTACCTGGAGCACAGTCAACACAGCTTACGCAAATGTGGGTGCAGCTACTGGTATTGTAACCGGCGGTTCTAACCCTGGTACTGCGACAATATCTTATACATTATCTTCAGGTTGCAGGGTAACTACGGTTGTTACCAATAACCTCTCACCGAATTCTACTATTAATGGTGCAAATGTTTTCTGCCAGGGCAATTCAGTTACTTATACCAACACCACTTCTGGCGGTGTGTGGAGCAGTAGTGATGCAACAGTAGCAAACATCAGCGGTGCAACTGGTTTTACCTCAGGTGTGAACCCCGGTACCGCAATGATTACTTATACAATAGTTAATGGTTGTTATAGCTTGAAACAAGTTACTGTCAATCCGATACCTGCTCCGATTTCAGGAAGTCTTGAGGTGTGTGTTGGGGCTGCCAGTACTTTGAGCAACACTTCTCCGGGTGGTACATGGGCTTCGGGCAATATCTCTATTGCTACTGTAAACAATCTTACCGGTGTTGCGACAGGTGTACTTGGTGGTACAGTTGTTGTAACATATAAACTGTCTAACAGTTGTCTGAACACAGCGGTACTTACAGTAAATGCGCTGCCAGTTATCTCTGGTACTGCAACAGTCTGCCATGGTAGTACAGTGACTTTGTCTTCTACTACAATTGGCGGTGTTTGGACAAGCGGTAACCTTGCAGTGGCAACTGTCGATGCGGGCGGCGCAGTAACAGGTATCGCTCCGGGAACATCAATAATTTATTATGCTGCACCTGGCACAGGTTGCACAGCGACACGTACCATAACAGTTAATCCGCTACCGGCAGCTATAGCAGGTGCTGGTACAGTTTGCCCTGGTGCAACTACAGCGCTTACTAACCTTACCAGCGGTGGTACATGGAGTACTGCAGATGCGTTTACTGCTACAGTATCTACATCAGGTATTGTAACTGGTGTAGCGCTTGGTGTAACTGATATCACCTACAAATTGGTAACAACTTGTTTTGTAACCAAGTCAATGACTGTAAACTCAATTCCGACACCAATCACCGGAGCCGCTACAGTTTGTGCAGCTGGCGGAACTACTATACTATCTAATGCATCAGCAGGTGGTACATGGAGCAGCTCTAATATGAGCGCAGCTACAGTTGATGCTACAGGTATTGTAACAGGCATTGCCGCTGGCAGTACCACTATATCTTATGCTTTATCTTCAGGTTGCAGGGCTACTATGGTAGTTACCGTTCAGCCGGTTCCAACAGTAATTTCAGGTCTTACTACTGTTTGTTCTGGTCTCACTACTGCCTTGACTTCATCTCCTGCAGGTGGTGTATGGGCATCAGATGCGCCATCAGTTGCTAATGTATCAGCATTCGGTGTTGTTAATGGGTTGACTGCTGGTACAGCAGGTATCACATATGCATTGGGTACAGGTTGCAACCGTTCAGTTATCGTAACGGTTAACCCTACACCTCCACCGGCAACAGGTTCTACAAGTGTGTGTCTGGGTACTACTGGCACATTGCTTAATGCATTGCCAGGCGGTCTTTGGACTTCAGGCAGCACCACTGTAGCAACAGTAAGTTTGCCAACAGGTATTGTGACTCCGGTAAATGCAGGAAATGTAAACATTACTTACACAATGCCTACAGGTTGCAAAAGTGTAACTAACATAACAATTAATAGTCTGCCTGCTAATATAACAGGTACAGCAGCTGTTTGTGTAAACCTTTCTACACTGCTTACTTCGTCTACAGCAGGTGGCGAATGGACAAGTAGCGCACCCGGCACGGCGTCTGTTGGTTCTGGTTCAGGAGTAGTTGTTGGTATTATACCTGGCACAGCTACTATCAGCTATACACTTACAAGCAACGGTTGTGCTAACACGCGAATTGTGACAGTTCATCCATTGCCTGCAGCAATTACCGGTACAGGCACTGTCTGCGAAGGTGGTACTACTACGCTGGCTACAGTTACACCAGGTGGTACATGGTCGAGCGGAAGCACTGCAAATGCGACAATTGGTGTGACAAGTGGAGTAGTAACAGGTGTTGCGAATGGTACATCTACAATCACTTACCGGATGGGAACAGGATGCCTCACTACAACAGAAGTAACTGTGTTGCCGGTACCTGCACCAATTACAGGTGTAACTAATGTTTGTGTGGGTGGTACTACAACCTTTATATCTACTACGCTTGGAGGTACATGGAGCAGCAGCAATCCTTTTGTTGCACTCGTTGGTACCAACGGTGTTGTAACAGGCAACTCTGCAGGTACTTCAGTAATCTCTTATGTAATGGGCAGTGGCTGTTTTGCTATCAAGATGGTTTCTGTATCTCCAATGCCTTCAGCTATTTCAGGAACGCTGATGTTCTGTCAGGGATCTAACTCCAGTTTGAGCAGTCTTACACCAGGTGGAAGCTGGACAAGTTCTAATACGCTTGTTGCTACGATAGGTATTACTAATGGTCTGGTGTCAGGCCTTACAGATGGTCTTTCTACTATAGTTTATACAGCGCCTTCAGGATGTATCGCAACAGCACAGGTAACAGTAAATCCTTTGCCGAATGCAATAACAGGTGATGCAAATATTTGTGTAGGTACTACTTCAGATCTTGATAATCTGAGTTTGGGTGGTACCTGGAGCTCGGGCAATCCGATCAGGGCTACAATTGATGGCACAACAGGGGTTGTAACTGGTGTATCAGCAGGAACAGCAGCCATTACGTATATGATGCCAACCGGTTGTCGTACAACAACGATCGTTACTATTAGTTCAAATCCGGCAACTATACTGGGTGTCAACAATGTTTGTGTGGGTAACACGGTTACGCTTACGAACACTACGAGTGGTGGTACATGGACAAGTGAAGACGAAACAATTGCTACAATATCGGTTTCAGGTGTAGTTACCGGCATCACACCCGGCACTTCTGTAATCAGTTATACGTTGGCAAGTGGTTGTAGCCGTACCGTTACTATGAATGTACTGGATCTGCCTTCGCCAATCACTGGTTCGGGTAGTGTGTGTATCGGTTCATCAAGCTTGCTCGAAAGTGTTACTACCGGTGGCGTATGGACAAGTTCTATCCCTTCACGTGCAACTGTACATGTTTCAACAGGTTTGCTGACGGGTGTAAATGCCGGTACAAGCATTATTACTTATTCGCTTTCTGGTTGCCAGGTATATTTGGTAGCTACAGTACACCCTTTGCCAGCTGCAATTGCAGGTATCACAAATATCTGTACAGGTGCAACAACTACTTTAACCAATGCTGTTTCAGGTGGTGTTTGGTCTAATGTGGATGCAAGTATCACCACAGTAGAACCTTCTACTGGCGTGGTAACTGGTGTTGGTGCAGGTACTGATACGGTAAGATATACATTAACAGGTGGCTGTTCAACTTATAAGATCGTAACAGTTACCGCTACTCCGGCTCCTATCACCGGCGATTTCGAAATATGTGTTGGCGAATCATCTGCACTGGTTACAACACCAACAGGTGGTAGCTGGAGCAGTGCGGATCCATCTATTGCTGCTATTGGCCTCAGTTCAGGTATCGTTAGTGGTGTTAGTGCTGGTCTTACTAGTGTGACATACTCAGTTGGCGCCGGTTGTTCTGTATCCGTTCCGATTCAGGTTAACGGAATGCCTACACCTATAACAGGGCCTGCAGAAGTTTGTACTGGCGACTCAGTGACATTGTTTAATACAGTGGCTGGTGGTACTTGGACAACAGGTGATATCACCATTGCTTCTGTAAACGATATTACAGGTGTGGTTACTGGTAATGCCGCTGGTACGGTTACTATTAATTATGAATTGCCAGGTGGTTGTTCTGTTGGATTCTCTGTAACGGTAAATCCTGCACCATTGCCAATCACTGGTGTTGATAGTGTTTGTCAGGGTTTGACAACAGATCTGGACAATGCAACACCGGGTACTGGCATCTGGACATCAAGTGCACCGTCAATTGCTCCAATAAATCTCACTACTGGAGTGGTAACAGGTGTCGCGATAGGTACTTCAAATATTACTTATACTCTTCTGGGCACTGGCTGCAAGGCTGTACGTACAGTATCTGTTAATCCGGGTGCATCACCAATAGGTGGTTCAACATTTGTATGTGTAGGTTCTTTCACAACGCTTTCTAATAGTACACCTGGTGGTACATGGTCTAGCAGCGACCTTACTAAAGCACTGATCGGTTCTACAACAGGTTTGGTTACAGGCGTTGCCGCTGGTTCTTCGGTTGTAACATATCTGCTGCCAACTGGTTGTCTTTCTACCGCAATAGTTGTTGTTAATCCTCTACCTGGCAGTATCACAGGTACGCTGGCGGTTTGCTCGGGTTCAACAGGTGTAGTTACTAATCCTACTCCTTTCGGTACATGGTCAAGCAGTGATGCAACCGTGGCTACTATAGGTTCAACTACTGGTGTTATTACCGGTGTGAACAGTGGAACATCTACAATTACTTATACATTGCTTGCAACCGGTTGTTATGAGACACAGCAGGTAACGATCAACCCGGTACCACCGGCAATCACAGGTCTTGCTGAAATTTGTCTCGGAACATCTACCGTACTTGGTAATCCTGTATCGGGTGGTTCCTGGAGTTCCAGCAATCCAGCAGTAGCAAGCATCGATGCTTTTGGTAATGCTACCGCAACAGGAGTTGGTACTTCAACCATAACCTACACGATCGGTGCTTCATGCTACCAGACACGTTTGGTGACTGTAGAACCAACATTGAATCCTATAACAGGTGTTTCAAATGTGTGCGAACTTGCTTCAATTACCCTTGCAAATGATTTTGTTGGTGGTGTTTGGTCGAGCAGTAATGTCGCAGTTGCTACAGTAGGCTCTTCTACAGGTGTTGTAACGGGTGTTACAGCAGGTCCTGTAACCATTAGCTACGCTACACCGCTTGCAGGATGTTATGCATTGGCTGCGCTTACTGTTGATCCTATTCCGGTGGCAATCACAGGAACGGACAGCGTGTGTGTAGGCGCTACAACTGCGCTTTCTGATGCTACACCAGGTGGAACATGGAGCAGCAGTGATGCTACAATCGCTTCCGTTAATGCAACAGGTGTTGTAACAGGCGTTTCGGCTAACACAGCTACTATAACTTATACAATTGGTGCAGGTTGTATCACAACCCTTAACGTAAAAGTTAAAGCGCTTTCAAATGCGGGCTCTATTTCTGGTCCGGCATCTGTTTGTTTCGGTCAGGTAGTTACATTGGTTGATGCTGCACCGGGTGGTGTTTGGAGCAGTAGTAATGCTTCTGTAGCGTCAGTAAGTGCTACTGGTGCTGTAACAGGTGTGGCAGTTGGTACAGCGGTTATTTCTTACATCGTTACAAACGATTGTGATGCGGACACTGCTACATTCAGCATACTGGTTAAGCCAGAGCCTGATGCAGGTACATTGTCTGGTACCACTGGTCTTTGTATCAATTACGTATCTACATTGGCAACAACTATATCTGGCGGTACATGGAGTTCAAGCAACTCTGCTGTCGCTGCAGTTACAAGTGCTGGTGTAGTAACCGGTATGTCTGCAGGAACTGCTACCATCAGTTACGGTGTTACTACAGACTGCGGAATTGACTACGCAACTATTGTAATTACAGTGTATACAATGGCTCCTAAAATTGCGATCAAGATTCATCCTGATACTGTTCTTTGCGCCAACACGCTGTTCCGCAACTTCAGTGCTGAGTTCCCTGCATCTGCAGGCAATACATATACTTGGACTGTTGATAACGGAGAAGTATATGCAACATCAGCAGGCGACAAGCAGAACGCGATTATCAGCTTCCATGGTGCAGGAACAGCTACTGTTCGTCTGATCACACAGATCACAAGTACAGGTTGTTTCGCTACAGACAGTTTTGTTGCACGTATCAAAACCGATTCAGCTTTCAGTCCTGAAGTGAAATATTTTGCCAACGAGTTTATCTGCACTGATAATACATCTGATAGCTACCAGTGGGGTTATGATGATGCAACATCTTTGGATTCAACTATGATATACGGTGCATACCAGCAGTCATACTATATGCCAGTACCGGATTTCACCAACAGGCGTTACTGGGTAATAGCTGAGCGTGGTGGTTGCTTCCAGAAAGTGTATTACAACCCGCCAACGGAAATCGATCCTGCTATGACAGGTGCAATTGATATCCGTTTGTTCCCTAACCCAGCTGATTCAAGGATCAACATTGAGGTGAAAGGTATCAGCAAGTCTGACGAAATTTCGATCAGGTTGATTGATATGCTGGGTAAAGAGCTCGAAGCTGCTGAGCTGGTTAACGGAAAGGGTAGTATCAATGTAGCCAATTTGCCTTCAGGTATCTACTCTGTAATGTTTATAAATAACGGAATCAAGGTTGCCGGTAGAACGTTTGTTAAGAACTAAAACCGACCTTTCTGAATTTTAATTGACGTGGCTTCACATTTCGTGAAGCCACGTTTTTGTTTAGCTATTGAACGGCTGTTGGGTAGTTTTGTGAAGGTTGGCGTAAGCTGCGTAAAACGTTTCAGCAGTTTTTGGTACATTTGGCGAAACGCTTTAAACTGTACCTGCCTGTTAACCCGATTAATCCGGTTCAGGCTTTAGGGACAAAGAAATGCGTTTATTGCGAATAAATTGTGCTGGTGAAAAGATTCGATTTTATACTTGTGGATGATGTGCCGGTTAACAATTTGCTGGCCCGGCGGATTATTGAAAAAACCTATCCCGATGCATTGGTGCGGTGTTTTACGGAGGTTGATACAGTTATCGGATACTTATCCGGATTAGTAGGAACACCGGAAAGTGCTGCAGAATCAATATTGCTGCTGGATATTTATATGCCTGGTCTTAACGGCTGGGATTTTTTGCAGCTATTTGAGCAGTTTGAATCAGGTAGCTTTCCAAATATGAAGATATGGATGCTTTCATCTTCGATTAGTAATGCCGATAAGGAGCGTGCGGAAGCGATCCCGCTGGTTGCAGGTTATATTTTGAAACCGTTTTCTGCAGACAAGATCAGAGAAATTGTCGTAGCATCTTTAAGCAGGTAGATGAATGTTGTTCGTAGTATGTAATTGTTTTTATGAATTATAATGGTTGCCGTTGGTATTATTTTCTTATTAGCCTGATCATTATGATGGCAGGTTGTAATCAGAAGCGGCGATCGATCGAAAGCACTGGTTTAGTAGATAGCCTGATTGCGGTTTCTGAAACATTGCGGGATTCAGGATCACCGGTAGAGAGTCTCGATTTCCTCGATAAGCAGTTTTCAGGTGTAGATGTTTCGCCGCTGGGGCGTTACAAGCTATATGCTTACAAGTACAATATTTACGATGGGCAGCTCCACAACGGCAGGAGAGCACTGTTATATGCTGATAGCCTTTTGTATCTGGTGAAAGACAAGGCAGTTGTCTGGGATACAGCCCATCTGTTCAGGGCTTTCATGTTAAAAGCAAATGCGTCTTACAGAAACGAGCTTTTCGATTCAGCGTTCAAGTATTACGAGTTAGCCAAAGATCTTGCGTTGAAAAGTGGTTCGGCATGCGAGGAGTTTGTGTACTTGTTTCGTATTTCGATGGTACAGTTCAGAGAAGAGAAGTTTATAGAATCAGCACGCTTGTTCAAAATGGCATATGCCACTTCAACATTGTGTTCTAGAACCACTATGGAGCACTGCTTCAGGCAGCAGGAGATACTGTCGAATACCGGTATCGCATACGGCAAAGCACAAATGAATGACAGTAGTTTGCATTACTACAGGGAAGCATTGAAATTCATTTTGGAACGCAGAGATTTGTTTAAAGCAGACCGCAGAAAATGGGATGAAGCATTGTCTGTGGTTTACGGCAATATTGGAAGTGTTTTCAGCTCATTGAAGCAAACAGACTCTGCTGAGTTGTACTTTGAACGCAGCATTGCACTGAGCAGAATGACAGGCAGGAATATCGCTGACCGGCAGTATAATTTATTAAAGTTTGCTGACTTGCTCATGGACAAAGGACAAATCAATGCTGCTGGTGATTTGTTGGCGGAGTTTGATAGTGTGGATAAGCGCTTGCGACTCATTCGTACAACAGAAGAAAACCTCGAATTCGACCTGAGGAGTACAGAAGTTTATGCGCGTTACTATTTTGATAAGCACTTATACCAGGAGGCGATTTCCTTTATACACAGGCGTGATTCTGTAAGAGAAGAAAAATGGACTGTTACCAATAGAATTCTGAAGAATGATCTGCAAAATGGAATGGACAATATCGGGCATGAAAAACAGATCATTTCGCTCGAGAAAGATGTCCGGATCAGGGCGCAGCAAAACATAATTCTTGTATTGACTATTGTGTTGTCTTTAGTGGTTCTGTTAGCTATTTTCAGTTCGTTTAGAAAGTACAAGCAGAAGTCGCTTGTATTGGAGGATACGAACAAAAAGATTAAGGACGAGAGTGCGAAGAAAGAGGAGCTACTTCGCAGAAAGATCAGACAGGATGAGCTGAACTTTATGGCCTTGATTGAAAATACTGACGATTTTTTATGGTCTGTCGATCGCGAATTTAATTTGCTGGCATTCAACAAAGCTTACAGAGAGTATTTTATTTTGGTTTTTGGTGTAGAACCCAGGACAGGTACGCCAGATCCAGTCAAAATGTTGTCACCTGAAAGGTATGCAAAATTGGTTGACGGATACGAAACAGTTCTGGCCGGACACCCGTACGACATCGTAGAGAAGGGTATGTCGGTCAATGGAAATACACCCGATGTGGAAGTGCGCTTCAGACCCATTAGGGATGAGCAAGGTAATTTGTCGGGTGTCAGTTGTTTCAGGAGGGATATAACAGAGTATGTGAGGCTCATCACAAAACTGGAAACGAGCAATAAACAGCTCAGAGATATAGCCTGGGTACAATCGCACAAGCTGCGCGGTCCGCTGGCAACGATGATCGGCATTCTGGATTACCTATCGGATCCGGAGGTGACGGACGCAGACCGCGAAATGATGACGGCCAGTTTGCTCGAGAAATTGGAGGAAATGGATAAGATTATCCATGAAATAGTCGCGTTATCAGAGTAGTGATTTCTGGTAGGAAGCAGGTTGTGATTTTGCTTTCAAGCTATTTATCCTATGGCTTCTTTCACAACGCTCATCAACTTATCAATCTCTTGCTTGTTGTTGTATATATGGGTCGATACCCGTAGTGAATTTAGCCCGTTTTCGTTTACCCCTCTGATACGGATCTTTTTCTGGGAGCACATACCAAAGAATTTTTGGAAGTCAGTACCCCGTATACGGAAACCGTTAACCGGCCCGCGGGAGCGCTCTTCCGTAGGCGTTAGCAATTCTATCTTGTCGCCAAAGGCCAGCAGACTATCCTGGGTATACTTGCCCAGATGCTTTAGCCGTTTGTAAATATTCTCCGCACCTATCATTTCAATAAAGTCAATTGCTGCCACGACCCCGGCATACAGGCCATTGGATTGGGTGCCTGCATAGTAGCGGTGTGCATTACCTACATAGTCACCTGTTACTACAGGTGTAGCCATAAGATCCCACTTGCCGTTATCGCTGCCTGCACCCACAGTGAGAGGCGACAACGTATCCTGAAAGTCTTTGCGTACATAAAGGAATCCGGTACCCTTCGGGCCCAGCATCCATTTGTGCGAGCAGCTGGCGTAGGTGTCACACCCTATATCATGCAGATCCAGAGGTATCATGCCCGGGCCATGTGCGCCGTCTATAATCGAGAACATGTTCTTGTCACGTGCCAGTGTGCAGATCTCCTTAATAGGTAGTATCTGCCCCTGTGTACAAGGTATATGTGGTGTGCCTATTGCCCTTGTCTTCTTACTGATCAGGTCGTTGATACGGGTTAGTGTTTCAGCAGCAGTAGAGGCAGGTGTATAGGTTTTTACAACTATGCCGTGTTGTTTCTGACGGTTCATCCAGGGCATTGCATTGCCGGAGTGTTCGTGGGTAGTAATAATGACCTCGTCACCCCGCTTCAGCGGTATGCCCCAGCACCCTATATTGATGCCATCGGTTACGTTATGTGTCAGTGCGATCTCTTCGTCCCGGGCACCTACAAATTTTGCGATTTTACTAACTGTAACATCCCAGTTTCCGTATTGACCATTCATGTCATTCTCCATCATACCCTCCTTCACAGCTTCAATTACAGGGTAGGGCGATGGGCCGAATGTTCCGTTGTTGAGGTAGGTCAGGTCTTTCGAAAGTGGGAACATTACCCGCACTTTGTCCCAGAATGCATCGTCGTTATCAGCTACCGTATTGCCGTTGGTACGCACTTCCATAGCCGCAGCCATCGACTGCATTTCATTCATCGTCATTGCAGCCAGTACCGATGCTGATCGTATAAAATTCCTGCGGGAAAAATTCATGAATCTCAGAATTGGGAAAAGATAAATATACAAAAAGTCGGAAAATTCTGAATAGTTCTAATGCATTTTTTGTTTGCAAAAGCGTACATGGCTTTAAATCATCTCTTCTCGTTTATGCGGCCCGACACACAAGCTGCTTACGCGACTTGCCTGAGTTTATGCCGCTGATAATACACATGCAGCAGGTGGTTCAGCCGTACATGGCTCACGTATAACGTCCGTATGGGAATATCTTTTTGCTTGCCGTTAATCACCAAACGGATAAATGGTCTTTTCGCAATCACTATGTTATAGCTTGCTATGTCTTGCCATTCGTAGTGCTGCCCATTGTATTGCAGGCCGTTTTCATTGAGTATACATGCAGGAGATGAAGGGACCAAACCATAGTACACAAATAGGCCTAACCCACCTGCCAGTAACACAGTCGTTAGTATAAATACCGGTTCATCAGGAGGCAATGGTGAAATATATACCAGAGACGCACACAGTACTGCGAACATCGAATATAATATGGTACTGCCACTCTGGTGGAATTTCCGTTTGTAGATGGGTGTTTCAGCGGCAACTTCTGGGTCGTCCGCAAACGAGTAGTTGTTTATGCGAGCCATTATCTCCCGGTAATTCTCAGGGTATTTTTTTTCCAGTATTGTTGGTGGATATCCACCGAAACCGGACAGTTGCAAAGCCTGGAACAACTCCTGCACATCCGCAACGCCAAGAAATGCCCACTGCACCCAGCGTATACCTGATGCATGAAATCCTGCAATCAGGATGGCAATAGGCAGTATAAGTGCTGCCGGAATGCCCAGATACAATGGAAGGTTGTAGGCATCCGTTAGGTACAGAATCGCAATTCCCGAAGCTGTAGTCATGATGGCGATGCACGTAATTAGCGTTCGGGCTACCACAACTGCCTTACGTACAGAAATCGTGCTATTCATTTTAGTCTGGGAATGCTAAATTATCAGCTTAATTATCGGCTGTAATTAGGTGCTTCCTTGGTAATCACTACATCGTGCGGGTGGCTCTCAGCCATGCTGGCTGCGGTAATACGTACAAACTGCGACTCGTTTTGCAATGTAGGTATATCCTTAGCTCCGCAGTAACCCATACCGGCACGCAAACCGCCTACAAATTGCTGTACGATCTCACTCAGCTGACCTTTGTAGGGCACTCTGCCTACAATGCCTTCTGGTACCAGTTTCTTGATGTCGGCTTCCATATCCTGAAAGTAGCGGTCCTTAGAGCCTTCCTGCATAGCCTCTACCGATCCCATACCTCTGTACGACTTGAATTTACGTCCTTCGTAAATGATTGTTTCGCCGGGGCTTTCTTCTGTCCCTGCAAATATCGATCCGGCCATAATGCACGATGCACCAGCCGCTATTGCCTTTACAAGGTCGCCTGTATAGCGTATGCCTCCGTCTGCTATCACCGGTATTCCGGTTCTCTTCAGCGCATTGGCGGCTTCCATGATGGCGGTGAGCTGCGGTGCGCCTGCACCTGTCACCACGCGTGTGGTGCATATAGACCCTGGTCCTACTCCTACTTTTACCGCATCGGCACCTGCATCGGCAAGTGCCTTGGCACCCGCGGCAGTAGCTACATTTCCGGCTATAACCGGGAGGGTCTTGAAAGCTTTTTTAACCGATTTTACTGCTTCTATCACGCCACGTGTATGTCCGTGAGCGCTATCCAGCGTTATCACGTCCACTCCCGCATTTTTCAGCGCTTCTACGCGTTCCAGTATATCGGCGGTAATACCTATTGCTGCACCGGCCACCAGTCTACCCATGTTGTCTTTACAAGAGTAAGGGTGGCTCTTCAGTTGTATCGTATCGCGGAAAGTGATCAGGCCTATCAGTTTACCTTTTTTGTCTACGATCGGTAGTTTTTCTATTTTATATTGTTCCAATATGCGTTCTGCTTTCTGCATATCAGTGCCCAGTGGCGCTGTCACCAGTCGCTCACGGGTCATCACCTCACTTACTTTCTTTTTGTTGTTTTTTTCAAAGCGCAGGTCCCTGTTGGTAAGCATACCCACCAGCAGGTAGTTGTCATCCACTATTGGTATACCGCCTATGCGGTTTTCCTTCATTATTTTCAGCGCATCGCCCACACTCGCATCGGGCTTCAGGGTTATCGGGTCCAGTATCAGTCCGTTCTCAGAGCGTTTTACCTTGCGCACCTGGTCTGCCTGGCGCTCTATGCTCATGTTTTTATGCAATATCCCTATGCCACCCTCACGCGACAATGCAATAGCCAGATTGGCCTCGGTAACAGTATCCATAGCTGCCGATACCATCGGGATATTGATACGTATGTCTTTCGTAAGATTGGTAACGATACTTACTTCCCTAGGGAGCACTTCGGAGTAAGCGGGCATCAGTAGTACATCATCAAATGTGAGCCCTTCGCCGTAGAACTTAGATTTTATTGCCATGTGCAAAGATAAAGTGCATTTGCGAATTTGGCAAATGCAGGTTTTGCTAAATATTTTATAAATGTAGTTTAACCTAATCGCGAATTTAATCGGGTCTGCAATTGGGGTACTACATGTAACTTCGTGAACAGAAATGTTTAGTTTTTACCCTTCTTTATAAAACCAGAACAATGAGCAACATCAGGAAAATTGGAATCCTTACATCTGGTGGCGACAGCCCGGGTATGAATGCGGCCATCAGAGCGGTAGTACGCACTGGTATATATCATGGTATGGAGGTCTACGGTATTCGCCGCGGCTACCAGGGCATGATCGAAGGTGATATTTTCCGGATGCAGACTACAGATGTATCCAACATTATACAGCGGGGTGGTACTATACTTAAAACAGCTCGTAGCAAGGAGTTTATGACCGCATCGGGCATGGAAAAGGCTTATACCCAACTGGCTGTGCATGGTATCGAAGGGCTTGTATTGATAGGCGGCGATGGTACTTTTCGTGGTGCGGTTGCCTTCTTTGACAAATACACCATACCGGCTGTTGGCATGCCAGGTACTATAGATAAAGATCTGGCTGGTACCGACTTTACAATCGGCTTTGATACTGCAGTGAACACAGCCGTGTCAGCAATAGACAAAATACGCGATACAGCAGAGGCACACGACCGTATTTTTATCGTCGAGCTAATGGGACGCGATGCAGGCTATATTGCGCTCAATAGCGGCATATCATGCGGAGCAGAGGATATACTTATACCCGAGACCATAACAGATATCGAAGAGGTGCTTTGCCGCATTGATGCAGGTGAGCGCCGTAAAAAGACTGTTCAGCTGATTGTAGTGGCAGAGGGCGATGACTATGGTGGCGCCAAAGAAGTGCATGAGAGCATATTGGCAAGGTTCCCTGATCTGGATGTGCGCAGCTGTGTGCTGGGGCACATACAGCGTGGTGGCTCACCCACCTATGCCGATAGGGTGCTGGCCAGCAGGCTGGGGCACGCGGCCGTCAACGCACTCAGGGCGGGCACAACACAGGTGATGGCAGGCATTGTCAACAACGAGGTGGTATTTACACCCTTCGATAAAGTGGTTAAAGGCAGTATGCCCATCAGCGAGGATATGCTGGATATGATACGGGTACTCAGTGTCTGAGGTCGAAACTACCTGAATTCGTAGTATTCGGAATTAAATCTGGCTCGATTTTTGCGGCTTAATACAGCTTGTTTCAGTGCCGTTTTGGTTGGTCCGGGAGTTGCCCACCTTTTTGCACAGAGAGGAAGCAAGTGCGCAAAAAGTGCGCAATTTTCAGAACATAAACAATTGATTGTCAATATATTGTGTTTTTGTGAAAATTCTCCCGAAAAGTGCGCAATTCTTGAATAGTTTGGCCAAAAGTGAAAATTCTGGGCTATTTGCAACGGATTGACCCAACAAATTTTCGGTAACACGAATGGTTGTGATTTAAATTTAACTAGCGAAAAAATAATTATATTTATCATGTCTTTGCCCGAACCCATACTTGGAGAAATATCGGCTTTCACCATAGCTACACCCGACCTGCAGCAATCACTCGCATTTTACAATCTGCTTGGGTTCAAAGAAACCATGCGTGCAGACTGGCCGTTCCCATGGATACAGATAAGCGACGGTACCGTGCTCATCATGCTTCGGCTGGATACCGAATCATATATAGCACTCACTTATTATGCGGCCAGGGTAGACGAAGTTGCTACCGGGCTCAGGAACAAAGGAATTGTTTTCGTACAGGAACCTAAACCGACAGACAAGATAAAGCGATACCTGCTGCAGTCACCAGATGGTTTGCTGGTGAGTCTTGTAGGCATGGTTCCGGGTTTTGTTAAGCCCGCCGGGCTACCGATGTTGCGGATGGACCCAAAGGACTACCATCAGCCATCCACCTACCATAACAAGGTGTGTGGCATGTTTGGCGAATACGCACACCCCGTTAAAGACATCAAATCGTCTATCGCATTCTGGGAATTGTTGGGGTTTCACGGCGTGTCTGAGTACGCGCAGCCCTACCCCTGGGCTATAATGACTGATGGGCTGAGTGTGATAGGGTTGCATGAGGCAGCACATTTTCAACATCCCGCAATTACCTATTTTGCAGCAGATATGCAGGCAAAGATCAGCGCGCTTCGTCTCGCCGGACTTACTACCTATACAGAACAAGGACCGGGGAACATTGCGATCTCAACACCTGAAAATCAGCATATATTTCTATACCAGCTGGGCGGTGATGCCCAGCCGCCGGCAGCCGAAGAGGCGGCACCTACTCAGGCCGAAATTGCTACCGAGCGGCTACTGCTGCGTGCGCTGAATCCGGAGATTATGGACTGGGTATTCTCCGCATTGCAGGATGATGAGATTATGGCGTTCCTCGGCCTTACAGCACTAGAAGAATTGGCAAAAGAAAAGCAACAGCACAAGCTGGGATTATCATCGTACCGGTCTACTTTTCTGGTGTTTTTGATCGTGCTGCAAGACAGTGGCAAAATAATTGGTAAAGCTGGGTATCATACCTGGCATGTCCAGCATGCCAGAGCAGAAATTGGATACCATATCGAAGAGCAGGAACGAAGAAAAGGGTATATGCGCGAGGCACTGGAGGCCATTATAGATTACGGTTTTGTGCACATGGAGTTAAACAGAATAGAAGCACTCATAGGTACGGCTAATGAACCATCTCTGAAACTGGTGCGAGGTTTCGGGTTTACAGAAGAGGGCACCTTGCGGGAGCATTACTGCAAAGCAGGCTGCATAGAGGATTCTGTTTGTTTTTCACTGTTGCGCCGGGAATATACTCCTGCACACCGGAGGCTTTCGGCTATTTAAATGCCGGGTTCGTCGTGGAGTATCAGTAATGGAATTGTAGCAGTACTGGACAGCGCCTTGGTATGACTTTTGTGGAGCAGGTTTTCCAGAAACGAGTAGTTGCCCTTCAGTACCGCCAGCATGTCTACCTGATTTTCTGAGCAGAATTGTAGAATGGCACCGTCTGTATCGTCGGCATAGGCCACATGGTAGTGCGCTTCCCTGCCGCTCAAACCCGATAGCAATCCAACAGGCAATTCCGGCACCTCCTCGCGTGGGATACCATGTTGCTGTACATTCAATACATGAATTTCGCACCCCAGTAATGTGGCGATATCTGCTAGTGTACTGATAACTTTTGTACTGAACGCATGACTGGTATCGGCAGCAAAACAGATCTTCCGAACAGCTTGCAACGCTGCCTCTGGCGGAATGGCCAGTACAGGTTGAGAGAGGCGTAAGGCAGCAGCTTTCAGCGTGCTGAAGAACCATGATGCATTTTCGGTAGTATTACTGTTGCCCAGTATCAGCAACAATGGGGTGCCGTGGTCCAGACTGTACCTTTCCACAGCGTCAACCATGCTGCCATAGCCAACAGAGTGGCTTACCTTCAGCCCCGTGTAGGTGGCTGAAACGGCGTCGGAAAGCACGTTGATTTTTGTTTCGGCATCCTGCCGCGTATCGTCAATAAGTGAGGCGGGCAGTGGCATGTCGCTGACCATTGCCGGAAACTCGAAAGAATGAAGAATTGCCAGTTCCAGGTGGTGCATAGTGGCAAGGCCGGCGGCATAGTAGACCGCGTGTTCAGACACATCGGTGAAGTTGGTAGCAGCGATCAGATAAGCCATAGTTGCAGAGTGTTGAATGCAATAAAGTTACGACAATTCACCCGGCATACGCATTTCGCGGCTATTGTTGCAGATCAGTCGGCGAGCAGTTTCAGTGCATATTGCAGCACTTCGTCGGTTCCGTTCTTTATGCCATCAATAGTTGGTCGCCGCTCTTTGTCTATTCTGATCCCGGTTCGCTGGGTTTCGGTGCCATCGGGGTAGAGAACACCAATTCCCGATATGTAGGTGGTTAATCCGCCGGGTAATGTAATCAGCGATACATTGCCATCGGCGCCAGAAGTCTGGCTACCTATAACCATTGCTCCAGGTCTGGATTGTAAAGCCATAGTCTGGTATTCTGCGCTACTCTGAGTAGTCGCATTTACCAATATCACCACCTTGCCTGTATAGTGTTCACCTTTGCCACCACCATTCTGCAGCGCATCGCGTGTACTAAAATAGCCCGGCATGTCTGTATTGCAGGTCGTGAACTTGACAAATGGGGTAGATTGTGCCTTAAGCCATTTGCCATAAGTGAACGGCATAAATGTGGTAGGGTAGCAGCGGAAGTCGATAATAAGTCCTTTTGTAGCGGCAAGCGAATCTTTGACTGTTGCGAAGTCATTGTCGTCTAGTTTGGCAGGATACAAATAACCGATATTATTCTCCATGATGGTGTAGCCCTTGCCAGATAACGAACCGGAATAGACTTGCCGATTTGCGGTATCGTAAATGATGTTGGGTACGGTGATTTCTATAGGGTTGCCATCCCGGAGCACAGAGATCTTTGTTTCGGGTTGGTTGCTGCGCACCAGGTAGCCATTGGCGTGAGCCATGGCAAAGAGTTTTCTTTCGTAATTCGATCCGCTCGTAAGTGGCAGGTATCGTCTGATCAGGTCGGTTATGGAATTGCCATTGATCTGTTCTATCATGTCGCCCGGTTTCGCAGGACCTGATGTCGCTGCTGCCGGGTCATAATATCTGGTCACAACAAGTTTGTCTTCCACAAACGCGGTTGCAAAGGGTAACAGGAAACGCCCTTTCTCTTGCTGGAGGGTTTCAGTGTTGAGCCCAGCATGCGAGTCATTGATCCGGACGATCATTTTCATGCATGCAAGCTGGTAGGTAAGCTGGTCGTTTGCATTACAGAATTCGGGTATCATCAATCCCAGGGCTCTGTTCCAGTCTTCGCCTATAAGATGCCTGTATGGGTAGAAGTATTGGATCATGTTCCAGTATCTGTACAGTGCGAGTAGCCGCAAACCGGCATCTGTGGCCTGCATGCCAGTGTATGCAAGCTCGTTTGTGAATTCCGGGTTGCCGACAAATCGGTCAGCGGAGCAATAATAATGTTCCTTGCCAGTGTGACGGTTCTGTCTGATATATTCGAGTTTCGCCTGTAGCGATCTGGGCAGATTGTCAGGGGTGAAAAGGTAGCCATAGTTCGGCTCGGGCTTGGCTACTGTATTGGTGTCTGGTAACTTGCATTTGCTGCATGGAGTGGGTTTGCCAAACCCATCAACCCAACGTTCCATTATCGCGTTGGCCGAGTCAGAGTTGGCTGCAGCAAGTACATTAGGCAGTATTCTGAACAGTGCGGCATCCATGTTGTGTTCACCCTTTTGTACACCGGCATGGTAGTACTTTATGAACCCCCAAAGCATGCCAAGGTTGGTCAGCTCTTTCACCTTGTTGTCGTGCAGCCATATGCCTGTGATGCCCGATCCTCTCAGGAATGTAGTATCTTTCGATGCAGGACAACCTTCGAACTGGTGCGAAAACGCTGTGAAATGAACACAAACGAACAAAACAGGTAAGAACAGCAGTCTAAACATACGAATCAGGAAATTGTCGTGCTAAATTATAACCATTTCCTGTTACAGATAGCGTAATATTGTTAACGGTTGTTAAGTATAGGGCGGGTGAAATGTTGCAACTTTTTAACCTTTGGCTTAACAATTGCATTAGTATTTTTGGTCTTTCATGAAGAAGATATATCCTTTAATAGTAGTATTGATCACGTTGTCGGTTGTAGGTATACTGTTCATCCAGATGTCGTGGATAAATAATGCTATAAAGCTAAAGCATGAAGAGTTTCAGCGGTCTGTTGATAATACGCTCAAGCAAACAAAGGATGAGATTTATTCCAAGTTCATTTATAAGCAGGTGAATTTTGTTGCTAATGAAGAATCAAAGCGGTTTTATCTGCGCAATCACTTCACAGTTGAGGGCAATTTCAACAAGGAGGACATTGAGGAGATCATTCGCAAGGAGCTCAAAGACAACAGTGTAAAGCAGTCTTTTCAATACTGTATCACGAACATCTACAAGAACAGTATACTCCAGTCGAATGGATTTAACTCCGACGATCAGGAAACCGCCTACCGCATTGAGCTGGCACCTGAAGACTCTTATCGTGCTCGTGAAACTTTGTACCTCTCTATAAGAGAAGATAAAAATCTGATCATCCGCGAAATGGGTTGGATGATCGTGGCGTCTATAGTTTTTACAACCATTATTGTACTCGCATTTGCGGTTACTGTACGTACGCTGTTTAACCAGAAGAAGCTGTCTGAGATCAAAAGCGACTTTATCAATAACATGACCCATGAGCTGAAGACGCCGCTGGCTACTATTTCACTCGCTATTGATGCGCTCACCAACGAAAAAGTGATACATGATGCTGATAAGATCAAGATATACAGCAGTATGATCAAGGAGGAGAACAAGCGCATGAACAAGCAGGTGGAAAAGATACTGCAGGCGGCAAGACTGGAGAAGGAAGAGATCAGGCTGACCTTGCAGAAACTGGATGCTCATCAGGTGATCAGCAAAGTGGCGCACAACATGGCTTTGCAGGTGCAGGAAAAACATGGTTCAATAGACCTGCGGCTCGCAGCTACCGATTCGATAATCGATGCCGATGAGGTTCATTTTTCCAACATCATTTTCAATTTGCTGGACAATGCAATGAAGTATTCAACCGATGCACCGAAGATACTCGTGGAGACACTGCGGCATGGTAACGGAATGTTCACAATCAGGGTACGTGACAATGGTATTGGGATGGATAAGGAAACACAGGCCCGCATTTTCGAGAAGTTTTACAGGGCGCATACTGGCAACATACACAACGTAAAAGGCTTTGGTCTGGGTCTTAGTTACGTTAAAGCCATCGTGGATGCCCATGAGGGAAAGATCAAAGTGGAAAGTGCTCCCGGTAAAGGAAGCACTTTCACCATTACAATGCCGGCTACTACCAAGTAGGCGTCTGAAGGTCAAATTACGGTACACAATCCCTTGATGACCGCACCCAGACGTATAGCGTCAAATATGCGCGGCTCACCTGTACCAAGTTCCTTTACGGAATGCTCGTGTGCAATACAGCATCTTTCGCAGCCATTCACTGCCGAAATGACGAGGCTCATCAGTTCAAACAGTGGTTTGCCCATTGTTACGTTCATCATAAGACTCATCCGTAATCCTGCAGGTTGATGGTTGTAGAATTCTGTAGTGTGCATATAATGCTTGAAGCGGTAGAATACGTTGTTTACACTCATCAGTGATGCACAGCCATGAGTTTCGGCCAGTTCATCAGCAGTTGCACCTTCGCGCACAGCCAATGCTTCAAACGCATCGATAAGGGTGTTGTTTTGTTCGTTTACAGCAACGGAGAGAGCCAGTAAATATGCTTCCTTGCGGGATAGGTTGGCACTGGACAGTACTGTAGTTACGTTGAGCTTCAGGTCGCGTATGTAGCGGTTGTTTGCTGTTGCCAGAGTGTTGAGACTTTTGCTGGTATGGTCAGCATCTATACCAAGTTCCAGAAACAGGTTCTGAAGCGTTTCATTTGTTTTGGGTGTGTTCATCTTGTTCTATTTACATCAATACGCATTGCCATCGGTGTAGCAATGCGTATTGAAAACGTTTGAAAATTGGGGTGCTGGTATTGTAGATTTTGAAATGGAGCCAAAGCTGATAAAAGCTGCCGCACGTCTGTTTGGGTCTAGCCCACCGCTGGGTTGAGCGTTTCTTCGCCTTTTGTCCAGTTGCATGGGCATAGTTCGTCTGTCTGCAGCGCATCAAGCACTCGTAGCACTTCCGACACATTGCGACCTACGCTGAGATCGTTAATGCATACCCAACGAACGATTCCACCCGGATCTATTATGTAGGTAGCGCGGTACGCCACTTTTTCGTCTGCTGACAAAATGCCAAGTTCTTCAGCCAGACTTTTCGAGGTGTCAGCTATCATAGGGAAACGCAAATCGCGTAGATCATTATGCGACATCCGCCAGGCATGGTGCACATACTCGTTGTCTGTAGATGCACCCAGCAATACCGTTTCACGGTCAGTGAAATTCGAATAGTTTTTGTTGAATTCAGCGATTTCGGTTGGACATACGAATGTGAAGTCTTTGGGCCACCAGAACATTACCGCCCATTTCCCTTCTATGTCTTTGTTGCTGATCTCTCTGAACTCTTTGCCTTTCTCAATTGAGACTACAGATTTCTTGTCAAACTGCGGAAAATCCATGCCTACTGTTACAAAATTGTTTGCCATTGGTTCTTTCTTTTTTGAATGTTTGCTTTGCAAAGTTCGGTCTTTAATTGTTCTATTGGCTGACCTTTATCATACTATGTTTCGGTTTTCAAATGGTTTTGATCATCATTTTTCAAATAAAATACCCCATCAGACAGACGAAAGGGTGTCCATTACGAGCTCAGGCAGAGTGGTGAAAGGTGTTGTATAAGAACGTATTTGATCGGTAGCAAAACATAGATACCTTTTTTTGGGCGTAGCTTGTTCTGCAGGCAAAGGAAGTGGCTGCGCTACTGTGGTATATGGTACCATTCAGGCGAAAAGGAAGGTGAATTTTGGAGTCAGTTAAGCGACATGCCTGGCATAGTAGTAGGCAGTGTATTATGAAAGAGTAACGGGTGGCAGGTGACGTCGATAAAGTGGTGAAACAAGGGGAATGTAAGTACCAGTTCCATCGCTTCCTGTTCGTCCTCTGCATTGATAACACACCATACCATATTGCGGCTTGACGACACACTGTAGGAGAGAATTCTTCCCTCAGAAAATAGCTTGTTGATCAGCAAACGATGCGCAGGTATTGTTGCAACGATACTGTCCGTTATTTCCGGAAGTTCGAGTTGAAAGAAAAATGCGGCCACTTGTTGTTGTTTTTATTATGAAAATAATGGGCTTTGCAGCCCATTATTACAATAAGAGTTTTCACAAAAAATGATCAGTATCACTCCGTTCATCATCGGAATAGTGTCACATTGCCCGATTTTTTGATCTGCTTTCCGCTAGCGCAGAAAGCGTCGGCAACCCAGGCATAAACACCTTCCTCGGCAAGCACGCCATTAAACAATCCGTCCCATTTCTGAGTAGGGTCTGTGGTTTCGAACACTAACTGACCATAACGATTGTATATGCGGAAGTAGTTCAGCCTGGCGATTGAGTTATTCAGTATTCCGAACCTGTTGCTGCCCGGGTAAGGACTTGTTGGAACGAATGCATTAGGGATATTGAAGTCGCCGCAACTCACCCGTACAGTAACGGTGTCTTTGCTCTTACATTGAAACCCTTCGCCTTGCTCTGTTACGGTGAGGTAGTAGGTGAAATCGTAAGGAGGATTAACATATGGATTGGGTACTGTACTGTCACTCATAAACTGGAATGGCTCCCACTGATAGGTAAACAATCCCTGTGATGTATATGGTCCGCCGACAACAGATATTGCACCATCATGAATGTACCTGTCCGGACCAGCATCAGCATTTACTTTAATCACATTTATCTTGATGGAGGTATCAACAATACAACCAAAAGGGTAGTACAATGTATAGTTGTATGTTGTGGAATAGTTTGGATAGACCCGTACAGAATCGAAGAATACATTGTTTGTGTCTATGTTATGCCCAGCTGACCAGCGAATGGAATCAGCCAGCGTAGAAACCGTATAGAGGCGCAATGTATCTCCCTGGCAAATACTTGTATCATTGTTCCGGTAAAGTGTAGGTGGTGGAAGCACTGTGATTTCGTAGCAATCTACCTGAACTGTAGGCAGACCTTCGTCTACCACAAAGTATACATTATACTTGCCCGGAGTACTATACGAGTATACCGGAGGTGCCACGTCTGTAAAAGAAGGGATAGTAGAACTGGTACACTGATCGAATGTGATTTTGGTAAGCGTACTATCCTGAGCGTTGGTGATGAACGCATAAACAGTGTCGTGGTCACGCAGAACACTGGAAATACTGGTTGGGAAATTCATGCCACCAACGACGCTGTAGCTGATACCGAGGTATGGGCCAATCGCTTCAGGCATGCGCACTTCAACTAGCTGGCTGGTAGTACTATCTGTAATGTAAATATGAATGTTGTTACAGTCACGTACGAGCGACAAAGACGATGGCTTTAGTATCCTGAAGAGGAAGTCACCAAGGTTGGTACCTACTGGAGTCAGTGTATCGAGCGTTGTACCCAGATCGATGCGGGAAAGTGTACTGTTGCCATAGTTTGTTACAAACAGATGCCAATTGCCGTTGTCGTATATAGCACCCAGATCAGAGGGGAAGTTAAGGGCGCCCCCTGGGTTCCCGAAATCGGTAGCCAATGGTGTAATAGACGGATTAAACGAAAAATCGAGCTGAATGAGCTGACTGGAGTTGTAGTTTACTATGTATCCAAACCAATTATGGCTTGCATCCTGCGCTACAAACAAACCTTTGGGGTGGTTGAGCAGATTGCCGGGGTTGCCAAAGTTTGCGATATTCGGTTTGGGGTTGCTGAGTCGAGGCCCGAAATCTATACGCGCCAGTTCTGATGTTGCGTTTGTGAAACCACCGGCAACATACAGAAACCATTTGTGCGAGAATGTGTCACGCAACAGATACAGCGTTGTAGGGTTTTCTGGCAAACCGAGCGTTAGATTCCCAAAGTTGGTAACTGTAGGTACGTTGTTGAGGCTGTTACCGTAGTTTAGGCGCAACAGTTCAGTTGTTTTTGAGTTCAGAACAAATCCATAGTAGCTACCACTGTCATAAGCGATATCAACACAAGTTGGTATAGAAAAGTCGAAATTGTCACCCATATTGGAGCCAACCGGAGTGTTGAAAAGATAACCGGAACAGAAACCCCAATAGTAGGATTTTGCATTAAAAATATTGCTGGACAGTTTTACAGGCTGATTGACACAAACCGTATCTGGTGCAGTGAACAGCGTTTGTGCAATCAGGGAATTAGCCTGCGATACTATCAATATCGCTATGAGTAGCAAGCATTTTTTCATAAGCCGGTTAAGATATAGTTCTAATATTCCGCTAATATAAGGAATTAACGGAAAAGATTAACAGCAAAGGTGTATATTTATTTCCGCAAATCAAAAAAAATATATGACACAAAAGCGTGTTTGGCGTTCGTTTGTAACCAAAAGTTTATTGTTTTTATCTGTAGTTGGTTTCAGTAGTGCTGCAATTGGAAAGGAGGGTATGTGGTTGCCGCCAAAACTGAAAAATCAGGAAAAGGATATGAAAGAATTGGGATTGCAAATCGCAATCGATGGAATATACAACACCAATGGTACCGGTCTTAACAATGCGATTGTACTTTTCGGAAAGGGTTGTACCGGAGAAGTGATATCGCCCAAAGGGCTTGTACTCACCAATCACCATTGCGGATATGGGAGTGCACAGGCATTGAGTACCACAGAAAAAGACTACTTCGCTAACGGATATTGGGCTAAAAACCTGCAGGAAGAACTTCCTTGTAAAGGCCTTATGGTGACTTTCATCAGGAAGATAGAAAATGTAACGGCCAGAATTCTGGATGGTGTTGCCGATGAGCTAAATGATTCTCAGCGCGATAGCATAATAAAGACTCGAATAGCAGCGGTAGAAAAAGAAATTGCCACCAATACCGGAATGGATGCCAATATCAAGCCCTTTTTTAAGGGTAATGAATTTTGGGTTGCCATTTCTGAAACTTACAAGGACATCAGATTTGTTGGGTTTCCCCCCAATGGTATAGGGGCTTTCGGTGGCGACGTGGAGAACTGGATGTGGCCACGCCATACAGGAGATTTCAGCATTTTCAGGGTTTATGCAGGAGCAGACAATAAGCCTGCCGAATACTCACCGGCAAACAAACCTTACGAAGCTGCGAAGTATTTCCCGATCAACATTTCAGGGTATAAAGTGGGTGACTTCACGATGGTTTATGGCTTCCCGGGAACCACTAACGAATACATATCGTCATTCGCGCTGCGCCATGTTTATAATATTGCCGACCCGATAGCAATTGAAGCCCGTACCCGAAAACTGGATGTTTGGACTAAGTACATGGGCGGCTCTCGTGACGTGTTTTTGAAGTACACGTCGAAAAGGGCAACAGTTGCCAATGGCTGGAAGAAATGGCAGGGAGAAGTGATAGGCCTGAAATTGAACAACGCAACTGGTAAAAAAGAAATTTACGAAAAGTCGTTTCAGAAGTGGGCCGATGCCGACAAGACACTTCCTTTTGCCGACACCCTGCTTCCAGCCATGAAGGCACTGGCCGGATCAGCGGATAATACTATTTATGAAGATCAGTACATTAAAGAAGCAGCATTAGGAATAGAACTCATTCAGCAGGGTGCATTTGTAGATAAAATAGTGGGTTGTGCGCGTGCAGGAATATCGGGTGCGGCATTTACCGACACTTTGATGAAACTGGTGGCAGCACAGGAGGGTTTTTATAAGAATTTCGATGAAGCAACGGATAAGGATGTCTTTAAATCGCTGATGGCACTGTATTTTACAAAGTGCTCCAGTACACTACCTGAATACTATGTTTCCATCTATAGGTCAAATAATCAGGATATCAATGTCCTGGCGGATATGGTATACCAGAGCACTATGCTCACATCTATCACCAAGCTGAAAGAGTGGGCCTCCTACCTGACGCCTGCCGATACAGTGAAAATTCAGAGAGACCATGTGTACCTGTTATATGATGCTTTAATGAAAGCCAGGAAAGAGAGATTGTTGCCGGCGCTCAATGCCTATAATACACGGATGCGTTATCTGGAACGGTTGTATATGAAAGCTCAGATGGTACAACGGAAAGACAAAGAACTATACCCTGATGCTAATCTGACGTTGCGGCTTACTTATGGGCAGATAAAGGGTCTGGATCCTGATGGCCCGGCAAAGTATTCCTTTCAGACAACGCTCGGAGAGGCTATAGCACTTGATGACCCCAACTCAGATATTTTTAAGGTTCCGGCCAGGCTGAAGGAGTTGTATACAAAGAAAGACTACGGCCGGTGGGGCGTAAATGGCGTCATGCCGCTCGCATTTACCGCATCCAATCACACGTCAGGCGGCAACTCGGGTAGCCCCGTGTTGAATGCTAGAGGAGAATTGATAGGGACGAATTTTGACAGGGCTTATGAGGGTACAATGAGCGACTACTACTTTGATCCGAACAGATGCCGTAATATTTCTGTAGACATCCGTTACACTTTGTTTATTATCGACAAATTCGGTGGTGCAGGTTGGTTGATAGACGAAATGAATATCGTAACGAGATAGCCTGTTGAAACGGCGCCCTACGAGAGTGTTAAGGCTATTGACGATGGTTTTTCCGGCACAAGGTCCTTACCTTGCAAGTCTACGTGCACCTTACAAAGAATCTGAAGCATGAAAATAGTAGTCTTGTTTTTTTTATTGTTTTTTGCGACACCATTGTTTCTACAGGCCAGTGGTGGCAATGAATCACCGTTACTGGCGTATTCAAAAAAGTGGGCCAATCCCAAATACAAAGTCTGTAATACTGCGGCCAACGCTGGGTATATGTCGGAAGAAGAGCGCAAGGTGATCTATATTTTGAATCTGGTGCGTATGGATCCAAAGTTGTTTTGTGAGACCGTTGTGATGCAGGCCGCTGCAATATCTTCATTTATAGATACAAGCTCAGAGCTGTACTTCAAAACGCTGGTAAAAACACTGAACGATATGGAGTCGCTCCCGGTTCTTTATCCCGATTCGGCCTGTGTTGTAAGCGCAAGGTGTCATGCTGTATCATCTGGAAAGAAAGGGTACACGGGGCATGCCCGGCAGAATGAACAATGCAGAAAGAACACACACTTTATGGGGGAGTGCTGTAACTATGGATCTGATGATGCTCTTGAGATCTTATTACTCCTGCTCGACGACAATGGTGTTGCGTCTCTGGGCCATCGCAGAATTTGTCTGGGTAGCTATTCGAAGGTAGGGGTTGCTATAGCACCACACAAATCCTTTGTCCACAACGCTGTTCTGGATTTTTACTGATGGTACCTGAATGACGTTTATGGGGCACTGCTATCGTCTGTTTCGGCGATCTTGCCCGATTCGTCATCCGATATAGACTTTTCGATAAGGTTTATTACAAAAGACATTGAAAAAGCAAATAATAACATGCATCCTGCCATAGCACACCTCCTGTTCTTTGCAGCCCGGTTTGGGACATACTTTTCCTAATGAAAAAATCGTGCCATTTTTACGTACAGCAAACATGGGCAGGGCTGATATGGAGTAATAAATGTTAATGCAACACTAAATATGTTGGCAATATGTGGATAGGTTATACTGGTATTTCACTATTCTATTCACCGTCCATTGTTTAATGATTTACCTTTGTGTTACGAATTCAAAAAACAATCTAAATATAACAAACAATGGCAGCAGTATTCACAGATGCAAATTTTGATGCAGAAGTATTAAAGGCAGACAAGCTTTCCGTAATAGATTTCTGGGCTCCATGGTGTGGTCCATGTCTTGCTTTGGGTCCTACTATCGATGCGCTCTCTAAGGAGTATGACGGTAAAGTAAATGTAGGTAAAGTGAATGTGGATGAGAATCCAAACCTCAGCATCAACTATGGTGTAACAAGCATCCCATGTGTACTCTTCATAAAAGATGGGCAGGTCGTAGACAAACAAATGGGTCTTGCACCTAAGAACATTTTTGATAAAAAAATTGCGAAGTTGCTCGGTGCTTAGTATCACCTTGTAAGTTTAATCGCGTTGTATATTACAAGTATCCCGGCCCAGTGCCGGGATACTCATTTTGGTACATCAATGTATGCACCCGACAAATACTTTTGCCATAGCAGCAAACGAATGCGGTGCACTTGGTTTCAGAATTCTAAGCAGTGAGTCGGCTTCCCGTGCGTTTTCGAACAGACCTGCCACCAGCGCGATGTTTTTGTCCGTCGATGAGTCGTTGTAGATGCTGTAGTACTCCAAACTAAGTGTGGTCGAAGGGAAGCGGCGCGGAACATATTCGCCGCGGTACATGTCATCCTCTTCGTTTTCAGACAGCACGATTTTATCTTTTTGTTTGTTATAATACCTGTTCATGGTATCAACAATCATACCTGTTTTTTGGCTTAAGGTGTACATCGCAGATTGAAGGGAAGCGTACTGAGCACCTGTATCAACGACTACAATGTACATTATTGCATAATCGTTGTCTGCTTCGTATCCACCAGTCTGAATAGTGTCTTGCGAAATGGAATAAGGTGGTGCCGCTTCAGTTGTATCCAAAGTTGTACTGCCGGTACCTGTACCACAAGAAGCGATGTTGCACATCAATGCCAAAGCTGCTATCGTGCAAAGAATCTGAAATAGTTTTATCATTGGTAGATTTTGTTGAGTACGCCCGCGCATTGAGTTCAATTGCGGATTGCTGCGTTGCTTTTTCTTTCCAGCCACCTACCCAGCAAACCAAATGTAAGTGCAAGGACCGTAAAAAATATGCCCTTATTCATGGTGTCCCAGAAATACTCAAAATATCGGGTGTAGAGATTAATGATGAGGAAAAGCACTCCAAAATCGCGGGCTGCATTGTCTTTGAACCGCACGCCCAGATAAAACGACAGGGCAGAAGCACCAGCCAGAAATCCCGAGTAGATAAGCACCTGTGATTGCCGCGCCAACTGCCATCGCTCGAATGAATTGAAGTTGCCGAAAATCGAGACGCTCCAAAGTGCTACAAAAAACAATGAAAGTCCGATTACATAGGTGATTCGCTGTGAAAACTGAAGCCTCGGAATATAGTGTTGCGCCAATGCAAACCCGAGGACCACTGCTCCAAACACTACGTAACGCACAGGGTAGTTCATGCCCAGGAATAGGTATTGCTGGTGGAAAAGGGTTGAGAAAGCCCCAAACCAGCATATGCCTGAAAAAAGGGTTCCCAGCCACAAAATACGGGAAGTCATGAGCGTGCCCAATAGTCCAAGTGATATCACTGAGAGCGAAAGAAAGGTGGTATAGTAGGTCGTATCTGCATGAAGATATTTGCAGAAATAGAGCAGCGAGGTAAGTACCGACAGACCGCCGAGCGCCATGTATATTTCAAAAGCTGCGCTACGTGTGCCGGCGCGCCTGCGTGCAGTGTACCAAAACCACAAACCTGATAAAACAGCAGCCAGTATGGCAATGGCCAGATCGCCCCAGGCAAAATAGGCTTTTAGTTTTTCGAGTAGTTTTTCACTCAGGAAGATTGCCCCAAACGCCATCATGCTGGAGCAAAGAGCAATAAAGAAAAAGTATTGTGCAATTTGTTGGCGGTTTTGCTGCCTGATCTGTACCGTTTCGCGTAGCTTTTCTGCGAGGTCGGTGGGCAGCACACCTTCTTTTTCCCATTCGGTCAGTGCTTTGTACAGTATTTTGGACTCTTCTTTTTCTACTTCCATACCATTGCCGATTGAATACAAAAACCGCAAAATAAACGCACCCCAAAGTGTGGTAATGCTGTACTGTGACTATTGTGCACTACAATATTACTGAATCTCTTTCTCCCCGGTTACTATCAATACTAAAAAGGACCACTTGCCTGCGGCAGATGGTCCTTTTGGGGTTTATGAAGCAAAAAATTGATCGTTACTAATTCGTCATGTTCACATTCAGCATTTTTTTGCCGCCTTTGATGGTAACCTCTTTTGCCGTCAGGTAATGTGCATATCGCTCATATACCTTTGCTGACTGTTTTTCACCATTGATAAAAAGAGCGCCGTTTTCTTTTTCGATCTTGAATTTTTCAGACCTGTTGATCAAGCCGTCTTTTTCCATTTTGTCCAGCATTGTTTCTATTTCGTTGGTGTCGCTATGCATTTCCGGTGTCCCCGCTGATGCATTTGCATTTGCTCCTGCTTTTGCTGATGCAGAAGCGGTGATTTTTTTGCTGCGCACTATTTCTTTTTGTGCACGTTCCATTTCTTCTTTTCCTTTTTCTAATCCATGCCTGATCTCTATACTGATTTCTTTTCCTATTTCGTGTAGCTCCTGCTCTACCTCGGCAAGTGCAGAGGAAAGTTCAGCTTCGATTTTGTCCCAGTCTACTTTATCGAGTTCTCTTTTAGCCTGAGCCAACTCCTGCTCAAGGTGCTCTGTGTGTCTGCTACTGCCATCGGAGTGAATGATTACTTCTTTCCTGACTTTCTTTTTCTCGCCACTACCTTCTCCATCGTCTGATTTTGCCGTTACAATTACTCTTGCTGTACCCTTTTTTTTGTCATCATCACTTATTGTGATATTGATGTCAACATCTTCGTTTTCGTCGGCATGAGCTCGGGCGTCGGTAGTGCTTGTTTTTGTTACCACCTTTTTCTTTCCGTTGTTGTCTACAGTTACTGTTTTCGTCGTTGTTGTCTTTTTCTGTGGTGTCTTACCATCCTTGGCGATCTGTGCAAAAGATGTTGTAAACACAATCATTGATGTGAACAATGTAGCTGCTATACCTGCAACTAAAATGACGGAAAGGCGACTCTGGCCTATGTTTTCTTTTTTCATTTCCATGATTCTTTTGATTCGGTTAAACAATTGATTTTTATTCCCTGTTGCGGCCAGAGATAGGCCATTACTATTAATTCTTAATTCCTCGAGTACAGCCAGTGCGCTCGCATAATGAAGCGGGTTGGATGATGATGCGACAACAAGATCGTCGCAACAGTGTTCGCGTTCTCTGCGAACTATTGATGAGATCAGCCAGATGAAGGGGTTGAAGAATAGGACTGTTTCCACCAGCGATTGAAGCATATTCAACAAATAGTCATGGCGCTTGATGTGGGCAAGTTCGTGCAGCAGTATAGCCTCGACCTGAGCTGTAGTGAGTTTGCTCACTGTGGCGAGTGGTAGCAGTATTACTGGTTTGATCGTGCCAAGCATCATAGGAACAGTGACGCGCGAGGAAATATAAAGCTGTACATTTCGGACAATCCCAAAATGCTGTTGCCAATTGCCAACAAAATTGACCCATCGAACATCAGGCTGTACATTGCCTTTGCGTTTGAAAGCGCGCAGTTGATTCAGATTAAAGATGAATCGCAATAGCATGAAAGCCAATCCGGCGCAATACAGCGTTAGTATTATGGGCACATATTTTTCAACCAATAGCAAGTAGTCTTTAAATATTTCAAAATGAATGGGTTCACTGGTATGTATGGGCACGGGTGCTGAATAAGCGGGGACAATGCCTGTGTTGTCTATGCCACTAACAAATACGGTCACACCTTTTATTTTGTCGTACTGTGCTGCCCAGGTTGTCCCAAACCAAATAGCAACTGCTGAAAATGAACCAACCGACAGTGTATACTTGTTGCGGCTGCTCATGCGTGGGAATGCCTTAAGCAACAGGTATAGCAGGGCAAACAGGATCAAACCTTGCCACAATGAGTATAAAAGCGCATAAGAGAAGGAGTGGGCTAGCAATGATGCGGTTTGGGAAAGTGTATTCATAGAAATGTTTTGTATCGTTATGAATGATGCTCTTATTTGTTTTTCTTTTCCATTTCTTCCAGATATTTCTTTATTTCGGCCAGTTCTTTTTTATCAGTTTTATGGTTACCCAGAGCCTGCATAACCAATTGTGAAGCAGAGCCATTGAATACGTTATCGATAAGTCGTTTTACATATTGGCCCTGTGTTTTTTCCTGCGATACTTTGGCAGTGTATACATGACTTTTAGTACTTGCATTTCTTTCCAGCAAATTCTTTTCATGCATGATCTGCATCAGTTTTAATGTCGTAGTGTATCCGGCATCTTTATTCTTCTCCAGTATTTCGTGTACTTCCCTTACCGTACTCGGTCCCTTTTCCCAGAGAATATTAAGTATTTCAAGTTCACTTTCAGTTGGTTTTATTATGTCGGTCATAAAGATTTTTTTTTGCTACAATAGTCGTTCTACGAATTGTTTCGTAAGCAAACCTACGAATTTTTTCGTAAATCCAAATAGTCATTTGTACTTTTGATTTTATTTAACAGATTTGAAGTTGCCGGTAGTACTATTCTGCGGAATTGGCGAGGTTAAAGTGGTAGTGAAATCTGCAACTTTGTTCTCTAAGCCAGCGCATCATTAGCTAGCAGTTTTTATTACCGTCGCCTGGAAACAAGACTAGTTCCTATTGAGCTGTGCTTGTATTATTGTAGAGATTTCAGCAGCACGGTCATAGATCATGAAATGCGACCCGCCTTTGATCCACGCATCTGGCTGAACATATTGTGGTATTATCAGCCGGTCTGCAGTGCCATGAATATGGAATACATTCTCTGGACGAATACAATTGTCCCAGAGTACTATTGCTTTTATGCCCCATCTTACAAAATAAGGATCCGACGCAGTAAACATGCTGTAGAGTAACTGCCGTTCCTGACTTGAATGTCCACCCAGATAGAAGAGGACTTTTGCCGGTATCATAGATACCGACGGAACCAAATCCTTCTGTGCCAGCCATTTTGTGAGGCTAAAACTAAAAAGCAGCTCTGCAGACGTGCGGGCACTTGAAATGATAAATACGCGGGCCGCTGGGATAAGTTTGGCTATTTCTGTGGCCAGCATCCCACCCAACGACAGGCCGATAATAACTGGTGCTTTGTCGGTTATATTAACACTCAATCGTGCTGCATAGGCTTGCAGCGTTTCATTGATGTTTGGCCTGAACCAGCTTAGGTCAGTGAGGGTGTATCCACTGATTTGGATATTGCCAAAAACACGGTGGTCGGCGCCGAGGCCGCTGATACAGTAAATCCGGTTCAAATTATTGGGTGATGATTAGGTGTGCCCCTGGTAGTTATTCAGAGCCTGCCTTCATAAAACTCTTCTGGAATGTTCCTATTAGGTTGGTGCTGACCAGTTTACCGGCGAGTTCTATCTTGTTGCGGTATGCGAGTGCGTGAGAAATACCATGTCCGATAATAACCGGGCCATTTATGCCAAGGATAGGCGTGCCTCCAAACACCTCAAAGTTAAACGTATCAAGGAAGGGGTCGCTGATGCCTTTGCCAACCTTGAATATATCGTAAACCGACTCAGCAAGTTTGATGACAACATTGCCTACAAAACCCTCACAGACAATCACTTCAGCTTTGTCCAGGAAAACGTCCCTGCCTTCTACATTACCTACGAAATTTATACCGGGCAATTCTTTGAGCAAAGGGTAGGTGGCCTGAGCGAGAATATTGCCCTTACCTTCTTCTTCGCCTATGTTTAGCAAGCCAACCCTGGGGTTTTCAACACCCAGAATATGATGGGCATAAAGCGAACCGAGACGTGCAAATTGTACCAGATGTTCCGGTTTGCAGTCTGCATTGATGCCAACATCAAGAATGCAGTTAAACCCGCCGGACAGGCGGGGTATGGGCGTAGCAATTGTGGGGCGAAGCACGCCTTCGATTGCTTTAACAGAATACATTGCACCAACGAGCATCGCGCCAGTATTGCCGGCGCTGATGAATGCGTCTGCCATGCCTTTTGCAAGCATACCAAAGCCGATCGCTATACTTGATCCCGGTTTTTCTTTCAATGCACGGGTTGGATGTTCATCCATACCTATAACATCGTAAGCCGGAACAAAAGTATACCGATCGGAGTAGGCTTCAATCAATGGCAGATAAGGGGCCGCAGCTTCAGGATTGCCAATAAGGAGCAGATGCACCGGTGATCCGGGCATTTCCTCAAAGAATAGCTGCACGCCTTTAATGACTTCGGCTGGGGCAAAATCGCCCCCCATAATGTCGAGCCCTATCTTCATTGTTGAAAATCTGGTTATTGGTTTGGTTCACTCTCTGAAGCCTCTGCTTCTGCTGGTGTTTTGTCTATCACGATATTGCCGCGATAGTACAGTTTACCCTCTACCCAATGTGCACGGTGGCGCAGATGCGTTTCACCTGTAGTCTTGTCTGTGCTCCATGTCTCAGCGGTAGCCTTGTAGTGAGTCCTGCGTTTTGCACCTCTTTGCTGCGAGTGTCTCCTTTTAGGATTAGGCATCTTACTTTATTTATGATTATTAAATTATTATTTTTATCAAAACCGAAAACGTAAAGCGAAATTACATGCAGTTACGGCTTCTTACTTTTACTGTTTTTTTTCAATGCTTCCAACCCTTTCCACAGCGGATTAACTGCATTTTCGTTGTTTTCGGACAATTTGTCCAGCAAATTTAATGCTTCTTCGTTACATCCCGGGCTGCCATCAGGCTTATCAGGGTGGATATGTTGAAGCGGCACACTCAACATCAGGAATTCATACAGCCATGTGCTGATATCTATCACTGTTTCGCTGCGTGGGATGAAAATAACATCATCTTCGTCTTCGGGTTTTTCGGCATCATCTGTTCCGGTTAGTTTGATAACAAGATCAAACTCATCCCAAAGTCTCAGATCGAAGTCGTCTCCGCATCGGTCGCAGGGAACAGTAACTTTCCCATCTATGTCAAAGTGCAGCATGAAAAAATTCTCATGCTTGTCAAAAGTAAAGGTAATCTGCGCTTTCCAGTTACTGAAATCCTCACTGGCCTCACGTTCCTTCATGAAACGATCATCAATATCGTACACGTAGGTGTGTGGTCCGGGTTTTAACCCCATCCAGGCAATCTCGTATTCCCTGCTATGCTTCATACCCTGTTCCATCTTTCCCATCCCGTTTTTGCGGGACTACAATTTTAACCCCGCCATAGCGGGAAGGGTAAAACGGGCTGCAAATGTAGAAAAAAAATTGGTGATTACATCAATTTATTTCGTTTGATTAAAAATGCATGCAATACTTCGTCTACCGGTTTTGCCAGATCTACTGATATTCTGTCGATGTGGTATTGATGGCAACGTTGTTCCACTTCCCTTCGGAAATCGTTCATTTTCTGTATGTATTGTTCTTTGATTTGCTGTGGTTGCAGTTTGATTCTGTCACCACTTTCCATATCAACAAATTCATATGGTCTATTTTCGAATTCAAAGGCCACTTCCTGAGTACCATCTACTATATGGAAAAGAATTACTTCATGTTTGTTGTATCTTAAATGTTGTAATGCAGCGAATAGGCCTTCTATGTTATCTGCGTCATCCATCATATCGCTGAAGATGATCACCAGCGAGCGCTTATGCATCTGGTCGGCAACTCTGTGAATTGCGGCAGTAGCATTGGTCGTTTTGTTTTCTGTGTTCAGCGACATGGTGCGCTGCAACTCGTTCATCAGGTTGCGGTAATGACTATGAGATGACCTGCATTCAGACATAAAATTGACTTCTTCGTCGAACAAAGCCAATGCTGATGCGTCAAGTTGCCGCTTCATCAACTGCATCAGGCTGGCTGCAGCTACGCACGAAAACTGGAGCTTACTTACTTTATTAGTATCCTTGGGAAACTGCATTGACGACGATGTATCCAGAACCAGACAACACCGCAGATTCGTTTCTTCTTCAAACCGCTTTACAAAAAGCTTGTCGGTACGACCAAATACACGCCAATCAATATGGCGCAATGGATCCCCCTGATTGTAGAGTCTGTGTTCGGCAAATTCCACCGAAAAGCCGTGAAAAGGGCTTTTGTGCAATCCCAGAATAAAACCCTCCACTACTTGTCGGGCGATCAGTTCAAGATTCTCATTCAGTGGTTGTTGCAGTAACAAAGTGATTGGTTTTATTTTTCAAATTTAGGTATTCCACGGTAACAATACCGCCTATACTTCATGATTAATAATATCATGCATTTGCCGTGGTGGTGATTCTATGTCCCGCCGTGCCGGTTTAGTCCTGCCGGGGTGCCATAGCTGATGTGTACACAAGCTATGACTCAGTATTTCAATCGCGCTTCAACTTCCTTCAGATAGCTAATTGTTTTGTTGCTGACTACTGAACGTTTGTTCGAAAACGGTATCAGGATTATTTGTCCTAAAGCTGACAAGAAAGTGCCGGGATGCCCCTTTGCAGTTTTTATGTATTGTATCGCCCAGGCAACAGCGGTAGATACAAAATACCTGAAGGGCAGGTAACGCCACGCTACTTTGCTCTTATTAATCCATTGCATCTGCAGTTTTTTGTGTCCTGGCTGCCTTCCCAGTGGCGACTCTTTATGTGCTACAGTCACCTTATCATCGTACGCGATTGTGTATCCTGCATTCAACGCCCGGTAACTCAGGTCATATTCTTCCATTCCGTAATGGAAGTCTTCCGGGTAGAGCCCCGTTTGTTTAATCACTTCCCTTTTCATGATGTGGGCACCGCCGGCGAAGTATGCTGTATGAAATTGGTGCAACGACTTATACTTCTCATACATTTTATGGGGGAAAGCAGTTATCTGAACTTCGCGGGTCTCGTAGTAGATAACCCTAAAAGTAATGATACCCGTGTTTTTGGAGCTGAAGAATGGCTCATCAAACAGTTTGGACAATGTTGTTATGTCATTTTGTTTGGTGAAAACCATATCGTCATCCAGACTAAGGATCAGATTGCCGTGTGCTTCCTGCATCAGTTTGTTTCGCCCTCGGGCTACTCCCAGGTTCTCTGAAGATACTATATATTTTGCCCTGAGCAGTGGTGTGTTTTTAACATAGTCTGCAACGGCACAGTAGCTTTCGGTGGATGCATTGTTAAGAATCAGAATTTCTTCAAGTACATCGCCAATGCCTGTTTGCCCCGACAGATTTATCAGTAGTTCCAGCAGGTCTGCAGGTCGGTTATAAGTGATGATGAGTATCGATATGCGATTTGACATAAGCAGTGCCGTAAAAATACACCTAATCACAATGTTTTTGCCTATTATCCATATTTATTAGCACATATCGCGGCGCTACCTTCTGGTGATATACAAAAGCACCCTATTGTCCTTATCACCTATTAACTTTGCTCAGAACATATACAGATACTTTTGATGAGCGAATTCAGTACATCTATACGTTTAAACAACCTACTTTCAAAAAGTGTGTTGCTATTACTTTTTGTGTCGGAGGTGTTTCTTTTTCCGCTGTGTTGTTTTGGTCAGGATAAGGAAGCCGTGGCGATGGTAGAGCGGGCACGCCTGATGCTGAATGATAAAAGCTATGATTCTGCCATATTTTATGCCGATCTGGGTATGGAAAAAGCAGTTCAAAACGGTGACACCAGATCACGGATAAAAGCAATGCGCTTCAAAGGGAAATCGCTGGCAAAGTTGGGACGGGAAAAGGAGGCAATAGATACGTATTTTGCCGCTTTACGTCTGTGTCAGTCACCTGGTGATGATCGGGAAATTGCCTATTTGTACGGAGAGATAGGGTACATGTATTTTGTACAGGGACACAGCAAGGAGTCGAAAAGTTATTACAAAAAGGAAATTGAGATATTGACGAAAAATCTGGGGCGTGATAGTGTCGGAAATCAATGGATCAATATGTCTGTAATGCATAGCCAATTGCACGAACAGGACAGTGCAAAAATGGCACTTGGTAAAGTGAAAGACATTCTTACAAGGTTTAATGACAGTTCTATGAGAGGGTATTACTTCTTCAATATGGGTGCTCATTTTACATCTGCCAATAATCCGGATTCCGCCAGAACATATTACTTGAAAGCCTACGATATCTGGAAGGCGCTGAACAATGAATCCCAGCTTTTTCGGGTTACGTTCAATCTGGGGTACTATTACTTTCAGAAAAAAGACTACCGGGAAGCGATTAGGTACTACCACTTGTCTGAGGCTGCTGCCAGAAAGTTTGGGAGCAACAGGGATATAGCCCACGTGTATGGGACAATTGCCGAATCGTATGCAGCTATTGAGGATTACCGCAATGCGTACAATAACTTATACCTGTATGCTACACTCAACGACTCATTAAATAAGCTGGATATCAACAGTTATGTGTTAAGGCTGGACAAACAGTTTCAGATAGAGAAAAGCCGGGAGTTAATTCAGGATCAGGAATTGAAGCTGAGAACCGCTCGCCTGGAAGTGCAGCAGCAAAGGAATACCATTCTGATCATCATCATTGTTTTTGTCTTGATACTGTTTGTCGCTTTCGTAATACTGGGGTATACAACCTTTAAAAACAGGGTGAGACAAAAAGTAGATGAAGCCAAGAGCCGGTTTTTTGCGAATGTTGCTCACGAGATCCGAACCCCATTGTCCATGATACAGGCGCCACTTGAGGTGTTACAGCGGCAGGTAGCAGATGAGGGGCTCCAGAACCAGATCGCAGTCGCATCGAGAAACACAAGGAGGCTAAATGAACTGATCAGTCAGATGCTCGACATTTCCAGAATCGATGCAGCAGGGTATACGCTTCACGAAAGTGTAGGCAATCTGGAAGAGTTTGCACGGCAATTGTTTCAGCAGTACCATCAGTTGGCAGAGGGTAAGAACATAACACTGACTTGCGAAACTGACTCGGATGCAGGCAGCGTGATGTTTGATAGGGATGTACTGGAAAAAATTATCGACAACCTTGCCGGCAATGCAATTAAATATACGCCGCAGGGTGGTGCTGTGGGAGTGACCATCAATGCCACAAAGGCCGGAGCTGAAGCCAGACTGGTTATTAACGTATGGGATAGTGGTCCCGGAATTGATACTGCAGAGAAAGACCGCATTTTCGAAAGATTTTACCGGTCAGAAGCTCAGGCCAATGCTGGCGTAAAGGGCGTAGGCATAGGGTTGTCGCTGGTGAAGGAGCTCGTGGCACTTATGCAAGGTACGATCAGTGTAGAGAGTGCTCCGGGTAAGGGCGCAGTATTTACCGTTACCTGCAGTCTGGCATGTGTTGAAAAGACTGTACCAACAGAAGATGGTGTCGAAGAGGGTTTGTATACTGTACTGATTGTAGAGGATGACCGGGATATTCTGGACTTCAACAGTGCCCTGATGAAGGAAGAAGGATACCATGTACTTACAGCTACAAATGGTGTGAAAGCGCTGGAGGTTGTATCTGCCAGTATACCGGATATTGTGATCACTGACCTGATGATGCCAGGTATGGATGGCATTGCATTGCTCACTGCAATTCGCAAACAGGATACCACCGCCCATATTCCTGTGATCATTTTGAGTGCAAAGTCCTCGGCAGATGCAAAATCCACCGGTATCAGTGTTGGTGCTCAGGCTTACTTGCCCAAGCCGTTCAGCCCGGCAGAATTGAAAGGACTGATAAAGAATCAGTTGCAATTGCTGAGCAGCTTCAAATCTCAGTATCAGCCACCAGCGCAAAAAACAGATACAGCAAATGGGGCGCTTACGCCCGGTGACGATCCATTTGTACAGAAGTGTTTTGGTATAATTCAGGAGCACATCGACGATCCCCAGCTTTCCGTTGAAAAGCTGGCAGAGCTGATGAACATCAACAGAAGCCACTTTCAACGCAAGATTAAGGCGCTTACCGGTTATTCTCCTTCAGAGCTCATCAAGTCTATACGCCTTGAAAGGGCCCGCGAGATGTTGTTGAAGAAAGAGGGCAACATCACCGAGATTGCTTATGCAACGGGCTTTACGTCCCAATCCTACTTTACAAAGTGTTTTTCAGATCATTTCGGTTACCCACCAAGTCAGGCGCACTAAAATATGGCTACTGTTTTGCTCTTGTATACAGATATAAAGGGGGTAGCTGACAATGCTGTCAACGACCACATGGCCCTTTTACCAATCGCTGTGCGTAGCAAGGTGGCTGCATACAAGGATCAACATGCCGCAAAATTGAGTCTGTACGGAGTTAAGCTGACAGAAAGGTTGTTTGGAGCGATGGACAATCGTAATACTTTGGCAGACATAGTATACGGGAAAGCTGGCAGACCGGAATTGATTGGTAGCAATTTGCATTTTAATGTCGCTCATTCATGCGATATCGTTTTATGTGCCGGCTTGCAGGGTCAGCGAATCGGTATAGATATCGAAAAGCATACGTTTTTGGACATTGATTTGTACCGCGATTATCTAACGCAGAATGAATGGCAAAATATACAATCGTCTGAAAATGGAAACCTGACATTGCTGAGCATATGGGTAAGAAAGGAGGCGTTATTTAAAGCGGCAGGGATCGGCATTTCTGAAGAAATGGCGGAAATTGATGTCGTTGACGGTACTCCGGTATTGCAAGGTATACAGTATTATCTCTTAGATGTAGACGTTGCGCCGGGATATTGTTCAGCCATAGCATCGGACAGTCCGATTGAAGATGTGCAGATTTCATACGTGGATTTTTTAGCAGGTTAGGAGATTCTTGTGGCTATTTTATGAGCTGGTGAATTATACCGGCATTTTTTACTTTTGCATTTTTTGAACAATGACACCAGAACGAGCATCTAAGATAACGAGCGTACTCAATCACAGGCAGAATGGGCTAGTGGTGGTTATGGAAAACGTGTATGATCCGCACAATGTGTCGGCAGTAATGCGAACCTGTGAGGCTGTGGGTGTGCAGGATGTTTTTGTACTTAATAATTCGATTGCTCCGCATAAGCGATTCGGTAAAACAAGCTCTGCCAGCGCGCTGGGATGGCTTACTATTCATCAGCACGATAATACAGAAGAATGTATGCACGCTGTACGCGAGCTGTGCGACCATGTTTTTGCAACTCATCTAGGTGTAAAGTCTTCGTCGCTGTACGATCTTGATCTCACTGGCAGGGTAGCACTGGTGTTTGGCAATGAGCGAATTGGGGTAACTGGTGAATGCCTCTCTTACTGCGATGGTAACTTTATCATACCACAAGTGGGTATGGTACAATCGCTGAATATCTCTGTAGCTTGCGCAATCACACTATATGAGGCGTATCGCCAGCGAAAGAATGCGGGTCTTTACAGTGGTACCCCCAATTTGCCGCCCGAAAGATGGAACAGCCTTGCGAATAAATGGAAGATGTACGACACTACCGAGTAACCGAACAGACTGAAACGTTGCTTGGTCAATTGTCTTTCCATCGCAATGTCAATAGCATATGCTCTATATCCTGCAGCATAAAATCGGTAACTGGTTTCAGGGAGTCAGCATTTGGAGATACATCAAAATACAGTGCACCCCGCAGGAAGTGCTTTACAGAGTCGGTTGCGGCAAACTGATATCTGGTAGCGGTGTTGCCACCCACGGTATAGAGCAGGCATGTGACACCATGCTCGTTGATGATGCCTTGTGGATCTATGTAATCGGCTTTTTCGTGGTGAAAATAGGAAAGTCCCCAGGAGTCGTCCATCAATTTGTATAGCGGCTGCTCTTTATTGATCTCTTTGTACGTAATGTTCATTATTCCCTCCAGACCATGCACATAGATATTGATCCAGTACCGGTTGTCCTGCTGATGCCTGGCAAAAATGGTGTCTTGTTGTATTGTGCTGTTAACAGGATATTCAAAGGTATAGGGGTACCCTGGACGGTCGAATACCTCATACCGATGGGTAGAAGGGGTATCTATTTTGAAGTAGCCGGTGGGCTTGGGTGAAAATACCTCAGGGCGGCAGGATGCTACCGAAACCAGCAACAATAAGCAGAATGTGATACGAAACATGGGCTGTAAAGATAGAATAAATGGATTGTCACTGCTTGGGCTGCCGAACAATTTTGGTTTGACAGGTATATGTGCAATATGTGTACATGTATAAATGGTAGCGTAGAACAAAAAATCTTTACTGCCGTACATACATGTATGTCAAAATGATGCGTTGTTCGGGAGCTAAATCCGGCAAATTAACCTAATTTTGCCACCTCATTTAACAAATCCTAACTGATAAAAACTCAAATTTATGACAGACCAGGCAATGCCAACACCGGAACAACAATTGAACATAGAACTTACCGAAGAAATGGCGGACGGTGAATACGCGAACCTCGCGATCATAACCCATTCTTTTGCAGAATTCGTAATCGACTTTGTGAATGTGATGCCGAATGTGCCAAAAGCAAAGGTGAAATCGCGTATCGTAATGACGCCGCAACATGCCAAGCGCCTCATGCGTGCTTTGATAGATAACGTTAAGCGTTTTGAAACTCAGCACGGAAATATCAAGGACCAGGAAACGCCTGCAATGCCTTTTAATTTCGGTGTGCCACCAGCGCAGGCGTAATTATCAGATAGTACAATTTTCTGTTTGTTGGGCAATCTTCAAACATCATATTCAACCATTTTCGCTGTTTTAATTGATGGCGGTTTTGGAGTTGGTTTTTAAACGCATAGCATGAACGACAAGATATTGATACTTGATTTCGGGTCACAGTTCACACAACTGATAGCCCGCAGGGTACGCGAACTGAATGTGTACTGCGAGATACAGCCGTGTACAAAACCAATAGTGTATGATGAAACGATGAAGGGAATAATCCTTTCCGGCAGCCCGTTTTCGGTTAATGATCCGAAAGCACCCACTCCGGATATAGCAGCTATGGCGGCAAAGTTGCCGTTGCTGGCTGTATGCTATGGTGCACAACTGCTTGCCAAACAGTCTGGTGGAGAAGTCGGAAAATCGAGTCACAGGGAATATGGTCGTGCGCACCTGCAAGATGTTGCACACGATCCGCTATTTGCTACCATAACTTCAGGAACTCAGGTATGGATGAGTCATAGCGACACAATAAAAGATCTTCCGTATGATTTCAAGGTGATAGCACGGAGCGAAAGCATACCTGTTGCTGCTTTCAAGGCCAGCGAAGGATATGCGCCCAACCCGGTTTATGCAATTCAGTTTCATCCGGAAGTGACCCATACAACAGACGGCAGCCAATTGCTGAAGAACTTTATTGTAGACATATGCGGCGCACAGCAAGACTGGACGCCGGCGGCATTCATCCACGAAACTGTGGAGCGCATAAAGCTGCAGGCCGGAACCCAAAAGGTGGTAATGGCATTGAGCGGTGGTGTGGACTCTACAGTAGCGGCAACGCTGATACATAGAGCGATAGGTGATAATTTGTATTGCATATTTGTTGATAATGGATTGTTGCGTAAGGGTGAGTTTGAGCAGGTACTGGAGGGTTACAAGCACCTGGGGTTAAACACCAAGGGTGTAGACGCCAGGCATCGCTTTTACGATGCGCTGAAAGACGTTTCGGATCCGGAGGCTAAGCGTAAGATCATTGGCAAAGGGTTTATTGATGTTTTCAATGAAGAAGCGCAGCAGCTTACCGATGTGCATTTTCTGGGGCAGGGTACAATATATCCCGATGTGATCGAGTCTATGTCAGTTCATGGTCCGTCGGCAACGATCAAATCGCATCATAATGTTGGCGGCCTGCCTGAAATAATGAAGCTGTCGCTGATAGAGCCATTACGCGCACTGTTCAAAGACGAAGTAAGAAAAGTAGGTCGTGAACTAGGTATCGATGAGATCTTCATAGGCCGCCATCCTTTCCCTGGTCCTGGTTTGGGTATCCGGATATTGGGCGCTGTATCTGAAGAAAAAGTAACGATGCTTCAGGAGGCAGATGCCATATATATACAGCACCTGCGGGATAGTGGCATGTACAAAGAAGTGTGGCAGGCCGGCGCAATATTGTTGCCTGTGCAGAGTGTAGGCGTGATGGGCGATGAACGCACTTACGAGTTTACCTGTGCACTGCGGGCTGTAACCAGTGTAGATGGTATGACAGCTGATTGGGCGCATCTTCCGTATGATTTGCTGGCACGAATTTCTAATGATATTATCAATAGGGTAAAGGGTATCAATCGTGTGGTGTACGATATCAGCAGCAAGCCACCAGCAACCATTGAATGGGAATAGTGACACTTCAGATGAAGGACACTGCCTGACAAAATTGATGAACCTGCGTAGCAACCCGCAGGTTCTTTTTTTTGCCCGGGTTAATCTGCCATTTTTACGAGGCACCTTACATCGGTGGGGTTGAGGTAGATTTCCAGACAGTAGCCATCAGGGGCAATACCGGGTTGGGCGATCAGCTGTTGAAACAAACGCCCTATGGATTGTACATCTGACATGAAGTCCCTGATTTCCTCGCCAATGTAGTCTCCTTTTTTTATAATGAATGGTTCAAATCCGGAACCCGGGTCGCCATCAGATTGGATAAGTTTCACAGCAGCTTTGTAGACTATAGATCCGTTGCCATCGGGATAGGAAATGCCATAGTAAGTTCTCCCGTTTTCGGGTGGGTATGTGGCGTGCAGCCTGTCGTATACTGCTTTTAGGCCGGCGGGAAAAGACGTTGCGGTAAGGCAGTGCACTTTGATGTCTTCAGTAATGGTGAACGTTTTCATGTTCTGTGTTTTTGGTTAGGATACAAAGCTATGCCGGGCAGCCAGAGTAGATGCAGTGCAATGCCGACTATAAAGGGGGTATTCGCGACAGCAGTTTTCGGAGCGCCCACCGAAACTGATCAAAAGAATCCGTGCCTATTTGCAAATCATTTTCCATTCTTTGCGGGCATCAGCGTTGCCCTTGTCGGCGGCTTTCTCGAGATCGTAACATGCACCGGTTGTGTCGCCCGATGCAGACTTTGCCAGGCCGCGATAATACAAAGAAAGCGCATCAGGCTTGTACACAAACAATGCGATATCCAGGTCTGCAATAGCGCCTTTGAAGTCGCCTGTTTTGTATTTGGCCACCCCAAGTAAGCTAAATGCGTTGAAACTCTGATCAAGTTGTTTTGCGATCGTAAAATCTTCTATTACACCTTTATAGTCTTCCAGCTTGTATTTGGCCAATGCGCGGTTGTAGTAGTTGTTTGCGTAGCCGGGCTCTGCTTTTGCTACCACATTCATATCATCAACTGCACCTGCGAAATCACCGGCATCAAATTTTGCCGTTGCTCGTTCGAAGAAAAAATCGCTGTCTGTGGAGTCCAGACGAATAGCTGTATTATAGTCAGCAATAGCTTCGGTATGCCTACCATAGGAGTTGAGCGCAAAAGCCCGGGAATCGTATATTGAGGCATCGGTAGAATCTGTTTCCACTGCTTTGTTGAAGTCAGCAATTGCTGCTTTTTTCCTGCCCATCATTCTGTTTATGTTGCCGCGTTTGGCATAGTTTGTAGCTACTGAAGGGCAAAGCTGAATTGCTTTATCAATGTCGACCAAAGCGGCCGGATAGTCGCTATAGTCGAATAATGCAGCGGAACGGTTTGCCAGGTACAGGCAGTTGTTATTCTCGAGTGCGATGGCTGCTGAGTAGTCGGCTATTGCTTCCTTGTATTGCAGCAGGTCGTGCTTGTATATAGCGCGATTGTGGTATGCAGCAGAGTCCCTCGGATCTATGGCTATCGCTTTGTCCATATCGGCTATTGCTTCTTTTTGTTTGCCAAGCAACCTGAGCACATGTGCGCGTGCGAACAACGCTTTGATGTGCAATGGATTCAGATTGAGCACTTGATCAAATTTGGCCAGCGCGCCAACGGTGTCTTTGAATCGTAGCAGGACATGTGCCTGAAAGTAGACAAGGCCAGAGTCGCCGGGAAATCGTTTCATTGCTATTTCCAGTTCGTCTCGTGCGCCGTTGTAGTCGTTAGTATTCAGTTTGTTCCTGATACTGTTTTTATTTATTTCTACGGACTGTGCGAAAACGCATATGCTCCAGGAAAGCAGGAATGTGGCGAACAGGATGTTTTTCATTGGTTCTTGGCAGTACTTTATGGTTAGGTAATTGAAGGTGTTTAGCTTGCAGCGCATGCTATCCGAAAGCCACAGAAACCACTCCGTCGTTCGGGTACATCATAGTTTCTGTAAGATGGGTTGCATATCCGGGCGGCACTGTTGAATGCGCCGCCACGCATGACCCTGTTGCGCCCCTGCTGAGGGCCCGAAGGAGTGTCGGAGGTACTGTGCCGGTAGTAGTCTTTTGAGTACCAGTCGCTACACCACTCCCACACATTGCCACTCATGTCGTATATGCCTAGCTCATTAGGTCGTTTGGTTGCCACCGGTTCGTCGGCGGGGCGCTTATCCTTGCGGTGCCATGCTACATCTTTTGCTATGTTGCTTCCGCTGTATTCGAAGTTGCCGGAATTACTTCCTCCTTTTGCTGCATATTCCCATTCGGCCTCGGAAGGCAGGCGATAGGTTTTACCGGTTTGTTTGCTGAGCCAGTTGCAATATTCCACTGCATCATACCAGCTTACTATTGTTACAGGATTGAAATCCTGTTTCGGATCCCGTTTGTACCCGGTAGCATTGAACTCCCATGTGATCCCATCCCTTTTTTTGCGGCTATTTACATATCCCCATCCCAGTTTTTGCGCAGTAGTCTGGTAGCCGCTAGCCTGTATGAACATACGGAATTCGCAAACAGTGACCTCGTACCTGCCGATATAGAAATCAGGTAGCGTGACAGTGTGTACTGGTTTTGCCTTGTCGCGTTTTGTATTGCTACCCATACTGAATGTGCCTCCTTTTACCAATACCATATTGGTGTCGCAGTAGAACGGCTTGTTTTGTGCGTTGGTCAGCAGCCCAGATATCATCAGGCAAATCAGCAGCGCGGAACGCCGGAAAACATAATGGTAACTGTATGCAATGTGGGCAGGTATGATGGTGCTTTGAGACATGGTTTACAAGATAAAAGTTTATATTGAATTGGGCGGAGCCAACCAGGATTTTTGAAGCAGGTGTGCAAAATTGCGCACGTGGCAGCAATAATTTCAGTTGGTGATCAGTTTATTTTAAGTTGTTGAAAATCAATGAAATAGTAAATTTTGGTGAGCATAAAATTGCGCAAAAATTGCGCACTTGCTTCCCACCGAGTGGGCAAAAATGTGTTGGTTTGCATAGGGTAAATGTTGTTGGTTTATTGCTGCCTATCATTTTTTGAGGGTGCTTTTGCCAGGTTACGAGGTATTGTAAAAACAATGTGCAATCCATCGGGTTTTTGTGATGGCGATGAATGAAAGGCAGCCTAATGTTATGTTATACTGCTAATCTCGCTAAAGTCGACGGTAACACCAAAAAGAGATTTTGTAATAAGCCGGTGGCTGTACATCATATACCGCCTGCTGTATATCATAAAATTTTTCCGGGGCATTTTGTACTGTTTTTTGTATGATAAGTGTTTTGCTTATATGGGTGCTTCAATGCCGGAAGACTGCATGAAATTGTTAAGTTTATTGTATAACCCGTGTAGCAAATGCCGGCAGGCTGTATGAATCTGCAATATTCCCTAATTTCGAAAATATGATGCAAATGAGTGTGCGGCATGCCAGTTCAAAAATCGCCGGATTAGTATTTATCATTCTGTTTTGGGCTTTGGTATCTGCTGCCCAGCCAGATGCCGATTATCAGGCAGTGGATACCAGGACGCTGGCAATACCGGAATCGCAGACAAAGAAAACAGCCGCAATAGCTGACTACATCAGGGCAAATTTTTCGACCGATGAGGATCGGGTCAGGGCGGTATTTATATGGGTGGCCTCAAACCTGGAGTATGATGTTGAAAATATGTTCAATGGAGACGTAAAGGAGACACTGGAAGAGAAAATAGCCAAAGCATTGCGAAACAGGAAGGGCATCTGTGAAAATTATGCGGCGGTGTTTAATGATGTATGCAAGAAGTTGAACCTGCAGTCGTTCGTAGTGGTAGGGTACACCAGGCAGTCAGGGTTTACCTACTACATACCCCATGGCTGGTGTGCGGTATTTGTGGGCAAAAAGTGGCGGTTGTATGACCCAACGTGGGGGTCGGGCTACATTAGTGATAACAAATTTACAGCAAGTATCAACAATGCCTATTATGACGCAGACCCTGCAGCGCTGATCAAAACGCACATGCCGTTTGATCCGATGTGGCAATTGCATGATTTTGTTTTGACAGATGCTGAGTTTGCAGCCGGGGCGCCCGATGCGAGTATCAGGAAGCGGTACTTTAACTACAATGATACGATAAGTGCCTATGCCAGAATGGATGAAATGGCCAGGTTTGCAGCAGAGCTGCGCCGTATAGAAGCTTACGGCGCTACCAGTGCGCTGCACAACAGCAGAAGGCAATATCTGAAGAATACCATAGCGGTGCGGTTGTACAATGAAAAAGTAGAACGTCAGAATAAGATTGGTGATGCCTTCAATGCCGCAGTAGCGGACTACAATGAAGGGGTGAATACTCTCAACGGTTTTATAGAATACAGAAACAAGCAGTTCAGCCCGACTAAGACGGACGAAGCCATACAGGCTATGGTGGATGAGGCTGAGAAGCTACTAACAAAGGCTAAGGCGCAGCTTGTGACGATAGATGGGGGTGAGGACAAACTGAAAGAGATGATAGGGCAGCTAAAACGATCGATTGCAGACATGGACAAATTGCTTGCTGACCAGAAAAAGTTTCTGGCTGCATACTTTCCCAAAGACAGAGCCGGACGCAAGGCCATGTTTGTGAAATATTCGCGTACACGTTAGTTACAGCTCCCGGGTGTAGTTTTTGCCAGCCTCCGCACTTCTGGCGTCGCATACTTAACAACACCGGAATATCCATATTTTTGCATCCTTGTTTTTTGGATAGATCGCCGCACCCGGGAAGATTGGTGTTTTAGTTATGGTAAGATTCAGGTTTCGTATTGTTTTTTTTCTGCTGGTGGTGCTGGCGATAGGAGTGATGGGTGATGCCGTAGGTGCACCCAAAAAGAGGAAATCGAAGAAAGAAGCCAGAGCAAATAAGGAGGATGATCAGGAGGCGGGCGAAGGAAAACAAGAGCGAAGAAAAAAGAGGAAGAAGAACCGGAAGCAGCAAAAGGAAGAAGATGAGCAGGCACGCAAGACAGCAACCGGCAACGGGGCAACGGGGCAAAAGAAAAGTGGGCTAACCGGGAAGAAACATGAAATATATTATCCGGAAACAAAGCTGAGAAAACGCTACAAGGTAGCAGTAATAGTGCCGTTGTATCTGGATGAGCTGGTGCGTGGCGAGTCGGTAACGTTTAAAGACAATGTACCTGAAAAGGCAGCGCCGGGGCTGGCTTTTTATCAGGGGGTGAAGCTGGCTGCAGACAGCCTGCGCAGAGCCGGTGCAAAGCTGGATATCTACATCAAAGATGCAGGTTCGTTTCAGGAATCGCCGGAGATGCTGATCAATAATCGCAAACTTGACTCCACTGATCTGATAATAGGTGCGGTAGAGCAGCACGATATACCTGTGCTGGCCAACTATGCCCGCAAACGGCGCATCAATTTTGTGTCGGCACTAACCAATTACGATGGGTGGGTAAAGGACAATCAGTATTTCACCATGCTGCAACCTTCTGTCAAAAGCCATTGTGAGTATATAATTGACGATCTGTCGGCAAGGTATGCAGGGCACGATGTTACATTGCTTTACCGTACTTCGTCTCTGGCTGATGATAATGCAGCGTTGTATATTCTGAATGACCTGTACAGCGAGGTGAAGTTCAGAAAGCTGCTTTGCAACACGCTGCCCCGCAAAGATGCCCTCTCGGCAGTGCTGGACAGCAGCAAGCCCAACATTGTGGTGATCAGCATTCTGGATCATGTGTTTGCAGATAGCATACTGCGTGTGTTGTCGAAGAGCTACCCTAATACTCATTTTGAGATCTATGGCATGCCAGGATGGAATGCGAATGCCAACCTCAGGAAAACGAACCTATACAAAAACCTGACTGTTAATGTAACCTACCCTGTGAATATGGAGAACGGGGATAGTGTGCTGAAGCGCTCAGTACAAGCAATATTTGCAAAGGAGTTTGGCGGAAAACCAACTGAAATGGTATGGAGAGGGTATGAGGCCATGCTTTGGTATGGTACGCTATTGGGCAAATATGGAACGATCTTCAATAACGAATACAATGACCTGGACGGTGCGCCGTTCACCCGCTTTAAAGTAAAGCCCAGATGGGACAGGAACGGAGTATTGCTGTACCTGGAGAACAAACAGATTTATATGTCTACTTATCAGGGTGGGGTGCTCAGCACCCGGTAGCCCTGGCAATTACTCTTATGCCGCTACAAAGCATAAAAAACAAAGTGCCGCAAATCTGCGGCACTTTGTTTTTTATAAATGTCAATAGGTAGTACTATTTTTTTCTTGGTGGCACCTTGGCTTTGTCGGCCTGCAGCTTTTGCATTTCCTCGAGTTTAGCTGCCCATTTCGATTGCACTACCGGTTTGGTTTTGTTTTCCTGCAATTGAGCATGAATCGCTTTTTCGTTAATGAAGTACTTCTGGATAATAAACTGCTGCGCAATACTGAGCAGGTTGGAGAAGGTGTAGTAGAAAGTAAGTGCCGCAGCCATTTTGTTGAATACACCCATCAGAATGATCGGGAACACATACGGCATGTATTTGAGCATTGGATTGTTGGGGTCTTGTGGGGTCATGTTGCGGTTATAGATGGCAAGAAACAAACTGGAGGCAGTCATGAGCAAGGTGAATAGACTCACATGGTCGCCGTAAAAAGGTATTTCGAAACCGAAAGTGAGGATGCTGTCGTAGGTAGACAGATCGTCGGCCCAGAGGAAACTCTTCTGGCGGAACTCTATGAACGAAGGGAAGATATAGTAGATAGACAACAGTATCGGCAGCTGGAACAGCATGGGCAGGCACCCTCCCAACGGATTGACCCCGGCCGAACGGTAGAGTTTCATCTGCTCCATTCCAAACTTCTGCTGGTCGTCGCCGATCTTCGCACGCAGCTCGTCGAGCTCTGGTTTGAGCACACGCATTTTGGCACTGGAGAGGTAGCTTTTGTAGGTAAAGAACGACAGGAACAGTCTGATGATGATGGTCATCAGCATGATGATAATAGCATAGTTGCTGACAAAGCTTGCCAGGAAGTAGAAAATAGGTATTATGACCCACTGATTGATGTATTTTACAAAGGCCATGATACCAAAGCCCAGCGGTACCATTTCATCGAGCTCTATTTTATAGGCTCTGAGCGTATGGTAGTCGTTGGGGCCAATATACCATCTTAGTGCCGCGGTACCCGTAGTGCCCGCCAGTTTTACCGGAACCTCGAGTGATGCGAAATTACGGGCAGCGATGGTAGTGTCTCCTTGCTTGTAGGCGAACTTCGATTCCATTTTTGTGAAACCGTCATCAGATATAAGAGCAGAACTGAAGTACTGCTTGCGGATACCAAGCCAGTGACCTGCATTGCTGGTATTGTCGATTGATTTTTCTTCGGTGGCTACCGTAAAGTAGTCGTGGTCCTTGTTTTTGTTGCGGTAGTATACCTGGGTGCTCATCCGCTCATTGGGCAGGTCCTTCTCCGTAGGGAGCACGAGAGTGTGCCATGTAAGTGGCAAAGCAGAGGCCGGCAGCCCGGTGAGTACGATGTTGCAACGCATCATGTAGTCGTCGGCAGGCAGCGTGTAGATGATGTCAACTTTTTTGCCACCACCGAGGTCTGCAGTGAAATCGATTGTTTTGTCGCCATTGGGTTCCTGGCGCATTACGGGGCTGAAATACAGATCGGCAGTAGATTTTCCATTGTCGAACGGTAGCACAGTACTAAGGATGTTGCCTTTTCCGCTGAAGAGGGAGAGTGGCTTGCCGCGGTATGTTTTGTAGTCCTTAATAAAGGCTGCAGTAGGGTAGGCGCCCTTGCTGGAAAACTGAAGAGACAGTTTTTTGTTTTCGAGTGTAACTGTCTGAGCCACACCATTGTATGCCGGTGGCTGCAGGCTGCGCAAAGCCAGAGTGGCAGAGTCTGCCACTGCAGACGTATCGTTAGCGGCGGTGATAATCTTGCTACTATCGATCAACGGCCGGGGATGTGCTTTAGCGTATGCTACGCTGTCAGCATGCTTTTTTTCGCTGTATACTTTTTGTTCATGCTGGTTGTACATGACATAGCCAATCAGCAGTACGGCCAAAAGAGAAAAACCTATAACCTGGTTACGATCCATCTAAAAATTGAAAATGAGGCGCAAAGGTAACTTAAATAAGGCGAGATATAAGATATTGGCCTTTGTTATAGTTCAATTAAATTTAATTTCCGTAATGAAACGAGGCCCGGAGTATAAATATCACCCTTCTTTCCCCCCGTGGCTCCCGGCCGGCAAATTTGCCACAAAGCAATTAGCATTACTTTTGACGTCCAAATCAATGTAGATATGAAGCAGATTATAGCAATATTAGTTGGAATAGTGTACCTGCAACCTGCTGCTGCACAGCTCACTATGCCAGCCGATGGTACGAGTGTGCGTGCGACAGTGAGTGAAAGAATAGGCCTGACAGATGTGACGGTAAGCTACGGTCGCCCGGCGGTGAAAGGCAGGGACGGTAAAATATGGGGAGAGGTAGTACATACCGGCTTTCAGAACCTCGGTTTCGGTAATGGACTGGAAAGCCCGTGGAGAGCTGGTGCAAATGAAAATACGACCATTGAATTCAGCACTGATGTGATGATTGAAGGGAAAGCGCTGCCAGCCGGAAAATATGGGTTGTTTGTGGCTTATCAGCCCATAGAGTCTGCCATTATCTTCTCAAAAGCCACAACCAGCTGGGGAAGTTATTTTTATGACCCTGCGGAGGATGCCTTGCGTGTAAATGTAAAGTCTGTGAAGCTGCAGGAGTCGCGGGAACGGCTGACCTACCAGTTTGGTGAGCAAACAGACAGCAGCGCAATCATTAGGTTGGAATGGGAGCGACTGGGTTTGCCCTTTAAGGTGTCTACAAAGCTGCACCAGTTGCAGATGGCATCCTTTGAGCGGGAGTTGCGCGGAGAAAAGGGTTTTGACCCGCATGCGCTGGTGCAGGTTGCCAGCTACCTGCTGGAGCATAATGCCAACCTCGATGATGCGCTCGGCTATATCAACAGAGCAGCGAGTAGTATGCCGGTGTTCAGTGTATACCTGACAAAGGCACAGATACTGGCTAAGATGAAAAAGCAAAGCCAGGCAGATAGCATCATTACTGCCGCAATAGGCAAGGGTACTGCCAGCGAAGTGCATAACTATGCACGGAGCCTGCAGCGCGAAGGAAAGCAGCAAAAGGCGTTTGAGGTATTTCAGCAGAATTTCAAGCGGTACCCCAATACCTATACTACCGCGATGGGGATGGCAAGAGGCTACTCAGGTATAGGGAAGTCGAAGGAAGCGCTAAAGTATGCCAATCAGGCATTGCCGTTGGCACCTGATGCCGCCAACAAAAAGGCGGTTGAAGAGATGATAGCGAAACTGAAGGAAGGTAAGGACATATAAATTTTCATTGTCTGGTTGCCGGCAGATGCGTTTTTAAAGCCGGCAGCACATTGCTGAAGGGACATTGAGCTACGCCTGCCCGGCATCGTTGGGCAGGCGTAGCTTTTTTGCAAACTGTACTATCTTGCAACAGAATTGTAATGAGGCGCCTCCGTTATTTGCTTTTTATTGTTTTGTTTCACTGCAGTAGCGCTGTTGCTCAGGAGGCGTTGGCATTGGCTAGAATGGCGGTAATAGGCAATATTACTATTGAAGGCAATAGGGTGACGCGCCGAAATGTGGTATTGCGCGAACTGAGTATCCGCGAGGGGAGTATTGTTTCTGTCGATTCGCTGGATGCGCTCGTTGCGCAGAACAAGCTGCGGTTATTCAATCTGCAGTTGTTTAATGAAGTGGAACAGTCGGCCAATATTGAAGGAGATACAGTCAACTGGAATATACGGGTAAGAGAGCGGTGGTACGTCATCCCGACCGGAATACTGCAGTTTGCCGACCGGAATATTAATACCTGGTGGGCCGACCAAAACCATGATCCGGCGCGTGTTTCGGCGGGGCTTACGGTTACAGACCGCAATTTCAGAGGTAATCTGGAGGCGCTTGCCGTAACGGTACAGGCTGGGTACACCCAAAGGGTGGGGCTGAGCTATATGCTTCCCTACCTGAACAAACAACAAACCAACGGAATAGGCATCATCGCATCGGCTGCGCGCAGCACACAGGCATACTATGCCACGGGTGCCAACAAGCTGCTGTTTGCAGGTGGGTATTCCGGGCCACCGATCTGGCAGCATGCAGAAGGTGGGATTTGTTATATACACCGGCCGCGGTATGCCGGACGGCATGTGATACAGGCAAGTTACAAGTACTTCACGGTTGGGGATACGATACTGCAGCTCAATCATGATTATTTCAGGGATAGCAGCAACACGGCAAAGTTTGCCGAGCTGTTTTACCGGTATGAATACAATGGTGTGGATAACTGGAATTACTCGTTGGTGGGTGAGAAACTGGTGACCGGCGTGACGGTGCGTGCCGGGTTTGAGGGGCTGAAAATTCAGAGTTTTGTCAATGTAGAGGCAGGAGTATTCAGGAGTTTGCGACCGCACTGGTATGTTTCTGCCATATTGCGCGGCAGGTTGATGTATCCGCAGCAGCAACCCTATTATTTTAGAAATGGCCTGGGAACCAGCACGGATTATGTGCGGGGTTATGAGTACTATGTAACAGACGGCTACAACTATGGTGTGCTGCGGTTGAACCTGAAGCGGGAGGTGTTCAACAATACCTATTCGCTGCCGGTACAATATTTTACGGCGATACCGGTGAGGGTATATCCGAAGCTTTTTTTTGATGTAGGGTACATCAATACGCCCAATGCCGGAACGAATACGCTTGCCAACACGGTGTTGTATAGCTTTGGTGCCGGTATAGATATCGTTACCCTGTATGATGTGAAGATCAGAGTAGAATTTGCCCGGAATCACCTCGGACAAAACGGTGTATATTTACATTTCAACAGTGAGTGATTTTGGGCGATAGGGTATAAAAAGTCAGGTTGAAAAGTGGATTGGATCCTGTGGCTTCAGGTTACCCTGCCAACAGTGCCAGATAAAGTAGACGACTATGCTGATAGCAATATATAACCGAACATTTGATGAGCAGGATATACCTTTCCTGAAGGGTATATTGCAATTGCTGGAGCAGCACAAGCTGCAATTGGTTTTCTACAAGGAGTTTTATGAGCGGTTGTCTGTGCATTTGCCATTTGCGCAGGTGCCACGACTGTTTACCGGCAAGCGCGACCTTCCACCTAATACTGATATGTTATTTAGCCTGGGTGGCGATGGTACTATGCTGGATGCGGTGTGTTTCGTGGGGAATACCAATATACCACTGATCGGCGTCAATCTGGGCAGGCTGGGTTTTCTGGCAGCGATACCCGAGGAAGAGGTTGAGGCGGCAATACTGTCGCTGGTGCGGGGCTCTTACACGCTCGAAAAGCGGACGCTGCTGCACCTGGACTCCAGTGTGCCGCTGTTTGATAATTCACCTTTTGCACTTAATGAATTTACTATTCACCGGCAGGATACGTCGTCAATGATCAAGATCCACACCTATCTTAATGGCGAGTTTTTGAATACTTATTGGGCAGATGGACTGATTGTTGCCACCCCTACTGGTTCTACAGGGTACTCGCTGAGTTGTGGTGGTCCGGTGGTTTTTCCGCAGGCGTCAAGTTTTGTGATTACACCGGTGGCACCACATAATCTGAACACAAGGCCTATTGTGGTGCCAGACGACAATGTGATCTCGTTTGAGATAGAGGGGCGCACAGAGCACTTCCTGTGTACGCTCGATGCCCGCACAGAAATGATCAAAAGCAGCGTGCAACTGGCTGTAAAACGGGAGAGTTTTACCGTATCACTTGTGCGGCCTGACGAGCATAATTTTCTGAAAACTATACGGCAGAAACTGTACTGGGGAATAGACAAACGGAATTGACGGACGGCCTTGATTTTCAATGAAGAATATTATCTTTATTGAAATGAATTTCCTGCATGGCTGGTTTTTTTGTTGATCCGGATATCGCTAAGGCGAAAACACTCGACACTACTTTTTATACAAGCGATACATGTTATAATGATGCGAAGGAGCGGATTTTTGCAGCATCGTGGCAGTTGGCTGGTCATACTGGTGAAATTGCAACTGCGGGCAGCGCCCTTCCGTTTACGCTTTTGCCGGGTTGTCTTGATGAGCCATTGGTTCTGGTCAATGACAGCGGGGGGCGTTTGAGGTGTCTGAGCAATGTATGTACCCACAGAGGAAATTTACTGGTCACCGAAAAGTGTGCATTACGCAGTATCCGCTGCCGGTATCATGGCAGGCAGTTTGCGCTGGACGGGCGATTTGTTTCCATGCCGGAATTCAAAGAAGTGTTGGATTTTCCTGCTGAATCAGATCACCTGGCCACTGTTCCGCTTTACCGGTGGGGCAATCTGGTTTTTGCAAATCTGGTACCTGGCCTGGATGCCGCAACTGTTTTCGGACCCATGACGGAGCGGATGAGCTGGTTTCCGATGGGCGACCTTGTTTTCAGGCAGGATCTGTCGCGTGATTACCATGTTTCGGCAAACTGGGCACTGTATTGCGAAAACTATCTGGAGGGTTTTCATATACCATTTGTACATGAAGGATTGAATCAGGAACTGGATTTTGGTGCCTATACAACCGAATTGTTCGGGTATTCCAATCTGCAGTTGGGTATCGGGAAGTATGGTGAATCTTGTTTTGACCTGCCGGAAAGTGCCGCAGACTTTGGCAGGCAGGTGGCCGCATACTATTTCTGGGTTTTTCCGAATATGATGTTTAATTTTTATCCGTGGGGGTTGTCCATTAATCATGTGCTGCCGCAGGGCAAGGACAGGTGCAAAGTGGCCTATTACACCTATGTACTAGACGAAACAAAGCTGGGCAGCGGAGCCGGTGCCGGACTGGATACCGTAGAGCTGGAAGATGAGGAGATCGTGGAGCAAGTGCAGCGAGGCATACAATCCCGTTTTTACCGTCAGGGCCGATATTCTGTGTTGCGCGAAACCGGTACGCACCACTTTCACAGCCTTATAGCTAAATTCATGAATAAATAAATGAATTTGTAGTGTGCAAATGTAATGGTTGAAATGTGGAAAAGAATTTGCAAACAAGTATAAAATATTGATCTATTTTCATATTTTTGGCTATAATTGAACTGACGTACCAAACGTTTTCGTTTTTTGCGCCGTCTTTATAAATACGGAGTATATTATACAGCCAGTAAAACAAACCGATGAAGATCCTTTTGAAAAAAATCCTACGCCTAAGATACACTGTTGCCTGTGGCATACTGGTGTTACTTTCCACTGTTTCGGTTCATGCACAGATTGTATTGTCGGCAGATCAGACAGCTGCTGTGCTGGCATCTACACTAACCGGTTCGGGAGTTATTATTCTCAGTCCTACATTAACGTGTAACAATACGGCAAACGGAACTTTCACTACGGGTGCTGTTGATCCTATAGGTGTTACCAATGGCATAGTGCTATCATCCGGAGCTGCGACTGCAATAGTTGCGCCTGCCACTGGTCCTACCGAGTCTTCATCATTTGCTCCTTCTCTTGCCGATGCAGATTTGGCAACGCTTTCGGGCGGTACAACTTTTGATGCTTGTGTGCTTGAGTTCGATTTTAAGGCCGCAGGTGATACGATCAAATTCAACTATGTTTTTGCGTCTGAAGAATATCCTGAATATGCCTGTTCGATCTACAATGATGTGTTTGGCTTTTTGATATCCGGGGGTGTTACAGCTATTCCAACCTCGTATCCTACGCCGTATAATCTCGCACGAGTACCAGGTACCAATATCCCTGTATGCATCAATAGCGTGAACTCAGCACCAACAGGTACTGCTTACGCGATAGCAACATGCAATGCGCTAGGGCCGGGATCACCATTTGCAATGTATTATGTGGACAATTCGGCCAGTACCATGTTGGTTTTCGATGGTAAAACAACGGTTTTGACCGCTGTTGCTGCTGTTAGTCCGTGCGATACGTATCACCTGAAACTGGGTATTGCAGACGTAGGCGACGGTGCCTTCAACTCGGGTGTGTTTATCAAGGGTGGGAGTTTGACTTCGACAATACCTACAACAATTACCGCCACCGGCACCAGTGGATTGCCCTATTGTTTGCGCGGTTGTGGCCCGGGTAACTTCATTTTTACCATACCAGAAGATCAGGATACCGTTGTTACCATACACTTCAATATTTCGGGAACTGCGATCAATGGTACCGACTATACATTCATTGCAGATAGCGTAAGTATACCCATTGGAGATACTTTCACAGTACTGGATATCACAACCCTACCATTACCACCCACCGGACCTAAAGTTGTGACTTTAGAGATTCTTTCTGAAGACCCCTGCCATCCCGGTGTGTTTACACCTGTTTCTACTGCCAGCCTCACCATTATTGAGCCTTCATTTGATATTGTTACACCAGATACAGGTATATGCATAGGGGAATATGTACATATCATTGCGGTGGGGGATACTGTATATAATTATACGTGGTCACCACCGGGCACATTGAGTTCTACCAATACGCTAATCACAGATGCTACACCTACCGCAACATCTACGACGTACACATTGACAGCGACTGCCAATCCGGTTTTGGGATGTCCGCCTCAGACACAGACAATAACCATTTCGATGTTGCCGTTGCCGGAAATCGCTGTTGACTCGCATCTTGTGAAGACCTGTCTGGGTATTGCAGTGCCCTTGAACGTATATACTTCTCCGCCTCCCGGTGTTGCTTATACCTATGCCTGGTCACCCGGAGTGGGTTTGAGTACTACTATGATGCCATCAACTGTTGTTACACCAACTATTCTGGGAGACATAACGTACACGGTTACGGTGTATCCTACATTGTTGCCAGCGTGCGCGTCAACTGAAACTATTACGGTACATACCGTACCCAATGACTTTATTCTGCATAATTCTGACACTGCCATTTGTATCGGTGAGTTTGTTCAGGTAAGCATCACGGGTAGTTCAGAGTTTACCTGGTTGTGGACTCCACCAGACGGTGTTTCGGATGTAAATGTTATGGAGCCGGCGATCACGCCAACCGTAAACGGCTCTTACACCGTTACTGCGTCTTATGCGCATTGTCCGAACATGATTCACAGTTTTGACATAGAGGTGGATACGCCTGCTACCCAGTATACAATAAACGACACTATTTGTATACCGATGACCTATACAATAGATCTGACCGTTCCGGGCAGCACGGGTATTGGCAACGGGTATTATCATTACCAGTGGTCTCCGGCTACTTATGTGAGCAATGACACTATCCCTAATCCGGTAATTAGTCCGACAGTCGGGGGGCTACACTCCTATACGATTACGGTTCAGCCACATGCTGCAAGCTGTGCAGTGAATGATATTCTGAATCTTTATGTGCTTCCAAACACGATTGACATTATTACCCCTGATACAGCAGTTTGTTTGGGCAAGCCGGTTCAGGTGATAGCTGTTGGGGATCCGTTGTTTGATTACCAATGGATACCTACATCCGGTATCGCGATTTCGAATGTTGTGTCACCATTGATTTATCCGGACACTTCAGCATTGTACAAGGTGCGTGTATCATTCCATCTTTGTCCTGCGTTTTACGATTCTATTCTGATCGACGTTCAGCCCAATCCGTCGGTTTATATGGGTGGAAACCGTTTTGTGTGTGAGTTTGACACCATAAGGCTGCTTGCACAGGTGACTCCGGCATGGTATACCCATTACACCTATGCCTGGACACCATCTACCTATCTGAATGTGGCCAATGAACCGGCTGTGTTTCTGACAGGTGTGGATACAGGCAGTATTGTACTTACTGTAACTACTCCGGCAGGATGTACCGGTGTCGATTCGGCACAGATCATCGTATTGCCAGGCAATTTTGCCTACATCACACCGGAAATGGATTTTTGCCCACACGATAGTCTTGTGCTGGAACCAACGGGAGGTGTTTCTTACGAGTGGGCCCCTGCGATATATCTGAGCGACGATAAGGCTGCTCAGCCGGTATTGAAGCCAATTACTACTCAGTCTTATAGTGTGGTAGCAACGAGCGCTTATGGCTGTAAGGATACACTTCATTTTACAGCCACTGTACACCCGGCAGCTGTGATCTTCCTGGAGGATTCGGTGACATTACACCCAGGTGAAAGTGTTCAGCTTGACCCGCAGACCAACTGTACAATTGTGTCGTGGACACCATCAGGTGGACTGAGCAGCAAGTACATTGCAAACCCTGTTGCAACGCCCGAAATCAGCACCAAATACATCATACGCGGGGTGACAGAGCATGGTTGCAAAACAAAGGATTCGATCAATGTGAATGTTGATCCGGAGACTTTGATAGACCTGCCAAATGCATTTACACCCGGCGGTGGCGCAAATAATGAATTTAAAATTATCAGGCGTGGTATTGCTACATTGAATTATTTCCGTATTTTCAACCGTTGGGGGAACATGGTTTTTGAAACAACTAACGTAGAGGAAGGTTGGAATGGCGAATACAAAGGTGTTCCACAGCCTGTTGGCGTATTTGTTTATCAGGTGCAGGCAGTTACCAAATCAGGAAAAATATTTACTAAACAAGGAAACGTAACTTTATTACGGTAATTTTACAACGATAATTTAAGATGATGAACACTAAAAATATCATTACCCGTCTCAGTTTAGCTACAGCAATATTGCTGGGCAGCCCTTCTGTTTTTGCGCAGGATATACATTTTACGCAGTTCGACATGGCTCCTATGGTGATCAACCCGGCGTTTACGGGCATGTTTGATGGTCAGGTGCGTGCTGGTGGTATCTACAGAAACCAGTGGAAGAGTGTTACTATTCCGTATGTTACGTATGGCGCACATGCAGATATGCCTTTGTTTGCTGACAACAGTGGCGGATATCTGGCGGGTGGTTTGCAGATTTTTAATGATAAGGCTGGTGACGGTAATCTTCAGAATTTCACCGGAATGCTTTCGGTGGCTTATCACAAAATTCTTGGCAGAGGTGATCTGGCTGTAGGTATGCAGGCCGGCTATGCACAGAAGAGCATAGACCTTTCCAAACTGTACTTTGGTGATGAGTCGGTAAACGGAACTTTTGTACCGGGTACATCTCAGGAATACCACCTTGGTATCGGCAATTCTGTAAGCTACTACCTTGTAAATGCCGGTGTGTCTTATGCAGGTGCCAACCAGAACGGTACCTTTAGCTATGTAATAGGTCTTGCTGCCAATAATATCAACCAGCCTAACGATGCGCTGCTGAAAAAACAAAACAGCCAGACAGGGCTGGATATGCGCTATACAGGCGAACTGGGAATGAGCATCATGACCAGTGAGCGTTTCAGTTTGCGTCCGGCAGTACTGTATCAGAATCAGGCATCAGCCAGCGAGATCATTGCTGGTAATGAATTCCTGTATCAGGTAAGCAACAATCCTGGCTATTCTGATTTCTCAACCGCATTGTTTCTGGGTGCATGGTACCGTACCAGTGATGCTGCTATGATAACAGCAGGTGTTGAGTTCAAGGGAGTACGTATCGGTGTTGGCTATGATTATAATATTTCCTCTCTCAATAGTGCCAGCAATGGTAACGGTGGATTTGAAATCGCGGTACGTTATATTGCGCCATACCCAATGAAATTTGCCAATAAGAGGGTGATACCCTGTACCCGTTTTTAATAATATTACAATATAATATGTGAAGGGCTAAAAAAGTTTTTTTTCAAAGCCCTTCTTTTTTTTAAAACCAATTTATACTTTTATATCCATTAACAACGCTCACGCACATGAGAAAAAATTGGCTGTACCTGTTTTTAGCTACGATAATCGTTATAGTTCCTTATCACGCTAAAGCCCAGCAAAAGAATAAAGAGAAGTATAGAAATAGGGCGAATGATCCTAAAGCAGGTCTTTCTTACGGTAAAAAATTGAATTGGGCGGATCAGTTATACCTCCAGGGCAGTTACTTTAATGCCATAGATTACTACCAGCAATTGAAACAACAGGATGAGCGTAATCCATACATAACCTACCAACTGGCTGAATGTTACAGGGCTACCCGCGACTACGTACCGGCGGCTCACTACTACATTGAGGTTAAAAATATGGCGAAAAAGATATATCCTTATTCGGCATATTATGCAGGTCTGATGTTGAAACAACAATGTGAATATCAACTTGCGATTGAGTCTTTCAATGAGTTTCTGAATGACAATAAGAAGAATGCCGCGAAGGTGGCTCCGAATCCGATAGCTTCAATTGAGGCCAATTCAGACAGGACCATTGATCCCAAGGCAATGAAAGAAATCAAAAAGCGTGCGAAAAGGGAAATTGAAGGTTGCCAAAAAGCAATTGCCTCTGTTAAAGATCCACAGGCAGTAACGCTGGTAAACGCTGGTCCTAATGTAAACTCTGCTTACACAGAACTTTCTCCATATCCATTGGGCGACTCTTCGCTGCTGTTTGGTACTATTGGCAGAAATGAGCTTATTGAGACTGATGCCTGGCGTGAAACAGGGTACAAGGAGAAATTCATGTACTCTCACAAACAGGAAGGGTATGTTGATTCATTCCAGTGGCCTTTACCGTTCTATGATGGTCAGTTCAATGATCCTGCCGCGCACACTGCAAACGGTTGCTGGGGCCCAGGTGGCGACAGGTTTTATTTCTCTAAGTGTATGTACGATCCAAGTGACTCGAATAAGATGAAATGTAACATCTACTATTCGCAGTTTCAGGAGCGCAACTGGAGTGCACCCATACTTATCGACATTGGTGACCCCGGTACTAATACAATGCCTTATGTAGCCAAAGTAGGCAAGAAAGAAGTGCTCTTCTTTGCATCGAACCGTAAATTGCAGAGCCGTGGCGGATACGATATCTGGTACGCAATCATCGATCCCCGTGACCGTTCATTCCGTCGTCCACAAAACTGCGGTAAGGTCGTAAATACCACACAGGATGAATTGACACCTTATTATGACCCTCGTGGTGGTAAGTTGTATTTCGCATCAAGCGGTCAGGTGTCTTTCGGAGGTTTTGACGTGTATTCTGCAGATGGTGGTCCATCGCGTTACAAAAACCTGAAGAGCCTCGGCTATCCGATCAATACCTGTGCAGATGAGCTGTACTTTATATTGGATCCGGTAGGCAAGCCTGATGGCTACCTTGTATCAAACCGCATTGGTTCCTATGCACTCAAAAATCCAACATGTTGTAATGACATCTGGAGGATTCAGTACGAGCCAAAACTCGTAGTAATGGGTAGGGTTGTAAACAAAAAGACACAGCAACTGATGACTGAGTCTGTTGTGAAAATGATAGATCAGAAAGGTGACATGCGTACTTACAACTCAGAAGACGGCAAGTTCCTGTTCAACATGGCCCGCTCACATACCTATGTGCTTACCGCTGATAAAGCAGGATACACCTCTACACGTGCCTCTGTAAGTACAATGGAAATCAAGCGTTCTGATCCGGATGACACAGTTGTAGTTACTATCTTTCTGGACAGTGTAAGAAACAGTTTCAGTGTGAGCAATATCTACTATGACTATGACAAGTCAACACTTCGTCCTGAGTCTGTAGCATCTCTCGATTCTGTAGTTCATTTCCTAACTGACAATCCATCGATATCTGTTGAGATCTATTCTTATACCGATGCAAAAGGTAAAGAAGAGTACAATCTTGCTCTTTCTCAGCGCAGAGCTCAGGCAGTAATGGATTACCTTGAGAAGAGTGGAATTGACAGGGTAAGGCTTACAGCAAGAGGATTTGGCAGCAAAAACTCTGTAGCAGCAAATGCTATGAACGGAAAAGACAATCCGGAAGGCAGGCAGATGAATCGTCGTACTGAGTTCCGTATCGTTACTGATCTTCCTACACGCAGAGTGCTTTACAACAGCGCATTGCCGGGAACAATGGATCAGCAGGAAAGGAATCTGCAGATAGAGCCAGAAAGCACTGATGATGAGCCTGTAAAAGGTGGTGCAGGAAAGGCTCCTGTAAATGATGATGATGATTGATTTTTAAATTGATTACGATATTCAAAAGGTTGCAGTTTCTTGCAACCTTTTGCTTTTAGTATAAAACGCGAAGCAAAATGAACCTCCTTATAATCCTTCTTGTAGGTGCTTTGGCTGGCTGGATTGCCGGATCGATAGTGCGGTCAGAAAATAACAGTTTTCTGCTCGATATTGTCATTGGTATTGTGGGTGGCTGGCTGGGCTATAAATTGTTCGGGCATCAGTTGAATATTACACACAGCCGTTTTATAAACGAAGTACTGACTGCCACAGCCGGCGCAACCATACTTGCGCTGGGTGTAAAGATTGTGCGAAAGATCTTTTAAACTATTTACGGGATGGAACATATACAGGTTGCTTTTGAATTGCCATCGGCAGAAAGCGGAGAGATATTGCTGGCATTGCTGATGGACATTGGGTATGAAGGATTTGAAGAAAATACCGGTTCGTTGAAAGCATTCATACCGGCAGAAAGGTACGACGCAGCAGAACTGGAAGCAGTGGCAAATACAGTTGGTGTACCGTATGTAACCGAATCGATACAGCAGCAAAACTGGAATGCGATTTGGGAGTCAAGTTTCGAACCGGTCATTGTTGACGACTTTTGTACAATAAGGGCTCATTTTCATACCGTAACCAGTACAACACCCTACGAGATTATTATTACGCCCAAAATGTCATTTGGTACAGGTCATCACGCTACTACTCAGTTGATGATGATGGCAATGAAGGACATAGATTTTAACGGCAAGTCTGTTTTGGATTTTGGTTCTGGCACAGGTGTGCTGGCGATACTTGCTGCTATGCTGGGTGCAACAGACATAACCGGGATCGACAATGATGAATGGGCTGTGGAGAATGCAATAGAGAATGCAGAACGGAACCTGGTGCCGGGAATTGCGATGCTCCAGGCATCGTTGGAGCAATTGCCTCAACGTACATACGACATTTTACTGGCCAATATTAACAGGCATATACTGCTGGAGCACATGCAGGGCTTGTACCAACGGCTTGCTGGGGGAGGTATATTGCTGATGAGTGGTTTGCTTATAGCCGATGAGCCGATAATCGCGGAAGCCGCGTTGGAAGCAGGTTTTCAGGTAGACCATGTTGCGGAGCGTTCGGGTTGGATATCAATCAGATGTTCGAAAAGTTAAATTTTGTGCTGGTTTTTTATGAATAAGATGTTAAATACGCGTAATTTTTGCTTGTGATGTGTTAGGATTTTTGAAAGACAACGTCTATATTTGTTTCTCTCAGTAATATTAAAGAAATAATGACAATAGCAATTCTCCTTGTTTTAGCTTATTTGTTAGGGTCTATTCCCACGGCTGTATGGGTTAGTAAGTGGATGTACGGTATTGACATTCGTGAGCATGGCAGCGGCAATGCCGGAGCTACAAACGCGTTCAGAATATTGGGCTCAAAAGCTGGTGCCGGTGTAATGACGGCAGACATGATGAAGGGTTTTCTGGCTGTAAAATTGTCGATATTTTCATCTTTTCCCTGGACCAGTGAGCCTTTTGTAAATCTTCAGATATTTTTAGGACTGGCTGCCGTATTGGGGCACATTTTTCCGATTTGGGCCGATTTCAGAGGTGGAAAGGGTATTGCCACATTGTTTGGGATGATTTTATCCATACACCCAATAGTAGCGATAAGTCTGGTGCTTGTTTTTATGGGCATGCTGCTGATAACCCGATATGTATCACTGAGCTCTATTGCTGCAAGTATTGCATTCCCCCTGCTCATTTTGTTTATTTTCAATGCTCAGGCGCAAGAGTTGAGTTATCGTCTTTTTGCAATCGCGACAGCTTTTCTTGTTGTGCTTACTCACCACAAGAATATCAGCCGGCTTATCAGTGGTAATGAAAACAAAGTACCATTCTTCCGCAAGCGGAAAATGCGCCAGTAAACAAACGTAATCTTCCTCCAATATCCGGATTCCATATTATAAGCAGGTGTTCAGTTATTTGTACCCGGTTTCTTTACGTAAGGGCCTGGGTTCAGATACGTCTTTCCTAGAATTAATACTGTTTCGTAACAGGCTGCAGCTGGCCACTAAAGATGTGCTGTACTCTGATGGAGACCAATACTTACCTGCAACAGTTGTTTGTAACCACCTTAATCAATTTCTTCCGCATGCACAGCATGTATTGGTACTGGGTACAGGACTGGCCAGTATGGTGCAGGTACTGGCAAAGCAGGGGTTCAGGCCACAGTTTACACTGGTAGAAAAAGACAAGCTTATTTTGCAATGGGCATTGGAATTTTTGCCCGATCCGGTTTCAGGCAACATAGAACCGATATGTGAGGATGCTGCTGGCTTTATGCAGCGGAATACAGCAAAGTACGATCTGATATTCATTGATATCTTCAACAACAGAACAGTGCCTGCTTTTGTATTTGAATTGCCGTTTCTGACCCAATGCAGGGATAGCCTGGCTCCCGGCGGGCGGCTTGCATTTAATTATATTGTAGCCAACGAGGCAGAGTGGGAGCATGTACAGCACGTATTTGGCACTGTATTTCCCGAATATAAGATCGTCAGCAGAAGTATCAATAAGATACTGATTGCCTGAATCCCGATACAAAGTAGCAATCACTTACCTTTGCAGCCGTTATGACACAGGAGAACCTGAAAGAAATGCGCGAGCGTATTACGCACCTGCATCGCTTTTTACATATTGAAGACAGGCTGGCAAAGCTGGAGAACGACAGGCAACTCACATTGTCGCCCGGGTTTTGGGATGATAATGTACGCGCTACAGCTATCCTGAAAGAAATGAAAATAGACAAATACTGGACCGAGTTTTTCGACAGGGTGAAGGCTGCTGTTGAAGACTTTGCGGTATTGTTTGATTTCTGGAAAGAGGGCGAGGCAAGCGAAGAGGAAGTTAAAGCAACATATGATGGTGCTGTGAAGGATCTGGACGAGCTGGAGTTTAAGAGTACACTGAATGCACCTGAAGACGAGATGCCGGCAATGCTGGTGATCAACAGCGGTGCCGGTGGTACCGAAAGTCAGGACTGGGCAGAGATACTGCTGCGCATGTACCGCATGTATGGCGACAAGCAGGGATGGAAGGTAAGTGAAATAGATGTGCAGTATGGCGACGGTGCAGGCATAAAGCAGGCCACACTGGAGTTTGATGGTGCGTTTGCATATGGCTTGCTGAAAGCGGAGAGTGGTGTGCACCGCCTGGTGCGTATTTCTCCGTTCGACTCTAATGCGCGCAGGCATACCTCTTTCGCTTCCGTGTTTGTATATCCGCTGATTGATGACACGATAGACATACAGGTGAGCCCTGCAGACATAGAATGGGCATTCTTCAGATCGGGTGGCTCTGGTGGGCAGAACGTGAACAAAGTAGAAACGGCAGTACGCCTGAAACACATACCCAGCGGAATAATAGTAGAGTGCCAGATAGCACGTACACAGGGAGAGAACCGTGAGAAGGCAATGACCATGCTGAAGAGCAGGCTGTATGAAGAGGAACTGCGTAAGCGCCAGGAAATACTGAATGCCACCAACTCTAACAAGAAGAAGATAGAGTGGGGGTCGCAGATACGCAGTTATGTATTCCATCCCTACAAAATGATCAAAGACCACCGTACTGACTACGAGGTGGGCAATGTGCAACCAGTGATGGATGGAGAGTTGGATGACTTTATCAAGGCATACCTGATGACGATGAACGAGGAATAATTGCCAATTGGGAACAAAGAAAGAAATAAAGAAAAAGTCGTTTGACCTGGGCCTGCTGCGGCGCATATTCGCATTCACGGGTCCTTACCGCAATACGCTGTACCTGACCATGAGCCTTGCTGTGGTACTGTCGGTAGTGTCGCCATTAAGACCCTATCTGATAAAGGTATCTGTAGACAAGTATATAGGTGGTAATCTGCTGATGGGTCTGGTATGGATCAGTGTCTTTCAGTTTGGATTGCTGATCGTGGAGAGTGGGCTACGGTTCTGGTTCAGCTATCGTGCCAACTGGCTGGGACAAACCGTTGTAAATGATATTCGCAATTCGATGTTCAGGAAAATACTGCATCAGAATCTCTCGTTTTTTGACCGCACACCTATTGGTACACTTACTACCCGTACCATCAACGACATCGAGGCGATCAATGATATTTTCTCGGAAGGTATTATCTCAATAGTTGCCGATATACTCACCATTATCGCCATCATCACGGTAATGCTGCTTACAGATTGGCGGCTTACGCTGGTATGCCTGGCTACCTTCCCGTTGCTGATTCTGGCAACGTGGTGGTTTAAGGAAGCAGTGAACAAATCGTTTCAGCGCGTGCGCAATGCTGTATCTGCACTCAACGCCTTTGCCCAGGAACACCTTACTGGCATGTACATTGTGCAGGCATTCGCTGCCGAGGAGCGTGAGCTGGGCAAGTTCACCACAATCAACAAGGAGCACCGGGATGCCAATATCAAGGGCATATTTGCCTATTCTGTTTTCTTCCCCATAGTGGAGATCATTCTGGCTATGTCTATGGGGTTGCTGGTATGGTATGGCGCATCGCGAATACTTGATTTTGGGGTCACACCGGGTGTCATCATATCGTTTGTGTTGTACCTCAATCTGCTCTTTCGTCCGCTGCGGATGATGGCCGATAAATTCAATGTACTACAGATGGGCATTGTGGCCGGTGAGCGTGTTTTCGCCGTGCTGGACAGTGACGAGCATCTGCCGGACAACGGTACACTGAAGGCTGATCAACTGAAAGGCGCGATTTCTTTCCGTGATGTGCATTTTAGCTACAAGCCGGAAACTCCGGTACTGCGTGGCGTGAATTTTTCGCTGGATGCTGGCAAGACCATGGCGGTAGTGGGCTCCACCGGAGCAGGCAAAACATCGCTGATAAGTATACTGAACAGGCTGTACGAAATAGAGTCGGGCGACATACTTATTGATGGGCAACCACTGAAGGCATACGATATATACAGCCTCAGGAGCCGCATAGGTATTGTGTTGCAGGATGTGTTCCTTTTTTCCGGTACTATCGCAGATAACATCACGCTGCGTAATGCAGAGATACCACGGGAGAAGGTGGAAGAAGTGGCTAAAATGCTGGGCATACATGGCTTCATAAGCAAGCTGCCCGGTGGGTATGATTTTGATGTGATGGAGCGGGGTAATACCCTGTCGCAGGGGCAGCGGCAGCTTATATCATTCGCCCGGGCGCTGCTGTACAACCCGGCAATACTGGTGCTCGACGAGGCAACATCATCTGTAGATAGTGAAAGCGAGCAACTGATACAGCATGCGATAGATACACTGATAAAAGGGCGAACATCAATAGTGATTGCACATAGGTTGTCAACTATTCGTAAAGCCGATGAAATACTGGTGATGGACAAAGGCCTGGTGAGCGAGCGAGGCAACCATGCTGCACTAATAGCCGCCCGTGGTGCATATTACGAGCTGTACACAGCGGTAGAGCAAATGAAAGCGCAGGAAGTTTTATAGGTAATTTAATTTATTTTAAAAGTCACCCAAGTTATCCCCCAGATTTTACGTCTTTAGGAGTATACCCGTAATGTATACGCCTATGAAGAAGATTGTATGGCTGGCAGCATTGGCAATAGCCGCTGTATCGCCTGCCATTGCCCAAACGCCATTTAACGGCAAAGCAATAATCGATGCCAACAACATAAGTGCAACAATGCTGGTGCACGGCGATATGTGGTGGGATCCTGAAACCGGACAGCCGAAATGTGAGTTCCCCAAAGGTTCCGGGAAGCACCTGCAGTTTGCCGCATCAGTATGGATGAGTGGCTACGATGCCGGCAATCAGCTGCATGTGGCTGCACAGACTTACCGACAGGATGGCAACGACTATTGGCCCGGTCCGTTGGATGCGGGTGGTACCCTCAGCTATGCCACATCGTACCAATGGGCGAAGATATGGAAGGCAACACGCGATGAGATCAATGCCCACAAGGCTAACCTGTACCATACTGTTGCGAATACACCTGAGTCCATACTTACATGGCCGGGCAAGAACAACGTATTTGCAAAAGGGAATGGAGGAGCATTGCTGGATGTACCGGCAGAAATGGCACCATTTGTAGACCTGAACGGCGATGGTCGCTACCAGCCACTGAAAGGTGACTACCCCGACATTCGGGGCGATCAGGGATTATGGTATGTATTTACCGATAATGGCCCGTCACATTCACAAACCAATGGAACTCCGCTGGGTGTGGAGGTGCGTGTGCTGGCATATGCCTACAAGCGGGGTACGCTGATAGACAATGTGGTGTATTACGACTATACTATACTGAACAAATCGGCGAATGATTATCATGATTTCCGGATGGCGCTGTGGGACGACGTAGAACTGGGTTTTTATATGGACGATTATATCGGGTTCGATTCATCTTGGCGGCTGGGCATTTGCTATGATGGCGGCAGTAGCGACGGTGGTATATCCGGCACTCCAGTAAATTCTTATGGGCTGAATTCACCTATGGTTGGGGTGACTTTTGTATCGTTGCCCGGTGACGCAGCACCCGGCTACGTGCCTGCGGGTACTTTTATTTATTATAATAATGATAACAGTGTGAATGGAATTCCCCTGGTAGATACGGAATACAACCATTACATGCGATCCCGATGGCGGAATGGAAATCATCTCACAAATACTTTTTCTGGTAGGGGAATACCAAATTATGGGTATGGGGTTGGTCCGGAATGCAATTATGTTTTTACCGGTGACCTAATGGATACGAACGCTTGGAGTGAATGTATATGCTCAAATAATCTGGGTGACCGACGGTTTGTGCTTGCCAGCAATGATTTCGAACTAAAATCGGGAGACAAAAAGCGGGTGGTGATGGCATTGGTAGTGGTCGACTCAGCTGGCGGTTGTAGGTTGGGAAATTTCAAAAAAATAAGGACAGTTGCCGATACTGCATGGGGCGTGTTCCGAAATCCGCCGCCACCTATATATGTAGACCCGATTCAGCTCACAGAGACAGGTATTAATGTCTATCCCAATCCTGCCCACGATAAGTTGGTGGTAGAAAATATTTCGGGCGATTCATTGGAGCGCATACAAATCATTGATTTGCTGGGCAGGCAGGTGCACGCATTCCCTCCAGGCGCATCGGCTTATCGTTGTACCATAGATATACATTCGTTCATACCGGGTATGTACATACTGCGCTACTGCTGTGCAGGGCAGTGGGGGCAGCAGATGTTCGTTAAAAACTAGTTGTGTAAGAAATTGTCTGGACAGTTGTTAAAGTGTTGACTCTTTTGCCTTGCTTTTTGCCATTACATTGATACGAAAAAGCATGTAGATGCACAGCAGCGTAATGCCCACAATAATAAAACCCAGTGTATTGTAGTGCTGTAGTGGGCTGGTCTTGTCTTTCTGTACCACCACCATGCCAGCAAAGGCAGCGGCAAAGCCACCTGCTATCTGCTGCAGCGACGAGTTGATACTCATGAATGCGCCACGCTGCTGCATATCGGGTATGGCACTCACCAGTGCCGAAGATGGCACCATACGGCTCATCACTCCCATCATCATAATGATATTGAGTACTACAACAAGGTAAAAGGGTGTCACAGCCAGATTGGTGTAGATCACCACCATTACCATCATCCATACCGATGCTACTGTAAATAGCTTGAACTTATCGATCTTGTCGCTGAGCTTGCCTATGATAGGCATAATGATGAGCGTGCCTATGCCAGTGAGCATAAACAGTATGGGCAGCTGTGCATTGGTAAGGCCCAGATTGTTGATGGCAAATGCGCTGCCAAAGGGCATCATCATAAACCCACCAAGCGATAGCAGCGCCGTGGCGAGAAATCCCATTCGGTGATGCCGTTTGGATATGGTTTGCCACAGGTGCTGAAATGCGTTACGATCGTGTTGCAATGCCAGGTGTTTTGTAACAGGTTGCAGTTTTGAGAATATCAGCACTCCGGTAATAGCTGCAAGGCCGGCAACCAGCATAAACGGTGACTGCCAGCCCCACAGATTGGCAATATACAGGCTGATGGGTATACCCAAAACCTGGCTGGCACCAAACCCCATCTGAATAAAACCCATGACCCTGCCCCGGTGGTGTATGTCGAACAGGTCTGTGATGATAGCCATAGATATAGACCCGATAACACCGCCAAAAATACCCGTGAATATACGGGCCCCGATAAGCAGCCAGTAAGAAGTTGCAAGTCCGCACAATACAGTGCCAACAATGAACCCCACATAGAAGAACAGCAGCAGACTTTTGCGGTCGTACCGGTCTGCAAAGCCCGCAGTAAGCAGCCCGGAAAGTCCGGCACTTATAGCATAGGCAGACACTGCAAGCCCGAACTGAGTAGTAGTCAGGTTCATGGATTTCATCAGCATATCGCCCAGTGGCGACATGATCATGAAGTCTAGTATCACAGAGAATTGTGTGATCGTGAGCAGAAATATAACAAATTTCTGGTAGGGTGTAAAAGGTATGGTTTGTTTTTCGGGTTTCATTGTATCAGATTGAGCGAGGGCTGTTATATGCAGCCAGCAGAAGAAATTAGCCGGCAAAGGTACAGGCAAATATGATAATATTACTATTTTACACAGCCGGCATATAAATGATCCGTACAGTCTATATTAAAACTGCTAAATTGCGCCTCGGATGAAAATTGCGGTTGTACAAGACTGGTTTAACGCAAATGGTGGTGCTGAGAAAGTAGCAGGTGAGATATTGACGGTATTTGATAAAGACGATGTTACAGTATACGCATTGTTCAACAAATTTGGTCCGGAAGCAACTGCATCAATATTGAAGGGCAAAAGTGTGCAGGTGTCTTTGCTGCAGTATGTGCCGTTTATTGCACGTTTCTACCGGTATTTTCTGCCCTTTATGCCATGGATGATGGGGCGGTTTCGGTTGAGTGGTTATGATGTGATCATAGCCGCATCGCATGCCGTGGCCAAGGGGTTTCGAAGCGACCCTTTCATTCTCAATATCTGTTATTGCCATACACCACTGCGACCCATCTGGGATATGTACGACGACTATGCAGCCACGCATTCGTTGGGGCATTCCTTTATCTACCGCAGCTTTGTAGGCTGGCTGCGCAGGTGGGATGTAAAATCAGCAGGAAAAGTACATTACTTCATTGCCAACTCACACCATATCCGCCAGCGCATCAAAAAGAGCTACGACCGCGATGCGGTAGTGATATACCCTCCTGTACGAACAGAGAAATTTGCGCTGAATGCAGGTGCCCGTAAAGACTACTATATGTGCCCAGGCAGGTTTGTGCCCTATAAAAAAATAGACATGGTCATTCGTGCTTTTCAACAAATGCCCGATAAGAAACTGATATTATTGGGTGAGGGTTGGGGCGCATCGGGTTTTGATGAGATGTTGAAAGGCCATCCGAATATAGAATGGCTGGGTTACCGGGAAGACGCTGAGGTAATAAAGTATATGCAGGAGGCCCGCGCTTGCATCTTTGCTGCAAAAGAAGACTTCGGCATCATGTGTGTTGAGGCACAGGCCTGTGGCACCCCTGTGCTGGCACTCGACTATGGTGGCTATCGCGAAACGGTGGTGGACGGCAAGACCGGATATCTGTTTGCTGAGCAGACAGAGGAGAGTGTGATTGCCGCAGTAAACAAGATGGAGACCAATCCGCTCACGGACAATGTAGCAATAAGGGCTAATGCACTCCGTTTTTCTGATGAGCGTTTCAGACAGGAGTTTAGTGCATTCGTAACACAAGCTGTAGCAGCGCATGCGGCTGGTACTGTGCATCCATTCCAAACCAGCTAAACCATTTATCTTTACACAAACTTACCTGCTATGGCAATATTGGGAAAACTGGGCAGATACCAGAACTTTGGGCTGCTGATCATGCGCGTGGGGCTTGGTGCGATGATGATACTGCATGGCAAGGATAAGCTGCTGGGCGGTCCCGATAAGTGGGCAGAACTGGGAGAGGCCATGGGTAAGTTGCACATTCATTTCTGGCCTGCATTCTGGGGCTTTATGTGCGCTTTTACGGAGACGATAGGAGGACTGTTCTGTATTCTTGGGTTATGGTTCAGGCCAGTGTGCCTGGCGTTGTTCATCAACTTTGTTGTGGCAACAGTTTTTCATTATTCCAACATCTACAATATTGCAGACGCATCGCATGCCATAGAGCTGATGTGTACTTTCTTCGGACTCATGTTCATCGGAGCAGGTGCGTATTCTGTTGACAAAAGCTAATTGAAATAAAAAGGCGCATAAGCAGAATTGCCCATGCGCTCTTTCGTTATTTTCATTTTAATGCGTTCAATCGCGTAATACTATTGAATCCTCTCACTGTTTCATGATCTCATGTCCCAGTTTGTCGCGCTTGGTCTGCAGATAAAAACGGTTGTGGTCGTTTGCCTTAATTTCTATCGGCACATTCTCCACTATTTCCAGCCCGTAGCCCAGCATACCTGCCCGCTTGCGGGGGTTGTTGCTCATCAGTTTCATTTTAGATACACCCAGGTACCTGAGTATCTGCGCACCTACACCATAGTCACGCTGATCGTTTTTGAAACCCAGAGCCAGATTTGCCTCTACTGTGTCTTTGCCTTCTTCTTGTAATTTGTAGGCTTTTAGTTTATTCATCAGCCCTATGCCCCGGCCTTCCTGATTCATATACAGCACTATGCCTTTGCCTGCATCTTCTACCATTTGCATTGCCGCTTCCAGTTGGTCTCCGCAATCGCAACGCAGCGAGTGCAGTATATCGCCGGTAAAGCAGGAGCTGTGTACACGAACCAGTACAGGCTCATCCTTCTCCCATGTTCCTTTTGTCAGCGCCAGGTGGTTTTCGCCCGTATTAGTCTGCTTAAACGCGATCAGCTCAAAGTCTCCGATCTTGGTAGGCATCTGTACCCGTACTTCTTCTTTTATTAGTGTTTCCTTTTCCAGCCGGTAGGCAATCAGATCCTTGATCGATATGATCTTCAGATCAAACCGCTTTGCGATTTCCAGTAACTCCGGCATACGTGCCATAGTGCCGTCATCATTCATTATTTCTACCAGTACACCTGCGGGTTCGAACCCTGCCAGCCGGGCAAGGTCTACCGTCGCTTCAGTATGCCCGGTACGGCGCAACACACCCTCATTTTTTGCCCTTAACGGAAAAATATGTCCCGGCCTGCCCAGATCATCGGGGCGGGTAGCGGGGTTAATGAGTGCCTGCACTGTTTGTGCGCGGTCGTGCGCTGAAATGCCGGTGGTACAACCATTGCCTATCAGGTCTACAGAAACGGTGAATGGCGTCTGGTGCAGCACGGTATTGTTCTCCACCATCAGGTTCAGCTTCAGTTCATCGCAGCGGGCTTCGGTTATTGGTGCACATATCAGGCCCCGGCCATGTTTCGACATGAAATTGATGATCTCCGGGGTCACGTTTCGCGCCGCTGTAATGAAATCACCTTCATTCTCACGGTCCTCATCATCTACTACAATCAGTAATTTGCCCAGCCTCAGGTCGTCGAGCGCGGCTTCTATCGTATCCAGCATATTGTTAGGTATCCTGCTCAAAAGCAGGAATTTCGCAAAGGTACAATCAAATATCGGGTTCAGCACTTTCAGGTAATCGGGCAAATAAAATTATGTAATTCAATGGGATGTGCACTGTGTTTCCATTCATTACATTTGCCATTGTGGTTTGGAATTGTGTGAATATATTAACAATGTTATCTGAGGTATGGTGTTGTTAATAGCTAATTTTGGTATTCTTTTTGTTTCTATAAAATAAATGAAAAATAGCGGCCTTTGCCGCGCTTTATGTATCCGCGAAAATCTATTGTTCATTTCAGTGCGCTCCGCCTTTTTTTATTGTTGTCGCTTTCGTTGTTGCACTCCTGTGGACGGCATGTAAAGCCCGGACCATCCGGCTTTGCCGACGAATCCTTTGCCGATAAGCTCAGTGAGTCATTGACCACCATTGATACAACGGGCCAATCCGGTAAAATACGCAGTGTCAGCGAGGAATTGCGGCTTGTATATCAGGCTGACGAATACCAGCCAATATGGGTGAAAGAGAATTACTCGTCTACTGTAGCTGCAGCCCAACTGCTTACTGATCTGGAAGAGATGCAGTGGGATGGAGTAGATCCGGAGGTATACAACATCAACGACCTCAGAAATCTGAAGACAAAACTGGATACTACAAAACACAATGCAGTAGCTGATGCGATCAGGTTCGATACAACGCTTACACACAGCTACCTTGCTGCGTCCCGTTTTTTGCTGCTTGGCAGCATTAAACCCCGCAAAGCCGACTCGCTCTGGCATCATGTAAATGACACGGTGTGGAATGCAGCCGAATTGCTGCTCACTTCGGGCGGAGCCTATCCGGCACTGGACAGTTTCAGGAGCGAGCTCCCTACCTATCAGGCGCTGCGAAAAGAATACAGAATGTATCGCAACCTGCTCGCAGACAGTTCGTACCTGAATGCTAAATTCAATATGGCTCAATGCTGGCAGAATGACAGCGTGATAAAGGTGAGCGCCGACTACATTATCAGGGCCGAGATGCCTTGGGTAGAGGTGGTACCCAATGACAGTATCAGTGACCGAAAGCAGTTGATAATGGCCTATCAGCGGGCCCATTCGTTGCGGGTCACCAGAAAACTCGACAGCACGACTGTGGCTACTCTTGCTGTTAGTCCCGAGGATTACCTGAAGAAGTTATGCGCTAATATGGAGCGTATCAGGTGGATGAAACGCAAAACCGGATCGCTTTATATAGTGGTGAATGTTCCGCTGATGGAGCTCTTTTTCAGAAAAGATGGTGTAGATGTGATGCATAAAGAAGTGGTAGTGGGCAAGCGTGCACGCCAAACCCCATCGCTGTTTGCTAATATGACCAATATTGTGATTAACCCGCCATGGGGTGTGCCACCAACTATTCTGAAGAATGACGTATTGCCCGGTATACAGAAAAGTGGCAGGCAGTATCTGGCCAAAAAGGGTCTGAAGGTGTATACGCATGAAGGCAAAGCAGTGAATGTATCGACGATAAATGCAAAGAACTACAAGCGGTATACCTACAAGCAGGCACCGGGCAGCGATAACTCGCTCGGCTATGTAAAATTTAATATGCCCAATAAGTGGGACATATACCTGCACGATACCCCCCATCGGGAAGACTTTGGCAAGCACGACCGAGCACTGAGCAGTGGCTGTGTGCGGGTGCATGAGCCACAGGAAATGGCCTTGTATATACTGGCAGGTCTGGAGCAGCGAACATCGTATACACAGGGAAAGCTGGATACCATGATAAGTACCCACAAAACCCGTTGGGAGCTGCTTAAGACAAAAATTCCGGTGTTTATTACGTACCTCACCGCTTTCGAAGACAGTACCGGCGCCCACATACGCTTTGCACGCGACATTTACCAGCGGGATGAAAAGCTGATGGCCCTGATGAACTGATTTGGTTTTTATGCACAAAAAGGCTTTTTTTCTGACGATTTAGCCGTTTTGCGGCAATAGTAGGTGAAATCCGTTCCTGCAAATTGTTGTCGATTATAACGAAATAAATACATGCAAAAAATATTTGTAAAAATAATTGTTAATTAGTGGTTAATTTGAGAAAAGGTTTCTATCTTCGTTATATAGAAAGCTAAACCAATAGAACTTTATAATAGTCGTAAGAATTTCGTTTCAACAAGGGGTAAGGTTCTGTTTTTCCAAACAAGGGCCGAAATGAAAAAAAGAGCGTGGTAATTCATGCTCTTTTTGTTTTTTTCCCGCTTCATGGTCCGCTATGCATGTATACCCGGGTTCTTTTCTGTTAATTTTCACCAACTTTGCTCCTTACCGGTATTTGATGGCATAGTAATTGCCTCATTATAGCAGTAGTAACTACAACACACCTAATGGCAACAACACAGGAGGTATTGGCAGCTATGCTCGCCAGAGACAGCTTCACGGAATGGCTGGGAATAACAATAGATGAGCACCGCGATGGGTACTGCAGATTGCATTACACCATACGGCCGGAGATGCTGAACGGTTTCGGCATAGCCCATGGAGGTATTCTTTTCTCAGCAGCAGATAGTGCTTTCGCATTTGCATGCAATGCCGATGGACAACTGACGGTGGCACTTGATGTGACAATAAGTTTCGTAAAAACAGCCACTGCCGGAGATGTACTCAGCGTAGAGGCCAGAGAGGTACATAAAGGTAATAAGACCGGGTTTTATGACATAACCATCAGCAACCAGCATGGCGATCTCATAGCACTGTTCAAAGGAACGGGTTACCGCACCGGACGGAATATTGTGGGGGAGTAGTGAATGAGATATAATAACAATACAGAATTTAAAATGCTTTTCCCTATATTTGTTGACATAAAACCGATATGCTGTGGTCAAAAAAATAATACTTGTCGTTTTGGTTCTGGGCCTGATAGGTGTAGGTACAGGTATGTACTTTTTTTATAAAAAGCCAGAGACGGTAGACGATAAAAAAGGTATCGTAGTTGCGGCAGCGGCACTATCGGCAGCATACAGCACCAGCGAAAAAGCAGCAGACTCCATATACCTCAACAATGTGATAGAAGTGACAGGCAAGGTGGGAGAGACAGAGCAGAATCAGGATGGTGGCACTATGGTAATACTGGAAACCGGAGACCCCATGGCAGGTGTGCAGTGTGCCATGCGCGAAAAAGGGGTGCAGGTAGCTAAAGGGCAGGAGGTAACAATAAAAGGGTTTTGTTCGGGCAACGGAATCACCGGTGTTTCGCTAACAGATTGTATTTTGAAAAAATAGTAAGAAAAATGCTGAATAGGATGATAAAAATGAAGAAACTGATCGTAGTAGCGGGGATCGCAATAGCAACTGCAGGGTGTTACAATGATAAGTACGACAAACTGTATCCGGCAACCGGAAGCGTGGTTTGTGATACTACAACTATTACTTATGCAGGCGACATATCGCCGATACTGACTGCAAAGTGCAACACGGTGGGCTGCCACGATGCGGCCACGATCTCCGGAGGATATAACTTCACCACACATGCTGGCACGCAGCCCGGCGCATTGAATGGTAAGATTGTCGGCTGTATCAACTGGGCGGCAGGTTTCAGTGCCATGCCCAAGAACCTGCCAAAACTATCACCGTGCGAGATCAACAAAATTGCCAGGTGGGTGAATCAGGGCGCGTTGAATAATTAGTACAGGGGACAAACACCAGGGGGAATAGAAACAACTTTTTTCGACAAAGAATTCCAAATCATAAAAACAACTCAACAATGAAAAAAACAGTGCTTACTATAGCAATGATGGTTGCAGCAGCAACTGGCGTTTTCGCCCAGAAATACATGACCCGCACAGCCAAAGTGTCTTTTGACGCCACCGCTCAGGGATCGCCAGAAGATATCAAAGCCATCAACAATGAAGTATCTAATATTCTGGACGGAAAGACCGGTGAAATGGTTTTTCAGGTGCCCGTTAAGAGCTTCAAGTTTGAGCGTGCGCTGATGCAGGAGCACTTCAACGAAAACTACATGGAAAGTGACAAATACCCCAAGGCCGAGTTTAAGGGTGCTGTGACCAACCTGGCAGGCGCTGATTTTAGTAAAGACGGCAATTTCGAAGTCAAGGTAACAGGAAAGCTCACCATACATGGAGTCACCAACGATGTTACGGTTCCGGGTTCAGTGACAGTGAAGGGCACAAGCGTCACTTTGAAGGCTAAATTTGTTGCAAAGCTGATAGACTACAAAATTGAAGTACCTGGTGTCGTTGCCGATAAAGTAGGTAAACAGGCTATAATAGCGATAGAGAGCACATTGGCGCAGAAATAATTGTGGACCGGTGTTTATAGAATGAAGTGGAAAAGTCATTGATACAGAAGTGTTATTTTAAAGAACCAATATGCGCAAAGCAACTATAATTACATTGGCGCTTTTTTGCCAGGCGACAGCATCTTTTTCGCAGGCAGATAAGTTGATGGATATGCTTAATGACGAACCCGCAAAAAAGAACAATGAGGCGGTTACGGCAACCTTCAAAGCTACAAGAATCATAAACAGCAATACGGTAGAGAATCTTGCTGCAGGTGTACTTGATTTTCGTATTCTCCACAGGTTTGGCAGGGTGAGTGATGGTATCGATAATTTTTTCGGATTTGATAATGCTACGACCCGTATAGGGCTCGACTACGGCATAACCAAATGGCTGATGGTAGGTATAGGGCACAACACACTGCGCAAGACCGATGACGGTTTTCTGAAGGTGAAAATGCTCGCTCAGAAAAACGAAGGTATGCCCATTACGCTGTCTTATTTCGGCGGTATGGCCGTGATAGGCGAAAAGCCACCACCACTTCCTCCGGGATCAGAATATTACTTCTCCCACAGACTGTCTTATGTGCATCAGCTTTTGATAGCCCGCAAATTCAGCAACAAAGTATCTTTTCAGCTCATGCCCACATTGATTCATCAGAACCTTGTGGATAGCTCCAAAAATTCAAATTCTACTATTGCACTTGGTGCCGGCGGCAGGGTAAAGGTGAGCAAGCGTATGGCCATTACTGCCGAATATTACTACCGCTTCAACAATACGGATATGACTTCATTTGGCGCACCCACATTCAACTCATTATCGCTGGGTGCCGAGATCGAAACCGGAGGACACGTGTTTCAACTATTCTTCAGCAATTCCCTGGGTATCACAGAGCGTGCTTTTGTGACACAAACCACAGACACCTGGGAGAAAGGCCAGTTGCACTTCGGCTTTAATATTTCGAGGGTATTCACCATTGTGAAGCCAAAGGAATTCAGAGGAGAGAAGAAGGAGAAGTGGTAATTGATTTCTACACCGCCACAAGAAAAAATTGGATATTATTTCGAACAGCAACCATTTCATTAATGGTTGCTGTTCGCTTTTTCTAGGCTACGTTAAACACATCCATCCAGATATTTACAGATACCGCACGCCATAGCTGCAAAGCGGTTGGTACATCCAGCGTTTTGGCAGAGAGTTTCCCCAGCAATATGGTGTTGTACTCCTGTGTCAGCGTTTGCCGTGCCACCAGTTTTTCGGCTACCCATTTTTCATCCTTATACAGCGCATCTATAAGTGGCGTGAAGAAGCCAATCTTGTCTGTGCGGTTGTATACCTCGTCGGGCAGGTATTGCCGGCAAGCCTCGCGTAGCAGGTATTTGCGAAGACCATGAACCAGAAAATCATCTGGCCTTATGGTGGCTACGATCTCTGCAATGCGGTGGTCCAGAAATGGCATACGGCCTTCGATGCTGCACCCCATTCCATTCCGGTCGTCATAATGCACCAGGTGGGGCAGATGCACACCATATATGCTCTCCTGCCACACATCATAGGGTTTGGAGTAGTCATAAAGTGCGATGAGCGAATTGTCTACCCCCTGAAGCAATGCAGGGTTGATGATGTCTCTCCGTTTTATGCGTGAGTCAGAGCGCATACGAGTTTCCATACCGGGCATTACCGACTTCAGCAGGGTACGCACCATGTACTTTTTTCCGAGATTCATTTTTTTGAGGTTCTCCGAAAATTTTCCGAATTGCAGTGCCTTGAATTGTTGCAGCAATATCGCCTGTGCCATATTGTTGTATCCAAAGAAGAGCTCATCAGCGCCCTGACCATTGAGAATAACTTTTATTCCTGCATCGGCAGCCATACGCATCAGGAAACCATGTGCCATGATCGATGGGTCTCCAAAGGGTTCTTCTTGTGTGCGTATATAGCGCTCCAGCCCATCTCTTACAGACAATGTGGCCAGATCTTTTTTGTGTACAATAAAGTTGCCCTTTTTATTCATCGCAATGCATGCGTCTACGTATCTCGATTCGTCATACTTGCTGCCCGGCGACTGTGCCGTGAATATGTGTATGTCTTTGTCGTAATAGGTAGATAGTATTCCCGCAACTATCGAGGAGTCTATGCCACCAGATAGCGTAATGCCTACCGGTACATCGGCCAGTGTCTGGGAGAGCACGCCCTCTACGATACTGTCGTGCAGTTGTTTTTTTGCTATGTTGTCAAACGGGCGCTTGTCACCAGGCGCTATATCGGGCAGCACCCAGTAGGGTATTGGGTCTATGGAAGTCTGGCCCGGTGCGACCCATGCATAGCAGCCCTGCCGGAAATGCCGCACATCGGCAAAGAAGGTGTGCCTGCCCAGATGGCCGTAGTTGCCCAGTGCCAGAAACTCTGCCAGTGCTGTAGGGTCTGCACTGGTACGCTCACCTGCACCAAAGAGTGGTTTCACTTCGCTGGCCAGCAGCCACGCATCATTGGTCTTTCTAAGGTACAACGGCTTCTGACCATATCGGTCGCGGCTCACGAATGCGCGTTCAGCCTTGTTGTCCCAGATGATCAATGCCCACATGCCCACCATTTCGGCCAGCATTTTTTCCTGCATCAGCGGGAATAGTTCCAGTATGGTTTCAGTGTCAGAGTGTCCGCGAAAGGGGTGTCCGGGCAGGTGTTTTTTTCGCAGTTCCAGGTGGTTGTAGATCTCGCCATTGAAAACCATAGTATACCTGCCACACGACGATACCATCGGCTGGTGGCCCAGTGCCGAAAGCTCAATGATAGAGAGCCTGCGGTGCAGCAGCGTGACCTTGTCAGCATTGTATATGCCGCTGTCGTCAGGTCCGCGATGTTCCATGAGTGCACCGGCATTCCTGCCGAAAACCATGCCTTTTTCCTTGTTATGCCCTATGTACCCGGCTATCCCGCACATGTTTCCCAGTTATGGGCCGAAAGTAAAAAAAATAACCCACAGCATGGGTAGTATAGCAGTGAAATATTGAAAAGCGCTGGCTGGTCGCCGCCAGTTAGATGCTATGGCGATACAAACCGCACGGATAGCTGTTATTGATGGGCAGATAAGAATTGTATTGCTATTCCGCTGTACATTTGAAGCTCATTATGCGAATACTATCTATCATAGCTTTTCTGTTGCTGCATGTTGCAGGACTGCATGCACAGCAGGTGCGCCCGGCTCCATCAGGCACCATCTATCACGAAATTGCGCAGCTCCGCAATCTGGTAAACGTACTGTACGTTGCAGCACACCCCGATGATGAGAATACCCGCCTGTTGGCTTATCTGGTCAACGACCGTCACATCCGCACCGCTTATTTGTCGCTCACCCGTGGCGACGGTGGGCAAAATTTGCTGGGCAGCGAGCAGGGCGAGGCACTGGGACTCATTCGCACACACGAGCTCATCGAAGCGCGAAAACTGGATGGCGCAGAACAGTTTTTCAGTCGCGCGGTCGATTTTGGTTTTTCCAAAACTTTTGATGAAACGTTTAAGCACTGGCCTGCCGATGTGCTGGCTGGTGATGCGGCATGGGTTATGCGCCGTTTCCGGCCCGATGTGGTGATATGCCGCTTTCCACCCGATACCAATGCAGGTCATGGGCAACACGCAGCATCGGCTATTGTTGCTGAGATGGCCTACCGAGCCTCAGGCGATAAGACCAGGTACACCGAACAACTGAAGTACTACGCACCCTGGCAGCCCAAACGCCTGCTGCTCAATACTTTTCGTTTTGGCAGCAGAAACACAACATCCGAAGATCAGTTCAAGTTGCAGGTCGGTCAGTATGTGCCTGCACTGGGCATGGGCGTGGGCGAGCTTGCCGGGCAGAGCCGCAGCGTACACAAAAGCCAGGGTGCAGGTACACCCAGTGTCCCCGGTATGCAAACAGAGTATTTCAAACTGGTGGCAGGCGAGAATTTCTCGGCTTCTTTGTTCGATGGTATAGATATGACCTGGGGCAGGGTAGGCCGTGCAGATATAGGCGCTGATCTGGAACAAATCACCGCCCGGTTCGATTTTTTGCATCCTGAGGCCAGTATAGCGGCGCTGATTGCCGTTCGCAGAAAGGTTGCAGAGGTGAAAGATGAGTACTGGCGCAGCCTCAAGCTGGCAGAGATAGACAATGTGATACTGCATTGTGCCGGTATTATGGCCGAGGTCTATACCAGACAGCCAGAGGCCGTGCGGGGCGAGGTGTTGCCATTTACCTTACGTGTTATCGGCAGGTCGGGTGCAGGTGTGTCGCTTACTGGTATCAAATGGGGTAGTGCCGATACGAACATGAGCATGCGCCTTACAAACGATACACTGCATACCTTTGAGCATACCATAGCCATTCCGGCCTCCGCTCCTGTTACACAACCTTACTGGTTGGCGCAGCCGTCGGGCAATGTGGCCATGTACACCATGCCCGATGGAGACGCTGCCGGTATGCCGCAAACACCCAATGGGCTTACTGTATCGGTATTGGTAGCAATTGCTGGTATGCAGTTCGAAATGAAAGTGCCCCTATCTTACAAAAAGCTGGATCCCGTAAAGGGCGACATCGTAGAACAATTAAGGATAGTACCCGACATCACACTGGCATTCAGCAACAGCCTCATCATAGCAGGGACCAATGGTTCTGTTCATACAGGTATCCGGATACATGCCTACAAAGACATTAAAGATGGTTTTGTAACTTTTACTACCGACAGTACCGACCGTATCGTATATGAGATTCAAAATTTCAGTCTCAGAAAGGGTGCTGATACGCTTGTAACTATTGATATCCCTGCCGGTGCGGTAGCGGGTAAGAAAGAATACATGCTGGTACCCAATTTTCAGTTCCGCGATGCGGGCACCCTGCATCTCATTCAGTACAACCATCTGCCTGCCCTCCAGTACTTTACCCGGCCGGTAGCCAAAGTGATACAGCCGGTATGGAAATCGGCAGTGAAGCGGATAGGATATGTGGCAGGTGCCGGCGATAATATACCCGACATTTTGCGTCAGGCGGGTTTGGAGGTTGATATGCTGAAAGCGAGCGATTTCGTATCGGCTACCCAACTGAAGAAATACGACGCCATCATCACCGGCATAAGGGCAGTAAATGCCGAAAAGAACATGATCTACTGGATGCCGGTACTGCTGCAGTATGCCGAAAACGGCGGCACACTGGTGGTGCAATACAATACCTTGCAGGATATGGCTACGACAAAGCTGGGACCATACCCACTCACGCTGTCGGGCAAGCGCGTTACGGAAGAAGATGCAAAAGTGACCCTGACAGACCCCACCCACCGGTTGCTCAACTACCCCAATAAGATTCAGGACGAAGACTTTAGCGGGTGGGTGCAGGAGCGTGGTTTGTATTTCCCATCGGTATGGGACAGCAAATACACTCCGCTATTCAGTATGAACGATGCCGGTGAGCAGCCGCTTCTGGGCAGCACCTTGTATGCCAAAACAGGCAAGGGGCACTACATCTACACAGCACTTTCCTTTTCCCGGCAGTTGCCCGCCGGCAACAAAGGCGCTATCAAATTGCTGATGAATATGCTGAGTGTGGGCCGGTAGGTCCGTCCGCTGTCGTTGGCACTCCCGCAGTTTTAGCGGCAGTTGGCGATGCGCAGCGAATATTATGGGCTGAAGCTCAGGTGTTTCACCGGCTGTTCCCACTTTAGGGCCAATCCGTCAAAACGTTTGTCGAATGGGAAAAATATTTCTCCATAGTATACCGGCGCGCAGCAATAAATTGAGGTCAAACCCTTTCCTGGCCTGCAATTGAATATTTATGATATTCAGCTGGCGGTAAGTCATAGACAGGTAGCGGTATATGATAAATGTGGGTTTTGCATATTCCGTATACGGGCGTTATTTTTAGGGTAAGCAGATATCAATCGGTCCACTAAAACAGGGATTATCTAGCCAAGTGTAAACCTATTTCAGGATGGTGCAGCGCCCATATGTAAAAAAACACAACTCCACAGTGGGAAGCAAGTGCGCAAAAAGTGCGCAAAAACGGGAGTGTTAAAAATGGTGTAATAAATTGATAACCAATAACTTAATTGAAAAGTAGGTAAGAAGAAAAAATATTCCTGAGAGTGCGCAAAAGTAGGGTGTTTAGCGATTGGCATCATGCTGTAACATTGTGGTAAGAGCTCCGAAACGTCTGGTTTTACTTGGGCAATTCGCCCTTGTCTACCTGTACAGATCCCTTGGGGTTAAGTATGCGGTACCAGGTGAAATCGCGGTTGGCTTCCATACCGTTGCCATAAAGCACTTCGTTATTGGTGGTAATGACCACGGGTTTTTCAGTGAAGAATTTCTGGGCACTTTCGTTCCAGATTAGTTCATCAGTATTTAGCTTTTCACCTTTTTTACTGATGATCTGCACACTATCCCATACTATGAAATCCCGCTGGACCTCGTAGTACCGCGATGAGTCGGCTGTGAGCACATCTGAGATAACACCGCTGTCGTCGAAAAATTCCATTTTCAGCCCTTTGTTCATGTCAATATAGGGCCGCTTGGCAGAGCTGTTGCGTACAAACTCGCGTGCAAAAATGCGCATTTTTACCATGCCTTCCTGGCTGTACAGAAACGTGACTCCTGTAGCACGGTCTTCCTGACGGTTGTTTTTTCCGGTCAGTGCACGTATCGTTTCGGGGTCATTTTTGCAGGCGGCAAGCATACACAGCAGCAGACACGGCAGCAGCAACCGTGAGCGTTGTAACCTGATATGTTCGTACGGGTTTACCAAAGTCGGGCATGTGTTATCAGCGCAGTGTTAGAGGTTTCCGTCGTTCTTGTTGCCTGTTCTGACAGCCATTCGGCAGGCATTATTCGTACTTGCGTTTCACAAACCACAGGTCATTCATTGAAATGCCCAGCGTGAAGCGCACATAGTTGTGGCGGTTGAGTCCGTTGTTGGTAGTACCCAGTACACCGGCATCCACTGCAGCGTGCAGCTGTGACAGCGACCGTTTGAAGGGAAGACTCACACCTGCCGTGATGCCATAGTAGGGTAGCGCCTGTCCTTTTAATTGCAGGTAGTCGGTACCATAGTAGGCACCTATCCGGTAGGTAGCACGCGACAGGTATCGTTTTATATTATCTGCATCAGGTGTCAGCTCACCGCCAGCACTCAGTTTGTAGGCACTTCCTGCTATACCGGTAGTCAACCCTGCACTCAGGTCGCTTTTAAAGTCGCTCCACTGGGTAGCAGCATAGTCAATGCCTATAGCCCATTTGTTATTTCGGGCTAGCATCACGCCTATGCTGTACGATAGAGGCAGAGTTATTTTGCCTTTTTGTTCGTTTATGTTTACACTGGTATCTCTTGTTATTGTGTCACCAAAGTAGTACGATGAAATGTGGAATTCACTGAAGTGCTGTGTAACCTTCTGGCCCATAGAAATTGTACCACCAAACCGCAGGGTGTGGGTTGAATCCAGACGCGTTTCGTATTGCAGACCACCCTTCCACTGTATGCCGCCGATGCGGCTGTAGTTGCTGAACTCTGCACGGAATGAGTTGTCATAAAGCGAGCTGGTATCAAACGGAGCCAGGTACGAACTGTTGCGTATTGTGCCAAACAGGTAGCCGGCATTGAAGCCCAGGCTCAGCCCATTATAGCGGGCGCTGCCACCCAGAAAAGCATAGTTGAGCGCACCCTCGCCATTGTACCTCCGCTCCACATCTCCAATGGGTGATGGAGGGGTAGATGTGGTCCGCATCGTATCAGACAGTGAATAGTACACATGCGTCTGTGGTCGGAAACCGAAATTGAGCCCTCCACGCTTATTTATGGGTACTGCCATATTCAGGTAGGCGAGTGTTGCAGTTCCTGTCTTGTACGACTGGTCAACACCATTCATAAGGCCGTGCACAGTACGTGTAGATGCTACTGCACCTACCTCAAACGTTGTACGCTCCAGAAAAGAATAAGAAGCCGGATTGTCAGTATTTACTTTGTACGGATTGGCGTAGGCAGAAGTAATATTACCCATACCCCGGAGTACGGCATTGTTACCATTCACCAGTTCGCCGATTCCATATTTCGAATAGGGGTTGTTTTCCCGGCCGTTGCTGGGGTTGCTGCCTGAGGCTGAAGTCTGTGCAAAGATAACATTGCCCGATAAAACGAACAGAACAAGCAACAGTGACTTAGCGTGGCAATGGAACATTATGGTTGAGAATTAAATTTAAACCCTTTAGCAATATGTCAGGGTCGGCAAATATCTTACTTTTCAATTTGGTGACAAAGTATGGTGCATCACCGCCCGTTAATATGGCGTTAAAATCAGGGTATCGATCTTCGAATGCCTTTATCATGCCATCTATTTCAGCGGCCATACCATTTGCGGCACCGCTTTGCAGGCAGGTATCGGTGTCGTAGCCCAGTAGCAGCGGATCATCATCCAGCGACTTTACTTCGGGAAGGCGGTCCGTAAAGGCACTCATAGCCTTTAGGCGCATCTGCAGACCCGGAGAGATGGCACCACCACGGAATGTCTTGTTTTTCTGCACCAGATTGTAAGTGATACATGTACCCAGACTCACCACGAGATTGTTCTTGTCGGGGTAAGCGAAGTAGGCACCATTAACCAATGCAAGTCTGTCCGGACCAAGGGTGTCCTGAGAAAGGTAAGCATTCATTATAGGTACGTTGGTATCGCCGGACATAACCACAGTACCGGGAATTTTTGAGCGCAGAAGCTGCGTCAGTTCGCCGCTGGCCTGCACAACGCTGCACAATATCGCTTTAGCCGGATTGTGAGCCTCTATCAGACTTGCTACTTGCTCCAGCACTGTGTCGTCTGAGCAGGTGATTTGTTTTTGCAGTTTATCGTCGGCAAATATTGCAGCTTTTACGTTGGTATTACCCCAATCGATACAGAGATTCAAGGACATCGGTTATGTTTTTTGTGGAAAGGATGGCAAAATAATAAAAAAAGCCCGCTGAGTTACTATAAAGCGTTGTTTTTTTACGCATACATATATCGTTCTATGTGTTTGATACTTCACATTTTTCGATGCACGTTGTCAATATGTTACACGCATGTGCGATTTCTTCGGCCGTTATCGTGAGCGGTGGCGCTATCCGGATACACTCAGGGGCAAATAGAAACCAGTCTGAGAACAGCCCTGCTTTAAGGCATTCCTGTAGCACAGCCATCACCTGCGCCTGTGAATCCAGCTCGACAGCTATCAGCAACCCTATGCCACGCACAGCTTTGATACGGGAATGCTGAAGTTGGCTGATGAAAAGCAGCCCTTTTTCTGTCACAGTTTCGGTAATTTTTTCGGTGAGCAGTACTTGCATACCAGCCATACCGGCCGCACAGCAAACCGGGTGCCCGCCAAAGGTGGTAATATGCCCGAGTACGGGGTTGGCAGTCAAAGCTTGCATCAAGCCGTGCGACGCAATGAATGCGCCCAGCGGCATACCGCCGCCCAGCGCCTTTCCCAGCAGCAGTATATCTGGCACCACATTGTAATGCTCAAAGCCCCAAAGTGTGCCGGTGCGGCCAAAACCGCACTGTATCTCATCGAAAATGAGTAATGTGCCGGTGGCGGTACATCGGTCTCTGAGCTGCTGCAGCCATGCCGCATCTGGCACAAGTACGCCCGCTTCAGCCTGAATGGTCTCTATGATCACGCAAGCGGTATTCGTATTCACAGCCTCAATCAGGCCGGGACTATTGTACCGGTGGTGCCAGACCCCGGGCAGCAGTGGCCTGAACGCATTGCGCCAGTATTCATCGCCCATAACACTGAGGGCACCCATTGTGCTGCCGTGGTAGCTGTTGTTGCAGCATATTATTTCTGAACGACCAGTGACCCTGCGGGCCAGCTTCAGAGCACCCTCAGTGGCCTCACTTCCGGAGTTGGTGAAGTAAACACAATTCAGGCTGTCTGGCAGGTAGCTGGTGAGCAGCCGGGCATACTGAGCCTGAGGGCTTTGTACAAGTTCTCCGTATACCATTACATGCAGGTACTGGTCGGCTTGTTGTTTGATGGCATTTACAACAGCAGGGTGCCTGTGGCCTATATTGCATACGCTGATACCGCCTATAAGATCCAGGTATTTGTGGCCATCGGTATCATACAGATAGTTGCCAGAGGCTGATGAGATCTCTACACCCACCGGCGCGGGAGACGTTTGTGCCTGATGTTGCAGGAATAGCTGACGGTTGGTCATAAAAAGTATTGTTCGTGAGGCTTTTGTTTACTTACCCGCTACAGGGTGCAAATTGAGTTCGCTGGCTTTTTGCAGTAGCAGATCGTATGCAGCGTTCCGGTCGTTGGGAATCAGCCCATCCAATATGGCTTCCCGGATGGTTGTTTTCAGCACTCCCACCTCACGCGACGGCTGTAGGCCGAAGATTTGCATGATATCCTCGCCACTGATCGGGGGCTGCCAGCTGCGGATCTTGTCATTCTCTTCCACTTCTTTCAGCCGCTGCTTCACCAGCCCGAAGTTTTCGAGATACCGCCTTACTTTCAGCCTGTTTTTAGATGTGATGTCGCTTTCGCACAGTATCATCAGGTCTTCGAGTTCCTCGCCGGCGTCGAATAGCAGGCGCCGCATGGCAGAGTCGGTAATATCCTCCTTGGTAAGGCTGATAGGCCGAAGGTGCAGCGCCACCAACTTGGCCACATACTTCATCTTCTCGTTTTGCGGTAGTTTCAGCTGCCTGAAAATGCGTGGGGTCATTCTTTCGCCTACAACCTCATGTCCATGAAAGGTCCAGCCATGACCATCTTCAAATTTTTTCGTTGCTGGCTTGCCTATATCATGCAGTAGTGCTGCCCAGCGTAGCCAAAGGTTATCGCTTTTAGCTGCGGTATTGTCTATTACCTGCAGTGTATGGTAAAAATTGTCTTTATGGCCCTTGCCCTCCACTATTTCCACACCCGATAGATCGGTCATTTGTGGGAAGAACTCATGAAGCAGTGCGCTGCGAAACAGCAGGTCCAGCCCCACAGATGGTTTTGCGGCCGCCATGATCTTATTCAGCTCATCTGTTATTCGTTCCTGAGAGACAATACGGATTCGTTCCCGGTTATTGTGAATGGAATCGAAAACACCCGGTAGTATCGTAAAATGGAGTTGGGTGGCAAAGCGTATGGCCCGCATCATGCGCAGCGGGTCGTCTGAAAAAGTCGCGTCCGGTGCCAATGGTGTGCGGATGATCCTGTTAGCAAGGTCCTCCATCCCATTGAAGGGGTCAATTAGTTTGCCAAAATCAGATTCGTTGAGGCTAATGGCAAGTGCGTTAATAGTAAAATCCCTGCGCAGCTGGTCGTCCTGAATAGTGCCAGGTTCAACCTGCGGTTTTCGCGAGTCTGCACTATATGATTCTTTTCGTGCACCTACAAATTCCACATCCAGCCCGTTCTGTCTGAATTGTGCAGTGCCAAAGGTTTTGAAAAAACTGACATGGGGTTTATGGGGGAACGTGTCGGATACCGCATGAGCCAGTGCTATACCGTCGCCGGTGCACACTATATCTACATCCTTGGTTGGTCGTCCCAGTATTTTGTCCCGAACGAAACCACCAATCAGATAGCAACTGACATTGAGTGCCGATGCGACATCGCCGATAGTACGAAATAGCCTGAGTTCTTCAGATGTGCAAACGATATCCATATCCCCGGCAAAGCTATGATAATGACTGATTTTTCAGACATTATCATATAGATGAAATTCTGTTAATTATTTGGAGTCATGTTGTATGGCATACTAATACTATTGAATATTTCATGAAATCGAGTATTTGTTGATCTTGTGGATAGTGCTATGCAAAATTCTGATCTGCTTAATTTTGGTAAATATTTGTAAATTGAATAAAACCAATACTTTTATCTTAATGTTCTGTAAATAAAACTATATTTGTCTTGGTCTGATTTTTGAGATAAACATTTGATTTTTAGATGATAAAGTACACAGTAATAGTAATTCTATTGTGCATTTTGCCGGTTAAAGTGATTGCGCAAAAAACACCAAAGCAAAAAGCAGATTCGCTGATTGCTGAAATAAAGAACTACCAGGATGATACGAATAAGGTGAGGCTTTATCTGTTGTTGGGGCGGGCGTATGAGAATCTGGACACTAAGGAAGGAATAAGGTATACAAAAACCGGATTGGAATTATCTGAGCGGCTCGGATGGAAGTGGGGGGCTATGGCGAGCTGTAGCCGGTTGGGTATGTATTACTATTCCATGGCCGATTATGCTCAGGCACTGAAGTACAATTTTGAATTCCTAAGAATCAATGAGGAACGTGGCGACATAAAAAATCAGGCAAAAGCCCATTTAAGTATCGGGAATGTGTACCACAGGCAAAAAGATTTTGTTCAGTCTTTAAAATATCAGCAGCAGGCGTTACGTCTTTTTGCTGAATCGGGCGATAGCAAGGGAGTAGCATTGGCACAGATGGGTGTTGGCAACGTTTTTCTGGAATTGAAAAACTACGACAGCGCACTATCTAATTATTACCGGGTGCTCAGCCTGTCTAAAGCTATGCATGATAGCGATGCATTAGCAAGAAGTTATGGAAATATTGGCAATGTGTATCTCAACATGCAAGATTACGAGAATGCATTGAAAAACATGCTGATTGCAGTGTATATACAGCAGGCGCTTGGCAATATCCGTTTTTATGCACTGAATCTTGGCAATATCGGGGAAGCCTACCTTGGCATTGCAAAGACAGGCAAAAGTAACAAACAGGCCGAACTGAACATGGCGATTTCGTACCTTGAGAGAGCAGTTCTGGAAGGTAAAAAGCTGGATAATGATGATGTAGTCTTAGAATTTACCCATAGCCTTGCTGAGGCGTATAGTCTGGCAGGCATGCACGAGAAAGCTTATGCAAAACTGAATGAGAGCTATAAGTTAAGAGATACTGTTTTTTCTGCAGCTAACGAAAATAGCATTGCAAGGTTGGAGACCCAGCGTGAGGCAATGCTAAAAGACAAGCAGATAGAGGTAAACAACGCTCTGGGAAAGCAAAAAAGGGCAGAGCAGGTGTTTTTTGTATCCGGAATGTTATTACTTTCTGTCCTGGTCTTGATTGTGCTGCGTAACAACAGGAAGCAAAAAATGAGCAATGCCAGGCTGGCTGATGAAAAAAATAAGTCGGAAGCGATGGCGCAAACCCTACAGGAGTCGCTGGTAATAAAAGATCAGCTTGCGATGCAGTTGGAGCAATCCGCGGTGATGAAGGCGAGATTTCTCGCTAATATTTCCCATGAATTGCGCACGCCCGTCACTCTGATAGCCGGTATGCTGGAGTTGATGCGGGAGAAGGTAAAAGAAGAAGATGAATACCTGAGTACCAAAGTAGAGGTTGCCTATGCCAACAGCCGTAAGTTGCAGCACATGGTAGGCGAGATACTTGACCTGTCGAAACAGGAAGCCAGGGCAACAGCTCCCCATATGGGCGAAGTGGAAATTTCGTCAATGTTGAAGCGAATGGTCTTTGCTTTTGAAACATTGATACAAAATGGTGGCCTTTCCCTTCATTTCAATAGTGCCGGGATAGAAGGTGTTTGTGTATTGCTAGACGAAGTCAGATTTGAAAAGATTGTCAATAATCTGGTGTACAATGCAATAAAGTTTAACAACCCTGGCGGTTCAATAGTGGTGAGTGGCTTCATTGTGCAGGATGGCAATTATATTGAATTACAGTTTACAAATACAGGAAAAGCAATCAGTGCACAAGATCTGCCGCATATTTTCGACCGGTTTTTTCAGGGGAATGGTGAGGCGGGCAGGGAAGAAGGTGCAGGTATAGGGCTTGCTCTGGTGAGGGAATTTACATTGGAAATGAATGGCACAGTAGATGTAAAAAGCAATACTGATGGGACAACATTTGTGTTGCAGTTCCCCATTGTTAAAAATGCACCGTCCGAAATTACTACAGTACAGCCATTTACAGAGCCAGAGACACATTGGGATCAATTTGGAACCCGGCAAACGGTATTACTTGTTGAGGACAACAACGAGATGAGGTACTACGTACGCGAGATACTTGGGGATAAGGTTAATATTGCTGAAGCAGGTAATGGCCGGGAAGCGATCGAGTGGTTGCGTAGTAATACACCAGACCTGATCATATCAGATGTGATGATGCCGGAAATGGATGGTAAGGAATTTGTAGACCGGATAAAAAAGGATCAACAACTTAGGAGAATACCGGTCATTACACTCACAGCCCTAAACGATAATGAGAGCAGGATGAATATGCTGCGGCTGGGAATTGATGATTATATTGCGAAACCATTTAATGCCGCAGAACTCAGGATCAGAACGTTCAATCTGTTGCAGAATCAAAAGGAAAGGCTACTTTTTACTGAGTTACCACCTGAGCCAGACGATATCCCGGAGGACAGCAAAGACGCTGTTGAGTTCAGAATAAAAGTTACAGAATATGTACTTGCGCGTATCAAGACCACCTCAATTTCGGTTTTTGATCTGGCGTATGAATTGAATATGAGTGAGCGCCAACTCTACAGATGCTCAAAAAACCTAACCGGATGCACACCCGCGCAACTGATCAAAGAGGTACGGCTTCAGCGTGCGCTGGAGTTGCTGCAGGCTGGAGATATAACGAAGGTAGAAGATGTAGCAAACAGGGTTGGCTACGATACCGCTGCATACTTTTCACGTCAGTTCTATGAAAGATTCGGCAAAAAAGCAACAGAATTCCTTTAAAAAATTCCTTTTTGCCTGCCGTTTTTTGCCCGTCTTCAGTAATTAATCTGCATTTTCAGCAGTTCATTTGTTATTGCTTCTGTTAATGGAGGTAATTGATGAAGATTATAATTTGTGTCTAAATCAATGTAAATCAATTGTTTGATTTTATTTGGCAGGTTTGTTGACCTGATTGGCAGGTTTGTTGCTTGTACGGTTCCTACTTTGTATCGTGCTAAAAGGTGATTTATTGTAATCCGATGCGATGCAAATGCATTTTTAAAAATAAATTATAATAAAAAATCAGTCTAATAGTTTGTTTTTGGCACCTGCTATTATCTAAAAGGAGGTGGAAATAGGGTAAAATACAACATAGGAACAAAAAATTTCGGCGCTCGAAAAAGTGAATACCGATCTCTCGAAACAGATTAGTGGTATGGCTAACGCCCCAAAATATTAAAAAGAAAGTAACAAAGATATCCGGGGTAATCCGGAAATGGTTGAAATAAAAAACATATTTATTAAAAACTAAAAAGTAAAGCAGAAATGAAAAAGAACGTTTTATTGCCGATTGCAACAGCAACATTATTATCGTTTTCTACAAACTACAGTACGGCACAGGGGCTGGCTGTCAACACTTCCGGAGCAGCGCCCGTCGCTTCAGCTATGCTGGATGTAAGTGCAACTGACAAAGGTATGCTGACGCCCAGAATGACAAATGCACAGCGCAATGCAATTGCGAGTCCGGCCACCGGATTGCTCATTTTTCAAACAGACGGTACATCGGGCTTCTATTATTACAGTGGCAGTGCATGGACAGCAGTAGCTGGGGCTACATCTGCGGGTTGGGGGCTGAGTGGCAATTCGGGTACATCGGCGTCCAGCAATTTTGTGGGTACTACAGATGGTGTGCCGCTAAGGTTTCGTGTTAATAATGAATGGGTCGGTGAGGTTACAGCAAGTGCCAGTGTTTCTTTGGGTCAAAATGCTGGCAAAAACCAATCGGCCAGCGTAAAGAATACTGCTGTAGGCACGCAAAGTCTTGCAACTAATGTAAACGGCGACTACAATGTGGCTATAGGGTATCAGAGTCTGAATCTGAATACCGGGTATGCAAATACGGCTATCGGGTATCAGAGCCTGGCTGTAAACCGTGGTTTTGGTGGCAACACAGGAGTTGGTTACCAAAGCCTGGCTTCTAATACAGATGGCAATGGTAATACCGCTACCGGTTACCAGAGTCTTACAGCTAATACAACCGGAACAGGTAATACCGGATCAGGAAATTATTCGGTTTATGCCAATACTACCGGTAGTTCAAACTCCGGATTTGGGGGTAGTGCAATACAAAATAATACCACCGGCAATAGCAATAGCGCCTGTGGGTACGTCGCGATGATGCAGAATACTACAGGAAACAGTAACAGTGCGTTTGGTGCACAGTCGTTGTTCTCTAATGTTACAGGCAGTAATAATACGGCAGTAGGTTACAATGCCGACGTAAGCACATCAAACCTCAGCAATGCAACGGTAATAGGCGCTAATGCTATTTGTAATGCAAGCAACAAGGTGCGGATCGGTAATTCAAGCGTTTCGGTAATTGAAGGACAGGTGGCATTTACATCGGTATCTGACGCCCGTTTCAAAACACAGATTCAGGAGAATGTACCGGGTTTGTCTTTTATTATGAAGCTGAAGCCGGTGACTTATCATTTTGACACACGCAAGTATGAGCGTTTTGTGGGTCAGGCCGACAGCAATATTCAAAAACATGCGGCAGACTTTGCTGCGGCTGAACAGATATTGCACACTGGTTTTCTGGCGCAGGATGTAGAGAAAGCAGCACAGGAAGCGGGTTTTGATTTCAGCGGTATCCACAAGCCGCAAAGTGAAAAAGATAATTATAGCCTCGCCTATGCCGAATTTACTGTGCCACTTGTAAAGGCTGTGCAGGAGCAGCAGCAGACAATTGCAGCACTGCTACAAGCAAAGGCAACGCTTGAAAAATCAAATACAGAAATGCGTACCCAGTTGACTGAGTTGGTAGCTAGAATGCAGGCTTTGGAAAATGCCAAATCTGCGACTACACTACCAGACTCGGGGAATAAATAGAATTTCTTACCTTTAAAAACATATAGTATGAAAAAGCAAGTAATGCTTTCGATTGCCTCTGTTGCAGCCCTCGCGCTGAGCAGCCCGATCGCAAATGCCCAGGGATTGGCAATAAACAATTCCGGAGCGGCACCCGTTGCATCGGCCATGCTGGATGTTAGCGCAACAGATAAAGGTGTACTGACACCGCGTATGACTATGTCTCAGCGCGATGCCATAAGTACACCGGCAACCGGCCTTTTGGTGTACCAGACGGACAATACACCGGGTTTCTACTATTACAATGGATCTGCCTGGACAGCGGTATCTGGCGGTGGTGGATCAGCAGGATGGGCATTAACAGGCAATGCAGGCACAAGCGGTACGAGCTTTATTGGTACAACAGACAGTGTTTCATTCAGGATAAAAGTTAAGAACCAATGGGCTGGTGAAGTCACACCCGGTACAGGTAATGTATCGCTGGGTATAAAAGCAGGAGAGTCTGCTACTTATGGCTACAGCAATGTTGCGTTAGGTACCAAAGCGCTGAATGCAAACATATTTCTGGGGAATATGGTGGCAATAGGTGATTCATCGCTTATGAATCAGAGTTCTGGTAATGGTCGTAACACAGCCGTAGGCAGTAAGACTTTGTATGCAAACACCACCGGGTATTATAATACCGCCGTTGGGTACCAGAGTATTAAGGACAACATGACAGGGAGTACTAATACCGCTATAGGATACAAGAGCCTCACAGCCAATACTGCTGGCAATGAAAACACAGCAGTAGGTTACCAGAGCTTGACCACAAATACAAGCGGTAGTAAGAATACGGCAACAGGACATTCCAGCTTGGCTGCAAATACAACCGGTAGCGAGAATACGGCAACAGGACATTCCAGTATGGCTGCAAATACAACCGGATATTACAATTCGACGAATGGCTACAATAGCCTGGCTGCAAATACTTCCGGCGCATACAATGCCGCAGTGGGTCACCAGAGTTTGATGGTTAATACCACCGGAGGTTACAATGCGGCATTGGGCGCATCTACACTGGCAAACAATACAACCGGTTCGCAGAATACTGCAGTTGGTTTGTATACACTGAACGGCAACACAACAGCCAATGACAATTCAGCAGTAGGCGCCCATAGCATGCAAAGCAATACTACCGGTACTGCCAACTCCGCAGTTGGTATATATTCACTTCAGAATAACTTAACGGGTAATCAGAATACGGCGATGGGTGCGTATGCCCTTTCAGCTAATACAAACGGCACATTCAATACGGCTTGCGGATATGGTAGTCTCGGTGCCAATACCGGAGGTTCTAACACAGCGGTTGGTGCATTATGTCTTGCTTCTACGACTGGCTCTGAAAATGCTGCTGTAGGGTTGATGTGCCTGAAATCAAATACAACAGGTAACGGTAATGTAGGAATGGGAACAACGACAATGTATGAAAACACTACCGGCGGAAGGAATGTTGGTATTGGATACAACAGTTCGCGTTTGAATCAGACAGGCACTGACAATACGGCAACAGGGTACAATAGCTTGTACAACAACACTGCTGGCAGTAATTCGGGTTTTGGTACAAACAGTCTCTACTTAAATACTACCGGGTCGCAAAATGCAGCATTCGGTGGTAGGAGTTTGTATACCAATACAACCGGGTCAAACAATACAGCGGTAGGCTACCAGGCCGATGTGGCTACCGGAGATCTTACCAATGCTACAGCGATCGGATTTGGTGCGTCTGTAAATGCAAGCAATAAGGTGCGGATTGGTAATTCTTCTGTTACGGTGATAGAAGGACAGGTAGCTTTCACCTCGGTGTCTGATGCAAGATTCAAAACTCAAATCACAGAGAATGTGCCCGGACTGGCGTTTATTATGAAACTCAAACCTGTCACGTACAATTTCGATACTCGCAAGTACGATCAGTTCGTAGGTCGCACAGCAGCAGATATGAAGAACGAATCAGCAGCTTATGATGCAGCAGGAAAAATTGTTCATACAGGATTTATAGCTCAGGAAGTTGAAAAAGCAGCGAGTGAAGCAGGCTACGATTTTAGTGGTTTGCACACGCCTCAGAATGCAAAGGACAACTACAGTCTGGCGTATGCTGAGTTTACAGTGCCGCTTGTAAAGGCAGTTCAAGAACAGCAACGCACTATCACTGCCCTGGAGCAGAAGGTAGAACTGCTGATGAAGAAAATTGAAAGTATGCAAAATGCAAAGAAATAAAGGAATCGATCAATCGGTACAAATAATTTAAAAGTTTAAAATCTATTTTTTATGAAAAAATATTTGATCTCATTATCCTGCTTGCTGTACATGACATCGTCGTACGCGCAGAATACGATCAACATAGCTTCGGGCACAAAAGTTGTTGGCAGCGGTACCGTACAAGTGGCGTCTAATGCAAACAATTTTGTAAACAATGGCAGCTATAATGACGTAACGGGTACGTTTCGAGCTCTCGGAGCTATGAGCTTCAGTGGAAGCGGAACTACCGTTTTTAACTATTTCACGGTCAACAATGCCGGTAGTACTTCGCTAGGGTCTCAGGTGTCTGTAATGACAAATGCGACACTAACTGCAGGTAGTCTGGCGACTGGAAGTGGTAATCTGTACATCCGTACAGATCTGAATCCGCTTGCCAATTTATCGGTTACCGGTATTCTCACCGGTACAACACAGGGTTTGATTGCTATTGCTACGGTTACAAGCGGTGCCTGCCCGGTAGCCACAACACTCTCTACAAATGTATCCGGACCTGCGATGCAATACCAGTGGCAGTCTTCAGCAGATGGATCAGTGTACTCTAACATCTCTGGCGCTACATCGGCAACCTATGCTGCTTCGGTGAACGCAACAAGATGGTATAGGTGCAACCTCACCACTAACAACAGCGGTTACGTGCAGGCGACAGCTGGTGTGCTGATCACAACAACAGGCGGTCCTTCGATCAGTGCCGGTACAGGTACTATTGTTTGTTCAGGTTCTGCTGCATCGCTCACAGCTACAGGCGGTGTAAGCTATGTCTGGGCTCCGTCTGCTGGGTTATCATCCACCGTTGGTGCCAGCGTAAATGCGACACCAGCAATTACAACAACATACACAGTGACTGGATCGGATGCTGGTGGTTGCTTGGGTACATCTACAGTAACTGTGTCTGTAAACCCATCTCCATCTGTGATTTCAGGCCCTGGTGGCGGCGGTATTATCACCACCGTTGCAGGTAATGGATCTGTTGGACATACAGGGGATGGCGGGCCCGCAACATCGGCGTCGGTTTCTTTCAATTACCCACGCAAATTGCGCTATGATGCAAGTGGCAACCTGTACATTTCAGATCAGGCATCAATACGCAAGATCAGCACGTCGGGTACTATTACAACTATTGTTGGAACAGGTACTACTGGCTTCAATAGTGATGGCATACCAGCTACAGCTGCACTAGTTAGCAATCCTTATGCAATTGCTTTTGACGCAGCCGGTAATATGTATTTCAATGATGTAAATAATTTTAGAATCAGAAAAGTCGATCACGCTACTAATTTGATCAGTACCTATGTAGGTGGTCCGTTTGGCGGTCCGAGTTACCTGCCTGATGGCAGTGCGGCAACTGCAACATGGGTGCTATCAACAAGCCTTGCCTTCGATGCTGCCGGTGATCTGCATTACTATGATTACAACAACAATATCATTCGTAAAGTTAACCATGTAACCGGTTTGGTTACGACGATAGCAGGTACTCCGGGAGTTTCCGGATACTCAGGGGATAATGGTCCGGCAACGGGTGCTAAGTTTCGTGGAAATGGTGGCGAAAGTGAAATATGCTTTCATGCAAATGGCGACTTGTACATAGTTGACTCGAGAAACAATCGTATCCGTAAGATTGACCACGTTACGAATGTAATTACTACAGTTGCAGGTACTGGTTTTGGCGCCGATACTTTTGAGCCGCATTTTTCCGGCGACGGCGGTGCGGCTACCAACGCACAGATAAGTTTGCCTCAGGGTTTGGCATTTGATGGCGCTGGCAATATGTATATTATCGATGCTTATAATCAGCGTGTACGTATTGTTGATGCAACAGGAACGATCAATACGTATGCCGGTACCGGTACTGGAGGATTTAGCGGCGATGGAGGTAGTGCGACATCGGCGCAACTGTATTATCCTGCTGGTGGAATTTTTGATGCAAACGGAAATTTTTTGATTTCAGATGTGGGCAATCACCGTATTCGTAAAGTATCGGCAACAGCCGCGTCATTAACGGTATGCGTGGGTAGTTCAGCCACATTGTCTAACGCGACTGCGGGAGGTAGCTGGATGAGCAACAATGGTAATGCTGCAGTTGGAGTATCAACGGGTTTAGTAACAGGTGTTTCGGCAGGTACTTCGGTTATCACATATATGACACCGGGAGGGTGTTATTCCACTACTGTTGTGACAGTCAATGCTCTGCCAGCTACAAGTGTAGGATCAGGTGTTTCGATATGTGGAGGTACATCAACAACGCTTTCTGCGTCAGGAGCCACCACGTACCAATGGACACCGGTTGGTGGACTCTCGGCTACTACAGGCGCCAGCGTGATAGCAACCCCGTCTGTAACAACGTCATATACAGTAAAGGGTTTTAGCAATGGTTGCAGTGCAAATGCACTTGTAACAGTTACTGTAATGCCAACTCCCGCAGTCAATGCAGGTTCTGATCTTTCTATATGTATAGGTAGTCTCACGCACCTTGCGGCGTCTGGAGCAACAACCTATGTCTGGTCTCCAGCTGCTTCGGTTTCAACCACTACTGGTTTTACGGTATCCACATCTCCAACTGTAACAACAACCTATACTGTAGTAGGTACAACAGGTTCGTGCACCAATTCGGCTACAGTAACTGTTTCTGTAAACGCGCTGCCAACCGTGAGTGCAGGTCCGAACCAGGTTATATGTATTGGTTCGGGTACTACGATAACGGCTACCGGGTCATCACAATACATTTGGGTGCCAGCGATTGGATTGTCAGCAACAACAGGCGCTACGGTTACCGCGAGCCCTACTGTTACAACAACATACACTGTAACAGGAGGTGTTGGTAGTTGTAGTAATGCAGCAACAGTGACAGTTTCAGTAAATCCATTGGCTAATGCCGGTACTATTTCGGGTCCAAATGAGGTTTGTCAGAACGCGAACATTACATTGGTTTCGAATGGTTTGCATAGTGGCAGCTGGTCGAGCGCAAGTTCGTTAATCGGTACCGTTTCTGCCACAGGGGTTGTAACAGGTATTGGTCCCGGTGAAACCGTAATTACATATGCGGTAACCAATGACTGCGGCAGTATAACGGCTACTTATCCGATAACAGTGAATCCGCTGCCGGCGGTGCCGTCTGCAATCACTGGTCCTACGGAGCTGTGTGCCGGAACTAACATTTCATTGGTCAATGCAGGTTCTGGTGGTAGTTGGACTTCATCCAACAGTGGTCAGGCTACCGTCTCAGGTGCCGGTGTGGTAAGTGGCTTGGCAGCAGGTGCTGTGATCATTTCTTATACCAATACAAATGGTTGCGGAAGTGCTTCGGCAGTTTACCCTATTACAGTTAATCCCGTTCCTTCTACAATTAGCGGTACACTGTTTGTTTGTCCGGGTGCAATCACCACACTCACAAATAGCCCTGGCGGCGGTGTGTGGAGCAGCGCTGATGCAACCGTATCTGTGACAGCCACAAATGGTAAAGTAACAGGTATTACGCCTGGTACGGCACTTATTAGTTATTCACTTCCTGCTGGTTGCGTAGCAACTGCAATTGTGACGGTAACGCCACCTCCATCAGCGATAGGTGGTACGCTGACAGTTTGTCCGGGAGCTACAACTACACTTACCAATGCTGCAACAGGTGGTACCTGGACAAGTAGTGCGATCGCAAAAGCGACAGTTGATGAGGCTACTGGTGTGGTAACAGCAGTTAGTCCTGGAGTAGTTGTGATCACCTATACGCTCAGTGCAGGATGTTTTAATACAACAGTAGTTACCGTTAATGCAGCACCGGAAGAAATTACCGGTGCATTGACACTTTGCCCAGGCAATACAACTACTCTGGCTTCGCTCACTGGTGGCGGTGTATGGACAAGCAACAACACTGCTATTGCCACAGTGAATGCCTCGACAGGTATTGTGACGAGCGTGGCAGGCGTAGGTACTGCGACGATCAACTATACTGTTGGTGTGCTATGCCCGCGCTCAGTAACGGTAACAGTTGCTACTCCGAGTCCCAATACAGGTGATCAGGTGGTTTGCCTTGGGCAGCCGGTATCTGTAGCGTTGCTTAGCAATGCGACAGCTGGTGGTTCATGGACCAGCAGTAATCCTGACAGGATACTTATCAGCTCTTCTACAGGTTACCTTAGAGGGTTGACCGTAGGTACTGCTATCGTAACTTACCATCTCGATGCAGGTTGTTTCAGTACTACTGAAATGACAGTAAACGCGGCTGTAGGTGCTATAACAGGTGTTGCAAATATCTGCCCTGGCTCATCTACCATACTTACCAATCCTACCCCCGGCGGTATTTGGAGCAGTACGAATACTGCTGTTGCAACTGCCGGTACTGGTGGTATTTTTACTGGCATTTCTGAGGGGACCTCAATTATCAGTTATTCTGTATCTGCAGGTTGCTACAAAACAATTAACATGACTGTGTATGGGTTCATTACCGATATTAGCGGATCAGCGTTGATTTGTCAGGGATCTAATTCAACCTTGGCAAGCGGTCCGTCAGGAGGTACCTGGAGCAGCAACAATACAACCAGAGCTACTGTGAACATTTCGTCTGGTGTAGTTACTGGAGTATCTGCAGGCACTGCAGTTATTACCTACAAATTGGGTTCTTCAGGTTGCTACGTTACCCGTGTCGTGACTGTTAGTCCTTCAGTGGCAACTATTACCGGTACAGCTAACATCTGTCCTGGAGCTACCAATAGCTTGGCTAATAGCGATGGTGGAGGTGTTTGGAGCAGCAGTAATCCAGCATCAGCAACCATTGATGGGGTAACAGGCTTTGTTGGTGGTATCGCGGCAGGTACATCTGTCATTTCCTATGTTGTTACACCAAGTTGTTACAAGACATTTGTTCAAACTGTAAATGCCTTACCAGGGGCAATTACAGGTGGTTCTAGTGTTTGCGATGGTAGTGTTATAACGCTCTCAAGCAGTACTGGTGGAACATGGAGCAGCAGTAATACTGCTGCAGCTACAATTAGCACCAGTGGTGTTGTAGCAGGAATTGCACCAGGAAACACAACGATCACCTACAGTGTTTCCAGTACTGGTTGTCAGGTAACTCAGGACATCTCTGTTAATGCTACACCGGCTATCATTACCGGGTCATTAGCGGCTTGTCTGGGTGTTCCTAGCCCTCTGGCCAGTGCGACTGGTGGTGGTGTATGGACCAGCGGTAACATAGTAAAAGCAACAGTTGACCCTGCTCTCGGTATCGTAACAGGATTGCAGACAGGAACTACCAACATTACCTACACAGTTAGCACCGGATGTTTCAGAAAGGTTGTCGTAACCGTTTTTGCTCCACCTTCGGCGCTCACAGGGAAGGACACCGTTTGTGCAGGGCTCACAACTGCACTCTCCTCCACAACTACTGGTGGTACCTGGAGCAGCAGTGTGCCAGCAACGGCAACTGTAAGTACCGGTGGCTTGGTTAGAGGACTTTCCAGCGGTGTTGTTGTGATCACCTATAAGATTCCATCTTCGGGTTGCCAGGCAACACGCCAGGTAACAGTAAACGGACTGCCTGATGCCATTTCCGGCACCTTGAGCCTGTGTATCGGTGTTCCGCAAACGCTTTCATCTTCGGGTGGCGGCGTATGGTCAAGTGGAGCTGTAGCCAAAGCAACTATCGGCGCCAGTACAGGTGTTGTAACTGGTGTATCTGCCGGTAGTGCGAATATTACCTATACACTTCCTACCGGGTGTATCAGCAAAACAACTGTTACTGTTAACCCATCGCCCGTAGCGATTACCGGTCCAACATCTGTAAACGTTGGCTCAACGGCTACTCTGGTATGCACACCCGGCGGTGGTGCCTGGAGCAGTCTGAATGTACCGCTTGCAACTGTTGTTACCGGTGGCATTGTGACTGGTGTCAGCGATGGCGTTGCAACGATCAGGTATACATTGGGCAACGGATGTTTCTCAGCCCGTGACATATCAGTGGTGACCCCAGCAAGCAAAGGGATTGCTGATGAGACTGCAACCGGCAATTCGTTGTTTGCAGTTTATCCAAACCCGACTGCTGGTTCATTGACCATCAATAGCTCGGTTCATGGCTTATTCTCTGTCTTTACCATAGACGGAAGGATGGTAGGGCAGTTTCCGATAGATGCGGAGATTACTGCAATATCACTTCCTTATGACCTTGCTTCAGGTATTTATATGTGCCGTTTCGCAGGAATTGACGGGTCTTCTAAGATGGTGAGAATAGTATTGAACAAGTAGTTTTTGTGAGGATAGGTTTTGTGCAGCTCCGGGATTAATTTCCCGGAGCTTTTTTGTGTGCTGGATTCATGATGGCAGTTACGCTATTGTTACTCTGCTCACACATCCTATCTTTGCCGCTACATGGGACATAAAAAACTGATCAAATTCCAGGCAATAGAAACATATAAAAATGTGCTGCAATATCCTGAGAACATGAGCGGCAACTGGGCTACATTTTTTGGCAACAATAATCCTGTAACGCTGGAGCTTGCCTGTGGGAAAGGTGAATACAGTGTGAACCTTGGGCGGGAGCACAAAGACAGGAATTTCGTTGGTGTAGATATCAAGGGCAATCGAATCTATACGGGTGCGAAAACTGCACTGCAGGAAGGGCTCGGTAACGTAGGGTTTCTGCGAATCCACATCGGGAACATAACAGAGTATTTTGCTCCGCTGGAAGTTGGAGAAATCTGGATTATTTTTCCCGATCCGTTCTTAAAGAAAGAGTCCAACCGGTTGACACATCCCCGCTACCTGCACCTGTATGAGCAAATACTCAAACCCGGTGCCACAATCAACCTGAAGACAGACTCGAAAGAATTGTACGACTTTACAGTTGAGACAATATTGGCTCAGCATTGCGTAGTGCACGAAAATATCGCTGATATATACGGAAAGGGAAAGGCGACAGGGCCATTGGCCATTCAGACATTTTATGAGAAGATGCATCTTGCAGATGCTAGAACGATATATTTTGTGTCGTTCTCATTGCCGCCCGATGGGGTGAAGTTAACTGGTCGTTTCAACAGGCTGATCGCAGATGACGGAGTTGCTGAAATACCTGAAAGTGAATAGTTGTATTGAAAATCAGTGTTTGGTGTCGATTTAATGTAGTGTAGCATGCTCGAAGGACAAGACTATTATATAACGCAGGATGGTTTGCTTGTTTTTACGGCACGGTATCTCTTAGAGCGGGGGTATTGCTGCGGAAACGGTTGTTTGAATTGCCCATACCACTACGAGCAGGTTGCTGAACCCAAGCGAACTATGTTACTGCAAAAAAGAATCGAAAATGGCAAAGGAAAAGCCGGATAGTGATAGCATTTACAATGCAATTTATGATGTAGTTAGGTGTGTGCCCAAAGGTCGTGTAACAAGCTATGGTGCCGTTGCTGCGGCTATCGGTGTTGCCTCCGGAGCCCGGGTGGTAGGGTATGCTATGAACAACTGTCATGGCTTAAAACCAAAAGTTCCCGCACACAGGGTTGTGAACAGGAATGGGTTGCTCACCGGAAAGCACCACTTCAGCCCGCCGGAAAAAATGCAGCAGTTGCTGGAGCGGGAAGGTATCGTTATTGTTGACGATGCAGTGGTTAATTTTAAGACTATTTTCTGGGACCCGGCAGTTGAGCTCGCTTTGTAGTATTGGCCAATTGTTGTTACGAAAACGAATGTGGTAGCAGCTATTCCGATCATGTATACGCTGTTTCTTGTGTTGAGCAATCCTGAACGGTGGTATGTTGTAGTTTTACTTGTGAAGTAGATTTGGAGATTGTCCTGCTCCCGAATATATTGTATACAGGCAGTAATCTTGGTGTAATAGGATAAGGTATAAGGGCACAGTTTGGAACAAATTTCAAATGAAAAAAAAGATAGCCGCACCGATTTTCGGTGCGGCTATTTGCATTTTAGATTTGTTGCGGTTTACTTTTTCAATACGATATGAAAGACATACGCACCTGAAGTTGTAGTTACAGTCAGCAGGTACATACCATCGGCGAGATTATTTCCCAGAGTCAATTGTTCGCTGATGTTACCTCCATTGGTTTTCCCAGTTGCTGCTAATACTTCCTGGCCCAGTATATTAGTTACTTTCAATGTAATATTACCATCGATCGATGATCCTATATTGCCAGTTATGAGTACCGAACCAGCAGTTGGGTTGGGTGTTACAATTATACCATTACGGTTGCCAGTTGTTGCAACACCTACAGATTCTACGTTCATGATAACGCTGTTGAATCCATTTTCACCGCAACCACCGGAGCCACGTACCAAGCAACTCACAGAGTCATTGTTGGATAGCGCAGAGGTGACGAAAGTAGCAGAGGTGGCACCGGAAACTACGGTGTTGTTGATCGACCATTTGTACGTTGGCGCAGATCCTGCATCAGAAACATATGCTGTGAATACCACGACCTGTCCTTTTGCTATGTAGGTGCCCGGCACAGCTACCAGATTGACAACTGGTACATAGGCATCATTTACACGCATATTAATGATATTGCTGTACACATTTTCTGCAAGGCGGCACGGTGCGTTACTTGCCAGGTTCAAAACAATACCATCGCCGTCGGCCGGTGTGTAGGAGTAGCTATTTGCGGTACTGACTACGGAAGAGTTAACAATCCATTTTGCAACTGGCGCTGATCCGCCATTGGTCATTGTAGCAGAGAGCGTTACCGGTGTGCCTTCGCACAGTGTGTCATTTGGTGTTATTGTAATGTTTGCTGTAGGCATTACCCATGGACGCACAGACATTGTAATGGTGTCAAAGGCATTAGTTTGGGTTACACATGCATAGTTGCTTGTCAGTTTCAGTATCACGACGTCGTTGTTTGCAGGGGTGTAACTATGTAACGGAGCGCCTGTTGATACAACTGTACCGTTAACGCTCCATTCGTATCCGGGGGCAATACCGCCGTTGGTGGCAGCGCCAGTGTATGCTACTGTGGTGCCCGTGCATACATCTGATCCCGGCGTGGCCGACAAGTGGATAGCTGGTGTGACCACTGGATTGATGACAACCAGAGCGCTACCGGGCATGGAATTGGTACATGTAGTCGTTGTGTTCACAGCCGTTACTGTGTATACACCAGCAGTTGTCTGCAGCCCGAAGCTGAGCGGTGCACCAGACCCGGCCAGAGCCGCTCCTACAGGTGTTGTTCCGTTGTGTAGTTGGTATGTAGTGCCCAGGTTAGACCCGCCAAGACCAATTGTCACTCCCGATCCGCCATTACAGTATTCACCACCACCGGTTACCGAGAATGGTGTTGGCAGGGCATATATGCCTACAGCCGCTGAGCCAGACATTGCATTGGTACATCCGGTGGCTGCGATTGTTGCCAGTACACTGTAGGTTCCCGCTGATGTCTGCAGCCCGAAGGTAATTGAAGATCCTGTACCGGCTACTGCTGTACCAGCGGTTGTCGATCCGTTATACAACTGGTAGTTGGTTCCGCTTATTGCCCCGTCCAGTCCAATGGCTACTCCCGTTCCTGTTGCGCAATAGTTGCCGCCGCCAGTTATGTTGAAAGCGGATGGTAATGGATCAATTGCAACTGTTGCATTGCCATTCATAATGGCAACACAGCCTGTAGCATCGTTTGTTGCTTTGGCAGTATATACAGCCGAAGCGGTTTGTGCTCCGAAGCTGATTGCTGCACCAGTGCCGGCAACCACGCTGCCTGTAGGTGTAGTGCCATTGTATAATTGGTAGCTGAATCCGATTGCAGAGTTATCAAGCCCTGTTACTACTCCGGTACCCCCCATGCAATAGTTGCCACCGCCAGTAACGTTGTGTTGTGCAGGCAATGGATTAATGCTCACTGTTGTGCTGCCGTTCATGTTGTTTACACAGGTTGTCGTAGTGTTGGTGGCAACCGCACTATAGGTGCCTACAGTGGTGAAGCTGCCAAAGGATATTGCAGCGCCTGTGCCAGTGATTGCGCTGCCCATGGCTGTCGTGCCGGTGTATAGCTGATAGTTCACGCCTGCCTGAGAGCCGCTGAGTCCAAGTGTAGAACCCGATGCTCCTAAACAGTAATTGCCGGTTCCGGTAACAGTATAAGGCTGTGGCAAGGGGTGTACAAACACAGTAACATTGCCATTCATTCCTTTTGTGCAATTTGTGACTACATCAGTAGCCAATACACTATAGGTGGCCTGAACAGACATTATGCCAAAAGAAATAGCAGACCCGGTGCCTGCAACAGGTGTTCCTATTGCCGTTGCTCCATTGTACAATTGGTAGTTTACATTTACCTGAGATCCGCTCAGGCCTACCGCTACGCCGGTACCACCCGGGCAGTAGCCACCGCCACCTGTCACATTATACATTGTAGGAAGCGCTTGTATCGTTATTCTGAAGTTTTTGCTCGAACTACCGCATTCGTTTGCTGCGGTAAGCGTTACTGTTGTTACACCCACGCTAAATGTTGTGCCGCTTCCGGTTCCGTTGCCGGTTCCTGATGTTGCTCCGGTAAATGCATAAGTGATGGCTGCTGCCGGTCTGCCGGTGTCGGTTATCGCGTAGGTTACCATTGCATCGCAGCCAATTCGTGTTATGTCTGATGGACTTGTTGTTATGTCTGGAGTGGTGCACAACACATCTACGTAATGTTTGTCTGTGAGACAGGTATTTGTTGCATTGTCTTTCACCTCAATAAGGGTGTCGGCAAGTGGGGTTGCAGTTACAGTCCGTGTTGTAACTCCGGGAGCCCATGAGTAGTTGCCAGACCACGAAGCTGAAAGTGCTACACTTTCGCCATATAGCACTTCTACTGTATCCTGCACTTTTACATCTTTCATTATCGTGAACTGGTCGTAGATGCTGTTGTCTTTACGGATGAATTTTGCATCCAGTCTGTTGTCGTTGATGTCCATGAAGAACATACCACCATCGTTGAGCGAGAAAGGCAGGGCATTGTGCGGGTATCCACCCTGTGTACCGCCGCTTGCTCCTGATGAGCCCGATACCACGTATACAGTGCCATGATTCACCATCCCTGACTGGGTAGTATAAGGGCAGGAGTTAGCTGATCCATTGTATTTTCCGCTGGAATTGTCAACAGCGTGCGCTGCTGTATTGAAAGATGCTTCGTTACCGAAGTGCCCTTTCATCAGGTAAGATCGCTCATAGTCATGGCTGTGTCCGCAAATGATCACATCTACACCCATGCGCTCTAGAATTTGGATAAAATTCTGTCTGATATTTACCAGTTCACCTTCATTGTCTGAGTTGTGGCTGCCCATGGTATACGGAGGATGGTGCCAATACGCAACTACCCATTTTCTTGAGTTGGCTGCCAGGTCGGCCTTGATCCACTGCACCTGTGCCCCGAGTGTATCATACAGGCGGGTAGTACCTGCATCTTCGCGACCATAAGAATCAAGCGAAAGGACATGTACATCGCCCCAGTTGTATGAATAGTATGCCTCTGTGCCCGATGGTACTCCTCCTGATTCACCGTTTTGTGGCATTGTGAAGATGGAGTAGTATGGGATATTGTGGTCATTTTGTCGTGCTGAACTGCCATTCTCATAGTCATGGTTGCCAGGCGCCGGGAAAAGCATGTGATTCTTCAGAATGTTTCCCTGGTAGGCATTGAAGAAACCGGTCTGATACTCGCCATCCGTACCGCTATTGTAGGCATTGTCACCTACCAGCAACATCAGATCCGCTGCTTTGATGCCTATGGTTGAAAGGAAGTTTTGGTAGGCACTTAGTGCGCCTGTCTGGTTACCGGCAGAATTCTGCCCACAGTCGCCATAGGCTGCAATGGTTACCCTGCGATGTGACCCTGTTGCAGGTGCTGTAACACAAAAGTTCGTTGTGTCGCCCTGCAAAGTTTCCAGATTGGTTCCGAACCTGTAAAAGTATTTGGTTTCCGGATTCAGGCCGCTGACGGTTATTTCATGTTCTGTTACCATTGCAGGATCATTAACTACTAGTGGGAAGGTGCCGGCAACAGTGCCCACTTCCAGCTTCGATTTGCAGGCAACATTGGTACGCCAGCGTACCATAAAAGAGGTTTGGTTGCCCATTTGCAGGTATGGTCCACGCACTAGGGCCGGTACAACATGCACCACGCCTGTGATCTGAGCATTGAAGTCTGCATCAGAGCTGGTTGATGTGGCCCCGGTTCCATTCTGGTGCACTTCAATAGCGATCTGATTATCACCGGCTGTAAATGCAGAAATCGGTATCGATATGGTCACCGCTGTGTTTTCTGCCATCAGGGTAGGCGTCAGTGTATTATAGGTCATCAGATTCAAACCGGGAGTGGCGGGCATATTGATACGTGATACCTCAGTTCCATTTACGTATACAACTGCGCCATCGTCAACTATAAGTGAAAATCGCATAGAGTCATAGGCTGCAGGGTCCGAGATGTTAAGTGTTTTCCTGAAGTAGATGGTCGGGTATTTATTGCAGCCTGCAAACGAACTGCAAGGCCCGGTTGGCGGGTAACTGACACATGTTGGGCCGGCGGGGATACACGTATTTGTCCAAGACTCACCGTATCCCATGTGGCCGGTACCGGTTGCCCACGACGCGTCATTGAATGTCCCATTTCTCCATGTTGTGCCCTGATCACTACCGGTCAGGTATTTCCATTGCGACCCATAGGTTACAAATGAAGTTTTGATGACGCCAAGTGCCTGCATGTTGAAGGTGACATCGGAGCTGTTGGCATCTCGCTGGTGCACTTCCACAGCGATCAGGTTGTTGCCATTCACAAACGCAGAAATAGGTATCGTTGTCGAAACAGGTGTGTTTTCGTTGGGTGCATCTATTATGGTTAATGCATTAGTGAGATAGTTTACAGCGCCCGTAGTCATATTGCTTTCCCATACACGCACTCCGTTTACATATACAACAATGCCATCATCCCGCCACACATTGAGCGTGACTCCTGAGAATTTGTTGACATCTGCTATATTGAAATTTTTGCGGAAATAGGTGGTAATGAATTTTGTGGGGCAGCCTGTGCCACAAGCTGTGGCGCATCCGCGAATGCAGGTTGTGATCCATGGATCGCCATACCCGAAAATGCCAGTGGAGTCGGTCCATGAGGCATCATTGAAGCCAATGTCTTTCCATGTTGTTCCCTGATCGCTGCCGTTGTCGAGATAGCGCCACCGTGATGCGTAGTCGAATAGGGTCTGCGTTTGAGCATGTGCTGTTAGCCCGGCGACAATCTGCGCGAGCACTACAAAAAGGAGTAGAAATGCTTTTTTCATAATTGCTTGATTTTCAAGCCCCGAAAGTAGTTTCGGCACGTTACCGGCATGTTACCTCATTGTGTATCCTGAATTACCGATTTGTTACCTCTGTGTTTTAGCGTTTACTGTTAACTAATTATTATGTGTTTAAAAGGTTTAAGGTTGCCGTTGGTTTTACTGCTATGTTCGCAATCTAACACATTGAATTATTGGGCTGTGACCCACATGCATGAAGCAGAGTAGTAAGTGGATACTTGTTTTTCTTACGGTCGTGACGTTTGTGGCGAGCCTTTCTTTCCGCGAAATCGGCGTTCCCAAGCAGTCGGCTGCTGTTTATTACGATCAGCAACTTGATGTGTTGCTGAAGTCACTTTCTGTGTTCAGGTCGGCTGCTGTGCGCAATTGTGGAAGGGATTCATTAATAGGTCATTTTTACCGATGCCGAAACGACTACAAGAGGGTGGAAATGTTTGTCGATATTTTTGCCACTTACAAAGTGCGTGTAATCAATGGTCCGGATTTATTGAAGATCGATGAAGAGAATCCTTCCGATTCACTTAAACCCCATGGGTTGCAGGTACTGGAACGAATGCTTTTTGCATCATCGGTTCGTCAGAACGAAATTGCCGCAGAGATTCTTTTCCTGTCCCGCAATATCAAACAACTTCGATCGGATCCGGACCGGCAATACTACTTCAGTGATGACAGATTATGGAGGGCATTGCGTTTAGCGACCTATCGCACGATATCTATGGGTATCACTGGTTTCGATGCGCCCTTATCATTTCATAGCCTTCCGGAGACCCGTGTTGTTTTGTCTTCCGTCAGGCATGTTGCAGGCTATTACGGCAAATTGTTACCCGATTCTGTTGGCCGTAAAGGTGCATTGTTATTTGTCAAAGCAGACCGTTACCTGACTGTAAATAACAATTTCAACACGTTCGACCGACTCACCTTCATCAGGGAATATATCAATCCGATATCTGACTGGCTGTCTTACTGCAGCCGTACGCTGGGTTTTGTAGATGGTACCGAGGTATATCCATTGAATCCATACGCGGATAACCTTTTTACGGCGGATATTTTCAATCCCGATTTTTTTTCGCCCAACGACAATTTCAGAGTCACTCCTGCAAGGGCAGCGTTGGGAAGGCGTTTGTTTTACGACCCGATCTTGTCGGGAGACGGCAGTCGCAGTTGTGCCTCGTGTCATAAGCCGGAACTGGCATTTTCAGATAGCCTAAAAAAAGGTCCGGATATGACAGGCAAAAAACTGTTGCTGCGCAATACGCCCTCTTTATGGAATGCTGCTTTGCAAACAGCACAGTTCTACGATTCTCGTGCTCGTATCCTGGAGCATCAGTTGAGTGCGGTAGTGCACAATGCAGATGAAATGAATGGTTCATTGCTGAACAGTATTCCCCGGCTGGAGGCAGACAGTGTGTACCATGGTATGTTTCGTGCAGCCTACCCCAAAGAGCCGGTAGCTGTGTCTGAATTCAATATTGCTAATGCCATGTCGTCATACATTCGTACTTTGATCAGTTTCGATTCCCCTTTCGACCGCTATATTCGGCGGCAGACTGATAGCCTTGGAGTCGCAGCAAGAAGTGGCTTTAATCTGTTTATGGGGAAGGCCCGGTGTGGCACCTGCCATTACGCTCCACTATTCAATGGACTCATACCGCCGCTCTACCAGGAGACGGAATCAGAAACGCTGGCTGTACCCGAAACAGCTGGAAATATCTCCAACCTTGATCAGGACGAGGGTAGGTTTTTGTTTACCCGCCATCCTTTTCATAAATATGCGTTCAAGACTCCGGGCGTTAGAAACGTTGCACTAACAGCACCCTACATGCACAACGGGGTTTTTAGTACTCTCGAAGAAGTAGTAGATTTTTATAACGATGGTGGCGGTGCCGGCCGTGGAATAGTTCTTGCCACCCAAACACTACCGGGTGACAAACTGAATTTATCGCCAAAAGAGAAACGAGATATTATAGCCTTTTTGCAGTCGCTTACAGATACTTCGTATTCCCACAATTAGCAGTTTCTGTTTGTTTTGTCATTTTGCGACGGTCTTGTACATTTACACAAACCACCTTTTATGAAAATAAGCCCGGTTATTTTACTCGTATTTGTCGTTCTGATTAGCGCATGTGCTCCAAGGCCCTTTCGGGCGGCATCTATGTATGAGAAAATTGATAGGCACAAAATGGTAGCAATTATACCGCCTCAGGTCTACATCCAACTCAGACCCGGTCAAATGAAAAAGATATCACCATCAGAGCACGCTGATATGGAGCAGAGGGCATCAGCCGCTGTGCAGGAAGCTATATACAATTGGATACTACGTAAGCAGGGGCGTATGAAGTACTCGGTAGCGTTTCAGGATATTGCGGTTACGAATGCAAAGCTCAGGAACGAAAATGTGGACTACACATCAATGCGTGCCATGGATGCTAAGAAAATTGCTGCGTTGCTCGGCGTTGACGGAGTGATTGATATGTCTATAAATACAGACAAGCCGATGTCTGATGGTGCTGCGATAGCCATTTACGCACTATTTGGAGTGATGGGTAGTACCAACAACACTACTGCCACAACCAGCATACGGGATGGTGCTTCTGGAGAGTTACTTTGGCGAATGACCCTTAGGGCGCAGGGCAGCGTGGGAAGTTCACCCGTTCAGCTAACAGAGATGGTGATGCGCCGAGCCGCCAGAAGATTTCCCTATCGAATGCCGTAAGCCACGAAAATTCGGGCCATTACATTTTTGAATGGGTGTATTCTGGTAGTTCAGATAGTCGTTTTTTATTCAAACATCAGGTCTTCTGAGTGCCGCTTGAACATGGGTATAAACCATCCCGCACGTACTCCATACAGCAGGTCCAGGCGTTTTGCATGGTCGGGTCGCATCACATCGTAAAGGTAGTCGCGACGTCCTTGGGTAAAGCCAGCCATAATATCGAGTCCGATATTGAAGTTGATCAGCTTATTGTTTGAAAAGTAAATGTACCCAATAAATTGTTCCAGAAACAGACCGTTTGAAAGGCGATCATAGCCCTTCAGGTAGTCGCCACGCAACTGCATTACAGTTTTGTCTTTGTCAAAGATGTTGATACGGTGTTGCATAAACCCGGCTGTTGTCAGCACCATTATGCCGTTGTCCGGATGCGATTTGGAATGCGAAAAAATCTTACCGGCAGCCAGCCCCACCGCATAGCCGCGCTCATAAACCGGTACACCTATACGTTGGCCATCAATATTGATAAACTCAAACAAATTTTGGCTATATGTTTGGTATTTGTCCCTGATATTAAACATCAGTGAGTCTTCCTTCACATTTCTTCCAATTATGAAATCAAATTTTGCACCGAAAAGCCAGTTTGACGCGGTTTTATACATTAATGCCGGCCCAACTCTGAAAGAGTTGCCAAAACGTTTGGCCATATCTCCGCCTGCCAGATCAAATCCCCCATTGCCATTCAGCACAAACCCATGACGCGCATCTTTGTGTTCAGACGGGCCAAAAAGATCATCTTGTGCACGGGCATTGAATACTGTAACCAGTAAAGCTATAAAAGCAAGTATAAATAGGCGCATATTACTCTGTTCTCTGCCGTGAAATTAGTGAATATGATTATTGAAAAGTCACCGGAACATAAAGCCGGATATAAAACTGCTTGTCGCCGGCGAACTTTAACATTTAGAAAGAGTGGCTGGGCCGTTGTATTTTTACTTTTTCTTTTTGATTTTTTACTTAGCTTGCTGCCTCTATGCAATTGATATACTGGCTGTTCGCCTTTTTAATAGCTTTTGGCGCAGCTTTTTGGGTTTATCTGGCCGACAAACGGCGCGCTGTTCCTTATCCCTGGCTTACTTCCCTTTTACGGGGCATTGTGGTATTGACTGTTGTGCTGCTGGTACTTGTACCAGATATCGTCATCAACAAAAATGTTACTGAACAGCCCGTAGTACTGTTGCTACAGGATAATTCTACATCTGCAGGAATAGCGTTAGGTGACGACTCAGCCATATATCGCAAAAATATGGAAGCCCTCTCCCAAAAACTGGCCGGTAAATACAGGGTTGTACAATGGTCTTTTGGTGGCGATGTAGGAAAGGATAGTTTCTATTTGTTTTCCAGACCGGCTACAGACATTTCTGCAGCGCTGGCACGGGCAGAGGAATACTATGGTATGCAAAACCTGGGCGCCGTAGTGCTTGCCAGTGATGGTAGATTCAATCAGGGTGTAAATCCGGCATTCCGTCAGTCATCCGGTAATTTTTCATTGTATACCATAGCACTTGGCGACAGCACCAGGGAAAAGGATTTGCGCATTTCGCGTACCTATGCCAACCGAACGGCAACCATCAACACCAGTTTTGAAATTCGTACCGATGTCATTGCTGAGTTGTGCAGTGGATATAACCAGGGGGCAGTACTGCAGGAGGGGGGTGAGGTGCTTTTGACGATACCTTTTCAGGTAAAAAGTGACCGCTTTGATCGTTCCATTTCATTTTCGGTTAAGGCAGATAAGGCAGGGGTACACCACTACGTCATCACGCTACCAAAGGCCGAAGGGGAAAAGAACGTCACTAACAACAGGCGTGATGTTTTTGTTGAGATTGTTGACGAAAAGAAAAAGGTATTGATCGCGTCAGCCGCACCCCATCCCGATGTTAACGCTTTCAAAGATGCGCTGTCTTCACTCGAAAGTCATGAGGTTACGATATGCAGTGCCGAAAACTTCCCCGCATCAGTTAGCAATTATGATGTGATCATTCTGCATGGGCTTCCATCCGCCCGTCATCGTATGGGGCCTTTTTTGGGTGCAGCACACAAGCCATTGTGGTTTATACTCACTTCTCAATCTGATATTACGGCTATCAATGGGCTGAAGCAAATCACACACATTGGTATTGCAGCAGCAGCTGGTCATGATATTGCACTTTCATTTCACTCTCCGTTCAATGCGTTTACGGTGCCACAACGTATTCAGGCTGTTACAGACAAAATGCCTCCATTGGTGGCTTACTCCAGCAATATTATGGCTGCACCGGGCACCAACATACTGTTTACCCAGCGCACGCCTGCTGGCGTTATGCCAGCCTGGATGATGCAGCAGGGTAGTGTGCCGTCGGCAATACTGGCGGGGGAGGGGATATGGCGGTGGCGTATGTACGAGTTCAAGCACTTTGACGAGCACAATGTGATTGATGAGTGTATCCGGCAGACAGTCGCATTCCTTTGTGCAAATACCGGCGAAAGGCAATTTAACGTCATCCTACCCAGACATATTTGGAGCGATCAGGAGGCGGTTTCCATGAATGCTATTTTACTAAACGCCAGTAACGAGCCCATCAATACACCGGATGTTCAGATTACCGTTACCGATTCTTCCGGCAGAGCGCAGGAATATACTTTTGAGCGCTCAGGTACAGGATACAATCTCAACATAGGTATCAGGGCGGGCGGAAGGTACACCTACACAGCCCGCACAAATTATGGAAGCAAGGCGCTGTCTGCATCCGGCACATTTGTTGTGGAAAGCGTACCGCTTGAACTGATGGAGACGGGAGCAGACTATCATCTGCTCTACGATCTGGCACAGAAAAACAAAGGTACTTTTGCTACGCTGTCCGGTATCCCGTCGTTGTACGACAGCATTATCAGCAATGCAAACATAAAGCCGGTAATACAGACTAATACAGAGACTGTGCCGCTGGTAGACCGGAAATGGTATTTTCTCATTATCCTTATAGTTGCAGTAGCAGAGTGGTTGCTTCGCAAATACTGGCTTGCACAGTAGCTGTGCAAATGCGGTAGTGTTACAATAAAATATAGATCGCCTGCAGCAGCAGCAGCTGTACTATATGAATTTTGCCCGCGAGAAACCTTGCTACCGGTATTGCGAGGAGCGGAAGGCAGCAGAGAATCCAATTGTCCTGCATCTGCGCAAATACATAAAGGCTCAGGAATACATAGTAGCTTAGGGGTAGTATCAATAGCAATAGATTGTCTTTTACAAACTTTCGCTCCATAACAAAAATGCCACCTATCAACAGCATGCTCAGTAGCTTTACGATAAAAATGCTGTGAATGAACCTGTTGGCGATTGTCCACTTTGCGAAGAAAAAACCATATTGTATGCTGTAGGGTAGTATCAGAAAAATCTTATCTGCGGTATTGCTAACAAATTTTGCAGGACTGTTGACCGCAAACGCTATGTGTCCCTCGTACAGTTTCATTTCGGGGTGTGCAGTTCTGAAAGAATCTACTTCTTCCATGGTTATCGCCCATATATTTTCCTTGTGTTGCGGATTGTATTTTTCAAAGTACACATTCGCATCATTCCACGATACTTTGTTTTCTACCCGTTGTATTCCGGAGTAGGTGTGATTTTTATCTTCCAGCATCAGCCGGCCATAACTCATGTATCCGGGTACGTGATAGGCAGCAAAGCAAAGCGCGAATGTACCTGTAAAAAGCAGCGCATCCGTGATGCCATTGCGCATACCGCTGCGTCTTTTGCTATAGATGAACGTAACAACCAGGAGTGCCGGGAAGTAGAAAATGGCTGTAGGCTTTGTAGCAAATGCACACAGCACAAAAAATGCAGCTATTGCATAGTTTGCCTTTTTTCCGTTACCAGTAATCAGGTTCATTGCGCCAAAGAGGAACATCAGGCTTACAATGTCCGGCAGTCCTTTCCAGCACCATCCACTGCAGATAACCGTAAAATACATCAGGCTCATGGAGATGGCTGCCGGCGACATACCTTTGAACCTGTGCAGTAGCCTGAACAGGAGAAATGCGCTAAAAACAAAACAGAGAATATTCAGCACACGTGCGGCAACAAGGAAATTGCCAAGGAAGAAAATCTTGTCAACCGCAAAAATAAGTAGGGAATATACCAGTGATGTGCCCTGTGCCAACGCCTGAAAAAAGCCGAATCGGGCGAAATAATCTACTTCCTGAAAATAACTGCTCTCGTCTCCAACCTGGCGGTGACTGAGTGGGAATTTGAAAAAAGCAACTACAACAATGAAAAGAATAGCAACACAGGTAGCAATATAAATCTGCTTTTTATCTAACTTGTAATTCATCAAAATTAATTGTTGTGCTACTCAATTTGCCTCTTATATCGTGGTCGTAAAGATAGTATTTATTGACAAAGCAGCAAACCAGCCTGACCGGTCGGGGTGCGGATTGCCGTGATCGATTATTGAAAGAAACTCAAAAACATGCGATTTTCCTTGCCGCTGATCAGTGTCACCAAAACGTGTTTTTTTGCTTTTTGGATGGAAAAAGTCGCCATGTAGGCTTACTTTTACAAAAAATGAAACCTTCCGCGTTTGCGGGTCTTTGCCAATAATTTTAGTTTATGTCTATACACGGAGAAATAAAACGCGTAACCACTCATACCCTTCAGTCTATGAAGGACCATGGCGAGAAGATCAGTATGCTCACGGCGTATGATTTCTCGATGGCGCGTATATTCGATGATGCCGGAATAGACGTAATACTTGTTGGCGACTCAGCCTCAAACGTTATGGCAGGGCATGAAACTACACTCCCGATAACCCTCGATCAGATGATATATCATGCGCAGAGTGTGGTGAGGGCCTGCAAGCGTTGTCTGATCATTGTAGACCTGCCGTTCGGCTCTTATCAGGGCAACAGCAAAGAGGCTTTGATTTCCTCTATCCGGATTATGAAGGAAGCCGGCGCACATGGCATAAAGCTGGAAGGGGGTGAAGAGGTTTGTGAGTCTATTAAACGGATCGTTGGGGCCGGTGTTCCGGTTATGGGTCACTTGGGTCTTACACCACAATCAATTTACAAATTCGGAACTTATACCGTTCGTGCCCGCGAAGAGGCCGAGGCAGAAATGTTGCTGCGGAATGCAAAAGCCCTGCAGGAAGCCGGTTGCTTTTCCTTGGTACTCGAAAAAATACCAGCTACACTTGGTGCAGAGGTTGCAGCCCAACTAAAGATACCTGTAATAGGCATCGGTGCCGGCAACGGTGTTGACGGTCAGGTATTGGTGATGCATGACATGTTGGGTATAACCAAAAACTTTTCTCCTCGTTTCCTCCGTCGTTACCTCAACCTGTACGAAGCAATATCAGGAGCGACAACCCAATACATCAGGGACATTAAGAGCCGTGATTTTCCTAATGAAAAGGAACAATACTGATTACACCGGGAAACACTGAATACGGTATTTTGAATCGGTTTTTCGCGTTGCACAGATATCCGGCTTTCCTTTTCCTGTTTACCCATCGATGCGGTGTATTTTAGTTTGTCTTACGTGGTAATCCTGTAACATTACGCATAGGTTACTTGCTAACTTTACTTAAGGTTATCATGATGTTGATGTTACTTATAGCTTCAACTATCTGCAATTAATGCAACTACCATGGAAGAGAATTATCACTACGCCACTGTTACAGAGGCCATCGCAGAGTTGAGGAAGCAAGGATACAATGTAGATTTTAATATTGTAGGCGAACACCTGGTTTGCGATATTGTTCAACTGAGTTACGAGAATTTTGAGATTGACCAGGTTTACCGATACGAGGGCAATTCAGATCCGGCCGACGAAGCAGTAGTATATGCTATCGCTTCGCCGCTTGGACTCAAAGGTGTATTAGTGACCGGCTATGGCATATATGCTGATGCCATCTCTGAAAAAATCCTGGAGAAGCTTTCTTGCCGAAAATGACGCTTTGGGGTGGTGTTGAGCACGCCGGTATCCCAAAGTAAAAGGCTGCCTGAGGGCAGCCTTTTACTACTTTTCGAATCTTTACGGTTACTAATGCTTAACTTTCTTTTTGTCGTTGTTCTTTTTCAGGTCATCCTCAGTCACATTGTCTTTCGCATCACCTTTTATATACAACGTATACCTTTTTTCTCCTCTTGGAGTTTTTGCATTAGATTGTATGTACACCTCTTTGTGAAATACACCGTTTTGCTCCTCTGTTTTCAGGTCCAGATGTATAAAGCCTTTTTGACCGGGAAGGACAGGGTTTTTACTCCAGTCAACATTGGTACAGCCACATGAAGGGGTAACATTCATCACGATTATTGGTTCCGTACCCACGTTCGTAAACTCAAAGGTATGTCCTGCCGGAGGTCCTTTTTTAACCACTCCAAAATCATGTGTTTCGCCGTCAATAAACTTAAAAACCGGTCCTTCAACCTTATTTTGAGCTGTAGCCCGGCCCGAAACTACAGCTATCATACATAGTATTACAACAATTGCTTTCTTCATTTTCATCATTTTTTAGGTTCAGACTTTTCTTATCTTAAAATAGTTGGCGAAAGCCAACTATTTTATATTGTTATAACTGTTAAAGTAAGCTTATTTTTTCTCTGCCGCAGCTGGTTCCGCTGGTTTTGGCTTCACATTACCTTTTATGTGCAATACCATTGGACTTTGAGCCGCATTAGAGTTGATAGTGATGTCTTTGTTGATCGGTCCGGGACGTCCCTGAGAGTTGTAAGCAACATGAATTACACCCTTTTTACCTGGCAGGATAGGCTCAGTAGGCCATTTAGGTACAGTACAGCCGCAAGAGCCATGTGCTTCCTGAATTACGATTGGCTCTTTTCCTACGTTCTTGAATTCGAAATCATATTCAGCCAATGGGCCTTCCGGTACTTCGCCAAAGTCATGAGTCTCTTCACTAAACTTGAATTTGCCTGCATTCGGATTAACTTTTGGTGGTGCCGGTGGCGGTGGTGGTGTAGGAGACGCAGGTGTAGGTGCCGGTGTAGGTGCCGACGGTTTGATATCCTGTGCAGTTGCAACAGCCGCTGTTAATGAAAGGCAGATAAAAGCCAGAAATACTCTTTTCATGTACTTGTTTGTTAGTTTGGTTAATTTGAATTGTTATTGAATTAATTAGTTGTTTTCATCATTGATGTGTTCTCCGGTACAGACGAAACAGGTGCTTTTTCTACAGTGCCCTTGATGGTAAGCACTTTAGTGCCGGCATTAGAAACCACAGTGATTGACTTTGAAAATGCATTTGGCTTGCCCTTTGTGTGATAGGCAACATCAATTTTTCCTGTAGCACCCGGAGCTACTGGTTCGCTCGAGAAAGAGGGAACTGTGCAGCCACATGATGGCTGAGCTTTCTGAATGATGATTGGTTCTTTACCATTGTTTTTAAACGTGAAGACACATGACGCGTCAGGACCTTCCATCACCGTACCAAAGTCATGTACTACGTCTGTGAAATCCAGATCTTCAACTTTCAGGGTTGTTGCAGGCGCTGCCGGTAGAGCACTCAGATTGGTAGGTGTAGCATTTGCTGCCGACTCTATTACAAGTTGCTCGCCTTTATCTTTGTCTTTGCCCTTTTTGCCTTTTTTACCCTGCGCCATTACCACGCCACCTGACAATAGGATGATACTCAACGCCAGAAATAGCTTTCTCATGATTAATTGTTTTATTGTTTAAGAGTGTAACAAATTTAGGACCAAAATTCGAAAAAACAGATTTTTTTATTGTTAAAACAATCCAAAAGCAATACAGTTGTAATTTTACATTGCCGATGTTCAGATTCCTAATCATTCAGACCGCCTTTACCGGCGATGTAGTGCTCGCAACTGCCCTTGCCGAAAAGTTACATGACCGATACCCGGATGCCGTTATCGACGTTTTGCTGCGCAAAGGCAATGAAGGTCTGCTCAGTAATCATCCGTTCATTAGTAATGTTCTGATCTGGGATAAAAAGGAGCAAAAGAACAGGAACCTGTTCAGGTTGGCAATGCAGGTGCGGCGTACACATTATACTCATGTTATCAACCCTCATCGCTTTGCCACATCAGGCATTATTTCATTGCTGTCGGGCGCCCCTTACCGGTCCGGATTCGACAAGAATCCCCTGTCTTTCGGATTTACACGTATTGTAAAGCATGTCATTTCGGCAACTGCTGACAAAAATGCTGTTCATGAGGTACAGCGAAATCAATTGCTGATTGCTGATATTACAGAAGGTGGTTATGCAATGCCTGCACTATACCCCTCTGTTGCTGACAGGAAATGGATCGAGCAGTACACAGCACAACCCTACGTTTGTATCGCCCCATCGTCGGTTTGGTTCACAAAGCAGTTTCCGGCACAAAAATGGGTTGAGTTGATCAACGAAATACCCGAAATGTATACTGTTTTTATCATTGGTGCCCCCTCAGACACTGTCACCGGCGACGCAATAATTGGTAAGGTCACCCATGCCAATGTCCGGAATCTTTGTGGCAAATTGAATTTTCTGCAATCAGCCGCATTGATGCAGGGTGCTGTAATGAACTATACCAATGATTCGGCACCACTGCACTTCGCGTCTGCAGTTGCTGCGCCACTTACTGCAGTCTTTTGTTCCACGGTACCATCATTTGGGTTTGGTCCATTGAGACCGGAAGCCCGTATTGTGCAGACCCGGGAAACACTTAGCTGCCGTCCCTGCGGGCTGCATGGTCATAAAACTTGCCCGGAAGGACACTTCAAATGTGCGCATCAAATAACAAACAACCAATTACTATGGTGGACTTTGAAAACGACATAAAAAATTGCATCGCTGTCCTGCAAAATGGCGGTAATATCCTTTACCCCACCGACACTGTTTGGGGATTGGGGTGTGATGCGCTGAACGAAAAAGCCGTAGACGAAATATTTGCTATAAAACAGCGCCCGCGCCAGAAAAGCCTCATTGTTTTATTAGCTGAGGCACGGGACGTCATTCAATATGTAGCCAGCCCTCATCCCGATATCATCGCTATCATCGAATCATTTGATGTGCCCACAACTGTTGTGTACGAAAATGCCCTAGGTTTTCCGGAAAATGCAGTGAATGCCGATGGCAGTATCGCAATCAGGGTTTGCGCAGAGCCATTCTGCAAGGCATTGATCAAGCGTTTCAGAAAGCCCCTGGTTTCTACTTCAGCCAACATTAGCGGACAGCCAACACCAGCCATTTTCGATATGGTAGATGTAGGAATTCGGTCTGGGGTCGACTATGTTGTTGGTTACCGGCAAACAGATACCGTCGTCAGCAAGCCTTCAAGACTTGTGCGTATATGCGAAGACGGATCGTTGGAAATTCTACGCCCCTGACCGTTTCAGAATCGCGTTGCTGCTTTTTTAGTGCGGTTTATTTTTTTTCAAGCTTCTTTCTGAGTAGCGATTTCAGTTTATCCAGCGCGCCCTCTACGGCCAGCAAATGTGTGCTGGCAAAGTTGGTAACTGCTACAGGCCGCTTTTTTTCAATCCTTGCTTCCAATACACACCGTTTGTCGTTTATGCCGTTTTTATCGCCATCTACATCTGTAAGGTGTGCTTCTATTCTGGTTATGTGGTCTTTGTACCTGCGCAGCTCGTCAGCGATCATAGACACAAGTGGTTCTCTCAGTGCTTTTCTTGCAGGGATGTTGTGATCCGTATTGAATTGAATGGTCATGGCAGTGTTTTTTAGATTGTTTAAAATTTTTGTTTCCTGAAGGTACCAAATATCGCAAGTGGGTCCACCTAACAAAATGTTATAGTCCTTTTATCAAAGCAGGTTTAACATTTGCAAATACACGTCCGTTTTTCTTAAATTTATCACATGGCATTCGACGAAAAACTAAATGACCGGATAAGAGAGGCTGTTGCTTTCCTGCCCGATGTTGTAGAAAAACACATGTTTGGCGGCACATGTTACATGGTCAATGGGAAGATGTGTGTTGGTGTTGTGAAAAATGAGATGATGTGCCGTATTGGTCCCGATGCATACGAGAAGGCACTTATGAGGGAAGGGTGCAGAGAAATGGAGTTCACAGGCAAACCCATGAAAGGGTACGTTTATGTAAGTCAGGATGTGCTTAAATCAAAAAAAGAAATGAACTACTGGATCGGTTTGTGTCTTGAGTACAACACCGTTGCAAAGCCGGCGAAGAAGAAGAAATGATAAGTTGAATACCCGGCACTTCGTGGTCTGGTATTTGCCGTTGCTGGTTTGCTCTCTCCTCCAATACATTTTGTCGCATATCTTCACTCTTTGAGGCAAATTCCTGCAATTATTGCCGATTATTTCTGTTGGCACAAGTATTGCCCATTATCTTTTCCACTATTTTACATACGAATAAGGGATAACTTTGTCATAATGTCTGAAATGAACTCAATGTTTGATATGTTGCTGAATCAGAATGAGCAGGAGATGGAATTCATGCCTATTGTCCCACTTGGCGAGGATGAAATGGATGATCAGGAGCGTGCATCTCTTCCTTCTGACCTGCCTATCATAGCCCTACGCAATACTGTGCTGTTTCCGAATGTTGTGTTGCCGATCACAGTGGCCCGCGAGAAGTCGGTAAAAGCGATTGCAGAAGCGCAGCGAACAAATAAATGGATTGGTGTAATTGCGCAGAAGGACAGCAATAATGATGACCCTACACCTGATGATATATACGAGGTAGGCACACTGGCAAAGGTGGTGAAGCAGATTAAAATGCCTGATGGCAATATTACGCTGTTCATTATGGGCCGCATCAGGTTCCGCATCAGCAAGTACACGCAGACCGATCCATACTATCGTGCAGAGATAAATTACCTCGAGGATGAATACCCTAAAAAAGATCCCGGTTTCGACGCGCTGATATCGTCTATAAAGGACTATGGCGAACGAATCGCACAGCAGTCGCCCAATATCCCCAGCGAAGCTGGAATTGTATTGCGCAATATAGAGCAACAGTCGTTTTTGATGCACTTTATTGCTTCCAATATCTCGTCCAAATTGCAGGAAAAGCAGGCAATGCTCGAAGAGAACAATGTAACCCTCCGTGCTGAGAAATTGCTGAATTTGTTACAGTCTGAGTTGCAGTTGGTAGAGTTGAAAAACGAGATCACCAATAAAACAAGAGCAGATATAGACCGTCAGCAGCGGGAGTATTTCCTTCAGCAGCAGATGAAGTCTATTAAGGAGGAACTGGGTGGAGATCCGAATGACCGTGAGATAAAAGACCTGCAAAAAAGGGCTGAAGAAATGAAATGGACCGAAAGTGCCAGGGAACTCTTTCGGAAAAACATTGAAAAGCTGGAACGCATGCACCCCAGCACCCCGGACTATTCAGTGATTTATAATCACCTGGATCTCATGCTCGATTTGCCCTGGGAAACATACACTAAGGATAGTTATGATCTGAAAAAGGCTCAGAAGGTGTTGGACCACGATCATTATGGTATGGACAAGATAAAGGACCGCATTCTTGAGTATCTCGCAGTACTGAAGTTAAAAGGTGATATGAAATCGCCGATACTATGTTTCGTAGGGCCTCCGGGTATTGGCAAAACATCACTGGGCAGGAGTATTGCGGCAGCCATAGAGCGCAAATACGTTCGCCTGAGTCTTGGTGGTTTGCATGATGAAAGCGAGTTGCGTGGACACCGCAAAACATACATTGGGGCCATGCCTGGCCGTATCATTCAGTCTTTGCGAAAGGTCAAGACCAGCAACCCGGTGTTTATACTTGATGAGGTCGACAAATTGGGCAAAGATTTTCGCGGAGATCCGAGTTCGGCTTTGCTGGAAATACTTGACCCGGAACAGAATAATTCATTTTATGATAATTATCTGGAGCTCGAATACGATTTGTCCAAGGTCTTGTTTATCGCTACAGCAAACAGCCTGAGTGAGATACAACCTGCGCTCCGCGACCGGCTCGAGATTATACAGCTTTCTGGCTATTCGCCAGAGGAAAAAACAGAGATCGCCAAACGTCATCTGATACCTAAACAACGTGATTTGCATGGACTGGTGAAGGTACCGATGAAATTTCCGGATAAGGTCATCCTCCGGATCATACAGGAATACACCCGTGAAAGCGGTGTGCGTGAACTGGATAGATTGCTTGCTGGTATGATGCGGTCTATGGCCAAGCGAGTGGCTATGGAAGAAACTATAGACCCTGTGGTCACTGATGCACAGGTAGTGCAGGCATTGGGAAGGCCCAGATACTCTAACGACATTTACACAAAGGGGCATCCACCCGGGGTCGTGGTTGGCCTTGCATGGACCTCTGTCGGAGGCGATATTTTGTTTATTGAATCATCTTTGTCAAAAGGTAAAGGTGCCCTTACGCTTACCGGCAACCTGGGTACCGTTATGAAGGAAAGTGCAACAACAGCATTGTCTTTTTTGCGTGCACATGCGGCAGAATTCAACATCGACAGCGATCGCTTCGAAGAGGTGAATATTCATATACATGTGCCTGAAGGTGCGGTGCCTAAAGATGGACCCAGTGCGGGTATCACCATGCTTACATCCCTTGCATCTTCGTTCACAGGGCGCAGGGTAAAGCCATTCTATGCCATGACCGGTGAGATCACGTTACGTGGGCAGGTATTACCTGTCGGCGGTATCAAAGAAAAGATACTAGCTGCCAAGCGCGCAGGTATCCGCGAGATCATTATGTGCAACCAGAACCAAAAGGACATTGAGGAGATTAATGCGCAGTATCTTAAAGGGTTGAAGTTTCATTATGTAGACACTGCTGCAGAAGTTCTGGCTTTAGCTTTGATGAAACGCTAATTAAATTCTTGCAAAATCAATTACTATTTTATTGCCTGGTGCGTCATTTACGTCCGGGCAATTTTACATTATTTTCCTTTTTATCCACGCCCTGAACTGCTCCCATGGCATTTCGCCAGGGTCAGCCAGTGCGCCGGTATAGGGTGTGCCCCGTCTGATATAGTGCTTGTTGAATGTTGACTGATTGATGCCCCATTTCATGAGAAACTGTTTCCGGCCATTGTTTTTAACTATCCGTAGTGTCGACTTCGACTGGAAATGATACACCCTGCTTTTTCCTATGCCCTTGAATATTCTGCACCCAGCATACCACATTTTCATTGCAAAATCATCGTCACTGCTCACCCCAGGACTCAATTCTATGCTATATCCGCCTGTAATCAGCCAATACTTACGGTGCACGATCGTTGGCGGCCATGTAGATCCCGTCCAGTCAGCTTTTTCTATTTTGTTGCATTCTGCCAGCAGTTGCTGCTCGGCAAATGTGTCTATTGATGTGCCATAGTCGCGATGAATAACACATGGATTGCCATGATCCGCCGGTTCTATCATCGTACTTGAGAACATGAAACAATCAGTGCCCGCTGCATTGATTTCTTTTGCTATGTGTAAATCCCATTCCGGGCATACATACATATCATCGTTCATGTACACTATGTACTCATGCTTTGCAAGACCTCCGGCTTCGTTCACGGCTTTACATATTCCTGCATTATCAGGTGTACTTGTGTAATCTATACCTTCTTTCTTTGCCCACTCCAGGGTGCCGTCGCTGCCATCATTTATGTGCAGTATCACCTGATGATCAAAGGCGGAATTTTTTCGGATACTGGCCACACAAAGCTTTGCAAAGGCCAGATTGTTCCAGGTTGGTATAATGATCGAAAGTTGCAATAAAAGGTCAGTTGAAACGCAAATGTAAAAAATACCACATCATTTGGTGCATGACGTCCCAATAATGGTAGTGTTTTGTATACAGCATACCATAGCAAGTTTAAAAGGTGTAACTTTAGCGTAAAGCATAGAAAATGTTATTGCAGATCCATCCTGATAATCCGCAGCCCCGCCAGATTAAAATGGTTGTGGATTGTCTGCGGAGTGGAGGGGTGATAATTTACCCTACCGATACAATTTACGGAATAGGATGCGATATCTTTGACGCATCTGCTATTGCGCGTATCGCGCGGATCAAGAATATTGATGTGAAAAAGGCACAGTTTTCCTTTATTTGCAGCGATCTCAGTCATCTTAGCGACTATGCATCCAGTGTGTCTACTCCGGTATTTCGTTTGCTCAAGGCAGCATTGCCCGGCCCGTTTACGTTTATTCTTGATGCAAGCAGGCAGGTACCCAAACTGATGAAAACAAAGAAGGATACTGTTGGTATTCGCATACCCGATAACCGGATCTGCCATAGCATTGTTTCTGAATTAGGGCATCCGCTTATCAGTGCCTCCCTGCCTACTGATGGCGATGTAGAGTACTTTACTGACCCCGAGGTGATGTTTGAGGAATTTGGAAAGGTTGTTGATATTGTAATAGACGGTGGCCCCGGAAAAATTTTTTCATCTACCGTAGTCGATTGCACAGGTGGCGCACCGGTTTTGGTCAGGGAAGGTGCCGGATTATGGCAACATTTGTTTTAGTACTGTTTTGTTAAAACGGTGAGCAGGAAGTAAATCTTATATTTCATCTTATTTGCAATTATTTTAAAGGTTATGATAGCTTATTTAGGAACAGGTTTGCTCGGTACAGGGTTTGTAAAAGCCATGCTGAGGCAGGGATTAAAAGTGAATGTATGGAACCGTACTCACGGTAAAGCAGCTGCATTGGTCGCTGATGGTGCTGAGGCTTTCGAAAAAGTTACCGATGCCGTAAGGGGTGCCACCAGGGTGCACCTAACCCTGAAGGATGATGTAAGTGTAAATAAAGTGCTCGACGCGGCAAAAGGTGATCTGGCACCCGGCACAGTAATTATCGATCATACCACTACCTCCGTATCAGGTGCCAGGGAGCGAACTGAAAAATGGAAAGAAAGAGGATATACATATATCCACGCCCCAGTGTTTATGGGGCCGCAAAACGCGCTCGACAGTACTGGTTTTATGCTCGTTTCGGGAGATCAGGATGCGATAGCGTTAGTATTGTACGAACTGGAAAAAATGACAGGTAAAGTCATCAATTTTGGTACAGAGACTGGAAAAGCAGCGGGGATGAAGCTGGCCGGAAATCTTTTTCTGGTTGCCTTTACCGCAGGCATAGCAGATACTCTGGCACTCACAAAGGCCATGGGTATCCCGGTGACAGATGTTGCGGCTTTGTTCAATGAATGGAACCCAGGCGCAATGCTGCCTGCCAGACTGCACCGTATGACCTCAGGGAAATACGACAATCCTTCCTGGGAACTGGATATGGCTCGTAAAGATACAGGCTTGATGATGAACGAAGCGCAGCAGGGTGGTGTACCACTTGCCATTATTCCCGCAGTTGCAGCGGAGATGGATCGCTGGATAGACCGAGGATTTGGGAAAAGTGACTGGGCAGTAATAGCAAAAGACAATCTGTAGCCGTCAGCTGCACGTCTTGCAAATACCATATATCATGGTATTGATCCCTTTTGCAGTAAAACCGCTTGGAAGATTGATGGATGGTGTATGGGTGTGCTCAAGACAATACATTTTCTGACATTTTTCGCAGTTAAAATGTACATGATCTTCGGTATGCGTTACGTCCGGACAATCGTGCCGGCAACCTGCAAATCGTGTAATCCCGTCTGGTCCGATAATTTTATGTACCAAACCAGATTCTTCAAAATCTTTCAATGTACGGTAAAGGGTGATTCTGTCTACTTTACTGAAGGTGGCCTCAAGCTCGGTATGCGACAGTGCCTGATGGGTGCTGCTCAGTTCATCCAGCACTTTTAATCGCACCGGTGTCACTTTCAATCCCTTTTCTCGAATGTATTCAGAACTACTCACGTTTACAAAGGTAAATAATAAACGCAACACTGTTGCATTTGGGTTTTTTGCGTACATTTGCAACTCAGTTGCGTTTATAGATTTGGCAAATACTAGTAAATACAGTTTGGTAGCAGATAAGCTAGGTATCACCAGTGCTGTGATCTGTGCTGTGCATTGTTTAGTTATTCCAGCAATTTTTCTGCTCAAATACTCTTTGACTGATTCATTAGCAGAGGTAGGTGCCAATTCGGAGTGGGGGAGAGGTCTGCCAGATTGGTGGGAAAAAATCGACTATATCTTTTTGTTTGTAGGGCTCGTTGCAGTATATCATGCGGCCGCTCACGCTGTTATCGGTTGGGTCAAAGGAGCACTTTGGCTATTCTGGATATGCCTAGGTATAGCTGTTGTTTTCGAAAGTCAATTGCATTGGATGGCCTATATAGCTTCTGCTGGCCTTATTATTACTCACTTCTTCAACATCCGTTTGCAAAGGAAGTTTCGACAAAAAGCACCCCTATAAATATATTTTATATAATATTGTATATTTACATTGTATGTTAATTGGTAGTTGTTTAATAAAATAAAATTTTATAGCCTGATTAAAATCATATAAAATAATCCATTTTTAGGGTATTTTTGTCAGATTAATGAATGATATGCCCCCAATTGCAGTAAAAAGTGTTAAAAAATCATAGCGTAATAACTTAACAATAACCAAATCTTTTGTCGGAAATTTATCATTTATTTATTTGTAAATATGCAAACAATACTGGTGGCAGGGGCAGGTAAATCATCTATTTACCTGATTGAATATTTGTTAGAAAATGCATCGAGAAACAAGTGGCACATTATTGTTGCCGATGGAGATGCAGACGCAATTGCCAGAAAAATTGGCAAACACTCGAGAGCGGAAGCCGCGGTGATAGACATTAACAAAAAAGCCGAGAGAGAACCACTAGTCAAACGGGCCGATATCGTACTTTCTTTGATGCCTCCCCATTTGCATATTTTGTTGGCCAAAGATTGTCTTAAATACAATAAGAATTTGATCACATCCTCCTACATTTCCGACGAAATGAAGGAAATGGATGCAGAAGTTAAAGCTGCAGGCTTGATGTTTATGTGTGAGATGGGTCTCGATCCGGGTATTGACCATATGACCGCCAGCAAAATCATTAATAGCATCCGCAAGGTAGCTGGTCTCATTCTTTCATTTAAGTCGTATTGTGGAGGACTGATAGCACCTGAAAGCGACACTAATCCATGGCACTATAAATTCTCCTGGAATCCGAGGAATATTATCAACGCCGGAATGGATGGTGCTCATTATTTGCAGAACGGCAAAAACATCGAGGTGCCCTACGCGAAAATGTTTGAAAACAACAAAAAAATCAAAATTCCGGGGCTTAATGCACTCGCATATTACCCCAACCGTGATTCACTGAAATATCTCGAGTTGTATGATGTGCCGGAGATAAAGACTTTTATGCGCGCCACTTTACGCTATCCGGCTTTTTGCAGGGGCTGGAACGCGCTGATGAAACTCGGCCTTATCAACGATACAGACCAGATCGATACAACCGGCCTGACTTATACCGCATGGGTACAACAAAAAATTGGTTATAGAGGCAAAACCGGCCTGGAAAAACATGTTGCAGAAATGCTGGGACTCCCTGAAGGTGATCCTACCATCGGCTTGCTGGTTTGGCTGGGCATTTTCACAGACGAGTCATTGCCCGGAGGCGTAAAGTCTTCGTCAGATATTTTACTGGAATTATTACTCCGTCAATGGAAAATGAATCCGGCCGACAAAGACATGGTTGTGATGGAGCATGAGATCGAATATGAGCACAAGGGACGCATGATAACACTATCTAGCTCTATGGTGCTCAAAGGCGATGGTGGCGATCATACGGCTATGGCAAAGACTGTCGGTCTACCTATGGGTATCCTTGCATCGTTGGTATTGGGCGGAAAACTAAAACCACCAGTTGGTGTGGTGTTACCTGTTATGCAATCTGTTTACAGGCCAGTTCTTCGCGAGTTGGAGCATTTCGGTATCATTTTCAAAGATGAGGTGCGGTAATTGCACTGAATGAATATAGTTTATTCAACGATGCCCTGCTTATGCGGGGCATCGTTTTGTTTTACATTGGGCCACCCCATTTGTATCACATCTGCAATACCACTCCACTCATTATTTGGCATCCTGCAGCCATGTTTTCCTTTTCAGAATACTTGTTACGACAGCATTTCAGGAGATTATTATTTTCGGTTTTTGGAAAAATATTTTATTTTTTAGTAATTTTTTCCGTATCTTTGTGTTTCATTTTTTAAAAACAGTAAAATGCAAGAAGGTACAGTTAAGTTTTTCAATGGAACTAAAGGATTTGGTTTCATTTCTCCATCTAACGGTGGCGAAGACATTTTCGTTCACGTTTCTGGTCTTTATGACGAGATCCGCGAGAATGACAAGGTGTCTTACGAAGTTCAAAATGGTAAAAAAGGATTAAATGCAGTGAACGTTCGCGTTCTCTGATATATTCACGAAGAATCATTTGGAAAGGGTGCTTATGGCACCCTTTTTTAATGCCTTAAAGTGTTGGTTTATTTTTCCAGCCCCTGTTTGGGTTGTTTTCGTGGAGTTTTGTTCTGTTTTTTGGCTTTTTCAGGCTTTACCGTTGGTTTTACTTTCACATACACGTGCTTTATGTTGCCATTCCCTTTGTCTGTCAGCCGTTCGTCCAGTTCAAAAGCGCCGGTGCTTTTCAGCATTACAGCAAGCTTTTTATATCCATAATTCCGTGGGTCGAAATCAGGCTGCTTCTTCAGCAATAGATTGCCTACCTCGCCCAGAAATGCCCAGCCGGTTTCGTCCGCCATATCAGTAATAGACGTTGCAATCAGCGCTACAATCGTGCTATCTACTTTTTTGATCATTGGCCCGGAATCTGTGTCCGCAGGTGTATCTGCAGGGGTGTCGCGGGTTGCGGCTACAGTGGTCACTGGTTTTTGTGCCGATAGTATCTCTATGTAAATGAATTTATCGCAGGCCACTATAAACGGCTCAGGAGTTTTCTTTTCTCCCATCCCGAAGATTTTCATACCGGCTTCGCGCAGACGCAATGCCAGGCGCGTGAAGTCACTATCGCTCGAGATGATGCAGAACCCATCAACCCGACCGGTATACAAAATGTCCATTGCGTCAATGATCATTGCTGAGTCAGATGCATTCTTCCCCTGAGTATAACTATACTGCTGTATAGGGGTGATCGCATTTTCAAGCAATACATTTTTCCAGCGGGTTACGTGCGGTTTTGTCCAGTCGGCATATATGCGTTTGAAGGTGGGCGTGCCATACTTCGCTATCTCCTCCATCATTTCTTTGATGTTCGATGAGGGCACATTTTCCGCGTCTATCAGCACGGCCAATCTGAGTTCACTTGTGGTTTGCATGTTCATGTGTGTTCATCAGCCATTTCGGCTGGCAATTACTTATTTTACTTAATTCTGATCGCTTACCGCCACAGTAATTGTGTGTTGAGGCCCCGGCTATTTCCAGATATTCGAGAACGCTTCCGTCGACTTCGACTCTGAAACAACTAGTGTTTCACCCATAAATACAGTGCCGTTCAGTTGCTCTACTGCCAGCTGACTGGCAGTAGCATCCGTCATCTCCACATAGCCACATCCTCTCGATCGTTTTGTCATGGCATTTAGCATCAGTTTCGACTTCAACACATCTCCAAAGCCTGCGAACAATTTTTCTAATTCCTGCACTGTCGTTTCCTTATTCAAATTACTGACAAATATGATCATAGTGTTTATACTGTAACTCCAGAGGCGCGCTCATGTTACAAATATACGAAATAATTTAATAATAAATGAATATTACTTTTCAAAATGAATGGTAGTGCCACCGTAGGCAACTTAAAACATGCTACAATGTGTTTTTGACTCGTGGTTAAAATATATACAAAACCCCAAAGCCACTCAAGCTGTTTACCGTTTTTAATTACATTTGCTTTGTCCAACTAATGCACATGACATTACTAACTGTTTTATTGCTGCAGGCAGACACGGCTCTAGGTGCTGTTGCAGCCGCGCCGGCTCCTGTCGAAAAAATATCTATGCTCAATCTCCTTATGGAAGGCGGTGCGCTTATGATTCCATTGTTGCTGTGCTCCTGCATCATGGTTTATGTGTTTGTTGAGCGACTTATGGCTATCCGCAAGGCATCTGTTGTCGACGCTACGCTTGTATCCCGCATTCAGCAGGCGCTTGATGCCAATAATATTCAGGCGGCGATAGCAGCATGCAAAAGCAGCAATACCCCAATCGCCCGTGTGCTCGAGAAGGGTGTGAACCGGATGGGCAAGCCACTCGAGTACGTGGAAAAATCTATGGAGAATACCGGCAGGCTAGAGGTGTACCAGCTGGAGAAAAACGTGTCTGTTTTGTCAACAATTGCCGGCATCGCGCCGATTTTTGGTTTTCTTGGCACTATTGCAGGTATGATCATTCTTTTCTTCAATGTGCAGCATCAGGGTTTCTCGCTCGAGACTATTGCAGGTGGTATCTATACTAAGATGGTTACGTCTGCAGTCGGGCTTATCATTGGGTTGCTCGCTTATGTAGGTTATGCCTACCTCAATGCCCAGATCAATAAGACCGTCAATCGCATAGAGTCAGCATCAGCTGAGTTTTTAGATAATATCCAGTAATCCTTTCAATACAGCAGGTAAGATGAATATTAAAAGACGCTTGGCTCACGACCCGCAGGGGCATTCATCGGCATTGAACGATATTCTGTTCATCCTGCTGCTGTTCTTTCTCATTATTTCTACACTCGCCAACCCAAATGTTGTAAAGCTCAGTATCCCCAAAGCCAAAAGCGATACAAAGGCCAAGCAAACCGTAGTGGTTTCTGTCAATGAAAAACAGGAGTTTTTTGTAGGTACCAGACAAGTAATAGTCGATTCGCTGAAACCATTTATCAGCGCTGCCATAGCAAAGTCGCAGGATGCAGAGCCCACAGTAGTGATCAATGCAGCAAAAGAAGCAACAGCAGACAATATCGTTGCGATTATGCGTGTAGCGCATGATCTAAAGCTGCGCACGGTGCTTGCAGTCGACAACAATGCCCGTTAGTCGTATACTTTTGCATGATCTTGCATTTCGGTTTGTTGTCATTCTGGCACTTTCGTTTTGCTAGCCTTGAGCAGCAGGTTTTGTTTGTATTTTGCGTCTTATGAAATTTTTAGTAAGTGCAAAGGAGAATGATCTGCCTACACTGAAACTTAAGCCCTTATTGGTACTGGCGTTAATGGGGTTTTTAGTATAGTTATAGTTTATGCTGCCGAAGCCGAAATTCAATGCATATCCATTTTTTATTTTGAGGCCTATTGCCGGAGTAATACGGGCGGATAGTACTTTGGCATTGGGCGACAGGTCTTTCTTGCCATTCAGATAATCTTCACCTGTGCTGTAGATAATATCTGCCTGTGAGGGCAGAAACAACAAATCGGTCAATACCAAAGTATAACGTGCAAAAACACCGCCTCCATACATTATGTTTACTGTTTTTGAATTGTAGGTCGGGTTGGTTATCGAATTTCTTTTGTCCCTTCTGATACTCACGTCTGCAAGTATGCCCAAAGTCCACTGGTCTGAGAACTGATATCCCAGCGCCGGAGACACCGCTAATGCAGTTCCTTTCGCTGATGTTGAGGTTGTATCTTCTGTTGAGTATGTCGATCCGCCAACATTACCCAGCAATAGTATACTGTTCTTTTGTGCATTGCTATCAAGCATACTGCCTGCTCCCAGCAACAGAAGAATGATCTTTTTCATCTTATTATTTTTAGGTGAATATTGTTAACGCAGGTACCCGCCAATTATTGGTTAGCGCAAGGTTAAAAAATATACAAAATATTTCTACCGCACCTCCATTGCCTCTTGCTGCAATGCAGCCAATATTTCCCCGGCTATAAAAAAGCTACCTGTAATCAGCAAAATATCGTCTGCGGTCATTGCTGCTATGGCAGCGTTATATGCTTCCATGGCATTGCTATATGCCGTTCCGGTTAATCCGGCATCGTACGCAGCACTCAGTAGTTCATTGGCAGGCAGGGCTCTCTCTATCTGTGCGTTGGTGAAATAGTAGATAGCATTTTTGGGAAACAATGCCAATGCTTCGTTCACTTGTTTGTCTTTTACAAAACCCAGGATGATGTGTTTTCTTACTGAAATTGTTTGCCCGAATTGTTCCAGCACTTCCTTCAGTCCTGCTGTGTTATGGGCTACATCGCATATCACAAGAGGGTTGGTCTGTAGCACCTCCCATCGTCCACGCAATCCGGTCAATTGGCGCACATGAGCCAGCGCTTTGATTGCCTTCTCGGTTGTTACATTAAAGCCCTGATGCGACAGTAGTTCAGCGGCCGTTAGTACTGTTTTTATATTGTGTTGCTGGTAGTTGCCTGGCAGGTCGGTTTGCAGGTCGTAAAGCTGCATACGGGCATTGTTCACAGCTTTGTAGTACTGGTACCTGATATCCTGCTTCACGCGCACCATTCCCCACAGTGACTGCGCATAATGCAGTGTGCTTTGTTTGTGTACAGAATGTTCAAAAAACACTCTTTCCGTTTCCTGATGTTGTTCGCCTATCACTACAGGCACACCGGGTTTTATAATGCCTGCTTTTTCTGCAGCTATTTCAGCCAGTGTGTTGCCCAGAAGGTCCTTATGGTCGTAGCTGATATTGGTGATCACAGATAGTATGGGTGTGATTACATTGGTGCTGTCCAGCCTGCCTCCCAGTCCGGTCTCAATAATTGCAATGTCTACCTGCTGCTCGGCAAAGTACTTAAATGCCATTGCCACGGTAATCTCAAAAAACGATGGTTGTATATCTTCTATTGTTGGTTTAAGTTGTGCCACAAAATCCACTACCCATTCCTTGCTTACGGGTACACCGTTAACCCGTATCCGCTCCCGGAAGTCCACCAGATGCGGCGAAGTATAAAGGCCGGTCTTGTTACCGCATTCCTGCATTACAGCCGCCAGCGAATGGCTTACACTGCCTTTGCCGTTGGTGCCTGCTACGTGTACCGATTTGAAAAGGGTTTGCGGATTGCCCAGTGCGGCACAGAGTTTCAGCGTGTTGGTCAGATCCGGTTTCAGTGCTGCTTTCCCTATTCTCGAGAACATCGGCAGCCGTTCGTATAGATAGTTGAGTGTCTTGTCGTATTCTGGGGTATTGCCCATAGTGGTTACCGGCGTGTTTTGAAGATTATCGTTACATCTCCGAACTGTTGTGGTTCAGGCCCATCGCTCCGGCTAAACCGGGCTGTACTCAGTTTCTCCAGCGCTATTCGGGTCAGACTCGCACCCGACGAGCTCTTTACACGTTTGTCTACGATGTTGCCATTACGGTCTACCGTAACATGGATCACCACCTTGCCACCTTCATGAAACTCAGCTTCAAATTTATCGGGCGATATATGCCTTCCGGAGAGCGTATGCCCTATACCTCCTGTACCATTTCCAGGTGTACCAGTATAGTTGTCAGCGCCTGGCGTGCCACCCGGCACACCACGGTCGCCGGGACCTGTAGTATTCCCTTCGCCTTTTCCCGGCATATCCTGTTGAGCGCTATTGCCGCCTTTTCCCACATCTCCGGGATAGGTATACCGAGGGCTCGGTTGGGCCTTGCCTTTTTCCGTGGCATCAGCATGACCGTTTTTCTTGCTGGTGTTGTTGATTACAGGTGCATCTGCATCAGCAGAGCGAAGAATGTCCTGAGGCACACTGCTGCGCACCGCGACGCTTCTGTAAATTACCGTTGCCTGAAATTCCGATGGGTCTTTCTTCGACATGGGCTGGTCGGTACCACTGCCATCATTGCTCGTGCCGAGATTTACTTCCAGTCCGCCGCCAGTATCTACTATGGCATTTTGCGGCACGGTATAGGTAAAAAACAAAAAGAGCAGCAGCAGCAGGGCATGTACGCCAACGGTCCATGCCAGCGCTTTGTTGTTTATTGCAGGTTGTTTGGTTTGTTGCAGCGCAATCATGAATCGTATAACCTGTTTTAAGTTTCTGGTTCTCTGACAAAAATAGCGGAAAAAGAAAATAGTAGTTCATTTCTTATACCGGCGCTTATAATATTAACAGATTTTCCCTGTTGATCTGCATGTCACCCCTCTGAAACAATGCCACCAGGGGTGCCCCGGAAAGGGGGTGATTTTCTAAAGGGCGGCAGGTTGTGTCAAATTGTATGTACTTATGCACAAAATGACCTGCCTACTTGTACCTGTCCTGCATTTTTTACGCTGACCTCTATTGGCAAGGTGTTGAGTGTGAGCTACCAGATAATCGCTTTCTGTTATTCGTTATCGCAAAGCGCTGAATAAACAATCGCTTTTCCCGTATCTTCGCGCCGGTATTCAGCAGTTATTGCGTTTTCCCGTCGTTTCTGTCTACTGTTTTTCAGAAAAAATGGGCTGCAGCAGAAGATTTTTTTGCAGACAGAAAAAAATCCTCAGAAATAACCCAAATACTTTTTTTGGATAATAATTTATTTGACTTACCTTTGCACTCCATTTTAATTTTATTACTAACGTAAGCAATGCCTACAATACAGCAATTAGTACGTAAAGGCCGTGAACAGATACGGACGAAGTCAAAATCCCGTGCGCTTGACGCGTGTCCTCAACGCCGTGGAGTATGTACCCGTGTATATACTACTACGCCCAAGAAACCAAACTCCGCGCTGCGTAAAGTAGCTAAGGTGCGTCTCACCAACAAAATCGAGGTGATCGCATACATCCCGGGTGAAGGTCATAACCTCCAGGAGCACTCCATAGTGCTTATCCGTGGTGGTCGTGTTAAGGATCTTCCCGGTGTTCGTTATCACATCGTACGTGGTGCGCTCGATACTGCCGGTGTTAAAGACCGTAAGCAGAGCCGCTCCAAGTATGGTACTAAGAAAGAAAAGGTTAAAGGTGGCGCAGCTGCAAAACCAGCTGGTAAAAAATAATTTATTAACATTTAATATAAGCCAATCAGGTAATACATGAGAAAGGCACAAGCAAAAAAACTTCCGTTAGCACCGGATCCGAAATTCAACGATAAAAACGTAACTCGTTTCGTTAACTGCCTGATGTGGGGTGGTAACAAAACCATCGTATTGAGTGCATTTTATGATGCTCTTGATAAGGTTGCCAAAATAACCAACGAAGACGGTTATGAGATCTGGAAAAAAGCATTGGTGAACGTTACTCCGGCCGTAGAAGTACGTAGCCGCAGAATCGGTGGCGCTACCTTCCAGATTCCTTCTGAAGTTCGTCCAGATCGCAAAATTTCCCTCAGCATGAAGTGGTTGATCCGTTTCTCTCGTGAGCGCAACGGCAAAACAATCGCCGATAAACTCGCCAACGAGATCGTTGCAGCAGCTAAGGGTGAAGGTGGTGCTTTCAAAAAGAAAGAAGATACGCATCGTATGGCCGAAGCCAACAAAGCGTTCTCTCACTTCAAGATCTAACAACTACACTTTGTTAATACATTCAGGAGACCCTGCCAAACGGCGGGGTCTTTTTGTAGTTTGTACCTGACGGTGTGTTACTAACACTTTTTGGTTGTTTAAGAGTTTTGGGGCTTTTTAGTATGTGGCCTGGTTTTCGTAAATTTGGTAGTATGCGCACATTGCTCACCCTAGCAGGCTTAATACTCATCTCGTTTTTTTCATCTGCCCAAACCGATACTAATGCCTATATAATGGTGCTTGGCGTGGCACAAGATGGTGGCTACCCGCATGTCGGCTGTGCTAAACAATGTTGCCAGACCGCCTGGAGTAACCCTGCTATGCAGCGTTATGTCACCTCACTGGCGCTCGTTGATCCTGTTGCCGGCAAGTGGTGGCTAATAGAGGCCACCCCCGATATCACCCGGCAATTGCACTATTTCCAGGAGCAAACCGGCGGTAGGTTCAGTTACTTGCCGTGGGGTATTTTCGTCACACATGCTCATATAGGGCATTATACAGGGCTCATGCAGCTCGGCAAAGAGGCTATGAATACTTCCAGGATGCCGGTTTATGTATTGCCGGAGATGAAGAAGTATCTACAGTCCAATGGTCCCTGGAGTCAATTAGTGAAAATTCAGAATATCACTCTCGTCGACCAGTTGCAGATACATCCCGATAGTAATTTCCATCTCCAGGATACGGTGGTATACAACATCTCAGACCGATTCAGTGTTGCAGCATTTACCGTACCCCACCGCGACGAGTTTTCCGAAACTGCAGGCTTCCTCATCACCACCAGAACAAAAAAGTATATGTTTATTCCCGATATTGATAAGTGGCAAAAATGGTCAGTCGATATCCGCAAGTTAGTGGGTAGTGTGGATATTGCCTTACTTGATGGCACGTTCTTTGCCAACGGTGAGCTGCCCGGTCGTAACATGGCAGTAGTGCCGCATCCCTTTGTGTCAGAGACTATGCACTTGTTTACAGACCTGCCTTCAACACCCGTACCGCCGTCACTTAGAGCACGCATACACTTCATTCATTTCAATCATACCAACCCCCTTCTTTGGGACGATGAGGCCCGGGATCAAGTTCGTCAAAAGAACTTCAATATCGCCCAGCAGGGACAGAAGTTGTAACACATGACATATACCCCCCTCAGCAAAAATACTCTCACCTACTGTTCACTTCTTTGCAGCCCTTCCCTCAATCTACTCTTCATAATCTTCAACGTTCCCACTCTCTGTTATTGATTCTTTACTTTCTACTATACACTTTCTAATATCGCCTTTCAACCTTCTACATTCTACTTTAGACTATGTACTCACTACTTTAGACTTTCTACTTTGGACTCTCTACTTTTGACTTCCTACTATAAACTTTTTTTCGTAGGTTTGTATTTAGTAATTATTTTTTAACAATTGGCAGGTTGTTAGCAGTGATTGTGTGTGGATGGACAACGATAGTTGGTGGTAGTAATATAAAAGTTGCCGGAAGATTAATTTTTAGCGATAAAACAGTGATAAGTGAATTGTGTGAATATTCAGGGAGTTTTATGCTTTCATCAGTATACTTACGGCATTATATGATCATTGCGGCCTGCTCGATATAAATGTATTTTAGATGGGATGTGGCAATTGCAGTACCGGTACCGGCGGAAAGCCGGGCGGCTGCAAAGGTAATGGCGGGTGCAGCACCAGTGGGTGCAACCGTTTGAATGTATATGATTGGCTCAACGCACTACCTCTGCACGATGGAGCCAAACCCTATGCGATAATTGAAGTGTCTTTCAACAAGGGCAGTCGCAAGGAATTCTTCCGTAACAATACCAATTATATCCTCGAAAAAGGCACCTGGATCACACTGGAGGGCACGGGCGGTATCGACGTTGGTCAGGTGAGTATCACTGGCGAACTCGTGAAGCTGCAGCTCAAAAAGTACGGTGTACGCGAGGCCGATGTGACCAAAAGGGTACTGCACCCATCTACCGATGAGGAGTTGGAGGTTTGCGCTAAGAACAAGGAACGTGAAGCAGATATCCTTACCCGTTCCCGGGCCATAGCACGCAGTCTCAATCTGGAGATGAAGTTGTGTGAGGTAGAGGTTCAGGCCGATGGCAAGAAGGGTACCTTCTTCTATACTGCCGACCAGCGTGTAGACTTCCGTGAGTTGATCAGGGTGTTTGCCAACGACTTCAAGCTGAAGGTAGAGATGCGCCAGATAGGTGCGCGGCAGGAAAGCGCCAAAGTAGGTGGCATAGGCTCCTGTGGCAGGGAACTATGCTGCAGCACCTGGCTTACCGATTTCAAGTCGGTGAATACCACTGCCGCCCGGTATCAGAACCTGTCTATCAATCAGACCAAGCTATCAGGCCAATGTGGCAGGCTCAAATGCTGCCTCAATTACGAGCTTGATACTTATATGGATGCGCTTTCGGTATTCCCGGATCATGCTGAATCGCTGGATACGGTAAATGGTATAGCACATCTGCAGAAGCGCGACATCTTCAAGAACCTGATGTGGTATAGCTTTCATGGCAACAACAAGCAGTATCCGCTATCAATAACCAGGGTCAGGGAGATACTGATCATGAACAAAGAGGGCAAAAAGGCAGATGAGTTGCAACCAGTAGAGCTGGAAGCGCGCGATGCCAAGGGGGCTGTGAAGGTGGACATGGGCTATGTGAATGACGTAGGCCAGATAACACTGAAGAATCTGGAGAAGAACAAGAAGAAAAAGAAAAAGGGCAGCTCGGGCAGTGGTGGTAAAACACCGCAGGCCAGTGGCGTACAGGCGGAAGGAGCAGGGCAGCCAAGGGGACCACAGCAGCAGGGTAGCCGGGCTCAGCAGGGTGCACCTTCGGGACCCAGGCCGCAGCAGAACAAGCAACAGCCTAAACAAGGTCAGCAGCAAGGTAAACCACAGCAGCAGGGACCCAAGCCACAACAAGGGAATCAACAGCCAGCTAAACAGGCTGGAGCCGAGCGTGCACCAAGACCTCAGGGGCCAAACCCTCAGCAGGGACCAAAACCCCAGCAGCAAGGGCCAAGGCCGCAGCAAGCGGGCAAACCTCAGCAGCAGGGACCAAGACCGAAACAGGCTAAACCTGCTGAAGACGGGCAACCACAGCAGAACGGCGATCAGGCGGGCCAGCGCCCACAGCAGGGTAGCAGAGGCAGAAACAGACCCAACCGCCCTTCGGGACCGCGCCCACCAGCTGATGGACAGGCGCCCCCGCCCGCAGAAGGTGGTGGCGGAACAACTACCTAAACTTCAATACTAAAGAGGTGAAAATGGGCAAACGGTTTTACCGTTTGCCCATTTTATTTGGTACGTTTTATTGAGTTTTTTGCTCATCCGGAGCGGGGCTGTTGTGGAATCAGCAAATTGCCACAAATGCACACGGGCCAGCAGTTTAGTCCTGCGGCTGGTTGTAACGCTTCATTTTGTTGAGCTCGGTGATGAGCTTGTCATTGTTGCGCTTGTATTCCAGTTCGTTGGGGGTGCCTTGTGCGAGTTCTATAGACTTTCTTGCTGCTGCAAGCGCTTCTTCAACATGGCCCAGCTTCTTCTCGATGCGGGCTTTCAGGTACCACATGTAGAATGCTTTTGGGTTGGCTTCCAGCGCCTTGTCTACATAGCGGCTGGCGATATCGATCTTCTGGTTTGTTTCGAAGTAGTAGCTGGCAGCCTGGAAATAAGGCACAGCCGGTGGGTTGTTGATGGCCTTATCTATATTGTCGTCGACGGTAGTGGTGTTGCGGGCTACTACAGGAATAGAGATCTTAGTGTGCTCCCACATCAGCTCTATCTTGCAGGTGGTAAAAGTGATGTCGTTGATGGCGATAGTGAAAGTCTGTACCGCATCGTTCATGGTCATTGGTTTTACCTTGAAGCGGGCTATGTCAAACTCTTTTGGGAAGCCTTCTGCGCTCCAGTTGCCGGTGGCACTGCTGATGACCACTTCCCAATTGTCGCGGCCCGGAATGGTATAAAGGGCATATTCGCCGGCTTTAACCTTGCGGCCTGCGATTTCCAGTTCTTCACCTATCTTCAGTTTGGTGGCTGCATTGGCACCTGTGCGCCATACATGGCCATAGGGAATTATGTCGCCCATAATCTTGCGACCCCGCATAGAGGGGCGGCTGTAGCTGATCTCGATGGATGACAGCGAGAAGTCCTGAGTCACTTTGGCGTTGGGGCTCAGTGATGGCAACTTCAGTGCGCTCTGGGCAGTGGCTGCAAATGCAATGACAGTAAACAGAATTATCGAAAGAAAAACGCGTCTCATTTAGTGTGTGTTTTTTTGAACCCGCAAAATACAAAGTTTAATCTATTGTAGGCTTTCAACAGTGTTGATTTAACACTTTACGGAAGAGGAGAGATTTCCAAAAAAAGTCCCGACATGCCTGGCATGTCGGGAAAGGACTGAGCTTACTAACCCATCTTGGATAAGGCAAATGTCTGAAAAAAGTTTTGGATTTGGAAATATAAATTCAATTAATCTGTATAGACTACAATCGCCGGTGATGTTTTGGGGTGCATAGGGGCGGTGGCTGGCTGGCATACCAATGATGCAGCCATTTGGCGGTAGCAGCGAAAATTTGTAATTTGTTAAAAAGTATGGCATAATATTTGTTTAGCAATATTTATAACTCCTTGTATGCGTACACACTACTTATTTGTAAGGCAGCTGGCATGTATAGTGACCGGCATAATGGCTATGATAGCCTGTAATAAAACCGATAATGTATCGCCGCCGGCCCGCACTGTAGCCTATACGCTATCGGGTTGCACATGTACCGACAGCCAGGCGGTATTTGTGGCTGATGCCAGCCTGAAGGATCTTGCAGTATCGTGGAATTTTGGTGATGGTACAACAGCTGCAACTCACCAGGCGGTACACCAGTATACTGCGCCCGGGACCTATACAGTAACCCTTACTGTAAAAACCGACTCTGTGAGGACCGCTACCCAGGAACTGACTGTGAACCATTGCACACCCTATGCCAGTGCCGCCAGCCGCACCTGGCCCTGCGACCAAACGTATTTCACTACCCGCGACTGGCCGCTTGCCGACACTACTATATACAGCACGGGTACAGATCTTTTGGTGACTTATCAGAGCCAGGCAGCAGTGAAGATTCTGGGCGATGTTTTGTACTATGACAAGACGGCGTCAACTGCAAGCGAGGTAAAGTTTACTGCCAAAACTACTTACGAGGAGCGGTCGTTGTATTATTATCCAGCGGTGGACTCTGTGAAGTACTTCAGTTTCAGCCGTACGGGTTTTTCGGCTTATCACTGGACGATGCTTAACTCGCGGTAAGCGCACCGTTTTGGTTTTTGCGCAGTGGTGCGCAATTTTTTTTGTAAAGTGGTGTTGATTTTATAAGTCATTGGTATTTAGTGGTTTGTGTAAAAATGGCGTTCTGATTTTTGCGCAAAAATTGCGCACTTCTTTCCCACTTTGAGCGGCGGTTTGCAATTTCCGGTGCATTATTAATGGTGCGCAGGGGGCGGGGTGGGGTAACAACTCCGGTACTGCAATTCTGGTTTTTGCGCAGTGGTGCGCAATTTTTTCTATAAAGTGATGTTGGTTTTATAAGTCATTGGTATTTAGTGGTTTATATAAAAACGTGCTTCTGATTTTTGCGCAAAAATTGCGCACTTCTTTCCCACTTTGCGCGGCGGTGCATCCAGTACAGATCGGTTGCCGGGAGATGCCGTTTGTCTTTTTTATTGTTTCCTGTTAATCCTGATTTTGGTTTACATCAGGCTAGTGAGGATGCTTGAACTGGGGATGATTATTCGCACAAATATCATGCCATATTTCGTCGTAGGTTGATGGAGTTTGCAGACTGTGGCAGGTGAATTTTGAGATGATTGGCGGGAAAGGGGACTACTGTAAGGCAGTATATCATTGCGGGCATTTCCCGTTTTGCGCGAGATTGCTTCTCCCCGCAGCTATGCACATTGCCTGGCGCGGTGATCGCAATGACCCTCAGTATGGGGATGTAAAGAGCAGCAATCTGGAGATTGAAGGCCGCAGCGACGTAGTGAGACACTACGCCGAGCTGGGCGGTGTGAGGAGTTGAAAGAGACGCAGGTGAGCGGCTCGGCTGTAGACAAAAATCCAGGTGTAAGGTTTGGAAAGGGAAGAATGCGCGAGTGTGGCATTACCCGTTTTGCGCGAGATTGCTTCTCCCCGCAGCTATGCACATTGCCTGGCGCGGTGATCGCAATGACCCTCAAAATGTGGGTGCAAGGGTGTACCTCAATTTTTCAGCAGCTTTGAATGGTATATCGTGCCATCATCATTCTGCCACTGCACTAAGTAGGCACCTACGGACCAAAGGGTGGTATTTAGTTCTACACTGTCTCCATTACTATTTCTTTTTTCAAAGACTACTTGGCCCCAGGAATTGTACACTTTCAGGTAGCCATTTCTATGATTTGACACCCTGATTGTTACCAGAGCGTTTGCGGGGTTAGGAACCAGTGTTATGGGGTTCTTGCTTTCTTCTATATCCCATACGGCAGCAGGCCAGTATTCTATAAAACTGATGAATGCATTTTGGCCTGTGGCGGTTTTACCATAGGTAACCCCCTCCGTAAAAACATCTGAAGAGCTAACACCGGTAGCTGCAAAGCTATTTTGATATGCAATCAATGATTGTGGCTTCTCAGTCGCTACACCTCCAAAAATTTTGTTTGTAATTTCATTACCATCTATATCTGTCATAAACAACCATAAATCACCTCCACCTATTGCATAACGGGTGCTTCCATATATCAAGTAGCGGTCACTTTTGTATGGGCTTAGCCCTGATCCGACATCTGAGTTCACTGTGCCAAATGTCTTTTGCCATAGCATGGTACCTGCCAAATCCACTTTCAACACCCACATGTCTTCTTGCCCATGACCGCCTGATACCATATAGTCGGTTGACGCTGATGTGCCGTTTATTACTATTGTTGTGTCGCGTGTATCATAAAACGCGTTCATCGTCACATCACTTTCGCTTCCACCATAGCTACGATTCCACATCACATTTCCCACAGCATCAATTTTTAAAATATAATAATCATATTTGGTATAAACACCGCTGTGCCACGCCGTATCGGTACAGTCATTTCCCTTTCCTTCAGATGACCCCACCAGGTAATAAACACTATCTATAGCTATTATGCTTCCGTTTGTTGTCTCATCTCCAACTGTGCCTAAATCTTTTGACCATTCTACATTTCCAGATCCATCAATCTTAATAACTAGCCAATCAAGGTCAAAGAAGCCGCCATAATGAAACGGGACATCGCCATCAGCGCCATTTGAATTACCTAACAAAATAAACCCACCGTCAGGAGTATTTGCAATAGAAATTGCCTGTTCGCTTTGCGAGCTGCCGTACGATTTTTTCCACAACAAATTACCAGTGCCATCCAGTCTAATAAGCCAAAGATCCACACCTCCTTTAAAATCCGTAACATCTATATTTGAAGATGAAACCTGTGAAAGAACGGCATAGCCTCCGTCAGGGGTCTGGCAGGCCGTAATGCCAAAATCTTCATCATTTCCTCCAAATATCTTAATCCAGCTTATTTGCTTGCTATTGTCCATCTTACCGACCAGTACATTGGCCCTACCGCTGGTATCTGGGAAGTAAGGAATAATGCCGCCAGGGTTGTTTCCATCCCAGCCAACAAAAAAAATTCCTCCATCTGAGGTTGGGATCGCACTATTTAAAATTACCGCTGGTTTATTTCCAGTAATAAATCTGGTACTGTCAATATGAAGCGACTGTGCGTAGCCGGTGTGAATGAAAAAAAGCAAAAGAAAAGAGAGGAGGGCCTTCATAGCAGGTGATTTGCAGTATGAAGATAATAAATGCTTATTGTGTAAATGTATATTTTTATTTGGGGGGCGGTGTGAGGAGTTGAAAGAGACGCAGGTGAGCGGAGGCGGCAGGGTAGTGGTAGCATACCGGTTATAGCAGACGGGGCGGGGAGCGGCATTGAGGCTGATGGCTTATTTTTTGTGGTGCAATGGTGGGTTATTGGAGGCAGAAGTGTAGTTTTGCGACTTCAAAAAAAACAGCGAAACCTTGAGCAATCTGAAACTACATATACTGGCCATAGCTGCACACCCGGACGATATAGAGCTGGGCTGTGCCGGCACACTGATAAAGCATGTGCTTGCGGGGCAGGCGGTGGGGATTGTGGACCTTACGGAAGGTGAGCTGGGAACGAGGGGCAGTGTGGCGCTGCGGTATGAAGAGGCGGCAAGGGCTGCCGAGGTGATGGGCATAGCGGTGCGGGAGAATGCCCGTATGGCGGATGGCTTCTTCAGCAACGATGAGGCGCACCAGCGCAGGCTGATCACGTACATACGCAAGTACCGGCCTGAGATAGTAATAGCCAACGCGCTGAGTGACCGGCACCCGGACCACGGCAGGGCAGGGCGACTGATAGCGGATGCCTGTTTTCTGGCGGGCCTGAGCAAGATAGCGGCCACGCTGGATGGCGAGCCGCAGCAGGCATGGCGGCCCAGGCGGGTGCTGCATATGATACAGGACCGGTTTATGGAGCCGACGTTTATAGTAGACATTACAGAGACGTTTCCGCGGAAGATGGAGTCGATAAGGGCTTATACCAGTCAGTTTCACAATCCGGAATCGGCCGAGCCGGTGACGTATATAGCTACCGGGCAGTTTCTGAATGATGTGATAGCCCGGAACGCGCTGATGGGTAAGCGCATAGGTGCGGCATACGGAGAGGGTTTTGTGTGCGAGTCTATAACGGGTATCAGTAGTCTGGATGCGTTGCTACTGCCTGCGCTGCCCTAGGTAAACGAGGGTGCAGCAGGCATAACCAGCAGCGTACTTAAAAAAAAGGGGTGGAAAGTCAGCAATTTTTTATTTTTTTATTTTTTAGTTTTGATTTTTCCTCTTACCTTTGCAGTCCCAAAAAATAATAATCATGGCTCGCGTTTGTCAGGTAACAGGTAGAAAACCAGTAGTAGGGCACAAAGTATCCTTTTCGAATAAGAAATCAAAGCGTCGTTTCCTGCCCAATTTGCAGACAAAGCGTTTCTTTCTTCCGGAAGAAGATCGTTGGGTTACATTGAAGCTGTCTACTGATGCTATCCGTACGATCAATAAGAACGGATTGCTCAGCACAATTAAGGAGCTTCGCGCAAATGGTGTTGCTATCTAATTTTCTGTAAGTAAAGCAAAAAATAACAAAAATGGCTAAAAAAGGAAACCGCGTTCAGGTAATAATGGAATGCACCGAGCATAAAACCAGTGGCATGCCCGGTACAAGCCGCTATATTACTACCAAGAATAAGAAAACAACTACTGAGCGCCTTGAACTCAAGAAGTACAACCCAATTCTGAAAAGAGTAACTACTCATAAAGAAATTAAATAATCAGTTAAAAATACTCAGCAATGGCAAAAGCAGCTAAAACCGCGATCAAGAAAGACCCTAAACAGGCAGCGGAAGCTAAAAACTATACAAAAGTGATCAAGGCTGTACGCAGCCCCAAGTCTGGTGCTTATACCTTTAAGGAAGGTATGGTGCACAAAGACAAGGTGAAGGACTTTCTGGCCAATATAAAATAGCCACCCCTGTAATCCTGAGCCCATGGCTTAAGGACTTATAAACATACTACAGAACAGCCACTCGCGAGAGTGGCTTTTTTAGCGATAAACCTGCCGTTATCAGCCTGTACTGGTCATTATTTTCCGTTTTTGTATGACGAATAGTTTGTTTTTTGTGGCGCTGCCACTGGTCACGGGCTTTACAGCCTGGCTGGTAGTGTGGGTGCTGGTTCGGATGGTGATCTACCCCATACAGCCGCGGCGGGTAATGGGTATGCGCTGGCAAGGGTTGCTGGCGGGGCATCAGCAGGCGATAGCGGCGGCGGCAGGTGCTGCGGCAGCACGCCAGATAGCCACTGCCGGCAGTGGTGTGCAGCTGGCAGACTCTGCTGTGCTGGCCGAAATGGAGCCGCTGATAGCCGCCCACCTGGATACCTATCTGCGTGTGCGGCTGAAGGAGAAACTACCTGCGGTGGCAGCCTTCATAGGCGAAAAAACAATGGTGAAGCTGAAGGAAGGAATGATGGAGGAAATAGCACTGCTGCTGCCTCAGATTGTGGAAAGGTACACAGCATCGCTGACGGGGGGAGGAGCGATGGAACAGCAGATAGCTGCAGCTGTGGGTAAAATGTCGGCAGAAGACCTCACGGCACTGGCTATGCCGGCATACAGGCAACTGCGCTATACTGCGCCGCTGCTGGCAGGTGGGATGGGTGTGCTGGCCGGAACTGTACTGGCGCTGGTGTGGTGGTGGGCTGTAGCCTGATGTAACCCTTTGTAACACAACAAACCGGCACCGGCAAACAGCCGGCAGAGCGGGTGAAATACCCGGCTTGCAGCGGCGTGAAAACCAGCCCTAAAAGCAGGTGATAAAAGATTAACTTTTGCCTAAAAAGAGGTAAGGCATTTGTTTAAAAAAAATATCACCCGAAAGAGGGTATTAATCTATTAATTTTTTAGTTTTGTATCTTAATAAAAATTTCACAGATGCTTAAGAAATCCTTGTTATTACTTGCCACTGCTTTTGCCATTACCAGCAGCCAGGCGCAAATGTTGCCGTGTGCCTCTGATCAGATGCGTAAGAAGCTGCTTGCCGAGCACCCCGAGTTGTTGCAGATTGAAGCTGATCTGGAAAAGCAGATACAGGAAGGCATGAGGAAAATAGACTTTACTAAAGCCGCTAAAACTACTTTTGTTGATCAGTCGAACAATGAGAGTTTTTGGTACGACATTCCGATCGTAGTGCATATCATTCACGATTACAACCCATTCAGCACCAGCACATTCAATGGTGATTTTATTCCTGATGACTTCGTATTTGAGTCTGTGAAAGATTGGAATACCGTATTTGCCAAGCAGAACGGCGATACGATAGACGTAATACCACCTTTCAAAAAATGGGTAGGCAATCCACGTATCCGTTTGCACCTGGCTACAAAAGACCCGATGGGCAATCCTACAAAGGGTATCACCCGTCGTCGCTCTTACCTTACGTATACCGGTGGCGATCAGGCTAAATATGACGGATGGTCCAACACATCTTACATTAACCTGTGGTTTATCAATAAGATGAGTGTGGATCACAGTGAGGCTGCGGCATATGCCTACAAGCCATCTGCAGTTACGTTTATACCATTCTACGATGGTGTTATCTCTCTTGCAGGATACATGAACAATGGTTCAAAAACAATGAACCATGAATTGGGTCACGTACTGAACCTGAGCCACGTATGGGGCGACAACAATCAGCCTAACATAGCCTGTGGTGATGACAACGTAGATGATACCCCGCCAACAAAAGGGCATAACACAACGGGTTGCACATCTGCCAGCATTTACGACACAGTATGCAGCATCAACTACTTCAAACTGTATACCGATTCTTTGGGAAATATGGAGCTGGTGAACTATCCGGATACCAACAACTCTCAGAACATAATGGACTATACCTATTGCGACAAAATGTTCACAAAAGGTCAGTCGAAGCGTATGCACCTGGCGCTGAACAGCGACATAGGAGGCAGGAATATGCTGTGGGATTCATCTAATCTGGTAGCAACAGGTGCGCTGGCTCCTTTTCCGGATCTGAAGCCAATACCTGATTTTACAGTTACCAATGTAACAGGTACATCAATGCTTACCAAGAACGCCAATTTTGCGTTTCCGGGTAAGGATGTGAAGTTCACAAGCTTTACAATGAATGATACAGTGACTGCAATGAAGTGGTATTTTAACGATGCTGCAGTACCTGCATCTACGTCTATCACAGGGTTCACACATCAGTTTACTGATCCGGGTTGGGTAAAGCTTACGATGACTGCTACCGGCAATCACACCGGTGACAGCACAAAGTCTTTCGAAAAAGCACTTTTCGTTACTGAGGCGACCGGCACACCAGCATCAGGATATTTCCAGGAGTTTACGCCATCAAGCGACCGCGACAAATGGCCTATGTTCAACTACTACAACAATGAATTCAAATGGGAGCTGGCTGATGTAGGTGCATATGACGGCAACTGTCTGAAATACAATGGCTACGACAATAGGGTAACAGCGTTTTCCGGACCAATCAATGGTACGCCACGTGGTGACTTCGATGATTTCTTCACTTTGCCAATGGATCTGACCGGTTTCGGATCAGCATGCAACCTGAACTTCTTCTACTCCGGTGCTTCACGCTCTGCGAGCACTGCCAGCATCAATGACTCATTGTACATCGATTACACAATCAACAAAGGCACAGCATGGATATCACTGGCCAAACTGGGCAAGGGTGACATCTTCAACAAGGGAGCTGTAACAACTGCATACACACCGGCTGGCACATGGGATTGGGCACCGAAAACGATAGCGCTGCCAGCACCGGCAATTACTAACTACACTACATTCCGTTTCCGTTACAGGCCAGGTGTTTCTGCAAATGAAGTAACCAGCAGCGGTAACAATTTCTACATGGATCGTATCCACTTCAGCCCATGGCCGGCAGAAGTGAGCAGCATCAATGCAGGTGCAACCAGCGTAACCATAGTGCCTAACCCAACAATGGGCGATGCATATGTAGTGGTTAACGACGCTGCCAACACAACTGTACAGCTGTCTGTATCTGACATCACCGGTAAAGTAGTATACACTACCAGCCAGGCGATCAGGGGTACACAGGCTCGTATAGTAATACCAGCATCTGCAACTACTGCCAAAGGCATCTATCTGGTACAGACCCTTACCGGTCATCAGGTAAATACCCAGAAGCTGGTAGTATATTAATCGACAGCATTTAAATTGACCGGCGGCTATATCAAAAAAGGTATAGCCGCCTTTTTTTTCTTTTTGTTAATAGTATCGCAATTATCTTTGTGGAAATGGAAACGATGATAGAATCAATGGATGTTGAGTCAATGAATATCGTGTCGTTGCGGCAGGCCAACATATATCAGGGCAACAGTCTTGTGCTCAATAATGTGAACCTGGAAGTGGATAAGGGAGAGTTTATATACATGATAGGCAAGACAGGTACGGGAAAGTCGAGCCTGCTGAAAACACTGTATGGTGATCTGTACCTGAAGGAAGGAGAGGGCAATGTGGCTGGCTTTAACCTGAAAGAGCTGACCTGGCAGAAGATACCCCTGCTGCGCAGAAATCTGGGGATCGTGTTTCAGGATTTCAGGCTGCTGACGGATAGGGATGTGTATGATAATCTGGAGTTTGTACTGAAGGCAACTGGCTGGAAGGACAAGGTGATGATGAAGGAAAAAATTGAGAATGTGCTGGCAAAAGTGGGGCTGAAAAACAAGGGTGGAAAAATGCCGTACGAAATGAGTGGTGGTGAGCAGCAGCGTGTAGATATTGCCCGCGCACTGCTGAATAACCCTATGCTGATACTGGCAGATGAGCCTACGGGAAATCTGGATCCGGAGACAACAGACGAGATCATGCAGTTGCTGTTCAACATCTGCCGTGATTTTCAGACGGCGTTTATTATGGCTACACATGACTACAGCATTATTCAGAAGTATCCGGCACGTGTGGTGCGAATAGAACATGGTCAGGTAAAAGAGATCAGCGCGGCCGGCGTATAGTCAATTGAAGTAAAAATTGCAGCAAAAAGTACAGGAAACAGGTTGAACCGGATTTATGAAGAAGTTATTCCTACTCGTTTTTATTGCATTTTCAGTTTTTGTTTCGTGCAAGAAGAAGCAGGAGAATGTACTGCAATCTATAAGGCAAAAGCAGGAAGAGATCAATGCTGACCTGAGCAAGTATACGCTGCGGCAGGTGGATGATATTATATCGGCCGAGCGTGGGATCATCATAGGTTACTTCAGGGATGAAGAGGCAAAAAAGGTACAGTCGCAGCATTTTGGTAAAGACAAACGCAGCTTTGTGACGTACTATTTTGATGATGGCATGCTGATCTATGTGAGGAGCGAAGAGTATGTATACAACAAGCCAAACACCTTTACCGAGGAAGTGGCAAGAGCGGCAGGAGATAGTGTGTGGTATGACGATACGAAAACCCGTCTGGAGATCAATCAGTATTTCTTTGACGATAATAAACTGATCAAGTGGACGGGGCCATCGGCTAAAGATGTGCCGGTGAACATTGCGGACTTTACGCAAAAGGAGCCTGCTATTATAGCGCAGGCACTGCTGGCACTGAAGCAGCTGAAGGTAGAATAGCATTGTACGCGCAACAAGCTATTTGTCTATGGGGGGAAACCAGATTTTTTTCGCCGGCAAACCTGCCATTCCCATTCAGGGAAGGCTCCCTGAGCAATTCGATATTATTTATGCGGTATTGTGTATTTGGTGTTAGCATTTTTCGCTAATGAAATCCTAATTTATCGTACTTTTGCACCCTGAATAATTAGTGGCGATTACAGAAAAAAGTATGCTGCAGCAAGAGTCTATAGGGGCTAAAGAAAATATTTCCGTACTGGCGCGGCTGCGAGACTATAATCAGTTGCTAAAGCCCAACCTGAGCGGGATGGTAGTTTTCAGCAGTGTGATCGGCTACCTGATGGCTCCCAATATCACATTTGGCTGGACTGATCTGGGTATGTGGCAGCGGATCGTGACCCTTTTTGCCGGAGGCATGATGGTGACGGGTGGTGCCAATACGATCAATCAGATACTGGAGCGCGACAGCGACCGGCTGATGAAGCGCACACGTATGCGCCCGCTGCCTGATGGCAGGATGGGAGATACCGAAGCGTGGATATTTGCAGCGCTGACCGGAATTATAGGTGCGCTGTTGTTGAGTTTTTATTTCAATCCACAGGCGGGTTTACTGAGTTTTATGTCTTTGATGCTGTATGCATTTGCATATACGCCCATGAAGAAGGTACACCCTATAGCAGTACTGATAGGTGCTATACCCGGTGCGCTACCTCCACTTATAGGATGGGTGGCAGCAACGGGTAGTGTAGATCCGGGTGGTTTTGTGCTCTTTATGCTGCAGTTTTTCTGGCAGTTTCCGCATTTCTGGGCCATAGCATGGGTTGCTTTCGACGATTACAGCAATGCCGGCATACGTATGTTGCCTACCCGGGAGCGCGAAACAAAGTTTACTGCTATACAATGTATGCTGTATAGCCTTGTATTGATTCCACTTGCTATGGTGCCCCAGATGCTGGGCATGACGGGTGGTGCAGGCATGCTGGTGTGTATGGCCTGTGGCGTGATGTATTTTGCGGCTTCGGTAGCATTTTATCTTAAGAATGATCATAAATCGGCAAGAAGGGTAATGTTTGCGTCTTTTATTTATCTGCCTACTGTTTTGTTGGCACTGATAATAGACAAAGCATAAGGGCTGTTTTCTGAACGGTTCAGGCCGAAGGCAGACAGGACAGGACAGGACAGTTGAATTGAAAAACAGAGCATTTTGCTCAAAAAGATATAGCCGTTGCAATTGAAGGGCGGCAGAGAAAGGAAAACGTGATATGGAAATAACCACTGAAAGAAAGAAAATTCACCCACAGAAGTTTATGATGTGGGTTGCGATCGGCAGTATGTCGATGGCATTTGCGGGTCTGACAAGTGGGTATATTGTGCGGCAGGCGCAGGGCAACTGGAGGTATTATCATTTGCCGGCTGCTTTTTGGTATTCAACAATTGCTATTGTAATCAGCAGTGCAACGATGCATTTTACGGTAAAGGCATTCAAAAACCGGGAGATGCCCAGATTCAGGATGCTGATAACCACAACCCTGATATTGGGTATATTATTTGGTGTGTTGCAATATGCAGGGTTTTACCAGTTGTACCATCAGTTGCAGCAGATAGTTATGAATGGTGAGGCGCAAAACCAATCGGCAACGGTGCGTGTGAATGGTAATCCGAGTGAATCTTTTCTTTTTGTGATTGCCGGACTACATTTAGTGCATTTATTTGGTGGGATTATTGCATTATTATTTGTATTTTTCCGCGCATTTAGAACAAGGGTAAAGGTTTATAACGCAACAGGATTAGAGATTGCCGCCACGTATTGGCACTTTGTGGATATATTGTGGGTATATTTATTTGTGTTTTTTCTGGCAAATCAATAAAATTGTTTCGAAATTCGCACCCGAATCACAACTAACACACTTTTAAAACAGATTATGTCGCATTCAACAGTAGTTACTTCAGCGCCAAAAGAGAATGTATGGATAGGGGGACGCTCTCCCTACAACGTCAGCTATGGAAAAATGATGATGTGGTTCTTCCTTTTATCGGATGCCCTCACCTTCGGAGCCTTGCTGATTTCGTATGGTACAACACGTTTTTTCAGTGCCGTATGGCCTGACCCGAATGAGGTGTTCAAAGCATTCCCGTTCATGGGCCATGCATCACTTCCACTGCTTTTCGTGAGTCTTATGACCTTTATCCTGATCATGAGCTCTGTAACAATGGTATTGGCGGTACATGCAGGCCACTATGGTGATAAGAAAAAAGTAGCTTACTGGTTGTTGTGGACTATCATAGGTGGTATCTGCTTCCTGGCTTGTCAGGCATGGGAGTGGACGCATCTTCATGGTGAGTTGGGTGGCCTTTGGGGTACTTTTACCGATCCTGCAACTCCGGTTAGCAAGTTCGAGCATTTCTTTAATCATCACAATGCAGGCGCTATTCTGGATCAACAGCCATTGGTAGCCATGCAGTCTACACATAACTTCTTCAATTACTTCTTTACCATCACTGGTTTTCACGGTGGTCACGTAACGTCTGGTGTGGTGTTTAACATTCTGATACTTGTAAACACTGTGAATGGTGTTTATGAGCGCCGCGGCCATTACGAAATGGTAGAAAAAATAGGTCTTTACTGGCACTTTGTAGATCTGGTATGGGTATTCGTATTTACTTGTTTCTACTTGTTGTAGTAGATAGTAGAAAGTAGAAAGTCTAAAGTCGAAAGTAGAAAGTCGAAAGTCTATAGTAGAGAGTCGAAAGTCTAAAGTTGAAAGCTTAGCGTTTAAAAACTAATTGTAGCAAATAATTCATAACTCATAATTCTCAAAAATGTCAGCACATCACGGATCAGACAGTATACAGCACCTGTACGAAGGAGACCAATCGAAATTGTACTCTGGTGTTATGGCTCACCATACCGACATAGAGTCAAAAGAAAGTAAAGATCAAATCAAGAAAATCTGGAAGGTATTCTGGGTATTGCTTGCAATAACTGTTGCTGAGGTAGTAGTAGGTATGTTTTTCAGTCACTCTATACCGAAAGGGCTGGTAAACTTCTTCTTCCTTGCGCTTACCATTCTTAAAGCAGGCTACATCGTTGCTATTTTCATGCACCTAGGCGATGAGTTCAAAGGGTTCATTGTTACCGTGTTGGTACCTTTGTTCCTGTTTGTATGGTTTATCATCGCTTTCCTTGCAGACGGATTTTTCTGGTTGAGGATGAACAACGAATCACCCGCTCGCGGAGATAAAATTGAAGTAGTAGCACCACACGCTAAAAAATGAGTAAAAAGATACACACATCATTTATCCTTGGGTTAGCGGTAGCGTTTTTGCTGCCGCTTTCTTTTTACATGATTGCCAAGGTGTTTTCGAAAGATACTATACATCTGCCCAAGCGTTACGGAGTGGAGCGAGTAGACAAAATAACCGTTGGCGGTAAGGAAGAGACGGATACGATATACCACAAAGTAGCCGACATACGGCTAACCAATCAGCTAGGCAATTCGGTGTCGCTCAATGAAGAGCTTGCCGGGCGGATTATGGTAGTCAATTTCTTTTTTGTCAATTGCAGTTCGGTTTGCCCTAAGTTAACGGGGAACATAGGTATGTTGCAAAAGGCATTCAGAAGGAATACGAAGATGGAGCATGGTTTGGATAATTCGGTTCATTTTGTGTCTATGTCAGTCGATCCGGTTGCCGACACGTTTCAGGCATTGCGGCAATATGCCGATAGGTTTGGGGTGAACCACGACCATTGGTGGTTTCTTACCGGCGACAAGCAGCAGATATACAGCTACGCACGTAATGAGCTGAAGCTGGCCACAGGCCCGGGCGATGGCGGTGCCGATGACTTCATCCATTCTGAAAAGCTGGTGCTTATTGATGCCCATCGGAACATAAGGGGGTATTATGATGGCCTGGATACTGTAGAGATCAAGCGGTGCGCTGATGATATAGTACTGCTGACCATGGAAAAAGACAAAAAATCGAAGCGCAAATAGCTGCAAAATGACAATTTTGTTACCACAGTTATGCTGTACGTTGATAATTTCGCTCACTAAATTTTCGGAATCAGTAATCAATCTCAATACTTCACAATTATGTTAGTTCCCGCACTCAAGAAAAATGACAAACAGGCGCGTTTGTTGATAATCACAGTATCTTTTGTAGTCTTTGCAGCTGTGGCGTTTCTGTCTAAGTTCACGCTTCAATTGAACCTCGGATTTGATGTGCACGTGTTTGCGCTTGCTAATGCGGTAATCAATTCCGCAGTATCGTTATTGCTTGTATGGGCATTGGTGGCGGTAAAGAGTAAGAACTATGAGCTGCACAAAAAGCTGATGCTGGGCGCCATGGTGCTGTCTGTGTTGTTTCTGGTGTCGTACATAGCACACCATCTGCTGGCAGGAGAAACGAAGTATGGTGGTGAAGGTGTACTCCGTAATGTTTACTATTTCATATTGCTTACCCATATACCGCTTGCGGCAATTATACTCCCATTCATTCTGTTTACTGCCTACAGGGGGCTTACCGGCGAATACGCCAACCATAAGAAGCTGGCCAAGTATACATGGCCGCTGTGGCTGTATGTGAGCATAACCGGTGTGCTGGTGTATATCTTTATCAGTCCTTATTACGTTTAATACGGTTTTTGCAGGTAGCAGGCCTGTTATTGAAGCAGGTACTGTATTATTTGCTTCTTAAAAAGTGCCTTGTTGCCGGTGTGCAGCAAGGCACTTTGTATTACATACCGATGCCTGTAATCGATTTCCACTTACCTTTATCGTATTAATTATCAGAAAAATGCCAAAGAAGACTAAGAAGAAGAGCAAGAGTGCCGGGGCGGGCAGTCAGACATTTACAGGAAAACTTGAAGTGACCAGAGGTGGTATGGGTTTTGTGATCGTAGAGGGTCAGAAGCAGGATATAATGGTAAAGCAGCAGAATATGCTTACCGCACTAAATGGGGATGAAGTACGTGTAGAAGTGCGTGGTTACCGAGACAACAATAAACGCCCAGAAGGCGAAGTTACAGCGGTGGTTCGCCGCAAACAATCAGAGTTCAGCGGTGTTGTGGAGGTTCATCCGCACTTCGCATTTCTGGTGCCAGACAGTGATAAAATGCCGGTAGATATATACATACCGCTGCATCTGCTGAATGGAGCAAAGAGTGGAGACAGTGCCATGGCAAGGGTGGTGGAGTGGACCGGCAAAACAAAGAATCCGGTAGGTGAAATAATCAGTGTGCTGACCAATGCATCGATGAATGAAATAGCCATGCAGGGCATGCTGGTTGAGAATGGATTTCCACTTACATTTCCAGATGATGTACTGGAGGATGCAGCAAGGTATCCGGAGGGTGTAGACAAGCAGGAAGTGAAGAACCGGAAGGATATTCGAGATACGCTCACCATCACTATAGATCCGGTAGATGCACGTGACTTTGATGATGCGATATCCATAAAAACGCTGAAAGGCGGATGGTATGAGGTGGGTGTGCACATTGCCGATGTGAGCTATTATATTGAACCAGACTCTGCGCTGGATAAGGAGGCTTACCGCCGGGCCACGAGTGTGTACCTGCCAGACAGGGTATTGCCCATGCTGCCAGAGCGGCTTTCGAACGAGCTGTGCTCGCTGCGGCCTAAGGAAGATAAGTACACGTTTTCTGCAGGATTCACGATCAATAAACAAGGCAAGGTAAAGGACACCTGGATATCAAAGACGGTAATACACTCTGACAGGAGATTTACCTATGAGGAAGTGCAGGAGATCATAGAAGGTGCAGAGGGCGAGTATAGTAAGGAGTTGCATATTCTGAATGGTATGGCGCAGAGTCTGCGTGCCGAGCGCTTCAAAAAGGGGGCTATTAATTTTTCGTCGCAGGAGGTTCGCTTCAGGCTAGACTCTAATGCAAAGCCGGTGGAAGTAGTGGTGAAAGAAAGCAAAGCTGCGCACCAGCTGGTAGAAGAATTTATGCTACTTGCCAACAGGACAATTGCAGAGTATGTGGGTGGTATTGTGTACAAAGAAAAATCGTTGCCGTTTCCATACCGGGTGCATGATGTGCCCAACGAGGACAAACTGAAAATGTTCACTTTGTTTGCCGCCCGCTTTGGCGTGCGCTTCGATTTGTCTGCGCCGCAGCAGATCGCATCATCTTTCAACAAGATGCTGGAAACGGTGCAGGGCAAGCCTGAGCAACATGTGCTGGAGCAACTGGGCATACGCACCATGTCGAAGGCTGTATATACTACAGAGAACATAGGACACTATGGGCTGGGATTTGAGCATTATTGCCACTTTACGTCGCCCATAAGGAGGTATCCTGATGTGCTGGTACACAGGATATTGCAGCAGTGCCTGACCAACAAAATTCAACCGATGAAAAACCTGGAAGCTCAGTGCCGGCATTGCTCTGACCAGGAGCGCAGGGCAATGGAGACAGAGCGGGCTGCAAACAAATACAAGCAGGTAGAGTATATGCAGGACTACATTGGGGAGGAATTTGAAGCCGTTATCAGCGGTGTAGCTACCTTTGGGTTCTGGGCAGAAACCGTGGCGCATAAGTGTGAAGGAATGGTGTCGATAACTGATCTGGCAGACGTTGACCAGTTTGAATTTATAGAAGGCGAATATGCGCTTGCGGGCCGCAGCACGGGTCTGAGGTTTGCCATGGGGGATAAGGTAAAGGTGCGCGTTGTATCTGCCAACCTGACAAAGCGCCAGATAGACTATATGCTGGCCGAGGTACCCGCACATGCCGGCCGGAGGAAGCCACTGCCGCAAGCCCGCAAAGGCAAGTACGATAGCAAGAGCAAAGCACCGAACAATACTAAAAAACGCAAATAGAGATAGATGCACACTTTTACAAACCTTGTAGCAGCGTTTGAAAACCGATTTTCTGCTTCATTACCTTTTCCCGGCGAGCCGGCAACATTGTACGACCCTTGCAGGTATCTGCTGGATATAGGCGGCAAAAGGATAAGGCCGGTACTGTGCCTGATGGCTTGCGAGCTGTTTGATGAAATTAATGATGATGCCTGGCATAGTGCAGCGGCTATAGAATTGTTTCACAACTTTACGCTGATACATGACGACATCATGGATAAAGCACCCCTGCGCCGCGGGCAGCCAACACTGCACCACAAGTACGGATTGACAGCAGGTATACTGTGCGGCGATGTGATGTGCATATATGCATACGACCAGTTGGCGGGTGTGAAGCGTGGACTGGGGCCACTGATGAAGATATTCAACAAGACGGCTATAGAGGTATGTGAAGGCCAGCAGCTGGATATGGATTTTGAGACGCGGGAGGACGTAAGGATAGACGAGTACATCAGAATGATAACCCTGAAGACATCGGTGTTGCTGGCCTGCAGCCTGCAGATGGGTGCATTGTGTGGTGGTGCGCTGGGCGATAATGCCAACAAGCTTTACGAATTTGGTAAGAACATGGGTATCGCTTTTCAACTGCAGGATGATTATCTGGATGCGTTCGGAGATCCCGAAAAATCGGGCAAACAGAGCGGAGGCGATATAAAAGCAAACAAGAAAACTTACCTGCTGCTGAAGGCCCTGGAAAATGCTGATGCCGAGCAACGACACAACATTGAGCGGTTATTGAGAACAGATGAAGATGACAAAGTCTCAGCTATGTGCTCGCTGTACATTGATACGAATGCGCACCAGGCCTGCAGAGAAGCAATAACACACTATGCCGATATCGCATTTGGGTATCTGGAGGATGTTGCAATACCATCTGTAAGAAAGCAGCCTTTGACAGAGTTGGCACGCTACCTGCTGGTACGTGACAAATAGAATACTTCGATTGGCTGTCGGACAATGAATGCCTGTGCAATGCAGACTTACTTGTGCTTTTGTGCAGTGTATACTACGGTGCCGTGTTTTTTAAGGATGTCCTTTTCGGCTTTGCGCAGCTGCATAAATGCTTCCAGCATCACCTGCTGTTTTATGGGGTCTGTTTCTCCGTTGAGCCGGGAGGTTAGTTCGTGCTGCATAGCCAGTACTTTCTTTAGCTCGAAGTAGGAGAGCGTACTATCAACATCATTCTGATAGATGAGGTCATCCGGTATGGGCTTGATGCCATACTTTTCATCCCATTTACCACTTATAGCCTGGCGGGGGTGCAGCAGAGATGCCATCCGGCTACGTATATCGGGATCATCGTGGCGTATGAAAAATTGTGTGTCGGGCGGCATACCTGTATGGTGCATGTGCTCGAAATATGCAGCAAACAGCCTTTTGGTGATTGGTGCTGTTAGCAGGTCTGTTTCTATGCGGGCTTCTATAAGGTGCGCCACAGTGCCATATTCCTCGTAGGGCATGGCGCCATATTCTATCATCACCCGTATCAGTTGCCATTCCTGGTCTTCATCTGCACCGGGTTTCACACCGGGCATTTCCGGAGTGATGTCTATGGGTATCGCACCCGGTTCAGGAAGCACCTCTTCGGCTTGTGGCAGTCCCTGAGTGCGCCGGTTCTGTCGCTGGTCGGCTTCGATACGGTCGCGGATGTATTTATTGATCAGATTGATCAGGCCGGCCTCTTCAACATTCAGTTTCTGGGCTGCCAGCCGCGTAAAATGGCTTTGCAGCGCGAAGTCCTCGGTTTTGTTGATGCGCGATATACTCTCTGCAATTTCGTTAACCAGTTTCGACCTTTTTACGGGATCTGTTCCGGCTTCGGTAAGTCCCACCTGCAGCCTGAAGCTGATCACATCCTGCTTATGGTCTTTGATGTACTCATGAAAGCGGGCAGCACCTGATTTTTGCACAAAGCTATCAGGATCTTCACCCTCCGGCAGCAAAACCAGCTGCACATTGAAACTTTGTGAGAGTGCCATGTCCAGACCGCGCAAAGCGGCTTTGATTCCGGCCGCATCACCATCGTACAGTATCGTCAGGTTTTTGGTAAGCTGCGCTATCAGCCTCAACTGATCTTCGGTAAGCGATGTGCCGCTGCTGGAAACGACATTTTCCACACCGCCCTGGTGTAGCGAAATGACGTCGGTATAGCCCTCTACCAGCAGGCATTCGTCCAGCTTGCCTATGGCCTGACGGCTCTGGTACATGCCATAGAGTACCTTGCTTTTTACATACAGCTCATTTTCAGGCGTGTTGATGTATTTGGGCGCTTTTTCGCTGGTCTTGAGTATTCGTGCCCCAAAGCCCAGTATGCGGCCGGTCATGTTCTGTATCGGGAAGATCACCCGGCCGCGATATACATCATGAAAAGCACCATTGCGGTTTTTGGCCAGCCCGGCGCGCTCCAGCATTTCGGCCGTATAGCCTTTCGCGGTGGCATCTCGGTAAAACACATCACCACGCTCCGGGTTGTAGCCCAGACGGAAACGGTCTATAATCTCTTTTCTGAATCCCCGCTGTTTGAAATAGCTGAGTCCTATTAGCTGTCCCTCTTCAGAATTGAGCAGGGTATCATAAAAATAGGTCGCGGCAAATTCATTGAGTATACGCAGCGCCTCGCCAGCCTGTTGCTGTTGAACCTGTTCTGGTGTTCTTTCCGTCTCGTCGAGCGTGATCTTGTAAAAGTCTGCCAGCCAACGTATGGACTCCGGGTAGGAGAGTTTTTCATGCTCCTGAATAAAAGTGACAACATCACCTGCCTTGCCGCAGCCAAAGCATTTATAGATTCCCTTGGCAGGAGAAACGTTGAACGACGGCGTTTTTTCGTTGTGAAAGGGGCAATTGGCAATATAGCTGGCTCCTCTCTTTTTTAACCGTATGAATTGCCCCAGCACATCTACAATGTCGGCGCGGTTCATTACTTGCTGTATGGAGGCTGGAGTGATCATTCTGTGCAAATGTAAGGTGTAGAAATGATGGGTGTGCTTATTGGATATGCCGCCTTGAAACATATTAATGGTTTGACCTTAAAATGTGGTACTTTTGCAGGCTCACAAGAAACTACTCATGTATAAGAAATCATCATCTGATTCGCGAAACAGTAAGACAGGCGGCAATACCTTCCGTAAAAGAGAAGATAGTGGCAGCGGTAATAAAAAGCCTTACCGATCGGCAGACAGGGGTGGTGATGGTGCCGAAGGTGACCGTCCACGTAAATCGTATGGCGGTGGGAGTAGTAGTGGTGGCTTCAAGAAGGAAGGTGGCTATAACAAGTCTGCCAGGTCTGGGGCTCCGCGCGACAATGACCGTGCACCACGTGGTGAGGGCTTCAGGGCAGGTGGCCGCCCGGCCGGGGGTGAGCGCAGCAGCAGGCCGGACTCACGTCCGTTTCGCGAGCGCGATAGCAGAGGCCCGTCGGGAGATGCGCCAACACGCTCTTTCAAAAAGCCATTCGACAATAGTGATAATGCCGGTGGTGATGCGCCAAAACGCCCATACCAGGAAAGATCATCAGGTAAATTCGAAGACCGTAAAGAACGCTCATCAGGTTTCGGCGACAGGCGTGAATCGGGAGCCGGAGGGCGTAAGCCATTTGACAGAGAGAAGCCACGCGGCGAATCAAGGGACGGTGCTGATAGTAAAAGATCTTTTTCGGACAGGCGATCTGATAGCCGTGATGGAGGGTTCAAAAAACCTTACTCTGGCAGACCGGACAGCAGATCCGGTGAGGGTGGGCCGGCAAGACGGGCTGAAAGCCGGGACGGAGCGCCCAAGCGCCCTTATTCCGGAAGGCCAGACAGTGCCGGCAGCAGGGGTAGTGATCGCGATGCGCCGGGAAGCAAGCGCCCATACAGCGCACGGGGCGAAAGCAGCCGCGAAGACCGTCCGCGCAAAGAATTTTCTAAACCCGGAAGGCGTGACGATAAAGGAAGTGACAAACCAAAGCGTGCATTTACACCAAGGTCTGAAAAGCCTGATCGTGACGGCGCAGAACCAAGAGAAACACCAGCCGATTTTTACAAGAAAAAGGAACATACCTATACCGAGGCAGAAAACAGATATCTGGAGGATGATGGCGGTGAATGGGAAGTAGTCGATGATAACAGGAAAAAGAAGCCTTTTACCGAGGCTGCAAAATACCCTATGCCGCTCAATAAGTTCATAGCGCACAGTGGTGAGTGCAGCAGGCGCGATGCAGCTGAGCTGGTAAAACAGGGCAAGGCAAAGGTGAACGGAGAATTGATAACAGATCCCGGACACAAAGTGAATGCTGATGACAAGGTGACCCTGAGTGGCAAGAAACTGGTACCGCAGAAGGGAATGGTGTATGTGTTGCTCAATAAGCCAAAAGGATTTATAACCACAACCGATGACCCGCAGGGACGCAGGACGGTAATGGATCTGGTAAAGAGCGCAGACGCCGGCAGAATGTACCCTGTGGGCAGGCTGGATAGGGCTACAACAGGGCTCATCCTGCTGACCAACGATGGGGTGCTGGCCCAGAAGCTGTCGCATCCGTCGCACAAGATCAAAAAAGTATACCAGGTAACGCTGGACAAACAACTGACACAGCCAGATTTTGATAAAATAATGGAGGGTGTGGAGCTGGAAGATGGCAAGGCTGTAGTAGATGAAATGGCCTACCTGGAGAACAAAAACGAAATAGGACTGGAAATACATAGTGGCAAAAACAGAATCGTGCGCCGCATTTTTGAATCACTGGGCTATGTAGTAGAAAAACTGGACCGCGTGATGTATGCCGGGCTTACCAAGAAAAACCTGCCCCGCAGCAAATGGCGTTTTCTGGAAGAGCGTGAGGTTGTGCTTTTGAAGCATTTCAAGTCTTAATTTTGCCGACCGCTACTACCGGGTTTTCCGGTGCTGGCGATGAGGCTGAATTTTTTGTTTGAGTTGCACTATGAAATTTATTACTGCAGATCGCATACATGATGGGCAGGGATGGTTGCCCGCAGGTACAACCATTGGTGTGGCAGATGATGGTACTATAGTATCATTTGAGGCCACGCCAACACTTGATACAGTAGTGTATCAGGGGGTATTGGTACCGGGGTTTGTGAATGCGCATTGTCATCTGGAGCTGTCACATATGAAAGGGCTGGCCGCTGAGCGTACGGGGCTTATTCCGTTTCTAAAGAACATTCCACAATACCGAAACACTTTTACCGACGAGCAGAAGCATGATGCAAGGCACACAGCATTTGCAGCTATGCTCGAGGCGGGTGTTATAGCTGTTGGCGATATTGCTAATACTAACGATACGCTGGACCTTCGGGCTACCGGTTTGATGCATTTCCACACTTTTGTAGAGTCGCTTGGGTTTACTGCGTCATTGGCTGACCGTTCATTTGGTTTCGCAACCGGGGTTTATACTGGCTATGCAGCCCAGCCACCCGCTGGCATGGTGCTACGGCAGTCTATTGTACCCCATGCACCTTATTCTGTATCGCCTGCCTTATTCGGGCTTATTGACAGCCATCAGCCCGGTGCACTGGTCAGCATTCATAATCAGGAGAGTGAAGACGAAAACCGGTTTTTTATTGATGGCAGCGGAGGTGTACCGGAACTGTTACAGGTGCTGGGTGTTGATACAAGCGAATTCAAGCCAACCGGAATGCGGTCTTTGGCTTCCTATATGCAATGGATGACACACCATCACCCTTTGATATTGGTGCACAACACCAGCAGTGCACAAGAGGATGTGGCGCGTGCACAGGCAAACGGACGGGAAGTATATTGGTGTCTTTGTCCTAATGCAAATCTGTACATAGAGGGTCGGTTGCCTGACATTGATTTGTTTGTCCGTGAGGGTGTGAATATCTGTATTGGCACAGACAGTCTTGCGTCCAACCACAATCTGAGTATATTATCTGAACTTGTAACCATAAAACAGCGGTATCCGCACATCAGCTGGGAAACCCTGATAGGGTGGGGGACACTGGGAGGCGCCAAAGCGCTGCAAATGCAGGCAATTGTGGGGTCGCTGACACCAGGCAAAAAGCCCGGTATCAATCTGCTGCAGGGACTTGATCAGGGAACCGATTGCATAACCGTGCAGCGGATTGTGTAGATAGTGTAACACTCAAACTATCAGTCTGCTTTTGTCCAGGTGGTGGTTCTGCCAATAAGGGAGATGCCCATGTAACCGCGAACGTCGAGGAGGTCTCCTTTCCGGGTGATTTTGCAGCTGTAGGTTTTACCGTTTTTGGGGTCGTAGATGGTTCCGTCTTCGTAGTGCGTGGCGTCGTCTTTCTTGAAACCTTTCAACATTTGCAAGCCCATAATAGGGTTGGCACGCTTTGCCTTATCCGGATTTTTTTTGTCGGTTTTGGGCTTGCCTTCTTCGTTATTGGGTTCTTTCAGCCATACGATCTTTCCATAGAATTTTCCGTCGGTGGCCTTGAAAATCTGGATCTTGGCTGTCTTCTCTTCATTGTACCACAAGCGCTCTATGGCATCCTGAGCGAGCGCGTACTGACGGGTACCAAGGAGCAGGAGTACTGCAAGTAAGGTTTTGAGTGTGTTGCCTGATAACATAGAAGAAATATTTGTTTATAAATATAAGCAATACGCCCCGATTATCAAAAGCGTAGTGTTATTTTTCTTCTTCCACAGAGCCTACGCCAGAGATATGTTCTATTACCTCTGGTTTGCCCTTGTACTTTACCGATCCGGCACCACTGATACTGGCCTCGAGTTTACCGGATACACTTACTTCACTTTTGGCAGCGCCCGATATGGAGGCTGAGGTTTCAATGGTTTGTAATGGGAAAGCTTCTATTTTTCCTGCTCCGCTGATATCGTAATTTGCGTCTTTCACGACACCGCCTTTTATGACGAGCTCAGAAGCACCTGAGAGGTCAGCTACCAGTTTGTCGACGTTTATGTTGTCAATAGTCACTTCGCTGGCACCAGATACATCCAGCCTGAATTCGCTTCCCTTAATGTTTCCGTGAATTTCTGCATCAGGTGCGCCCGACATCGACAGCGACCTCAGCGCAGGGACAGAGATTCTGATCTCCATGTCATCTTCGTTTACCGTCCAGGTATCATCCAGATCAAAGGTTATATAAAGCGTGTTCTTCTTTACCTCAGTTTTGATGTGCTTCAGAATATTCTCATATCCCGAAAGTTCTATCAGCTGAGCAGATCCTTCAGCAACCGTAATTTTGATCTTGGATGAAATCGTTACATCCACCGCATCAAAAGTATTGACAGCAGGTGATAGCGTAGTTTTTTTTCCTTCGCCACGCAATACATTCATCCCGCACGATGAGCAGATCAGGATAGAGCCTGCTACCAGAATGCCTGCAAGTATTTTTTTCATAGAAAGCATATTGAGCGTTTGTAAAGACGTAGAATTTGATGAACAACTGTGGAATCCGTTACCCGGAACTTTTTCCGAAAATTCAGGCAATGGTATGCCTTAGTTGCTGTTCTTTGAGCGCAGCCACATATAACCCACCGTGCCCATGATCGCCAAAGGCAGCAGTGCCAGATACAATATGCCTCCGTTCAGACCTTTGGCACTTTTGTCGTCAAGACCCTGGGCGGTTTTTGTACATACCGAGCATCCCTGAGCAAGTGCCCCGGATGCCACAGAAAGGGTTATGCCCACAACCAAAACAATTCGTTTCATATTATAAAGTTACTACTCCCTTAAGGATATTCAAAATCAAAACGACATCTGCACAGTTCTTTAACACTCACTGAGCCCCAGCGGCACCTGTATGGCCAGACCACCCTCTGCTGTTTCCTTGTATTTATGGTTCATGTCTAGTGCGGTTTCGTACATAGTATTTACGACGTCGTCGAGCGTGATGCGCGCATGTTCCGGATTGCTTTGCAGAGCCAGTTGAGAGGCTGTGATGGCTTTAATCGCTCCCATAGTGTTGCGCTCTATACATGGCACCTGTACCAGCCCGCCTACCGGATCGCAGGTGAGCCCAAGGTGGTGCTCCATTGCGATTTCTGCTGCCATAAGGCTTTGCTCCACCGACCCGCCCAGCGCTTCTGTAAGGGCGGCAGCAGCCATGGAGGAAGACACGCCGATCTCGGCCTGGCACCCACCCATCGCTGCTGAGAGCGTAGCACCTTTCTTGAAGATGCTGCCAATCTCTGATGCGGTAAGCAGGAAGTTGATGATCTTTTCGTCGTCGTTGCCGTCGCAGAACGAAATGAAATACTGCAATACTGCCGGCACCACACCTGCGGCACCATTGGTAGGTGCAGTTACCACACGGCTGAAAGAGGCATTTTCTTCATTCACTGCCAGTGCAAAGCAGCTGACCCAGTCGAGTGTATACTGAAAGGTCTGTGAGCCGCTTTTGATCACGTCCAGCCATTCTTCGTAATTGCTATAAGGTTTGCCCTGTGTGAGTTTGGTATTGAGGCCCTGTGCCCTGCGGGTTACTTTTAGTCCGCCGGGTAGCTCGCCACCTATGTGGCAACCACGGAAAATACAATCACGCATTACCTGCCACAACTTCAATACACCCTGCCGTACATCAGCCTCGCTGCGCCATGTTTTTTCGTTTTCCATGACCACACCCGAAATGCTCAGGCCGGTTTTGGTGCATGCTTCCAGCAGGTATTCCGATTTTTCGATCGGGTAGGGCAGGTGCACAAAGTCACCACTGCCACCTTCCTCGCCTTCTTTCACCACAAAGCCGCCGCCTATCGAAAAGTAGGTTTCGGCAATCTCGGTTCCGTCGCTGAAAGAGCAAAGAAATGTAAGCGCATTGGGATGATACTGAAGACTTTCCGTCATCAGAAAAACAACATCTTCGGCGGGGTTAAAGGGCAAAGTACGCAGGCCTCCCAGGTTTAGAAGCTGCTGTTCTGCGATTTCGTTGATGCGGGGTGTTATCAGGTCTACGTCGAAGGTCACGGGGTCTTCACCGCAAAGTCCCAGAATGACGGCAACATCAGTGCCATGCCCCTTGCCTGTTTTGGCAAGAGAGCCATACAGCAGCACTTTTACATGCAGCACTTTTTCGATGCCATGTGTTTTTATGCTTTCTATGAAACGGAGTGCCGCCCGCCATGGGCCGAGGGTATGCGAACTACTGGGACCTATTCCAATTTTGAAAATATCGAATACCGAAATGCTTTCCTTAGCCACAAATATCTTGTTGAAATAAAAAACGGGGGAGAGAATTTCCCGCCCCCGCAAAGATAACATGAAACAGACTCAAAAACACAAATCACGGCATTAACACTTTGTCTATCACATGTATCACTCCATTTTTCTGGTACACGTCTTTTATACTTACTGTAGCTACGCCACCCTGGCTGTCTTTTACCATCAGTTTTTTTCCTTTTTGCATTACGGTCAGTTCATTGCCCTGCACGGTCTTCAGCGTGGCCTTTCCGTTGCCCTGTTTTACTTTTTCCATCAGTGCATTGGCATCCATGGAGCCGGCTACTACATGGTAGGTGAGCACTGCTGTCAGCTTGCCTTTAGCCTCGGGTTTCAGCAATGCCTCAACAGTACCCTTGGGCAGCATATCGAATGCTGCATTGGTTGGGGCAAATACTGTGAATGGTCCGGCGCTCTGCAATGTTTCTACCAGCCCTGCAGCTTTTACAGCCGCAACAAGGGTGGTGTGATCTTTGGAGTTGACTGCATTTTCCACTATATTCCTGGTGGGGTACATGGCTGCACCACCTACCATAACTGTTTTTTGTGCAAAAGCGATGTTTGTTTCAGTCGTTGTTACTGCGATTGCGATGGCCGCCATCAGCATGATCTTCTTCATAATTTTGATTGTTTTGTGGTTAGAAATTTGTTTTGTGCTTACATCTACGACGGCTTTTGGTTTCTGGTTTTCAGAGCACCATTATTTTTTTTTCTGGTGTGGCGAGCACCTGGCCGAATATGAAAACAAGACCAGAGAGTGGCATAGCAATCCTAATACCTAACGGGTAGGTAAGGAGCGCCAGTTAATGGCCTTGAAAGTTGGTTGGAGATAGAAACTGGAAATGGGATCTACCAGTCTTTGCGAAGCAGAATAGCACGGCCTGCAAAGTAGTACACTGCGCACCAGCCCACAGTGACCAGGGCATAGGTGGTTGATGAAATAGCCGATGCCGGCATCATAGATTTCATCATTTGCATGAGTTGGAAGGGTAGCAATTCGTCGCTGGCCTGTAGTGGCAGGAAGTTGCCTATGGGCATATCAGAAAAGTGATTGAGTACACTTTTTAGTATGTGCTCTACTATGTTGTTGTACAACAGAAAAAGACCGATAGCCAGGCCACTGCGGCGAACTACAATAGCCAGAAAGAAAGCAAGTCCCAGATAGTTGAGTGACAACAGGAAGAAGTAACCAACCATTTGGAAATTGTCAAACGCATGGGCCAATGAGCCCGAGAAAGACCAGCCAAACGCAAGTCCTGTAAGGCAAAGAAACAGGGTAGCGGCAATACTGAGCATCAACACCACCAGTATCTTGGCATTGAAAAACGCCGCCCGGTCCCAGCCGTCAATAATATTCTGTCGGTGGGTGCGGTACTGAAACTCGTTGGTGGTAATGATGATAACCAGAATGGAAATGAAAATGATAAAGATACTGCCCCAGAAGCCAAGGTTGGCCCACACATCCGGAAAGGAATAAGCAGTGCTGAGGATATTGACACCGCCTTTTGCATCACTTCCGAATTTCATCACACCACTTGCGATTTCATAGTTCCAAACCGGCAGCAATAGCATGAACAACCCTACCAGTACCCAGAAGGTGCGGTAGCGTTTTATTTTCATCCATTCTATAGCCAGCAGTGCGCCCATTTCGTGTTATTTATTGGTCAGTTCCATGAATTTGGTTTCGAGGCTTTTTTTCCTCAGCAGCAGATGCGAAAGCACAATGCCTTTACTACTGCAGTATTCATTGATAGCAGCAGTGGTTATGTTGTCAGCACAGGTGAGTTGCAGGGTGCCGTCATTCGATCTGATATTGACGATACCCGGCATAGCACTCAGTAGCTGTTGCAACGCGGACATGTCATTTGCACGCACTTCTATATTGTCTTCCTGACGCAGGGCTTCGTTCACCGGTCCGTTCACCAGTAGCTGACCACGCTTCAGAATAGCCACGTGTGTGCATACTTTTTCCACTTCGTCCAGCAGATGGCTTGCAATGATGATGGTGATGCCTTGACGGTTCAGTGTTCTGATCAGCTCTCTTATTTCTGCTATGCCTGCCGGGTCCAGCCAATTGGTGGGTTCATCCAGTACCAGAACTTTAGGGTTGCCGAGCAATGCGGCGCCTATAGCCAGGCGCTGCTTCATCCCGAGCGAGAACGTCTGGAACTTACTGTCTTTGCGCTCATATAATCCTACCTGCTTGAGTACTGCATCCCGGTCGCTTAAACCGCGCTGTCTGATAGAGGCAGTAATTTCAAGATTGTTGTAAGCGGACATGTAGTGATAGAAATTGGGTGTTTCCAGCAGCGAACCTATCTGTTTTCGTGCATCAGCATTTGGCATACCACCCAGCCAGCTGTACGATCCGCTGTCTGCTATCAATACATCCATGAGGATGCCCAGCAGTGTTGTTTTTCCGCTGCCATTGGGTCCAAGCACGCCGAATACACTCCCTTCAGGTACCTCGAACGAAACATTGCTCAGGGCCTGAATGGATCCATAAGCTTTAGAGATATTCTGTATAGTGAGTAAGTGTGCCAGAGATATTATTTTGGAGATAAAAGTAACGAACAAAAGTGATTTGCGTCGGCCAGGCGATTTGATTGCACCGTTCCGCAGCAACTACTCATATCGCAGGGCTACAATAGGGTCGAGCTTTGACGCTTTTATTGCGGGGTATATGCCCGATATCACACCTACAAAGGCGCATAAACTGACACCCATTGCTATCCAAAGCCATGGCACAACAAACGGCGTACCGAAAAACATGCCTACTACGTTGCCCAGCAACATACCGAAAATCACACCACTCACTCCGCCCAGCAGACTGATCAGTACCGACTCAGTGAGGAACTGCTGCTTGATGGTTGATGAGCGTGCACCCAATGCTTTGCTCACGCCGATCTCTCTGGTACGTTCTGCAACCGATACCAGCATAATATTCATGAGGCCGATAACAGAACCCAACAATGTAATGATACCGATGATCACAGCTGCAAGTCTGATGTAGACGATGCTGTCCATTACGGTCTCTACAAGGTCATTACTTTGCGTTATAGAAAAGTTGTTCTCTGTGCCCAGCCGTTGCTTGCGTATGACCCGGAAAACGCCTTCAGCTTCTTCGGCAGCGAGGTCTTTTGAATGCACATCGGGAACGATAACGCTGATACGGTAAGATTCTTCACTTCCAAATAATGACCGGCCAAGGTTTAATGGAATCAGCACTATGTTATCGGCATCCATGATCATACTGCCGCCCTTTGACTCCATAATGCCTACCACTCTGCATTTTACATTGCCAACTGATACTATCTCGTTTATTGCTTCTTTAAGCTTCCCTCTGAAGAGTTTTTTTGCTACGCCATTGCCTATCAGGCACACATAACTTCCTGTCTGCACTTCTCCGGTTGAGAAATTACGGCCGGCTTCCAGTTTTGTATCGGTAACTGTCAGGTAAGATTCATCAACGCCGTTTACTTTCACATTCGGATTGGTTTTGGCAGATCTGTAGTGTACCGTTGCTATGCTGGTACCGCGCACAGATATACCTACTGTAGCCGGGAAATTGTAGCGTTCCTTAAAAGTTTTTGCCTCTTCGTAGGTTATGTTCTCCCCATCAACTACTGTTACATTTTCGCCACCACTCCGGTGTTTCTTTTTCTTGAGCACATCGTTGGTGATGTTGAATGAATTGGCACCCATACTGCTGAAGTTGGTATAGATACTGGTCTTCATCACCTCTATGGCGGTAAGTATCCCAACCAATGCCATGATACCCAGCCCAATGATGGCAATAGTGAGCACCGACCGCAACTTATTGTTGCGGATAGCACGAAAAGCCAGAATAACATTGAACATCAGCTGCATAATAGCCCGGAGATTCCTTTCAGGCAGCAATTTACCTTATTATACCCAACAATAGTACATTGCATCGTGCTTGTGGCGCAGCACAATGTGCACATGCTGGTATTTGTCTGAAACAGCCCTAAACTCGCGCAGGTTATTGCCTGATCAGTTTATGAACCGGAATCACCTCGCCCTCATTGCCCATCGCTTTCAGCAGGTACATCCCCGGTGCCAGTGGCGCTACATTGAACTGTATCAGATTTCGCCCTGCTTTGCAATACGTAGCCAATACCTGATCAACCATTTTGCCGGAAACATCGAATACGCCAAATGTAAAATACTGTGGCTTGCTGACGTTAAACTCGAAGTTTACGTATTCCCATGCGGGATCGGGAAATAGTTTTGAAGCCTGTGCATGAATGGTGCCTGCTTCAGGTACACTGCTGGTATAGAATGGCGATGCCAGTCTTGCCATATAGTTGCCATAGCGGTTGTCTCTGCGGCCGAAAATACCCACCGTCCATACCGCACCGATTGCGTCCCAGTCGGTGTGCGAGCCACTGTAGTCGCCCCAGCGCTGCTCTTTGCCCGACAACAGGCGGATACTGTTGTCGCCGCTTTTGATCACCAGCATGTCGGAGTATTCGCTGCCATCAAAAAACACTGCTCCATAACCCGGGAAAGTAGAACGCCCGGAGAATTCGTAGGAAATAATGGCATGGTTTATGCCATGCGCACTCCCTGCAAACGACACATTCGGATAACCGAAATCGAGTGAATCAATGCTGATCAGCCTTGCAAACACGGTGGGTGCTGTTTTGAAATTGCTGATGATGCCGTGGTATACCGATGACGCTCCATTGGCAGGGTTGACAGATGTACTTACGAAATGCATTTCGTCGCCGCGGTAGAAACCACCCAGCACTCTGCCATCATTGGTAGCAAGGGTTTTGGAAGTGTCGGGCTGTTGTCCGTTTGGTGGTACGCCATAGGGGAGGTTCGAAATGACCGGTGTTACTGTGAATGCAGTGTTGCCGCTGCCTATGGTATCCGGAACTTTGACGATGAATATAGAGTCATTAGACATGTCAAAATTCCTGTTCGACAGGAAATACTGTTCCGGACCGGTTATCTGATCTCCCGGGTTGAGCGGATACAGGCAACGCAATGGGCGGTTGTTGTAGCGGATGCTGTCCCATATCTGGTAAGAAAGAACTGTGCTGCCATTGTATCCATCGGCCTTACGAAACTGATAGATGAGCGTCTCCTTGAAACCCGCCTGCCAGCTCTGGTTGTACTTGATCTGGTTTCCGGTCAGGAAAAATTCGTTCTTTGTTATTGCGATTGCCGGGTAGTCGAACCAGGTAGTGTCACCCGCAAAATCACCATAGAATTTGTAGAAATTCCACTCTCCGGTAGGGTCGTTCGTTTTAGAGAAAGCAAGTACTATATAGTTGTATTGGTTAACCCCGTTGAGCATGACACAAATGAATCGGTCTGCTTCGGGATCGTAAACCACCTTTGGGTCGAAGCGGTAATTGGTGCCCGACGGGCTCGATGGCAGGCCCACAGCAGTACTGAATGGCAGCAACGCCTTACGAGTGAGGTATGCGCCTGTAGTGGCATTGTGGACAGCAATGTTGGAGTTCATAACTGCTACGGCTTTATCGCCATTGCTTACCGCACAATAGTTGTCGGGCGGGATACCTGAAAGCGTATCGGCTATGAACCCTATAGTTACTGTTGGTTTCAGTACTGCAGACGTTTTTTTGTGCAGAGAAGGGCTTGCCTTTCTTGGGTATGCTTTCTCCACCTGCTGTTTGATCTCTCTGAGGCGTTTTTTGTCGGCATTGTGCTCCACATCAGGTGCTTCCAGATTGTATACGCTGGCATTGTATTTGTCGTCAGCATCGCGCAGGGCGGCAGTTCCGGCCAGTGGCGCGGTGTATTGTCGCACACGGGCTTGTTGTGCAATGGTGGTCTGGAAACCCATAAGCAGCAGTGCAGCAGAAATGATAAAGCAACGCATAGAAAAAGTTTTCCTAAAAATAAGAAAACATCCCCACAGTGCAGGGATGTTTCGGTATCTGTAAACAGAAAGTATATCAGTGTTTATCCCTGCAATGCAGCAGCACCACTCACAATTTCTGTAAGTTCGGTAGTGATGGCCGCCTGACGGGCGCGGTTGTAGCTGATCTTCAGCGACTTCAGCAGTTCATTGGCATTTTCGCTGGCTTTATCCATAGCGGTCATACGGGCACCATGCTCTGATGCATTGGCATCGAGTACCGCCTTGTACACTTGTGTGTTCAATATCTTTGGCATCAGTTCCAGCAACAGCACTTCCATTGATGGTTCAAAAATGAAGTCAGTATTCATTCCACCTTTCTGTTCCGTTTTAGGAATGGGCAGGTATTGCTCAGAAACAAAAGCTTGGGTAGCAGCATTTTTGAACTGGCTGTAAACGAGTTCTATACGGTCAAATTCTTTGTTCAGAAAAGCTTTCTGAGCATGCAATGCAGCCCTGCGCACATTATCAAATGCAAGGTCAGAGAAAATATCCCAATAGTTGTCTATCAGTTTAAATCCATTGCGCTGGAAAAATTCATAGCCCTTTTTGCCTATAGGCAGAATGGTAACGTTGCCTTTGGCAGCCTGGTCGGCATATTTTTCGGCGATTATACTGCGTGTGAGCTTGATCACATTGGCATTATAGGCACCGCACAAACCGCGGTCGCTGGTAACTGTGATAAAGAGTACGCGCTCTATCGGACGCTCTTCGGCAAGTGGCAGGCTCTTTTCAGATGATGAGGCACTAACAATGTTGCTCAGCATTTCCTGCAGCTTGCGGGAATACGGACGCATCTGCAGGATAGCATCCTGGGCGCGACGCAGCTTGGCTGCGCTTACCATTTTCATCGCCTTGGTGATCTGCTGGGTAGACGTTACTGACTTTATTCGGTTACGTACTTCTTTAAGTTGACCTGACATGTAATTATATAATAATAGATACGATAAAACTGCGGCAAAATTACCGAATATTTTCTTGTTCAGGAAAAGTATTTTTCCTTAAAAAATACATGGTGAAAGGGTGTGGATAACTATTCCTTCCGGAGCAATTACATTGCCTTTTTATAGCGGTATTACCCGGCTGCCTGCACCTGATGTGGTATTTTTTACAATTTAAATCAGCCCAGTAATGCAGAAAAACGCCCGTAGCGATGGCTACAGGCGTTCGATTAAGGTTATCTTTTATTCAGATTAGTTCTGTTTGGTAGACATCAGGTTTTTTGCTTCGATACTCAGCGTAGCGTGAGGCACGGCACGCAAACGCGCCTTGTCTATCAACTTCCCTGTTACGCGGCACACACCGTATGTCTTGTTTTCTATACGTACAAGCGCTTTTTCCAGATGGTTCATGAACTGAATCTGCCGGCTTGCCAGCTGTGCCAGTTGCTCGCGTTCCATAGCACCACTGCCGTCTTCCATATTCATAAAGCGGTTTTCGGTATCTTCTGTTCCTGCCTCATCTTTACGGGTTATCAGTCCCTGCAGGTAGTGCAGTTCTTTACGGGCAGCTTCGAGTCTGGTCATGATGATCTGCCTGAATTCGTTCAGCTCTTCATCGCTATACCTGTAAATGGTCGACTGTTGCACGGGCGTAGGTTCGTCCAGTATAGAACGATATGTTTCTGCCTGATATGGGATAACGACGTTGGCCGATTCTTTCGATGATTTCGATTTGTTTTCCAACTTACGATGCGCAATAACAACCGTAGGCTTCTTTTCTGTTGGCCTTGCTGCCGGTGTTGCCATAGGTTTCACAACAGGCACAGCCGGTTTCACAGGCATCTGTTTTATTGGTGTTTTTGACGCTGGTCTTTTTGCAGTTGTTGCAGGTTTTCTGGCAACTTCTGGTTTTTTAGCTACGGGTGCTGGTGCGGGTGCTGGTTTTGCAGGAGCTGCCTTCTTTGCTGCTGGTTTTACCGGAGCTTTTGCTACAGGTACAGGCGCGGGTTTTGCCGGTGCGGCTTTCTTTGCCGGCGCGGCTTTCTTCGCTACCGGAGCAGCTTTTTTGGCTACTTCTGCTTTTTTGGCTGGCGTTGCTTTTGTTGCCTTTGTTTCAGGCTTGCTATTCTTTTTATTCACAGTCTGTTGGTTATTAGCTGATGCTGGTTTTTTGTTTAATGGCTGGTTTTTTCCAGTCGCAATCGGTTTTGCCGCCGGTGCTGCTTTTTTCGCCGGTGCTGCCTTTTTCGCTACTGGCTTTGCTACTACTTTCTTAGCAACTGGTTTTACCGGTTTTTTGGCTATCGTAATTTTTGCGGGTTCTTTTGATTGTTTTGTGGCTACCTTTTTCTGAACAGCAGGCGCCGCTTTTTTAGCGGAAACTTGAACTTTCACGTTTTTAGCAGGCTTAGCTGTTTGCTTTTTGTTGATAGCCATAACTTTAAGTGGTTTTTGATATGAGTATTTTGAGCTTTATTTCATTCATCTCTATTTCTGTCCCATCGTCCAATACCGAAGCTATCTCTATATTATCTGCTAAAATTTCCGCGCAAATATAGTTACTAAAATTAATTATTGCACTTTTTAGTTCTTCGTTGTGTTCAATCTTTAATATGATCCGGTCTGTAACCTCCAATCCACTGTCTTTCCTTACCTTCTGCACCCGGTTTACCAGCTCGCGGGCTATGCCCTCTTCCAGCAACTGTGGTGTTATAGTGATATCAAGTGCTACAGTAAGCGTGTCTTTATTAGCTACAGACCATCCGGGGATGTCGTCTGCGATAATATCTACATCTGTTGGCAGAATCTCAACAGTTCCACCATCTATCGGCAGATTGAAAGATTTTTGCTGTTCCAGCATTGCGATATCCTGCTGGCTCATGTTACCTATAGCGGCTGCCACGGCTTTCATGCGGGCGCCCATGCGAGTGCCCAACGCCTTGAAATTCGCCTTTATTTTTTTGTTAATAAAACCGGCTGTATCCGTCAGGTATTCAACAGTCTTGATGTTTACTTCGCCTTTCAGCAGGTCTTCAATCAGCACGATCTGCTCTTGCATAGCAGCATCACGTACCGGTACCAGAATACGGCTGAGCGGTTGGCGTACTTTTATATTTACTTTTTTTCTTATTGACAGAACCAGCGAAGAGATGTCCTGTGCCATCTGCATACGCTCTTCCAGGTCTTTATCAATCAGATTTTCGTCGGTCACCGGGAATGTGCCCAAATGAACACTCACACCCTGCCTGTGCCGTCCTGTTACCTCGTTCAGGTTGCGGTACAGCCAGTCTGCAAAAAATGGTGCTATAGGGGCCATCATCAGCGACAGCGTCTCCAGGCACTCATATAGCGTCTGGTACGCGCAGATTTTGTCATGCTCATATTCGCCTTTCCAAAACCGGCGGCGACACAAACGTACGTACCAGTTGCTCAGTTGCTCATCCAGAAAGTACTCCATAGCTCTGCCAGCCTGCGTGGGTTCGTAATCGTCCATATAGGCGGTCACGTTCCTTACAAGGCTATTCAGCGACGATAGTATCCATCTGTCTATTTCAGGGCGTTCGTTTACAGGTATGTATTGTTCGGCAAACGTGAACCCATCCACATTGGCATACAGCGCAAAGAACTGATAGGTATTGTAGAGCGTACCGAAATATTTGCGTTGTATTTCTTTGATTCCTTCATTATCAAATTTCAGGCTGTCCCATGGCGATGCATTGGTGATGAGGTACCACCTTGTAGCATCAGCGCTGTTCTGTTCGATGGTGATAAACGGATCAACCACATTGCCCAGACGCTTGCTCATTTTATTGCCATTCTTGTCCAGCACCAATCCGTTACTCACTACCGTTTTGTACGCCACACTGTCAAAAAGCATCACGCTCAGCGCATGCAGGGTATAGAACCATCCGCGTGTCTGGTCTACGCCTTCGGCGATGAAGTCGGCAGGGAAATTCTTTTTCAGCACACTCACCGGATCAGCGCCAAATGGGTAGTGCAACTGCGCATAGGGCATAGCTCCACTGTCAAACCACACATCCACAAGGTCCGGTTCGCGGCGCATAGCCTTGCCGGTAGCCGAAACCAAAATTATCTGATCAACATAGGGTTTGTGCAGATCAAGGGTATCTTTCAAATTGACTTCCTCAGCCAGCAGCTGATTGATACCTAAAACTTTATTAGCCTTATGAGCTTCTACTATCAGCTCGGCAATGCTGCCGATACATTTTGTTTCGGTGCCATCGTCACTCACCCAGATGGGTAGTGGTGTACCCCAGAAGCGACTGCGGCTCAGGTTCCAGTCCACCATGTTCTCCAGCCAGTTACCAAAACGACCTTCACCGGTAGCCTTGGGCTTCCAGTTGATGGTTTTGTTCAGTGCTATCATCCGGTCTTTTACTGCCGTAGTACGTATAAACCATGCATCCAGCGGATAGTATATTACAGGTTTGTCTGTGCGCCAGCAGTGCGGATAGGTATGTTCATACTTTTCTACTTTAAAAGCATGACCACTGATTTTCAGTTGCACAGCAATGTCAACATCTACATCTTTATAGTCTGGGTCGTTTTTGTAGTTCTTCACATACCTGCCACTGTATGCGCCGGTATAGTCGTTAAACTTACCCTCGCGGTCTACCATGGTCAGTATACCTATATTGTTCTTTTTCCCTACGCGGTAGTCATCAGCACCAAAGGCTGGCGCTGTGTGCACTATGCCGGTGCCATCTTCGGTGGTTACAAAGTCGCCTGTGATCACCCGCCATGGGTCGCCACCAGCAACCTCACGCGTATTTCCTTCAAATGGCAACAGCTGCTCATACCGGATACCTTCCAGTGCGCTGCCCTTGCATTCCAACAGAATTTTCCAGGGTGTCGCTTTGGATTCAGCGGTGTAAGCACTGAAGTCGGCATCACGATGTTCTTCTTTAAAATATTTACCCAACAGCGCCTTGGCCAGTATCACATTGCACGGCTTATGGGTGTAGGGGTTGAAGGTCGCCACCAGCACATAATCGATATTGGGGCCAACTGTCAATCCGCAATTGCTCGGCAAGGTCCATGGGGTAGTGGTCCATGCCATAAAATAGAAATCCTCACCCATTGCCGCGTCAAACAGAAACTGCGATTGCTCATTCTGTACAGCCTTGAACATGGCCACTACAGTGGTGTCTTTCACATCTTTGTAGGTGCCGGGCTGGTTCAGCTCATGGCTGCTGAGCCCGGTGCCCGCTGCGGGCGAATAAGGCTGTATGCTGACGCTTTTATACAACAGGTTTTTGTTGTACAGTTCTTTCAACGCCCACCACAATGTTTCAATGTATTCATTCTCAAAGGTGACATAGGGGTTGCCCATATCCACCCAATAACCCATTTTTTCGGTTATTTCTTCCCATTTATCTTTATACCGCATTACTACCTCACGGCATTTGCGGTTATAGTCTTCAACGCTTATTTTGATGCCAATGTCTTCCTTCGTTATACCCAATTCCTTTTCTACGCCCAGTTCTACCGGCAGACCATGCGTATCCCATCCAGCTTTGCGCTGCACCTGATAGCCTTGCATTGTTTTGTAACGGCATACAAGATCTTTCAGCGTACGCGAAATGACATGGTGGATGCCCGGCATACCGTTGGCACTTGGAGGGCCTTCATAAAAAACGAATGTATCAGCGCCTTCGCGTTGTGTTACGCTTTCTTCAAAACTGTGTTCCTCTTTCCATTTTGCAAGCATTTCCTGCTCTATGGAAGGCATATTCAATCCTTTGTTCTCTTTATATTGCTTCATTGTAATTTACATGACCTGGGTGGGGAGGGGCCTGTTATTCAGGCAGAGTGAAAAACCGCCGTAAACCCTCAAAAAATAAGGTGCGAAGGTAGAGAGATTTTTTTGGATTTGATTTTTGGGTTTTGTATGCTGTGAATACAGTGGGGATATACGATACCAGTGGGGGAGTGGTACACCACAGCAAAAGGTTTGAGGTTTTTGTTACCACAGCAATACATGCGATTACAATACGTTGTGGAATATGTCGTTTTTAGCAACTGTTTACCTAATTCCTTTTTCCCTATTTTTGAGCAATGATGTACAGGGCTATACTCGCTTTGATACTTACGGTGGGTTTGCATTTTTTCGCTCAGGCCCAGGCAGACACTGCAACTGCAGTAGAGTCCCCGGCAGGCGGTGCTTCCCATTACCGCATCAGTTTGCTCACCTGCGGTCCCGGGGAGGAGGTTTGGGAAACTTTCGGACATGCTTGCATCAGGGTTATCGATAGCTCAAAGACAGACGCTGAAAGAGATAAGATTTATAATTACGGCTTTTTTGAGTCCAGTGAGGGTAACAGTATCTGGTCTCAGGCATTTAGTGGCCGTGTGGTTGACCTGCTCGACACGATTACTTTTGAGGAGCTGATGATAGAGTACCGGATCAAGAAAAGGAGTATAACAGAGCAGGTATTCGAACTCGATGAACAACAAAAGGAACTTGTCGTTGCTTTTCTGAAGAAAAATCTCCGCCGCGAAAACCGATACTATGATTTTGATACATTCTACGACAATTGCAGCACCAGGATTCGCGATCTGTTTACTATCATTTTTGGAAACCGGTTTCAATACGGAGCAGCTGTACCCAAGGATTCACGCATTACATTTCGCGATGTTACGGTTACTACATTATGCCCTGCCCAGCATAAATACTGGTTTGGTTTTGCGGTCAATATCCTCTATGCCAGCCGCACAGACCGGGTGATGTCGAATCATGAGGCTATGTTTCTGCCATCATTATTGAGCAATGGTATGAGTGATGCAACTATTGACGGCAGAAAAATTTGCAGTAGCAGGACTGTAATACAGGATGAGACTATAGATTGGGAAAAAAGAGCCAATCAGCCCTTCTATATTTTACTTTTGTTATCTGTTTTTACCATTTGCGCGTTGCTTATCCCAAAATCACCAATACCCGGCAGAATAATGAGTACTGTGGTTTTGCTGCTTACCGGTATTGCCGGATGTTTGATCCTAAGGTGGTGGTTTATGAATGGTGAACCTGCCTGGAAAGACAACTTTAACGTGCTGTGGGCATTACCTACAAATTTGCTGGTTCCATTTCTCGGCAAACGTGCAAAAAGACTGTATGCTGCTGTCGCTATCACGCTATTGATTGGTGCCTTATTGCTGCATTTGTTGCGGGTGCAGATCATGCCTGTTTTTGAGATTTCTTCCCTTCTTCTTGCTTTACTTTTTGTGTTTGGTGCCATGTACCGGAACACTGCCCGTTAACGGCCATTTATTAACTTCAATCGTTGTGTCGTCGATTTTGCTCTTCGGTAACGTATCGGGCTGAAAAAAATATACAAATATAAATAGTATGTATAATGCACAATTGTATGTGTATTTAGCATCACTTGCTTTGTTTTTACAGAATATGAAAAAAATAAATCAAAATAAAAAATAATGATAAAATAATTTTTTCAATTCCTGGGTTCGAATTTCTTTCCTGTCATCTCGTATTTTCACTAATTTAGAAGAAAATGCGCTCCATTTTGTCTGTTTTTACCATTTTTTGCAAGTTTCTCGCCGAAAAATAAATGTGATAAAAACAAATAAAAAATTACTACGAATATAAAAATATAAAGAATGAATTTACGCCTGCTGAATAAACTAACGATTAGGATAATTGCCTTTCAGTTAATGCGATACGAAAATAATAAAATAAACATGTGAAAAAGATACGATAACATCAAAGTTTATGTAAAATATATCCTAACATTTCTAAGAAAGATACCGCCCAAAAATATGGTTGTTTACTTTTTTCAATCGATATATTAATATAAAACAGAAGCACATGAAATTGATTACACGACTATTTGTTCCGAATGTTTCAGTTGAGACATCGTGGAATCCCCTTGGCCTGAAGTTTGTTGCCTTCGGTTTGCTACTAATTGTGGGCGCGTTATTGAGTCCGCAACGAAGTTATGCAACAGCTACCCGATATCAGATAACAGCCCCCTCGGCTGCCCCCGTCGGTACAACAACCTATTGTTCGGGTGATGCGACCAGTTCATATACCAATCAGGCAAACAAAACAAGTTGTACGATCATTGGTTCTGCAACATCAAATACCATTACATGGCAGTGGGTATATGATGGTACAACCAATATTACGGGTGCTTCCGGCACATTCGTAGTTGGCTCAGGAGCCGTTCCTGTCGTTACCCTTACATCTGCCCAGTCTGCTGTACTCAGCACACTGAGCCCGGGTACACATACATTGCAATGTAAGTACACTCCGGCAGTGACCGACTGTGGTGGAACCGCGGGTGTACCGGTCATTAGCCCTGCGCTCACTATCACCATCAACGGTCCCGGGGCCGTCACGGCCAGTGGGGGTGGTACTTATTGCGGCACAGCCAACATCAGTGCATCTGGCGGCTCTGGTGGCACCATTTACTATCAGGGCACAACATCGGGTGGCACCTCTACCGCTTTCCCAACCACAAATGCTGCCGTAACTACAACAGGTACATATTATTTCAGAGCCCGAACCGCAGGTGGCTGCTGGGGCGCACAGGCTAGTGTTTCTGTTGTCGTCAATCCGGTCCCGGCACCACTTTCTGGTACTGCATCGGTTTGTCAGCTAGCCAGTACTACTTTGTCTCATGCTATAGCCGGTGGCACCTGGCTTAGCGCAGCTCCGAGCACTGCAACTGTGGCAGGTGGTGTAGTAACCGGAGTGCTCACCGGAACTACCGGCATCACCTACACACTACCGACTTACACAATCGCCTCCGGATGCTATACCGTACGGGTTGTTACCGTAATTGCCACTCCTGTAGCTATTACGGGTACACAGGTTACCTGTACAGGCTCAAGCACTACACTTACTAATACTGACGGCGGTGGCATTTGGAGTTCCGATGCACCTACTATTGCATCTGTTACAGGTGCCGGTGTTGTAGCAGGCATCACATGTGGTGTTGCGAATATATCCTATACTTTCCCCAACGGATGTGCTACGTCGGTGCCGGTTACTGTTAATCCGTCACCGGTGGTTACGATCACTCCGGGCACGAGTGCAACTGTGTGCGCAGGGTCCGCTGCAAACTTCACTGCCAGCTCCCCTACGCCGGTGTTCTCGCTGCTCAATCAGGATTTCAATAGTGGAACCGGATCCTGGACGATCACTAATGGCACCGGAAGCGCCGCCAGCTATTGGCAGCTCGTTACTCCTCCCGGCGGTTTTGGTATTCCGGGCGACGGCACCCAAATGTTGCAGGCTGCCGCCATTAACTTTGCAGGTGTCACCAATACCGTGTTGACTTCCCCTTCATTTACAACACAAGGTGGGTATGACTCTGTTACATTGACATTCAACCAGCATATAGTGTCCTCGGGGGCTACTGTTTCATCAATTCAGTATTCTGTTAGCGGTGGCCCATGGCAAACCATAATTGATCAGGTAATACCTGCTGCAGGTATCGGTACCGGATCATGGAGTGCAACAACTCCTGAGTTTTCGATGAAGTTGCCTGCAGATGCAGTTGGGTTTGCTGATGTAAGGCTTCGTTGGGTGTACAATGCAAATCTGGTCTTCTGGTATCTCGATAATATTTCGGTTAAAGGCACACTTCCTCCTCCCACCTACACCTGGTCAGGTACATTGGGGCTGTCGTGCACATCCTGTGCTTCAACCAGTATCACACCCATTGTCAACGGTGCGAATGCTTATAGCATCACTGTTTCGAATAGTGTGGGGTGCAGCACCGGCAATAACATCACTGTCAGCGTCAATCCGCTACCAGCTACCATTACGGGCAATCTTACCGTTTGCGAAGGAAATACAAATACGCTGACCAGTACTACAGGAGGCAGTTGGGCAAGCAGTGATCCTGCCGTTGCTACAATACACCCGACGACAGGAGCTGTATCCGGTATTGTAACAGGCACAGCAACAATATCTTACACCTTATCCACCGGTTGCCAGACAACAAGCATTGCAACAGTAATTCCCGCACCATCTGCCACAACAGGAACCGCCAGTGTATGTGTTGGTCTCACTACGGCACTGGCTAACGCAACAGCGGGTGGAACCTGGAGCAGCAGTGCCACAGGAATTGCCACGGTGAGCACTTTCGGAGTTGTTGCAGGACTGGCTCAGGGCAATGCCAATATCTCTTACACGCTACCTTCAGGGTGCACCATTTTCCGTGAGGTTACAGTCAATCCGCTGCCGGCGGCGCTTACCGGAACACAGACGGTGTGCAAAGGTGTAACTACTGTATTCGGATCTGCTACCTTAGGTGGTACATGGACAACAGACAACAGTACCATCGCAACTGTTGATGGTTCTGGTGTAATCAGTGGATTGAATACCGGCAATACAACGATACGATATACATTGCCCACATCCTGCGTAGCAACACGTGAAGTAACGGTAAACCCAATACCCGCAGACATCGTAGGTGTTTCTGCGGTTTGTCAGGGTGCAAGCACCGTGATGACCAATGCTACATCAGGCGGAACCTGGCTGGCTTCGTCTGCCGTAGCCAGCATAGACCTCCTGTCAGGTACAGTTACAACCGGGGCATTCACTGGAAATGTTACAATATCTTATGTGCTTACAGCTACCGGTTGTTATACCGTTCATCCGCTTACTGTAAATGAAGTGCCTGCTAACATCACCGGTATCATGGATGTATGCAGAAACAGCACAACATTACTTACTAATGCCACTGCCGGTGGTTCGTGGACCAGCGGCGCAACAGGTACATTGTCAATTGATGCTGCATCAGGTATTGCAACGGGAGTCAACGCGGGTACTGCAAATGTGACTTACACATTGCCTACTACCTGCCGCACTGTGTCTACTGTTACTGTCAATCCGCTTCCCGGATTTATTTCGGGCACCACTCAGGTATGTGTCGGACTGACAACAACCCTTTCGAATGCTACTGCCAATGGTCTGTGGACTTCATCAGACCTTTCTGTTGCAACCGTATCTACTGCGGGAGTAGTAGCTGGTATCGCTCCCGGTACCGCAACTATCGAGTACACGTTGCCAACAGGTTGTTTACGCGCTGTAGTTGTTACTGTCAATGCACTGCCTGCTGATATTACCGGTATTGCAGATGTTTGCCCCGGTAACACTACACTGCTGGAGAATGCCGACCCGGGCGGTACCTGGAACACGGATAATGCATCTGTAGCAACGATCAGCGGTGCTGGATTGGTTATGGGTGTAAGTGCAGGTACCACACTGGTAACCTACACATTACCTACATCATGTATCACTACCCGCGAGGTAACGGTAAATCCACTTCCATCTGTTATTACAGGTACAGCTACTGTTTGTGAAGGGCTGACAACCACTTTTAGCAGTGCTACAATGGGTGGCGTGTGGAGTTCAGAAGATGTTACTATCGCTGATGTATCGCCTACAGGAGTTGTTGAGGGCATAGATGCCGGTAGCACGAATATAGTATATACCAATCCGGCTACGGGATGCATTCGCAGAAGAGCTGTGACTGTAAACCCAACACCAGATGCGTTTACAGGTGCCTTGCAGGCGTGTCCGGGATTCACTACAACGCTATCCAGTGTTCCTACTAATGGTACCTGGGTTGCGGATAATTTATCGGTGGCAATTATCAATGCGGCAGGGGAAGTCACCGCTGTTGCTGCCGGCACCTCGGCCATCACTTATACTTTGCCAGAGGGTTGCCGTACGATTGAGATTTTTACAACCAATCCGTTGCCTGCCGCTATAACTGGTTCCCGCAGCGTATGTATAGGATCTACGTCTGTGCTCTCCAACTCGAGCATTGGCGGTACCTGGACGGCAGCAAATACTGCAATAGGTACAATTGATGTAAATACAGGCCTGGTGGGTGGAATTGCTCAGGGCACAACGCTTGTGACCTACACATTGCCCACTACATGCTCACGTACAGCAACAGTTACTATCAATCCGCTTCCGGGGCCTATCACTGGTGCTTTGAATGTTTGTCAGGGTAGTTTTACAACATTGTCAAACGGCACGCCGGGTGGCACGTGGAGCAGCAATCTGCCTGCTATAGCGCCTGTTAGCGCTGCAGGTGTTGTCTCTGGATCACTGGCCGGAACAGCGGTGATCTCTTATGTATTGCCCACATCTTGTCGTTCAGTCGCGTCTGTTGTCGTAAATCCTTTGCCCGCCAACATAACCGGAACAACTACTTTGTGTGCACTGGAGTCTTCTATCCTCTCCAATACAACTCCGGGTGGTGTTTGGGCGTCATCAAACGATGCTGTTGCAGCAGCAGACGCGACAGGTACTGTGTCAGCAAATTCAGCAGGTAATGCTGTCATTTCTTATTCATTGCCTACAGGTTGCTACAAGACAGTAGTGTTTGTGGTTAACCCGCTGCCGGGTCTTATTTCCGGCAACCTCAATATCTGTCAGGGTACACTTTCTGCACTCAGTAATGCGCTCCCCGGTGGAACGTGGGCTAGCAGTAATGTTTCGGTGGCAGCAGTTTCGGCAACGGGTCTCATGACCGGGATGAGTCAGGGATCCAGTCAGATAACATATACATTACCTTCAGGGTGCAACCGCATTGCTACTGCTGTCATAAACCCGCTTCCTGAGCCAATTACAGGCACACTCGAAGTTTGTGCAGGCAAGAACACCCTCCTTGAAAGTGCAACGCCCGGTGGTACATGGTCGGCTGCATCAATGGCTGCTATGGTCAATGCCTCAGGCTGGGTAACCGGAGTGGCTGCAGGTACAACCACTATCTCTTATACCATAGGCAACAATTGCAAACGCACTGCAGTAGTGACCATCAATGCATTGCCCGGCTTGTTGTTGGGTGCAGCATCTATATGCCCCGGTACAAGCACAATACTCACCAATGTACAGCCAGGCGGCACCTGGACAGTCGACAATAGTCTCATCGCATCTGTCGATGCAGCAACAGGTTTGCTAACCGGTAATACTCCCGGCACAGCGCTGATCACCTATGCATTGCCCAATGGCTGCCAGCGGTCAAGGTCGATACTCGTACACAATCCGGTTGCACCTATTGGCGGTACAACAAGCGTGTGCTCGGGTTCTTCAACAACACTTACCAATGCAGTGACAGGTGGTGTTTGGACAAGTAACAACATTTCTGTTGCTCCGATTGGTGCGGGCACAGGCACATTTACAGGTGGCATGCCAGGCTCAGCTACAATTACCTATACACTCCCATCAGGCTGCAGAAATACCACGTCCGTAGTAGTAGATCAGATGCCTGGCAACATAACCGGTGCTGGCGCTGTATGTGAAGGCTCAACAATATCGCTCGGCAGTGCCACCGCCGGTGGGTCTTGGACCGGTAGCAATGATGCTATTGCTACGATCAGTCCTTCGGGTGTGGTAAGTGGTATAAGCAGCGGCAGTGTACAAATCACTTATGCGCTGTCTACAGGTTGCAGCAAAACACGTACCATCAATGTTAACGCATTACCGGTTGTACATGCTGTGACCGGCGGCGGCAACTATTGTTCCGGTGGTACTGGGGTCGCAATAGGCCTTGATGCGTCTCAGGTTGGTATTAGTTACGAGCTCACAAATGGCACTACAACTTTGTTAGTTGCCGGAACCGGCGATCCGCTCGACTTTGGATTGCAGACAAATCCTGGTACTTACGTTGTTTCGGCAACAAGCACTCAGGGTTGTGTTAGCGACATGACGGGAAGTGCGGTTGTGGTGGTCAACGATCTGGTTACTCCAGGCTTGGCGATGACTACTGATATGGGTACAAGGGTATGTGCAGGAACTATGGTTACGTACACAGCAATCGGCACCAATGGCGGTACAACGCCCGCATATGTCTGGAGTGTTAATGGAACGAATGTGGGAGCAGCTACAAGTTATGCCTATGTGCCCGCTGATGGTGATGTGGTAATGGCATCAATGACCAGCAGTGCTGCATGCGCATCTCCCGCCACTGTTTCAGATATGAAGGCAATGACTGTGATCACTAAACTTACACCTGCTGTTAGCATAGTTGTTGCACCGAATGATACCGTGTGTGAGGGTAGTACAGCCGCTTTCTTTGCATCTGCAACAAATGGCGGTTCGGCTCCGGTGTATACCTGGATAGTTGGTGGCTCAATAGTGCCAGGTGTTTCGGGCCCCGCATATAGTTTCATACCGGCCAACGGTCAGACAGTGGTTTGCCGTTTGAACAGCGATTACGAATGTCCGCTGGTAAATGATGTGCAGAGCAACATGATCACAATGAAGGTTGATACCAAATATGTGCCTGCAGTCAGCATCATTGCCCAGCAGGGTACTGTGGTTGCGCAGGGGCAGCAGGTCGACTTTTCCACCTTTGTGACAAATGCCGGACCATCTCCACGCTACCAGTGGATGATCAACAGCACTTTTGTCACCGGTGCAACATCTTCGGCATACACCACCAGCACGCTTTCCGATGGAGATTCAGTATCGTGTATTGTATATGGTACAAGTCCCTGCGGACTTATTACCCGGAATACAGTTATTATGAAGGTTACACCCGCTACCGGGATTGTAGCCACCGCAAACAATGCCAATGCCATCAGGCTGCTGCCAAACCCTAATAACGGTTCTTTTGTAATTTCGGGAGAAACAGGCAGCCTATCCGATCAGCCGGTATTGGTTGAAGTGACCAATATTCTCGGACAAGTCGTATATCGTAATATGGTACAGACAACGAATGGACACATCAACGAAAATGTAAATTTGGTTGGTTCTGTTGCCAACGGAATGTATATGCTGAATATATCAGCTGGTGACGAACGCAGAACTTTCCGTTTTGTTATATCACAATAGTCTGCATTTTTACCTGAATAGGGCACCCATTGTTGGGTGCCCTATTTGATTTTTATATGATGTAATAATCAGAAAATCAGTATAAAATAAATATTTCTACTAGGTATTATTTGTTTTGTTTAGGTATGTGAAATGTTGTAAAGCAAATAATATCATGACTATAAATATAAACTGTTTGCAAGTGTTTGAGCAAAAGTACACTTTGCTCCTTCGAGTCAAAGTGTTGGTGTAAAAAAAGATTCCATTTAATTAATAATAATTTTCGGTTAACATTCGGTTTACAAAGCAAAATGTTAACTTTTCCCGTATTTTATCTACTTTTATACCAGATTTTACGGGTAATATGCAATATAAATCTCGCATGTGGCAACGCAGGCGAGAAAGGGCGTATTGTTGTAAAGCGTTTAAACTAAAATGTTCAGTATGAAAAAATCTACATTTTTCCATTTGTCAAAGGCCTTGTCGCAACCGTCAATCGTGTTTTCACGTATCGGTAAAGCTTTTGCAATGACACTCCTCATTCTGTTGGCAACAGTCAGCTCTTATGCAACCATCACCATTACGCTTGGTTCTGGTGGTTCAAACATTTGTGCCGATAAAGCTGTTGGCGGTGTCAACGAGGCGTTTACAACACTGGGCGATATCACTATTGCAGAAGGTGCTGTTGCAGACTTCACCAGTGATGGATCATTAACGCTTAGCGCGCCCAGTGGCTGGGCGTTTAATACAGCTGGTCCGGTTCCGACAATATCAGTAACCGGTACCGGTATAGCAGCGTCGGCTTCGTGGAGCGGTGGTACACTTGTTATCACCAGAACGTTGACACTGGATAACCTTACCAACCTGAATTCAATAGTAATTTCTGGTTTGTCTGTAAAGCCAAATACAGCAGGCGCTGCAGCAGGCCAGGTAAGGCGTACAGCCGTTTCGGGTACCTGGAATAACATCACAGCAAGTACCAACTTTGCCAGCCTGTCAGTGGCTCCGTTACCTCCAGCTATATCACTTAGCCAGAACTCTGCAACATGTGGTGGATCCCAGATTTCTGCTGGCGGTGCCAGCGGTGCGACTATATATTTTCAGGGTACTGTTTCAGGCGGTACATCTACTGCTACTGCGCTTCCTCCTGCCATCACAGTGCCAGCTTTAGGCACGTATTATTTCAGAGCCCGTACAGCGCTGGGCTGTTGGGGTACAGAAGCCAGCATTGTAGTAACGTCAATCAACCCTACACCATCTGATGTTACTGTTACCTCAACAGCGACACCTGTTTGTGGTTCTGCAACATTGACTGCTACCGGCGGTACAGGCGGCACTATATATTACCATGGTACCAATGGTGCCAGTACATCTATTACCACACCATCTACTACTCAGGTAGTTTCAGTTTCCGGTACATACTATTTCCGTGCTCGTACATCTGTAGGTTGTTGGGGTACCGCTGAGGGCATCACTGTGACCATCAACCCAATTCCGACTGCAGTAACAGTTTCTGGTGGTGGTACATCATGTGGTACTGCTACACTCACGGCGACAGGTGGAACAGGTGGCACTATTTTTTATCAAGGTACTACCTCCGGTGGTACCGACGAAGCTTCGGGCGGTAGCCCTCAGGTCGTATCATCCACCGGTACTTATTATTTCAGATCGAAATCTGCAGCCGGTTGCTGGGGTACTGAGGGCAGTGCCAGCGTAACCATAAATCCCAATGCTGGTGCGGTAACAGCCTCAGGCGGCGGTACATTCTGTGGTAGTACCACTATTACAGCCAGTGGCGGAGCAGGTGGTACCATTTACTTTCAGGGCACCACATCTGGTGGCACTTCTACAGCTACACCGTCTTCCTCACAGCTTGTTTCTACATCTGGTACTTATTACTTCCGTGCACAAACAGCGGCAGGTTGTTGGGGGCCAGAGGGTAGTGTAACAGTAACTATCAATCCGGCTGCTGGTGCAGTAACCGTTTCAGGTGGTGGGTCTTTTTGCGCCAGTACCACCATTACAGCAAGCGGCGGTACCGGCGGTACCATATACTTCCAGGGTACTACATCTGGCGGCACATCTATAGCAACACCTTCTACATCTGAATTAATTGCAACATCAGGCACCTATTTCTTCCGTGCTCAGACAGCCGCGGGCTGCTGGGGTACTGAGGGTAGTGCCAACGTAACGATCAGCAGCAATCCGGGTGCCGTAACGGCTGCCGGCGGTGGCACGTTCTGTAACAGCGCTACTATCACAGCCAGTGGCGGTACCGGTGGTACTATCTACTTCCAGGGTACCACATCTGGCGGCACGTCTACTACCACCATATCATCTTCAGAGGTGGTTACTTCATCCGGGACATATTACTTCCGCGCACAGAATGCAGGCGGTTGCTGGGGTACCGAGGGCAGCGTAACTGTTTCAATCAATCCTAACCCTGCGGCAGTAACTGCATCAGGCGGCGGTACATTCTGTAACAGTGCAACCATCACTGCGAGTGGTGGTGCCGGTGGTACCATTTACTTCCAGGGTACTACATCAGGTGGCACGTCTACTGCTACTATATCATCTTCCGAAGTAGTTACTACTTCAGGCACTTATTACTTCCGTGCACAGACCGCAGCAGGTTGCTGGGGTACAGAGGGTAGTGTAAACGTAACAATTACCAGCAACCCCGGAGCAGTAACAGCTGCGGGCGGTGGTACTTTCTGCAACAGCGCTACTATCACAGCCAGTGGCGGTACTGGTGGCACTATCTACTTCCAGGGTACCACATCAGGTGGCACATCTACTGCTACGATTTCATCTTCCGAAGTGGTTACTTCGTCCGGCACTTATTACTTCCGTGCTCAGAACGCAGGCGGTTGCTGGGGTGCCGAGGGCAGCGTAACTGTTTCAATCAATCCTAACCCTGCGGCAGTAACTGCGTCAGGTGGTGGCACATTCTGTAACAGTGCAACGATCACAGCAAGTGGTGGCGCCGGTGGTACCATTTACTTCCAGGGTACAACATCAGGGGGTACATCTACCGCTACAATATCTTCTTCCGAAGTCGTTACTTCTTCAGGCACTTATTACTTCCGTGCACAGACAGCCGCTGGTTGCTGGGGCACCGCGGGTAGTGTTACCGTTACCATCAATCCAAACGCCGGTGCAGTAACAGCATCAGGTGGCGGTACATTCTGTAACAGTGCAACCATCACTGCCAGTGGTGGAACCGGTGGTACAATATACTTCCAGGGTACTACATCAGGTGGCACGTCTACCGCTACTATATCTTCTTCCGAAGTAGTTACTTCATCAGGTACATATTACTTCCGTGCACAGACAGCCGCTGGTTGCTGGGGTACCGAGGGTAGTGTTACTGTAACTATCAATCCTAATGCCGGTGCTGTAACTGCATCAGGCGGCGGTACATTCTGTAACAGTGCAACGATCACTGCCAGCGGTGGTACCGGTGGTACTATATACTTCCAGGGTACAACATCAGGCGGTACGTCTACCGCTACCATATCTTCTTCCGAAGTAGTTACTTCATCAGGTACTTATTACTTCCGTGCACAGACAGCCGCAGGTTGCTGGGGTACCGAGGGAAGTGTTACGGTTACCATCAATCCTAATGCCGGTGCAGTAACAGCATCAGGCGGCGGTACATTCTGTAACAGTGCAACCATCACGGCAAGTGGTGGTACCGGTGGCACTATATACTTTCAGGGTACTACATCAGGCGGCACCTCTACCGCTACAATATCTTCTTCAGAAGTAGTTACTTCATCAGGCACTTATTACTTCCGTGCACAGACAGCCGCTGGTTGCTGGGGCACAGAGGGTAGTGTTACTGTAACCATCAATCCAAACGCCGGTGCAGTAACAGCATCAGGCGGCGGTACGTTCTGTAACAGCGCAACTATCACTGCGAGTGGTGGTACCGGTGGAACCATATATTTCCAGGGTACAACTTCAGGCGGCACATCAACAGCTACTATATCATCATCCGAAGTAGTTACCTCGTCAGGTACCTATTTCTTCCGTGCACAGACAGCTGCGGGCTGCTGGGGCACACAGGGTAGTGTTACTGTGTCTATCAATCCTAATCCCGGTGCAGTAACAGCATCAGGCGGTGGAACATTCTGTAACAGTACAACGATCACGGCAAGTGGTGGTACCGGTGGTACGATCTATTTCCAGGGTACTACATCAGGTGGCACATCAACAGCTACTATATCTTCATCCGAAGTAGTTACGTCATCAGGCACTTATTATTTCCGTGCACAGACAGCCGCAGGTTGCTGGGGTACCGAGGGAAGTGTTACAGTAACTATCAATCCTAATGCCGGTGCAGTAACAGCATCCGGCGGCGGTACATTCTGTAACAGTGCAACGATCACGGCAAGTGGTGGTACCGGTGGTACCATATACTTCCAGGGTACTACATCAGGCGGCACATCTACAGCTACAATATCTTCTTCCGAAGTAGTTACAACATCAGGCACCTATTACTTCCGTGCACAGACAGCCGCTGGTTGCTGGGGTACAGAGGGTAGTGTAGCAGTTACAATCAATCCAAATCCGGCAGCAGTTACCGTATCCGGTGGTGGTAGCTTTTGTAACAACACCACCATCACGGCAAGTGGCGGCGCTGGTGGCACAATTTATTTCCAGGGTACAACTTCCGGCGGAACTTCTACAGCTACACCATCTACCTCTCAGAATATTACCTCATCAGGTACTTACTACTTCCGTGCACAGACCGCTCTCGGTTGCTGGGGCACAGAAGGAAGTGTTACTGTAACCATCAATCCTAATGCAGGTGCCGTAACGGTAGCTGGAGGTGGCACATTCTGTAACACTGCTACCATCACAGCAAGCGGTGGCTCAGGTGGCACCATATTTTATCAGGGCACAACTTCCGGTGGAACCTCTACAGCTGTAACATCTTCTTCTGAAGTCATCACAACGACGGGTACTTATTATTTCCGTGCACAAACAGCGCTCGGTTGCTGGGGTACACAGGGTAGTGCTGCAGTTACTATCAATCCTAACCCTGCCGCGGTGACTGTTTCAGGTGGTGGCACATTCTGCAACAATACCACTATCACAGCCAGCGGCGGAATCGGCGGTACGATATATTTTCAGGGAACAACATCTGGTGGAACATCTACAACTACACCATCTACATCTGAGAACATCACATCATCCGGCACGTATTATTTCCGCGCACAAACAGCACTGGGATGCTGGGGTGCAGAGGGAAGTGTTACAGTTACCATTAACCCCAATGCCGGTGCAGTAACAGTTTCAGGTGCAGGCGCATTTTGCGACAACACCACACTTACTGCAACTGGTGGTTCAGGTGGTACAATCTTCTACCAGGGTACTACGTCAGGTGGCACCTCTACTGCTGTAGCCTCTACTTCGGAGAACGTTACAGCTTCCGGAACATACTATTTCCGTGCACGCACAGCACTGGGCTGTTGGGGAACACAGGGAAGCGCTATTGTTACGATCAATCCTAATCCTGCTGCTGTTACGGTATCAGGTGGCGGTACATTCTGTAACAGCACATTGATCACAGCTGCCGACGGTACTGGTGGTACGATATACTTCCAGGGTACTACGTCTGGAGGCACTTCTACCGCAACCCCATCCACATCAGAAAATATCACTGCTTCAGGTACGTATTATTTCCGTTCACAATCTGCAGCAGGTTGCTGGGGTCCTCAGGGTAGTGTCAGTGTAACCATCAACCCCAATGCAGGTGCTGTAACAGTATCTGGCGCTGGTACATTCTGTAATAATACTACGATCACGGCTACCGGCGGATCAGGCGGTACTATTTACTTCCAGGGTACTACTTCCGGCGGTACATCTATTGCAACACCATCTGTTTCTGAGAACATAACAACTTCCGGTACCTATTTTTTCCGCGCTCAGACTGCTTTGGGTTGCTGGGGTACTCAGGGTAGTGTTGCTGTCACCATCAATCCCAATGCCGGCGCAGTCACTGCTTCTGGCGGCGGTACATTCTGTAACAATACTACCATCACCGCAAGCGGTGGATCTGGTGGTACGATCTACTTCCAGGGTACTACATCCGGAGGTACATCTGTCGCAACGCCATCTATTTCTGAGAACATAACATCTTCAGGTACCTATTACTTCCGTGCACAGACTGCCCTGGGCTGCTGGGGTGCAGAGGGCAGCGTATCTGTAACGATAAATCCGAACGCAGGTGCAGTAACCGCAGCTGGCGCCGGTACATTCTGTAACAACACTACTATTACTGCAAGCGGTGGCTCCGGTGGTACTATCTTCTTCCAGGGTACTACTTCTGGTGGCACATCTACCGCAACTCCGTCTACATCGGAAGTCATCACATCTTCTGGTACATATTATTTCCGTGCCCGTACAGCCGCAGGCTGTTGGGGTACAGAGGGTAGTGTAACGGTAACAATCAATCCCAACGCGGGTGCGGTAACCGCCTCTGGTGCTGGTACGTTCTGTAATAACACTACGATCACAGCAAGTGGTGGATCAGGTGGTACGATCTTCTTCCAGGGTACTACTTCTGGTGGCACGTCCACAGCAACTCCTTCTGTTTCTGAGAACATAACATCATCGGGCACCTATTACTTCCGTGCACGCACAGCTGCAGGCTGCTGGGGTACAGAAGGAAGTGTAGCTGTTACGATTAACCCGAACGCAGGTGCGGTAACAGCATCAGGTGGCGGTACATTCTGTAACAGCGCTACGATCACTGCAAGCGGCGGTTCAGGCGGTACCATTTATTTCCAGGGTACTACTTCAGGCGGTACATCTACAGCTACTATTTCCTCTTCCGAGGTGGTTACATCTTCCGGTACTTATTACTTCCGTGCTCAAACGGCCGCAGGCTGCTGGGGTACAGAGGGTAGCGTGACTGTAGTAATTAATCCGAATGCAGGTGCAGTTACGGTGTCCGGTGGCGGTACTTTCTGCAACAGTACGCTGGTTACCGCAACTGGCGGTTCTGGTGGTACCATTTATTTCCAGGGTACTACATCGGGTGGAACATCTACAGTAGCTCCTTCATTATCAGAGTTCATAACATCTTCCGGCACCTATTACTTCCGTGCACAGACAGCTGCGGGCTGCTGGGGTACAGAAGGAAGTGTAGCTGTTACGATCAATCCTAATGCAGGTGCAGTTACCGCATCTGGTGGCGGTACATTCTGTAACAGCGCTACGATCACTGCAAGCGGCGGTTCTGGCGGAACCATTTATTTCCAGGGTACTACTTCAGGCGGTACATCTACAGCTACTATCTCATCTTCCGAAGTGGTTACATCTTCCGGTACATATTACTTCCGTGCTCAAACGGCCGCAGGGTGCTGGGGCACAGAGGGTAGCGTGACAGTAGTAATTAATCCGAATGCAGGTGCAGTTACGGTATCCGGTGGCGGCACTTTCTGCAACAGTACGCTGGTGACCGCAACTGGCGGTTCTGGTGGTACCATCTATTTCCAGGGTACTACATCGGGTGGTACATCTACAGTAGCTCCTTCTTTATCAGAGTTCATAACATCTTCCGGTACCTATTACTTCCGTGCGCAGACAGCCGCTGGCTGCTGGGGTACACAAGGAAGTGTATCTGTGACGATTAATCCAAACGCAGGTGCGGTTACTGCATCTGGTGGCGGTACGTTCTGTAACAATGCTACGATTACTGCCAGTGGTGGATCAGGTGGTTCTATTTACTTCCAGGGTACCACATCAGGCGGTACATCTACTGCTACACTGTCTTCTTCTCAGGTTGTGTCTGCGTCAGGTACTTACTATTTCCGTGCACAAACTGCAGCAGGTTGCTGGGGTCCTGAAGGAAGTGTATCGGTAACGATCAATCCTAATGCCGGTGCAGTAACTGCATCTGGTGGCGGTACATTCTGCAACAGCACCACGATCACTGCAAGCGGTGGTTCTGGTGGTACTATATATTTCCAGGGTACTACATCCGGTGGCACTTCTACCGCTACACCGTCTACTTCGCAATCTATAACTACATCGGGTACATATTATTTCCGTGCACAGACAGCTCTGGGCTGTTGGGGTACAGAAGGAAGTGTATCTGTAGTCATCAATCCTAATGCAGGTGCGGTTACGGTTTCAGGTGGCGGTGCTTACTGTACCAGTACCGTGCTCACAGCAACAGGTGGTTCTGGCGGTACCATCTATTTCCAGGGTACTACTTCCGGTGGTACGTCTGTCGCTACTCCATCTTCTTCACAATTGATTTCTTCTTCCGGTACTTATTACTTCCGTGCACAGACTGCTGCGGGTTGCTGGGGTACACAAGGTAGCGCTACAGTAACATTGGGCGTTTTACCTGCAGTGTACACAATGACCGGTGGCGGCAGCACATGCGTTGGTAGTGGCACCAGCTTTGCAATTGGTCTTAATGGATCCGATGCCGGCGTTAATTACCAATTGTACAACGGTGTTACTCCTGTAGGAGCACCAGTTGTAGGCACAGGTAGTGCACTGAGTTTTGGTACACATTCTACCGATGGTACTTATACCATTGTTGCTGAACCCGGCACATCGTGTCAGCGCACCATGACTGGCTCCGCAGTGATATTTGTAGCACCTAACCCGATTGTTTATAATGTAACTGGTGGCGGCACAATCTGTCAGGGATCTGTTGGCACACACATTGGTCTCGATTGGTCTGTTCTGGGTGTGAATTACCAGTTGTATCGTGGTGCAACCGCTGTTGGAAGTCCGGTTCCTGGTTCTACATCAGCACTCGACTTTGGTCTCATTACTGTTGCAGGTACTTATACCGTTGTGGCAACGAATGCAACTCTGGGTTGTACAAGCAACATGGCTGGTAGCGCTACTATTAACGTGAATCCTGCACCTACCGCCTACACTGTTACCGGTGGTGGTACAACCTGCCCTGGTACCGGAGCTATTTCTGTTGGTTTATCCAATTCTGAACTTAACACTACATACCAGTTATACAATGGTTCTTCTGCTACGGGCAGTCCGGTTAGTGGTTTGCCAGGTGTTATAACCTTTGGATCACAGAACGTTTCCGGTATTTACACTGTACTGGCTACAAACACCATTACTGGTTGTACCGGTGCAATGAGTTCTTTTGCAGCTGTAAATATTCTGCCGGCACCTACACCATATACTGTATCTGGTGGTGGCACCTATTGTGCAGGTGGTTCAGGTTTCGCGATATTACTTTCTAACTCCAATACTGGTATTCACTATCAGTTATACAATGGCAGCACTCCAGTGGGTGCACCACTAGCTGGTACTGGTTCTATTCTGAGTTTTGGCACTCAGACTGCCGCAGGCACCTATTCTGTATTGGGTACTAATACCGTTACAGCCTGTGTGGGCGATATGAACGGTACTGCTTCAATAGTTGTTAATGCACTGCCTACAGTTTATGCTGTAACAGGTGGTGGTCAGTACTGCGCTGGCGGATCAGGCGTTCCGATAGGTTTGTCATTCTCTGCAACAGGAATCAATTACCAGTTGTACAATGGCTCTACCCCAACGGGTAGCCCAGTGGCAGGTACAGGATCAGCCATCAGCTTCGGCAATCAAACTTCAGCAGGTACATACACCGTGTTTGCAACAAATGGCACTACTTCATGCACCAACAATATGAGCGGAAGTGTAGCCGTTACAGTAAACCCGCTGCCACCGTTACATAATGTTACGGGCAGTGGTAGCTACTGTCAGGGCGGTGCAGGCTTACCTGTTGGCCTCGATGGCTCTGAGGTGGGTATCAGTTACCAGTTATACAACGGCGTTTCCGTTATCGGTACTCCTGTTGCAGGCACCGGTTCGGCAATATCATTTGGTATCCAGGCAACAGCCGGATCTTATACAGTGCTTGCTACAGACGCAACATCAACATGTACACGTGCCATGACAGGTGCAGCTACCATCGTTGTAAATCCGTTGCCTACTATTTATGTAGTAACAGGTGGTGGTCATTACTGCGCTGGTGGTACCGGTGTGGATATAGGACTTGCAAGCTCCAGCCTCGGTATCAGCTATCAGTTGTATAATGGTACTACGGCTACAGGTTCGCCTGTTGCCGGTACCGGTTCGGCTATCTCTTTCGGACTGCAGACTGTTTCAGGATCTTACACCGTAGGTGCTACCAATACCGTTACAGCATGTTATAGCGGCATGTTTGGCAGCACAGTAGTTGTTATAGATCCATTGCCTACTCAGTTCGCGGTTACTGGTGGCGGTGCATACTGTGCCGGTGGTACTGGAGTTACCGTTGGAATGGCATTTACCAACACAGGTATCAATTATCAGTTGTACAACGGTAGCACGCTCGTAGGTGGTCCGGTTGCCGGCACTGGTGTACCGATCACATTCGGCACCTACACGGCAGCAGGCACTTACTCAGTTCTTGCAACTAACAGCATCACTAGCTGTACACGTGCAATGACCGGTTCCGCAACCATCGTGATCAACCCGCTTCCTGTGGCGCAGATTGTTACAGGCGGTGGTACATACTGCGAAAACGGTTCAGGTGTGACTGTTGGTCTGAACACTTCAGAGAACAGCACGATCAGCTACCAATTGTACAACGGCACCACTGCTACAGGAAGCCCTGTTGCAGGTGTTAGTGGTGCACTCACATTTGGCTTGCAGACCGCCGCTGGTACTTACAGCGTTCGGGCTACTAATACTGGCACTGGTTGTGTAAACGGCATGACGGGTACAGCAACTGTTATCGTCAACCCTGCACCAACAGCATACAATGTGACCGGTGGTGGCAGCTATTGCGCGGGTGGCAGCGGCGTTGCTGTAGGACTCAGCAATTCTAATATAGGTATTACTTACCAGTTATACGATGGTGCTACTGCTATTGGTAGCCCGGTATTTGGTACAGGCGTTGCTATAAGTTTCGGACAGCAGTTCACAGCAGCTACCTACACAGTACTTGCTACAAACAGCGCTACACTTTGCACGCATCCAATGACAGGTAGTGCAACAGTTATTGTGAATGCTCTGCCTACCGCTTTCGCTATGAACGGTGGTGGTAGCTATTGCTCAGGTGGCACTGGAGTTACTATGGGTGTAGCTGGCTCGCAGACAGGTATCAACTACCAGCTATACAGAGGTGCAACTTCTGTAGGTAGCCCGGTAGCAGGTACTGGTGCATCAATTTCTTTCGGATTGCAGACAGTAGCAGGTACTTATTCTGTACTGGCTACAAATACAACTACTGGTTGTACAAAAGCCATGAGCACTACGAAGACCGTTATTGTTAACGCGCTTCCTGCAATATTTGCAGTATACGGCGGTGGCGGTTATTGCTCTGGCAGTGCAGGCGCACATATCGGTATCCTCGGTTCTGAAACCGGCATCAACTACCAGCTTATGGTTGGCGGTTCTCCGGTAGGTTCTGTGATGCCAGGTTCAGGCGCGGGTGTTGATTTCGGAGAGATATTTGTTCCTGCTACCTACACGGTAAGAGCTACCAATATGTTCACTGGCTGTATCTCCGATATGACCGGCTCTGCAACAGTTATAGTAAATACACCTCCTTCTGCATTTGCGGTAACTGGCGGTGGTAATCATTGTGCAGGCAGCACCGGAAACGTGATAGGCCTCAGCGGTTCACAGTCTGGCGTTAACTACAGATTGTACATCGGTGCAGGTGCTGTTGGCAGCATGGTCAGCGGTACAGGCTCAGCAATTACTTTCGGCCCGCAGACAACTGCAGGTACTTACACTGTACTTGCTACAAATGCAACTTCAGGCTGCACCACTGCTATGACAGGATCTACAACGGTTATAGTAAATGCCGTTCCTTCTGCATACACAGTTCTCGGTGGTGGCAGCTACTGCCCTGGCGATGGCGGTGTTAACATTACACTTTCAAGTTCCAATATAGGCATCACTTATCAGGTATACAGAGGTGCTACAGCAGTTGGTTCTGCAATCACCGGAACAGGTGGTGCTATCAACCTCGGTGCTTATACTACCGTGGGCAGCTATTCTGCTACGGCCACAAACGTACTCACTGGTTGTACCAGCAATATGACAGGTAGCGTATCAGTTGGTACATACACACTGCCAACTGCATTCACTATAACAGGTGGTGGCAACTATTGCGCAGGAGGTTCTGGTCTTGCAGTAGGCCTTTCAGGTTCACAGTCTGGCGTTACTTATCAGTTATACAATGGTGCTTCTATAATATCAACATTACCGGGTACTGGTTCTTCGCTCGATTTTGGCGCACAGTCATCAGCAGGTACCTACTCAGTTAAGGCTACCAACAACACCACCGGTTGTATCAACACGATGACGGGTAGTGCTGCTGTGGTAGTAGATGCGTTGCCAATCAACTACCTGGTGACAGGTGGTGGTAACTACTGTGCAGGCGGCACCGGTTTCAGCGTTACGCTCAACGGTTCTAATACAGGTATCAGCTATCAGCTCTACAGAGGTACTACTGCGGTGGGTGCACCTGTAGCAGGTACTGGTACATTTATCAGCTACGGTCTCCAGACAGTTGCCGGCTTCTACTCTGTAAAAGCAACAAACATTACATCAGGTTGTTCAAGAATCATGACAGGTACTCCTGAGATTGTTGTTCATCCGCTGCCGGTTGTTTATAGCGTCACAGGTGGTGGCAGCTATTGTTCTGGTGGTACAGGTTTGCCGGTGGGCATCGCTGGTTCATCATTCGGCATAGACTACCGTTTGTTCAATGGTTCTGTACCGGTTGGCAGTGCCATCTCAGGTCTGGGTACGGCATTGAATCTTGGTATTCATACGGCCGCTGGCACGTACACAGTTCAGGCAACAAACCCTGCTACTGGTTGTGTTAGCAACATGACCGGTACGGCTACTATCGTTATCAATCCTACTCCTGCTGCTTATACCGTTACTGGCGGTGGCAACTTCTGCGAGGGCGGTACTGGTGTCAATGTTGGCCTTAGCTGGTCGGCATCTGGCGTGGCTTACAGGCTTTACAGAGGTTCTATTGCTGTTGGTACTCCGGTTACCGGTACCAATTCACCACTCGATTTTGGTCTGATGACCACTCCGGGTGTGTACAGCGTATCAGCAGTTAATACTTCCACAACATGCAGCAATAGCATGAGTGGAACCGTTACAGTCAGTGTCAATCCAAACCCAACTGTGTTCAACATCACAGGTGGTGGTGCATATTGCGCAGGCACAGCGGGTGCCGGCATCGCGCTGAGCAGTTCTCAAACAGGTGTTACTTATACGCTGTATAGCGGATCTACACCAGTTGGTACACCAATTGCAGGTACAGGCGCTACGCTCGACTTCGGTCCGAACGTCGCTGGTACCTACACAATCCGTGCAGTGAATGATGCTACTTCTTGCCAGAGCACAATGAACGGCAGTGTTGATGTTACAGTCAATGCGGCTCCTGTTACCTTCGTGGTAACTGGTGGTGGCACACATTGTGCATCAGGTGCTGGTGTTTTGGTTGGTCTTTCAGGTTCTGAATCAGGTATTAACTACGCCCTGTACAACGACGGTGTTGCTACCGGTATCAGCGTTGCTGGTACAGGCGCAGCTATCAGCTTCGGTCTGCAGGCTACCGCAGGTTTGTACACAGTACAGGCTGCAAATGCAACCACAAGTTGTGCTGCTGCGATGTCTGGCAGCGCTACAATTGTAGTTAATCCATTGCCGGTTGTTTACAATGTCACTGGCGGCGGTACGTATTGTGCCGGTGGTGCTGGTGCCAGTGTCGACCTTTCCGGCTCTAACACCGGAATCATTTACCAACTCTATAAAAACGGTGTTGCCACAGGCAGCGTCGTAACGGGTACTGGTTTTGCAGTTTCATTTGGTCCTCAGTTCGATAATGGTACCTACACAGTTAAAGCAGTCAATAGCACTACTTCCTGCACCATCGATATGACAGGCAGCGCGGTAGTAAGTACTACTGCTGTGCCTACAGCATTCTCTGTTACCGGTGGCGGTTCGTTCTGCGACGGTGGCACGGGCGTTAATGTTGGCCTGGGTGGTTCTGTTACAGGTGTCAACTATCAGTTGTACATCGGTACAATGCCTGTAGGTGCTGTTGTGGCAGGTACCGGGTTTGCACTCAGCTTCGGCGATCAGACTATGGCTGGTACTTATATTGTTAAGGCTACCGATGCATCTACTTCATGTACTGCGTCTATGAGCGGTACTGCAGCCGTGGTGATTAATCCGCTGCCGGTTGCTCAGTCTGTTACCGGTGGTGGCGGATTCTGCGCAGGTGGTTCTGGTGTTCATATCGGTCTCGGCAGTTCTGAGATCAATGTTACCTATACTTTGTATAATGGTGCGGTGCCTGTTGGCACTTCATTCAGTGGCACTGGTGGTGCGGTAGATATGGGCCTCTTCACAGGAGCTGGTATTTACTCCGTATCAGCGGTCAATAATATTACAGGCTGTTCAGCCGCTATGGTCAACGACGTTACAGTTATCAACAATCCATTGCCTGCAGCACAAACTGTTGTAGGTGGTGGTGCATACTGTGCCGGTGGCGCAGGTGTTGATGTTGCAATGAGCGGTTCTGAGGCTGGTGTCAACTACCAGTTGTACAACGGTTCCGTTGCGGTAGGCGCTCCGGTGGCAGGCACAGACGATGTGTTGTCATTCGGCTTCCAGACTGCTGCAGGCACATACAATGTGGTGGGTGTCAATGCTGCTACGGGTTGCACCAGCGCTATGATCAGCGATGCTACCGTGGTTGTTAATGCTTTGCCGCTTACATACACAGTAGGTGGTGGTGGTAACTACTGCACAGGTGGTACTGGTGTGAACATTACACTGAGTGGCTCACAGTCGGGCATTACTTATCGCCTCTACAATGGTACAGTACAGTCTGGCAGCGATATGGCAGGCACCGGCAGTACGCTCGACTTCGGCTTCACAACCGGCGCCGGCAGCTACACCGCTATGGCAGTCAATACTGCTACGGGATGTACTGCAGCAATGGCCGGAAGTGCAACCGTAGGAACACATGCTTTACCAACTGTTTATAACGTATCTACAGGTGCCAGCTACTGCGTAGGTGGTACCGGAGTGCATGTTACTTTGAATGGCTCTCAGGCAGGCGTTACTTATCGCTTGTACAATGGCTCAACTTTGGTGGGCAGCGCAGTAGCAGGTACCGGATCTATACTCGACTTCGGTCTGCAGACAGCAGGTGTCTACACAGTTTCAGCTACAGATAATATCAATTCATGTACCACAGGTATGGCAGGTACTTCGGTTATAACTACCAATGCATTGCCTTTTGTGTTCAGTATGACTGGCGGCGGTGGTTACTGCTCCGATGGTGCAGGTGCTGTTATCGGCCTCAGCGGTTCACAGATCGGTGTTAGCTACAGACTGTACAGAGGAACTACAGAGATGACCAGCCCAATATTAGGCAACGGATCTCCGTTGAACTTCGGTAGCAATCTTGCAGGCACTTATTCTGTTACAGCTTCTTTCGATGCTACTGGTTGCAGCAGCAACATGACTGGTACTGCTACAATATCTGTACATCCGCAGCCAAACCAATACGATGTTACCGGTGGCGGTAGTTACTGCGCTGGTGGTACAGGTGTTGGTGTAACATTGTCTGGTTCTCAGATCGGTGTCAACTACCGCTTGTATCGTGGCACACTGCCTGTTGGCAGTCCTGTTGCAGGTACTGGTGGTACGCTCAGCTTCGGCAATCAGATCGCCGCTGGCGACTACACCGTTATCGCTACCAATGCAACCACTACCTGCACACGCAGCATGGCTGGCGCGGCTACCGTTGTTATCAACAACTTGCCAGTGGTTTATACCATTTCAGGTGGCGGCAGTTACTGTGCCGGTGGTACCGGTGTTAATATCGGACTCATGGGTTCTCAGACTGGCGTTTCTTATCAGCTCATGAGTGCTTCAGCAGCTATCGGTGCTCCGGTAGAAGGTACAGGTTCCGACATCAGCTTCGGACTGCATACCAATGCTGGTAGCTACACAATCAAGGCTACTGATATCACCACTGGCTGCACAGCCAATATGTCTGGCGCCGCTTCTGTGGCTATCAATGGTTTGCCCAACACCTTCGCGCTTACCAGCAGTGCTTCGGGTTACTGCGTAGGCGGTGCCGGAGTGATACTCAATCTGGGTGGTTCACAGACAGGCGTTTCTTACCGCTTGTACAATAGTACTACAGCCCTCGGCGCAGCAATCGCTGGCTCTGGCGGCAGCATCAACTTCGGTGCTCAGACTCTGGCAGGTGCTTATGTTGTGGTGGGTACCAATACAGTTACTGGTTGCACAGCTACAATGACTGGCAGCCCGTCAATCGCTATTCACACATTGCCTTTGCCCAACATGGTTTCTTCTGGTGGCAGCTACTGTGCCGACGCGGCAGGTGTAGAGATCACCATGACCACTACACAGGCTGGTATCAATTATCAGCTCTACAAAGGATCAGCTATACAGGGCAGTCCTGTTGCAGGTACGGGTAGCAGCATCAGCTTTGGCGTACTGCCTGCTGGTTCTTACACAGTAAGGGCTACAGATGCCGTTACAGGCTGTCGCAACCATATGTTCGGCACCGCTGTTGTGGCAGAGAATCCGCTGCCTACGGTTTATGCCGTTACAGGTGGTGGTCAGTACTGCGAGGGTGGCACAGGACACAGCATCGGCCTTGCCGGTTCTGCAATCGGTGTTCAGTACACCTTGTACAATGGTGCTACAATGGTAGGTTCAGCAGTTAATGGTACCGGTGGTTCTATCGACTTCGGTACCCAGACCGCTGCAGGTACTTATACCGTTACAGCGCTGAATACTGTTACTACTTGTGGTGTGGCTATGAGTGGCAGCGCTACTATCAGCATCAACAACCTCCCTGCCAACCAGACTATCACCGGTGGTGGTGCTTATTGCGCAGGTGGCACTGGTGTTAGCATTGGCCTTGCAGCATCGCAGGCTGGTGTCAACTATCGCCTCTACAATGGCTCTTCTGCAGTAGGTTCTGCGGTTGCCGGTGGCGGTGTTATCAACTTCGGTACTTTCACCGCGGCAGGCACCTACACAGTGCGTGCTACCAACGCCACTACTGCCTGCTGGAAGGGTATGACAGGTAGCGCTACCGTTGTGGTAAATGCACTGCCCGGTTTGCAGACTGTAGCCGGTGGCGGCAATTACTGCGCTGGTGGTACAGGTGTTGCGGTTGGTCTTGTTAATTCAGCTTCGGGTGTCAACTATCGCTTGTACATGGGCAGCACGGCGCTTGCTACTGCTACCGGCACAGGTGGCCCGCTCAGCTTCGGCTCACAGACAGTTGCTGGTACATACACAGTATTGGCTACAGACGCGCTTACCGGCTGCACACGTGCTATGACAGGCACTGCAGTAGTGGGTATCAATGCAGCTGTTATCCCATCTGTAATGCTTACCGCATCCAACGATACAGTTTGTGCAGGCAATCCGGTTATGTTCACTACAGTGGCTGCTAACGCGGGCACAACACCGGGCTACCAGTGGAAGGTGAACGGTACAGTGGTGGCAACTACTGGCGATACCTATATGTACACACCTGCAAACGGAGATGTGGTTACAGTGGTATTGGCAAGCAGTGCAGCTTGTGCCGATCCGCTCACTGCTTCAGATGCTGCTACGGTTACCGTGCTCGAAAACAGATTGCCTGCTGTTGTAGCTAATCTTTCTTCCGGCGATACACTGTGCGAAGGCACAGCGGTTACCTTCACTGCAGAGAGCGTATTTGGCGGCGACGCTCCATTGTTCTCTTGGTTGAAGAATGGCGTGGTTACTGCTTCAGGTCCTGTATTCACATACACTCCTGTTAGCGGCGATGTGATTGCCGTGAGCATGACCAGCAACTTCAGGTGCCGTCTGGCTACTGTTGTTACCGGCGAGAACGATACCATGAAGGTGATCATTCCTGAAGTACCTGTGGTGAACATCACAGCCAATCCGGGTCTGAGCATTGCCAAAGGACAGTCGCTCACACTTACTGCAGGCCTTACGCACAGCTACATGCCTACCTACCAGTGGTACCTCAATGGTGGTATCGTGGTAGGCGCTACCAACGCTACCTTCACTTACAATGAGTATATCGATGGCGATTCTGTTACCGTTCGTGTGGTCAACAATACACCTTGCGGTGAATTTGCAACCTCGCAGACAGTAGGCGTTGCGGTAAGCAATGTTGGTGTTGTAAACGTGGGTACATCTTCGTTCGATATCACGCTTATGCCAAACCCAACCAAGGGCGCATTTGTAATAAAAGGCACACTGGCTGGTATGGACGATAAAGAGGTAGCTATCGAGATCACAGACATGCTGGGTCAGGTAGTATACCGTGGTACTGCTGCTGTTGCAGGCAAGGCAATCAACGAGCGCATACAGCTCGATGGTGCACTTGCAAACGGTATCTATATCGTTAATGTACGTGCTGCTTCGGCAAGCAAAACATTCCACCTGGTATTGCAGCAGTAATTAAAATACTATTCCAATTTTTTAAAGCAGGGAGTCAAAAGCTCCCTGCTTTTTCTTTTACCTTTGCACCATGTCACACACTCCGGAGTTCGATCCTAATTCAGTGGGCTTAAAGTCCAACAACATATTTGGCCTGCCCTTTAGCGAAGAGCAGTCACAGCTTATTCTCCTGCCTGTACCTTGGGAGGTTACCGTTTCTTACCGCACCGGTACCGCCCGTGGCCCCGAGAATGTGTTCAATGCTGCTATGCAGGTAGATCTCTATGATCCCGATGTGAAGGACGGCTGGAAGAAAGGCTTTCACATGTTGCCTGTAGACAAAAACATCCGTACCAAGAGCGACTACCTGCGCCAGTGCGTAGAGCTCATTATATCGCACATGGTAGAGGGTGGCGATGTGTCCGACAATGCCCAGCTCAGCGAAAAACTGGTGGAGATCAACAATGGTGGCAAAATGCTCCTCGATTGGGTGCACGATCTCACCTCCAGCCTGCTGAAGAAAGGAAAGATGGTAGGCCTCATAGGTGGCGACCACAGCACACCACTTGGCTTCATCAAGGCATTGTCAGAGGTACACCCCGATTTTGGTGTGCTGCAGATCGATGCCCATGCCGACCTCCGCGATGCTTACGAGGGCTTCACCTATTCGCATGCGTCTATCATGTACAATGTGCTCCATACCATTCCGCAGGTCAGCAAGCTGGTGCAGGTGGGCATTCGCGACTATTGCGATGAGGAGCTCGATATCATAAATGAGAGCAATGGCCGTGTGGTCACCTTCTTCGACCGCGACATCAAAACCCGCGAATACGAGGGCGATACCTGGAAAGCCATTTGCAACGACATTATTGCAGCACTGCCGCAAAAGGTATACATCAGTTTCGATATAGACGGGCTCGACCCCAAGCTGTGTCCCAACACAGGTACACCCGTTCCCGGTGGTTTCGAGGCAGAGCAGGTATTCTACCTCTTCCGCCAGCTCAAAGCCTCTGGCAGGCAGCTCATCGGTTTCGACCTCAACGAAGTCTCCAGCGGCAACCATTCCGGCGACGGTATCGATGCCATCACCGGCGCCCGTGTGCTCTACAAGCTCTGCAACTTCATGGTAGGGTAGTAGTACCCCCTCAACCCCCAAAAAGCAAAGCGCTCATTCGAGAAAAAACTCCCCTCCTTGCAAAGGAGGGGATGCATAAAAAAAGCGAAGTCTTTTTTTATGCTGGGGTGGTAAACCCCTCGACCCGATCAAACCGCTCATTCGAGAAGGAAAAACTCCCCTCCTTGCAAAGGAGAGCCTGTCCCGCCCTTCAGCGGGAGGATGCTGTAAAAAAGGCGCAGCCATTTTTTACAGCTGGGGTGGTAAACCCCTCGACCCGATCAAAGCACTCATTCGAGAAAAAACGCCCGTTTTACCTGCTCGAATGAGCACCTGGTCTGCCAATAGGAAGGCTAAAAGTGCAATAGTGGGTGGCAAAAAATGTTTTGTCATTTTGAGCAGGCGCATAGCCCCTTGTGTGCCGCCGCGCCGCGAAAAATCTTGCGCAACACCGGAACACAGCAGAGGGTCATTGCGCATAGCCCCGCCATTAATCCCGACTCCTCCCCAGATACACCGAAATAAAATACACCAGTTGTGCCACCGATGCCAGCGCAGCCACCACATACGTCCTTGCAGCCCACTGCAGCGCGTCTGCAGCTTTGTCATGTTCGTAGCGCGTTGTCAGATTAGTGCTTTCCATCCATTTCAGCGCCCGTGCGCTCGCGTCATACTCTACAGGCAGCGTTATCAGCGAGAAGATCGTAGACAATGCAAACAGCACTATACCTATCAGCAATATCGTTTGGTTACCACCGCCAAAGCCCATGGCACCCAGACCTATGATGATCACCCACTGGCCCAGCGTAGTGCTCAGTTGCACCACCGGCACCAGCATACTGCGCAGTTGCAGCATACTATAGGCCTTTGCGTGTTGTACAGCGTGGCCGCATTCGTGAGCCGCCACTGCCGCTGCCGATATGCTCCGGCCCGCATATACATCCGGACTCAGGTTCACCGTCTTGTCGCCCGGATTGTAGTGGTCCGACAGAAACCCATCTGCCGACATTACCCGCACATCATAGATGCCGTTTTCGCGCAGCATACGCTCCGCCACCTCCTTGCCACTCATTCCCGCCGATAGCGGTATAGCGCCATATTCTTTAAACTTACTTTTCAGTTTCGAGCTCACTGCCATTCCTATCAGAAACAGCACACCCGTGAGCAGATAATATCCCAGCATAACACCTTGTTTTTATTACCTATATACCCCATCAAATTACCTACCAAAGTAAAAATGGCAGATATTAAATTGTAGTTAAAGTGTGTAAGTGTGCCTGCGGCGGTTGTTCGTTTGTATTGTGGAGATAGTATTGTACCGATATTTTAATATTTTTATTCATGAAAAATGCAATTTGATTTCCACTTTCGCACCTTTGTTCACTTACTTAACTAGCACTAAATGAAAACTATTATTACATGCCTGCTGCTGATTTTCTCTTGCTGTGTTACAGCGCAAACAACAGTATCTCAGGAACAGGATATAGTAAGATTGAGAGCCCAACTAAATACAATAGGGACGAATGTACAGTCTGCAGGAAAGGAACTGATAATGTTCAATAGACTACATTATGCGGGAGTAACTGTTCAGTTTGTCGGACTAGCATTGATTGGGATTGCTGCTTTAAGTAATACAACTCCCGCGCCAGGTACAAAGGCAAATCCTTCATCAACGACATTGTTTTTTGTAGGTGGCGGTTGCTTCTTAGTGGGTGGTGCGATTACCCTTTTTTCTCATAAACATGTAGGTGCCGCAGGTAGGATAATGAAAATGCAGTACTAATGCCGCAGGTGTAAAAAGGGTTCAAAGGTACTGGTGTATGGAAAAGAGTAAGTCGCTTTGAAGGGCGTACATATCATCTAAATTACACAAAATGACCAGCGTTGTAAACGTAGTGAATGTGATTATTCGTTCTCTTAGCCCGCCCTTCACAGCCATTGAACATCCACAATAAGATATACCTCAATCGCGTTAAATATAGCATGTTTACAAAAAAGAGCGTATTGATATTGGTTGCATCCGCAATTGTAGCTACAATTGCGCTGTACTACATTGATTCAGATCCCCCATCAGATGGCATTGGCACTCGTATCATCAATACCATTATCGTGTTTACCCTGATTACAATTGTGTACGCCATTGTCTATTCGGCCGGGCGCAAATTCAGGCAATAGCCATGTAGCAGCATGCCCGCTAAAAATGTGCATATCTTTCCCTTTAATCCCGCACATTTGGCTCAGTTTTTGTGGCAATCTCCCTGGCAGCAAATGCCACATTAATCCCCACATTCCTAATAACCCCAAATCCACCCCCAATTCCACCCCGGTTACCCATCCGTACTCCTATCCCCTAAAACTACATTCCCAATTCCCAAACCCGGATTCCCAATCCCCATCTGCGCAAAAGTGGGCAAAAAGTGCGCAAAAATGAAAACCTAAAACCTTCAAAACCAATCACTTATGTTTTTCAAGAAAAAATTGCGCACCCTGCGCAAAAACACAACAAACCACCGGCAAGTACCAACAGGTGTGGCACACTTTTCCAGTGTGCCACACCTCCCCGCAGCACCCACAAATCACCTGCACCCTGCGCAAAAGTGGGCAAAAAGTGCGCAAAAATAAAAACCTAAAACCTTCAAAACCAATAACTTATGTTTTTCAAGAAAAAATTGCGCACCCTGCGCAAAAACACAACAAACCACCGGCAAGTACCCACAGGTGTGGCACACTTTTCCAGTGTGCCACACCTCCCCGCAGCACCCACAAATCACCCGCACCCTGCGCAAAAGTGGGCAAAAAGTGCGCAAAAATAAAAACCTAAAACCTTCAAAACCAATCACTTATGTTTTTCAAGAAAAAATTGCGCACCCTGCCCAAAAAACACAAATGGCCACTACTGTACGCCCCAATTCCCACCCCCCATTTTTTTTACAGCATAATTGGAATAATTTTACCCTTGCATGCAGCGCACATCCCGCAACAACAAAATTCTCTTTCTGCTTATCGCCCTTTTTGCCTTTGCAGAGAGCTGCATTCCATATATATGTGCCCATCGCAACACCCCTCCCGGATATACATTTTCCGGTCAGCTTACCTATAGCCCCGACCAGAACATGTACTTCTCGTTCATCAGCCAGGCCCGCGACGGTGCCTTTATCCTGAAGAACAAGCTCACGGCCATGCCGCATGAGCCGGTTTTTGTCAATCTTGAGTACTGGCTCGTCGGCTTCATACAGCGCGTCACCGGAAAAACAGAGAATTCCATTTACATTCTTTGGCGTTTCATGGGTACCGTATTGCTCGCCATCGGGTTTTACATGCTGGTGCAGATGGTGCTGGGTACGCAACGACGGCGCCTCGCCGCATTTGCCGCATTTTTTCTCACCGGCGGTTTCGGCTTTGTGTTTGCCTTACTCAGCGGGCTGCACCTCATCGGCTTCGATACCACACAGGCAGGTATTATAGATATGCGTTACGGCATGCTGCCATTTCAGCAGATCATCACCAACCCGCATTTTTCATTTCCTCATGGGCTTATCCTCATCGCCTATGCGTTCTTCCTGCGTGGCGAGCAGCAGGGCAAAACCCGTGATTACATACTCTCGGGCCTGTTTTTTACACTCATAGGCCTCGTACGCCCTTACGACATCATACCGCCGGTTATCATTTTTCCATTGTATGTGTTGGTGACCAATGGCAGCCTCAGATTCCAGTTCGGACAACTGCTGGTGCGTATGTTACCCCTGTTTATGATCGTGCCGGTATTCTTATACAATGTATGGCTGTTCAAGTACCATCCTGTGTTTAAGTACTGGTCATTGCAGGGGCACAATGCCGGTGCGCTGCCAGCGCCGCTGTGGCACTATATGGCATATGGTATCGTGGGTGTGCTCGCCATTGTGCGGTTATTGCAGGCGCGTAAGTATCCTCCCGGCAATACGGGTAAGTTTGTTTTCCTGTGGTTTGCTGTAACGTTTGTGTTCATTCATCTGGGCAAGTATATCCCGGCGCTGGGCTGGAGTCCGCAGATCGGGGTATACCTCCTGGCACCACTCACATTGGCCGCCTGTACAGTCAGGTTAGATGTACTATTCCAAAACGCAGTCGTCAGGAAAATAGTAATTGCAGGGCTGGCAGTTGCCGTAGTGGCAGGCAATGTGTCCATACTCATGTACTTCTCCAAAGATCGCACCGGCGATGTGAAGACCGCTATCTTTTATACTACTGATCAGGAGATGGAAGCCCTCAGTTGGATGAAGAGCAACATTGCGCCCGGCGCCGTAGTACTCGCCGATCTGCCTGCCTCGCAGCGCATCGCCAAGTATACCAAAGCCAGCGTCATAGCCGCCCATTACAGTGTCACACCCCGGTTTGCAGAGAATGCCGTGCTCACCGCAAAACTCCTCGCCGATTCATCAGTCACATCAGGCTGGGAACCACTTCCGGACACCGTACATGCCGACTATCTGTACATCAGGTCAGCGGGCAGGCCATTCCCGCCCCCAGGTCGCTACCTCGAGCCCGTATTCAGCAACTCCGGTATCTGGATATACAAAACCCGCAGCAGGTACCTGCGGTACTAAACAGATACTACCAAACAGGCAATGGGCAGGCACACTCACCGGTCATTTCGTCATCGCGATCAATGTTTGTTGAGTAGGCACTATTCCTTGATAAAAGTTGCAGTATACACCTTGCCGTTTTGCAGCACCTGCACATAGTATATCCCAAACGGCAATGCCGATACATCTATCGCAGTTGCTCTGTCGGCATGCAGCAGCGTATTGCCTCCCGGTCCGAAAATGCGTATCGCCACCGGTGCATGAGTACTGGTCACAATATTCAGCTCAGATCGGGTAGGGTTGGGAAACACTGTTATCGATTCATCACTGTTGGTTTGATCTCGTACTACAGTCGTTGGTTTCACTAGCTCTACGGTGTGCGTTCCCGGTGCCAGTGGTGTGCTGGTTTGTAGTATGCCGCCGGTATCGGTGGCCACAGTCGCTACCGTTGCGCCATCTACTTTCAGCAGATAGCTGCCAGCTTGAAGGTCTGCCGCAAAAATGCCCACAGTACGCCCGCCCGGTACATTGTCAAACCGGTGATACACCTTGCCGGTATCCGCGTCCGCCGCGAAGAAGAACAGGGTGTCGGTCCAGTCCGTGCCTATGGAGAATACATTGTTATAGGCAATGCCACCTGCCACAGCAACATTGATAGAGTCGCCTGTACTGATGGTGTGCAGATACACCAGCGAGTCGGTCACGGTGGTAGGCGTTACCTCTATCCGCCATTTGCCCGGGGTAAATTTAGTGCTGTCCGGCACCGTCAGTGGAGGGTAGTTTACACCATCAACCCAGTATTGGTAGCCATTACCACCAATCAGGGTAGTCGATGAGTTGGCCGGCAGCAGCGTTCTTACGGCCACACTGCCCTTGCCGTTCACTGCCGTGTAGTCCTTGCCGTTATACGTCATGATGTTGCCCGGTACAGCAGCGCCTGTCATACTGCCACTGATAGCAGGCTGCTTGTCAAAATGGGCTATCCACTTGGCATCCCGCTGGCGGGTGCCGGTATGCAGCAGATGGAGATGGTCAAGTACGATAACCCTTCCCGGCTTCACAAACAGCATACGCCGCCTGAAAAAGTCGAGTTTAGCTGTGTCGTAAGACAATTGTGCATCGGCCACATTGTATTGGTATCCGTTGCCGGCAGCATACTTTATCCACTGCCCCCGCTGGTTCTGTGGCAGGAAAATATCGGGATAGTCCCGCAGCGTGAACGATTCTATCTGCCCGCCGTCGTTAGATGCAGGTGCAGTCCAGTTGAAGAAGTCTTCGGCTGTGTCAAAAACACAAACAGTATTGTGCGCTATGGTGCGGGAGTAGTAGTTGTAGTAATGCGAGCCGCCATAGGTGTCATAGTACCCTGCATCCAGCAGCAAAGGCTTGTTCTTGAATACGGTAAATGAATTGTTGTCCCTATGTTCATGCGCCGATCGCTTAGATGGCGAATTGAAAAACGTGACCATTGTTGCAGAGGTATCCCACGAAGACCTGCTTACCGACAATCCGTTTTTGTCAGACAACCAGTCCGTAGGCAGGTTGGGCTTGGTAACCGGACCTATGGTAAAGTCTTTATACAGCACCTTGGAGAACAGAAATGGTGTGGAGAAGTAGTACTGCGGTGTTGAATAGCGTTGTGCCAGCCATGTGCTGCGCGGGTCTCCGTATAGCGCTGCATGCCGGTATATAGCACGGTCGCCACCCAGAAACGTTTGCCCGTCACCCAGATGTATGCACCAGTCATTGGGCTGCATCATGTACCAGTACTGATTAATGCTGTTTTTCACCCAGGGCAGCTCCGTATAAAAGTCCTTACCGGTACCGATAAGCATATTGTCAAAGAACTGGTACTGGTCTACAAGCGACCACATGGTGTAGGCACCCCCCCAGTTCCAGCCGCCATCATCATTGCGGTAGTAGCCATAAATGGGCAGGAAGTGGTTTACCCATTTGTTGTACACGGTATCATACCACTGGTTCACGGTATCGTTTTGTAGCGTTGTCAGGCCGGGGGCATTGTATAGCGCCAGTGCATTCTGGTTGGCAAACACACAGTTCCAGGTATTGTGGCTTGCCACATAGTACGTACCTGACGCCGATAGTATGAATGTGTTCATAAACTCACGGTTCATCGCATAGTGGGCACGAACCAGCTGTTGCAGCTGCGCATTGGGTAGATCTGTATATACCCAGTCTATCAGCAGACTACTTACGTCACAGAATTTTCTGATGAACCCTTCTTCATCAAAAAATGCCATCGACGAGTAGTTTACTGTGTTCAGCGTGTCAATAACCTTGCGTGCAATAAATCGGCAACGCTTCAGCGCCAGCGGGTCCTGGTTGAGCTTGTACATGAATATGGCAAACACGGCTTCGTCTTTGGCATATTGCGAGTTCCAGTTCCATGTCCAGAGGGTAGAGTCTGAGCCGGTCAGATACAGTTGCGGATCATTGATCCACCAGTTAATGTAGCGGTAGTTAAATTCATTGTAGCTCGTTTGGCAATCGCCGGGTACAAGTATATTGGTGCGCAGCCAGTTGAAGCGGGTAGAGTCGACATAGATCCTGGGCCGGTAACTGTGTATCACCGGATAGGGTTGTGCCTGAGCCTGCAGTAAGCCCGAAAACAGTAAGATCAATACAATCGCTAGTCTCATCATCTGGTGTTTGTTTTTCGTCTGATTAGAAGGTAGGGCACTTGCTCAGCAACAAGTGGATGACAGGGGCGGAAACATAGCGTAATGTTACTGAAAATAGGTGGGTTTTTGATATTGTCTTTTTGATTCCCCGGTACTGCGTGGCGTTTGGGTCAGGGGCAAAAAGAAAGAGCGCAACTTTCGTTACGCTCTTCTGGTATTATTTGAAAGTTGTTTGTTGTATTCCGCCGCATTACGCTGGAACTCCCACCTGAGGCATCTCCTGAGGGTATAGTTTGTTCTCCAGCTTTTCGCGTATGGCAGAGAAAGCAGCCAATGTCTCATCAATATCCTGATCAGTATGTGCAGCCGTTGGTATGATCCTCAACTCTATCTGGCCCTTAGGTATTACAGGGTATACTACCACAGAGCAGAAGATGTCATAGTTTTCGCGCAGGTCGAAAGTAAGCTGAACAGCATCGTACAAACCACCCTTCATGAATACAGGAGTTACGGGTGTGTTGGATGTGCCAAGATCAAAGCCTCTTTCGCGGAAGCCGTCCTGCAGTCTGCGCACATTGTGCCACAGCTTTTCACGCAGTTCAGGCTTGGTGCGCAGCAAATCCAGACGTTTCAGGTTGCCGGCCACAAATGCCATCGGCAGCGATTTGGCATAGATCTGCGAGCGCATGTTATAACGCAGGAAGGTAAGTATCTTTTTGTCAGCAGCCAGGAAGCCACCTATGCTCGCCATAGACTTTGCAAACGTAGAGAAGTAGATATCAATATCGTCCATGCAATCCTGCTCATCGCCTATACCGGCTCCAGTTTTACCCATTGTGCCAAAGCCATGTGCATCATCTACAAACAGGCGGAACTGATACTTTTCTTTCAGCACTGCCAGTTCTTTGATCTTGCCCTGGTTGCCGCTCATACCAAATACACCTTCGGTGATCACAAGTATGCCACCGCCGGTCTTCTTTACCATTTCGGTAGCGCGGGCCAGCTGCTTGTCGCAGTCAGCAATATCATTGTGCTTGTACACATAACGGTGACTTGGTATCAGTCGAAGACCATCTATAATACATGCATGAGATTCAGCATCATAAACCACCACATCATGACGGCCACAAAGTGTGTCAATAGTAGATACCATACCCTGATATCCGAAGTTGAACAGCATTGCGTCTTCCTTACCTACGAATGCGGCCAGTTCCTTTTCCAGTTGCAGGTGCAGGTCAGAGTTACCACTCATCATACGCGCACCCATGGGAGATGCAAGACCATACTTGGCAGCGGCTTCTGCATCAGCCTTGCGCACTTCCGGATGGTTGGCAAGTCCCAGATAGTTGTTCAGGCTCCAGATGATCTTTTCCTTAGCCTGAAATTTCATACGGTTTCCTATCTCACCTTCCAGCTTAGGGAATGCGAAATATCCCGGTGCTTTTTCTGCATAGTCGCCTATCGGTCCAAGCCTGTTCTCAAATTTTGCAAATAAATCCATGTGTATATATTGTTTGGTAGATAACTTGATAATTGGAAAAACAACACTACGGGTTAGCGAAAGCGGTATTTTTGACTCCGGGTGCAAAAATAATAAAAATATCATGGGCTGTTCATCTGGTATTTCGCATTTTTGCACTGCGATATCCCGATTTAACATAGGATTACGTCTAAACTACCATTTTATGAAGGTTTCCCTGTTATTTATTGTTTTGTTAATAAGTCTGTTGTCCTCTTGCGATATGCGTAAAGGGCCGGTGGAACGCCCTAAAATCGTTATTGGTGTAGTGGTTGATCAGATGCGCTGGGACTACCTCTACCGCTATTACGACCGCTATGGCAGTGGTGGCTTCAAGCGATTATTGCACGATGGGTACGATTGCCGCAATACCATGATCAACTACCTGCCCACCTTTACCGCTCCGGGGCATGCCTGTATTTACACCGGCTCTGTACCTGCACTGCACGGTATCGCCGGCAACGAATGGGTTGATCTGTCCGACGGGAAGGTGCACTATTGTGTCGACGATACCTCGGTGCGGTCTACGGGCGATGCGGAAGGTAAGGCGTCAATGAGCCCAGCCAATCTACTCACCACCACCATCACCGACGAGCTACGCCTTGCCACCAACTTCAGATCCCGGGTATATGGCGTGGCGCTCAAAGACCGGAGCAGTATTCTGCCCGCTGGTCACCTCGCCAACGCAGCGTATTGGTACAACGACAAAACCGGCGACTTTGCCAGCAGTACTTATTACAGCAACCCCAATCCCGATTGGCTCAAGTCCTTCAACAAACGCAAAGTGGCCGACAGCTTCATCAGCCAGGGCTGGCACCTGCTTTATGATGCCGGTACCTACGCCCAGAGCACCTCCGACTCCAATGCCTATGAAGGCCCTTTCAAATGGGAACAGGCACCCGTGTTTCCGCACACATTCGATACCGTGCGCGGCGCTGCCAGAAATGGCATTATCAAAACAATACCCGCAGGCAATACCTATAGCATCATGATGGCTAAGGCATGTATAGAAGGGGAGCAGTTGGGTAAAGGAAAAGAAACAGACTTTCTTACGCTCAGCCTTTCGTCCACAGACTATGTAGGCCACAGATTCGCTCCCAATTCCATGGAGATAGAAGATACCTACCTGAGGCTGGATAAGGACATAGCAGAACTCATGAAGTACCTCGACCGTAAGTTTGGTAGAAAGGGTTATGTTTTGTTCCTGACTGCCGATCATGGAGGGGCCCATAATCCAAGGTTCCTAACAGATAAACATGTACCGGCTGGTGTAGAGCATGGCAGCACCTTTGACGACCTTAATAATTCTGTCAAAGAGGCTTTCGGAGTTGATTCGTTGATCACTTTCACCGAGAATTATCAGGTATGTCTCGATGAAGAACGTATGTCTAAAGCAACTGCCGACCGCGCAACAGTTAGGGCTTCAATAATGGCATGGCTGTCTGCTATGCCCGAGGTAGCGTATGTGGTAGATATGGAGCAGATGTTCAGAACTCCGGTTCCCGAGCCTTTGCACACTATGATTGTAAACGGATACCACAAAACCCGGAGTGGCTCTATTCAGATTGTACTCAACCCGGGTTGGTTTGGCAACGAAGGTCGCAAAACGGGCACCACCCACGGCACCTGGAATCCCTACGATGCGCACATACCACTGCTGTGGTATGGCTGGCACATACCCAAAGGCAGCACCAGTGAGGTTGTGCACATGACAGATATTGCCCCTACGCTTGCTGATCTGCTAAATATACAGATGCCTAACGGGTGTATCGGCAAGCCTGTCAATGGTTTGCTGCATACGGAGAAAAAAAGAACCCGCTAATGCGGGTTGCCTTTTTGCAAATCAGGAGCATTTTATTTCGTTGTACTTTTTACAAAGGTCACAATTGCTGGTGAAAGCCCGGCGCTTAGCGGTAATGTAGGGCTGTTGTAAGTAGCCATGTTTTGTTCGCGGTTTTCAGGTGCTTGCTTCAATACGTGGTTCATACCCTTTATGATGCGCAGCGTGGCATCGGGGTAGGCTTCTTTCAGTTTTTCGGCTTCGTCGGTAGGCACTTGTATGTCGGTAGTGCCCTGCAGCAGCAGCACAGGAATCGTCAGCTTTTTGATCACCTCTTTCGGCTCGTATTTCAACCACGACTTGATGTAAGGCTGTACCGATGGCCGGAACAGCGACGACAGTGAAGGGTCTGCATCGTGTATTACCTGTCCCTTGGTCAGGCTATCCAGCATGAATGCCGCTTTCAGTGACAGCCCTTCCGATTGGGCGGCTATCTGGCGAACGATGATCTTATCTGCCCTTTCTGCCAGGCCCGATACGGAGATGTAGCCAGCAACTGGTTCTCTGGTAGCGGCAATCATTCCTACAAGCGATCCTTCGCTGTGCCCGAGAATGTATATAGCCGAAAAACGTTTGTCAGCCTTGAGCATTTTGACAAAGCCGCAGGCGTCATTTACCATGTCATCAAACAGCAGCTTGCTTTCGTCTTTAAGCGCAGAGGCACTTTCGCCTACGCCCCTTTTGTCGTACCGTACAGAGGCTATGCCGGCTTTACGCAGCGAGTCGGCCAGCATGCTGAAGTTGTTCGTTTTTACAGCGTCCTGATTGCCGTTACGGTCTGTAGGCCCCGAGCCTGCTATGATCAGCACAACAGGGACTGCTTTATCGCCCTCGGGCAACAAAACGGTACCATACAGTTCGCCGCCGGCAGACTTGTAGCTGATGTTCGATTTTGCACCTGACGCGGCAGTTTCGTCTTTGTATGGTAGAAAACGGAATGCCTCCATTTTTTTGTCTTTGTCCAGCGACACAATCAGAAAGAGAGTGGCCTTTTCAAAGTTTGCTTTGTACCAGCTCAGCCCCTGTTCCTGCTTGGCAAAGCTGTAAGAAGTCAGTTTGCCGGCTTGTTGGTTGAGTTGCGTCATTGCCTCCTTGTTTTTATCTGCCGGTAGCAACGTTTTTATCCGGTCAGAGAACATGGCATGGATATCAGCCGTCTGGTCATTGTTGTACAGTGTCTGAAACCGGTTGACAGTCTGGTCCATATCCGTGCGCGACTGCGCAAACAGGTGGGTTGTGGCTGCCACCAGCACCATTAACAAAATCAGGAACTTTTTCATTTTTTTATCAGATTAGATGTTTGTAAGCAAGTATAAGAATGAACTTCGACAATAGCTCCGCAGCAATAAGGCTACCAATAAAGGCAAGAACGCCCCTGGTCCCTTTCATATTGCATGACACCACAAATGCGTTGTACATCAGCGCTATCATCCAGATCATACACACTGCTGATAGCAGCGCGGATATTATGGTAAGGGGTGTGAGCGAGGCAAGCAATTTTTCGGGCGATGTCGAATCGTTAATGCGGATACCAAATCCAATAGTAGCCGCCAATATACTCGGCCACCTGGCGAGTGCCATTGTTCCGGCCACATCAATTAGTCTGATCTCCGAAGCCGACCATATTTTCGCCGATAGAAACATCGCAGTAGTCACACATAACCAATCGATTATTTGCTCGGTCAGGTATATGTGAAACGGTGTCGCTTTGCCTACGTGAAAATCGATTGCCCCATCGAAATGCGACATGCTGAAATACCCGATGACGGCAGAGATCATCATGGCCGACAGACCGATCAGCAGGGCTTTGCTGCCGGCAATATATCGGAATGGGTTAAAGAGCCAGGTATTCATGATTTCCCAGATTTAAGCGTGTGTTCATTAGCCGATATCTTGGAGATCAGGTCATCCAGCAGGTTGCGCACAGTAGGGTAGCTCAGTCCCAGTTGTTGTGCCATTATCTTAAGGCTGCCGCTGCTCTTTACAAATGCCACTACAAAATCCTGCTCCTGTTGGCTAAGGCTGGCAAGCAGTGGAAGGCTGTAATTTCCAGTTACCTCGGTTTGGCATTTATCACAGATGAGGCTTTTTACGCTTAACAGCGATGCGCAACTGGGACAGGTATGTGGCAGGTTTTTCTGCATATTGTTACACAAAAGTACCAATAAAATCAATAAAATTGATTTTTTAGTAAATAAAATTAAAGTTTCAGTAATTAAATTGAATTAGTGCATCGCTTCCGAAAGATCCACCTTGACATTCTTTTTCTCCTTTACCAGCAGCACAAACGGTATGCAGAACAGAAACATCAATCCTATGTACAGGAACACGTCCATGTATGACAAGACAGCTGCCTGCTTCATCACACCATAGTCCAGCGCTTTGTAAGCACTTGCCAGCGCTACATCGGGTGCCATGCCTTTTGCAATGAAGGTTTGCTGCAACCTCTGCACACGTTGTTGCACGGCCGGGTTATCGCTGGCCATATGCGTCACTAAAGCACTTCTGTGTACCACATTCTGGCTCGCCATAAATGTAGTGATCAGTGCGATGCCGAAAGACCCACCCAATTGGCGCATCATGCCAGTGAATGAGGCACCCTGACCTATTTCCTGGCCCTTGAGCGTGGAAAGAGAGAGCGCTGTAATAGGAATGAACAGCATGCCCATGCCAATGCCCCGCATAATGAGCATCCAAAAGAATGCCGATTCACGGGTGTCGGGTGTAAGGATCTTATATCCCCAAAAGCTGTAGATGAAAAATATGAGCATACCCAATGCAACCAGATACGACTGACGCGCACCTTTTTGAAGCATTTTGCCTATAAGTGGCATCATAAATGCCGTGGTAAGCGCTGCTGGTATCATCAACGCACCCGACTGCTGAGCGGTCCAGCCCAGGCTGCTCTGCGTGTACAGGGGTATAATAAATGTGGACCCATACAGGCCAAAACCAAGTATAAATGAAAGGATGGTACCCACCCGCAGATTACCGTTTTTCAGGACTCTAAGGTCTACAATGGGGTTTTTGGCAGTAAGCTCGCGCCAGACAAAAAAGAAGATTCCGAAAACAGCTGTTACAGCAAGCGTAGTAATGGTGTTGCTGCTGAACCAGTCTTCTTCCTGGCCACGCTCCAGCACGAATTGAAGGGATCCTACGGCAAGTGCCAGTAACCCAATGCCAGCCCAGTCAATGTCTTTCGTCGCTTTCTTTTCGGCGTACTTCGGGCTGCGTACATATTGTATGGTAAGCAATGTGGCAATGATGCCAATCGGGATGTTGATGTAGAAGATGTATGGCCACGAATAGTGCTCAACAATATAGCCGCCCAATGGCGGTCCCAGTGTAGGACCTATGATTACACCAAGACCATATATAGCCTGGGCCATGCTGCGTTTTTCGGGAGGATAGCTTTCAGTGATAATCGTTTGGGAAGTTACCAGCAACGCACCGCCACCGAGGCCCTGTACAAACCTGAAGAACACCAGTTCCCAGATATTATCGGCATTGCCGCACAGAAACGAGCAGACCGTGAATATGATGATTGATGCAGCAAAATAGTTGCGCCTGCCGAATTGTGCTGAAAGCCAGCTCGTCATCGGAACAATGATAACATTGCCAATAGCATAGGCGGTAATCACCCAGGCTATTTCATTGAGTGTAGCGCCCAGATTGCCCTTCATGTCATTCAGCGCCACATTCACAATGGTTGTGTCTACAATCTCCAGCAAAGCGCAAAAGATAGCAGTTATGGTGATGATTACCCTGCGCGGGCCGTATTCTACAAGTGATTCCTGTTGTACCATTACGAGTATTCTAAGTCGGTAATTGTCATTAAAAGGTTTACGGTACGATGAGATTGCTGTGGCTCAGCAGGCAGTTTACTTGCCCGCTACACGACTGGTGCCGGTTTCGAAATACGCTAATTCACGTGTACGTCCACATCAACATTCATGCCCGGGCGCAGTTCTTTGGTTTTCGGGTCGTTTCCGTCCAGTTCGATTTTTACAGGCAGGCGCTGCACTACTTTCACGAAGTTGCCAGAGGCATTGTCTGGAGGCAGCAGCGCAAAACGGGAGCCGGTAGCCGGAGCAAATGAAGCAACCTTACCCTGAAACTCATGGCCGGGAACGGCGTCTACCTGAATAGTTACCAGTTGTCCGGGATGCATCTTCGCAATTTGCGTTTCTTTGAAGTTGGCGACAACCCATGGCTGGTGGGCGTGCACTATACTGAACAGGGATTGTCCTGGCTGTACCAGCTGTCCCAACTGCACGTTTATTTTTGATGTTACACCATCTTCCGGAGCGGTAACCACTGTGTAAGACAGATTGAGTTTTGCGTTTTCAAGGTCGGCTTTTCTTTGCTGAATAGTGGCATTCGCAACATTTACCTGTTGTGCCGTAGCATTGCTCTGCGAGGTTGCCGTGCTGGTCTGCCGTATAGCTGCATTTCTTTGGTTGGTCAGTACCTGCAGCTGCCGTTCTGCGGTGAGTTTTGCTGCTTCTGCCTGCTCATACTGTTGCTGGGTTATTGAGTGATCTTTGATCAGGTTCGCATATCGCTCAAAGTCCTGACTTGCCCGGCGAAGGGTTATTTTCGCTGCCTCTATCTGCGCGTCAGCAGTAGTTACATTTGCTTCTACACTCTGGATATTGGCCCTGGATGCATTCGTTGAAGCATTTGCCACAGAAAGACTGCTTTCAGCGTTGGCCAATGCTGCTTCCATCTGTGCTACCTGTATCAGTTGGCTCCTGTTGTCCAGTATCACAAGTGTGTCTCCCTTTTTCACGGGCTGGTTGTCTTTTACACGTATATCAGTGACGTAGCCCGACGTACGGGGTATGACAGGACTGATGTTGGCATCAATTTGTGCGTCTTCTGTTTCTTCATGGTGTTGGGCATGCAGGTATTTGCTGATACCGAAACCACCACCGCCTACCACGAGTACGATAAGTACGATCATGAAACGATTGTTGGTTTTCTTAGGCGCAGCCTGCTCAGTGTGCTGTTTATTGCTCATGATTTTTTTATTATTGTCAGTTTAAGATGTTGTGTATTGTTGTGGTTTTGCAATCCTTTACTTCATGATTCCGGCGGTGAGTTGCAGGTTTTTGTAAGCTACCATCGCGTCGGTTTTTGAGAATGTATAGTTCAATGTTGCCTGTAACTGGGCCACATCCGCATCCAGAAGTTCTGTTGTAGTTACCAGGTTGTTGTCGTATTTGTTTTTGGTGATCCGGTAGTTTTCTGTCGCCTGCTCTACAGACTTGGCAAACACACTTATCTTTTTGATACTCAGCAGGTATTGCTGATAGGCATTATTTATTTCCAGCCGCACGCGGTCTGCCAGAATACCTTCGGATGCCTGCAGTTGGTGTAGACGGGCTTTTACTGCATCTGCTTTTGCGCCGGTCTTCCAAAGTGAGCCGATGTTGTATTGGAGCCCAATGCCCACATTCAGGGCATTGGTAAGTGTCAGCAGATTGGGGACATCGGCAGCAATATAGCCTCCGGTAAGGGCTATGCCGGGATAATATTCACCCTTGGTTGCTTTCAGCGATGCCGTTGCCGCATTGGTGCGTGCTGCCAATGCCGCCCTGTCTTTACGGTTTTCGAGTGCCAGCGATTCCCACTGGTCTATGGTGCCGGCATCAGCAGGGTAGTCCATTCCGTTTGAGTCGGGCATTATTAATGTGCCTTCCGGCAGTCCCAATGCCAGCGCAAGGTTGATGCTGGCCATTTTCTGGTTACTTTCTGCTTCCAGCAGTGCCAGTTCGATATTTGATTGTTGCAGTTGTGCTTTTAACAGTTCGTTTCTCGGCAGCAACCCATTCTTTTCTAAATTACGGAAGTCGGTGACACGTTTTTCTTCCCGCACAAGATTTTCCCGCACCAGCGCTACTGATCTCTGTGCTTTAAACAGGTTGCTGTATGCGACGATGGTGCTACGCACTATTTCTTCGCGATCCTTTTCGGCATCAAAACGCGCTGCTTTTTCCATTTGTGCTGCGGCGGTAATTCCGTTTTTGATTCTCAGGCCGGAAAATAGGGGCAAACTGGCATTTACCAATCCATATGCTGCTTGTTCCACCTTTGGGGCTGCATTGGTAGATTGCCCAGCTTCCTGAGTGGTGTTCCCGGTTTTAATCTTCAGGTCCAAGTTTGGAGCATTCAGCCTCAGGTATGCACCCGAAACTTTGATATCGGGCAGTCTGTTATTGGTTGCTTCATGATAATTGGCGTGGGCTTCGTTTACCTTTTCATTGGCAATTTTCATCTGCCCGCTGTTTTGAAGACTCATTGATATTGCTTCATTCAGTGGTAGCTTCATTGGTGCCTGTGCACGCAAGGCACCAGACGATATCACCATTGCGCAACAGACCACGGCATAGTGGTAAGGATTATTTCTTTTCTTCATTTGTAAGTGTTGATTTGAACAGGTTCTTTAAATGAGCGCAAAGTTTTTTGCGTATGTAATTGGTAAATTCTTCTTCCGGCAGGTGCTCCATATTGTTCACTTCGCGGTAAAATCTCCGGGATATAATCATCTGGCTCACAGTACCCACCATTGTAGCCATCATCAGCGCGATGTCAATATTCTTTTTAAATTCTCCGCTTTTCTGCCCCTCCTGTATCAGTTTTTTAATCAGGGCCAGATTTCGTTTCTTCAGTTCATCGATCATACCAGCTATTCCTCCTGGTTTGTCGCTGAGCTGTTCCAGCAGCATAACCTTATGAAACTGAGGCTGGCTCAGGAATCGATCAACATAGTCTTCAATGAGGATATTTACCTTTTCATGGTTGGTCAGTTTTTCCTCCTGCAGCATGTTTTCCACTTTTAGCCGCATTTTGGACGTTTTTTGCTCAAAAACAGCTTCCATGAGCTTTTCCTTCGACCCGAAGTAGTAAGAAATCATGGCTACATTTATTCCTGCCTCATGGGCTATGTCTCTTACCGAGGTGCCGTCAAATCCGTTTATGGAAAACAGCCGCTCCGCTGTATTGATAATCGAAATCTGTTTTTCGTTGAATTCCATATTGAACCAATTCAGGCACGAAATTAAACAACTGTTTAAAACTAAACAAACGTTTAATTAAATTTAATCTGATGCCCTCATAGAGATTTGTTATTACAAGCCTACCGATACCCTAAACCGCCATCAATACCGTCAACTTCTGCCGGTGTTGATTTTTAAAAATATTTTGAGTTATCTTAGCGGAAATTACCGAGTATGAAGAAAGTTGTCTTTTCTGTGTTAGTTATGGCTGCCTGTTGTCTGGTGTTTGTAGGCTGCATAAAAAACAGACCCTATGTTACCACCACAAACCCCACCATGACAGCTGATGTGGGTACTTTCAAATTTGTGGCTGCAGCCGTTCAGCCTGCCACCATCGATACGCAGATTACTGATACGTCTACGACATTGGTTATCACTGGCTATTCTTCAGACAGGGTTCACCCATATGACAAAATTGTGCTTTACATTGCCAACTATAAGGGGGTCACCGGTACCTACTCCATCGTACAGGGACAGGCAGGGGCTATTTACTATCACGGTATAGCTACAGGTCGGGCACTTGGCGGCATAGTTTCGGTTACGAATGTGACATCTACACTCGTTACAGGTTATTTTTCATTCAACACAGATGATGGTGTAGCAGTCACCAACGGTAAGTATACAGTCAATACCCCCTAATACTGCTAAATGGGATACGAAACGCGTTTTTTTTGCGTTAAATAGGTCTAACTTCCTCTGCTATGAACAGGCTGCTATTAATTGCCTTATCGTTTTTTGTTTTGGGTATTGGGGCGTGTAAGAAAACAAAAGGTCCGGATACGGTTAAGAGTGCGCAACAGGACAACAGTATAGATTCTATGTTACTGATGACCGCGTTGATAGACGGGAGAGAGTGGCTCACAGATTCTGCATATAGCTACAAAGTACGAAGTTCTGGCAACGATACCGGCACATATAATCTTATGATCAGCGCCACACGTATCAAAAACGATAGCGCCAGCACAATAACCTTTAATATTTCAGGGTATACAGGAAAAGGCAATTACAGTATCAATCCGCCATACAATACCGCCACTTATTATTCAGGCAACCAGCGGCATTTCGCCACATCAGGCTTGTTTACTGTGCTTACCGATACAGGCGGAGTGCTGGCAGGAACATTTCGCTTCACTGCTGATACCGTCATTGTCATGAATGGTACATTCAATGTAGCGCTCCCTTAATATTCTTTTCAATAAGCACATTTACTGTTTTATAGCCTTGGCTGGGATCGCCAAGTGGTCCTGTTTTGGATGATTGGCAATTCAGGTAAGGTTCATTAAAAGGAGCAAATGACCAGGAACTACCAGCTGCCGCCGGCACCACCACCGCCACTGCTACCACCACCAAAGCCTCCGAAACCGCCACCACCCCAGTCACCGCCACCTCCGCCGCCCCAGTCACTGCCGCCGCGATGGCCACCTCCAAGCAGGTTGCCCAGCAAAAAGCCCGTGGCAATATCACCCATACCCCGCCGACTCATGTAACCACCGCCACCACCGCCACCACGTCCTATCATCTTTATGATAAACGCAATGAAAATGATCAGAATGATGATCGCAGCACCAGGTATCCGTCCGCTATCGCCGCGCTTATCTGCGGTATATTCGTCCTTAGTAACAGCAATGATTGCCTCGGCCGTCTGGTCAAGGCCTGTATAATAATCACCTGCCTTGAAAGCAGGTCTGAGTTCATTTCTGAAAATGCGTGAAGTCTTAGCATCGGTTAACACCCCTTCCAGCCCTTTGCCTGTTGTGATCCATGCTTTGCGGTCTTCAAGCGAAACGAGCACCAGAACCCCATTGTTCTTACCCGATTGGCCGATGCCCCACCGGTTGAACACCTGTATGGTATAGTCAGCAACCTCATGGCCACCAAGGTTGCGCATGGTTACTATTGTGATCTGAGTAGAGGTGGTTCGGGCAAAATCTTCCAGTTTGTGTTCCAGGCGCTCTTCTTCTCCGGGCGAAAGCATAGCGGCGAAATCATTGACCAGTCTTGCCGGGTTGGGCTTGTCGGGGTATGTCTTATCGTCTGCAAAAGCGACTACACCCGTTAGCAAAAACAGTAGTGACAATAACCATGTACTCAACCGGCTTCTGTTAATCATGTTGTAGCTCATTTTCCAAATACTATTTCGTCGGGCAATTCATTTTTCTGTATCGAAGGGTCGGGCGGAAAATGGGTGGCAAGGGCATCGCCCAAAACCCTAATGCAATTGCACAAGCCTTCGGTATATTCATGTTGCCTCATGTGTAGCGACAGCGTAGCCGCTGCTTGTTTCCAGAATTCTGGCCCTCCTGCCTTTTCATATATCGCCGCATCTCCAAACAAGGCAAACTGCCGGTCGGCAAATGCAATGTAGATGATTACTGCATTGCGGGCGACGGTTTTTTCCATAGCCAGTTCCTTAAAAATTTCTTTAGCCCGGTCTAGCGGATCCACAAATTTGCAGTGTGGTTCCATGAACACACGTATTTCGCCGGTGGTTCTGTTTTCAGCCTCTGCTATACACGCTACGACTTTTAGTTGGGCGTCTTTATCCAGAAACTGTTTCTTTGGCAGCAGAGGGAACATGATGTTGTGTGAGGTAAAAAAGGTAAAAGAAGACGGGAATAAGTATCGCCATACCTGTGTACAGCGATACTCATTACTGGCAATTAGAATTTAACTTCAGGTGCTTTTTCAGCACCGGCCTCTGCCTTGAACATTTCCATTTCTTTGAAGTGGAACATGCCAGCAAGCAATACTGCCGGAAAGTTGGTGATTTTTACATTGTAGCTCTTCACAGATTCGTTGTAAGCATCGCGAGACACTTTGATCCTGTTTTCGGTGCCTTCCAGCTGGCTTTGCAGATCCCTGAAGCTTTCATTGGCTTTCAGTTGCGGATATTGTTCCGAAACCACCATCAGCCGGCCCAGTGCCTGGCTCAATTGTCCCTGCGATGCCTGAAACTGCTGCAGTTTTTCAGGAGTCAGATCTTTCGCATCTACTTTTATAGATGTGGCGCTGGCCCTTGCCTGAATAACCTGTGTCAATGTCGTTGTCTCAAAATTAGCAACACCCTTTACAGTGGCTACCAGATTTGGAATCAGATCTGATCGACGCTGATAACTGCTCTGTACATCGGCCCATTTCTGCTGAGCCTCTTTTTGGCTGCCGTTCATTCCGTTGTAACTGCAACCGCCCATAAATACGATCATCAAAATAATGCCTAAGGCAATCAATAATCCTTTTTTCATTGTTTTTTAGAATTTAGGTCAAAATTACGATACATCGAATTACTCAAAAGATAATAAATCGGCAAATGGTGTTAAAATGTCGGTGATTGATATTATTTGCTTGGCAGACATACACTATTCAATCAGTCTGTAATAATGTAGTTATACGACCACCTATTGAAATAGGGGGGCTGCATTTCGGGACACAAGTAAGCTAAGCTAACAACATGTGTTATTCGGTATTACTCTCTTTTATCTGCCTTTTCTGTGCCATACAGTGCGGCAATATCAAAGTAGTACCTCACTCCCAGCCCAAAGGTGTTATTCGGAAACAAGGTCACGCCTGTAACGTAATTGAAAGACGGCTTTGCGTCTATTGAAATACCAATAGGTACGGATGGGAATATGTACTCAACACCTATTATGGCATCAAAACCAAATACACTGGTTGTTTTGCTAATGTCTTTGTAGCGTTGCCACGTGCCAGAGTGGGCTCCTGCACCAATGAAGAACGACAGGTTGGACGTGAGGCTGCGATGAAATTGCACCAGTAGTCCGATCATAGAACTTTTACCGGATCCCCCCTTTGTGCCACCCGAAATATTGTATTGCACCTCGGCTGACAGATTGTCTATCGCAAAATAACGCAGATTAGCACCTCCACCGTCGGGGCAGGCCCTGATGCCTGCTGCAAATGGCGGCCGGTAGTCCCATTGAGCCTCTGCGTGCTTACTGCCGAGCAATGCAGCTGTCAGCAATATGGTAGTTAGTCCGATTTTCTTTAGTGCACCCATGGTTGGTTTGGTGTTTAGTTAACAAATTTACAAATTGAAACGTTAGTTTTACGATAAATGCAGCTTTTTCGAGTGCTGTAGCTACTTTTGCAGTTAATAAAATCAATATCATGCCGGCAGCATACGAATCCAGCCTTGAATATGCGCAAGCGCAGGACCAGATAGACACTCTATTTCCATTCCGGGAGCGTTTTTTGTTTCCACAGCATCGTGGCGAGGATGTACGGTATTTCTGCGGTAATTCGCTGGGTTTACAGCCCAAAAGTGTAGAGTACCTGATGAATAAGGAACTCCGCGACTGGGCACGGCATGGTGTCGAAGGACATTTCAGGGCAGGCTATCCCTGGTTTTCCTATCATCATTTTTTTAGCGAGCGGTTGGCTAAACTAGTTGGCGCCAATAAAGAAGAAGTTGTAGCCATGAATGCGCTCACGGTGAATCTTCACCTGCTCATGATTTCATTTTACAGACCATCTGGCAAAAGGTATAAGATTTTAATGGAAGCTGGCGCTTTTCCTTCTGATCAGTATGCAGTGGAGTCGCAGGTGCGTATGCATGGATATGATCCTGAAGATGCGATTATTGAGATCACGCCACAGGCCGGCGCACACACTATCGAAGATGCTGATATTATTAACGGCATAAAAGAAGCAGGCGATTCGGTTGCATTGGTGGTGATCGGTGGTGTGAATTACTATACAGGCCAGTTTTTTGATCTGGAAGGGATTACAAGAGCAGCACATAGTGTGGGGGCGTATTGCGGATTTGATCTGGCACATGCCGTTGGTAATATTCCCATGAACCTGCACGACTGGAACACTGATTTTGCCTGCTGGTGCTCTTACAAATACCTCAATTCAGGCCCTGGCGGCGTGGGTGGCGTTTTTGTGCATGAGCGGCATGGCAACGATCCCAAAGTTCCACGTCTGGCAGGGTGGTGGGGTAACGAAGAAAGTACCCGTTTCAAAATGCAGAAGGGGTTTGTGCCGCAGCGCGGCGCTGCCAGTTGGCAGATGAGCAATGCACCGGTATTCAACATGGTGGCGCACAATGCAGCGCTGGATATTTTTGAAAAGGCCGGCATAGATAATCTAAGGCAAAAAAGTATTCACCTTACCGGGTATATGGAATATTTGTTGCAGCAGATCACACATTTGCCTTTTGAGATCATTACTCCTTCAGAGCCTTCCAGAAGAGGATGTCAGTTGTCAATGCTTTTTGCCGAAAAGGGTAAAGAGGTGTTCGACGCGCTGACTCAGAATGGCATTGTTGCTGACTGGCGCGAACCCAATGTTATTCGTATTGCACCTGTTCCGCTTTACAACACTTACGAAGATTGCTATCGCCTTTATGAGGTGCTTTTGGGTTGCTGATCAAACGTTTGCCCTGCTTAGTGTGCCCAACATGAATTCCACGTGGTTCGTGCTGCTGCACCCGCTATTGTGAGCTTCTTGGTACATCCCTTGTCCTGAACCGGTGTACGCTTGTTTTGATGTAGGTAAAGAAAGTATAATCGTTCATGCCACGCAGTTGGTCATACGATGGTCTGAAACGGCGCATATAGTTGTTGAGGCTGTCACCAGATAGCCCTGTCATTTTGTTCACCAAATCGCGGTTAAAGGTGAAATCGACATACTTTTCTTTTTCGAAATTGCTGTAGTCTTCCTGAAACTGCCAGATCATCCTATTCTTCTTGCTCATGGCAGAGAACGGACTCTTTATCTTCTCTATCGCAGACATGCGCGGAAAGTCGAGTTGATGCTGGAAAAATTCCCTGAATCGTATGCTGTCCTGTTTGTTGTCGTACCGGTTACTTTTTGATGCGTATATGTCGGACGGTGGCGTTATGCCGCGCTCCATGATGATCCGGAAATAGGATGGGAGGTACCCGTGAGGGATTCTGACCCTTGTTACTTTAAATCCCGGCTTTTTAAATTCCAGTAGTTCTCCAGAGGCTGCTGAGATCACAAAACTGCCATCAGCAATTGTTGTGATCGTAACATTGTTATAGATATTCTCAATGATCACCCCTTCTATGGGCTTCTTGTTGTCCATGTCCAGCGCTTCGCCATGTATGATCTGCGAAAAAGCAAACCCTGCACTTATGAATACCAACGAAAGACTGAAGATTGCCCTGAATAGCATATTGTTGGCTAAATTACAGTTTAGCTGATTTATACGACCCTTATTTTTGTTAAAATACACAGAATTGCAACTGTATATTTGCACCGGTTTTCAGATCAAACATTGTCAATGTATAGAATAATAAGAGCAATACTCTTTCGGGTAGATGCAGAAAAGGTACACTACATGGTCATGCGCTGGCTCACCAATGCGTGTTCTGTGCCATTTATACGTTCTGTGGTCAGGTCTGTGTTTACGGCATCAAAGCCTTCTTTGCAGCGTACCATATGGGGTATCACCTTCCCCAATCCCGTGGGTCTGGCTGCAGGTTTTGACAAAGACGCAAAATTCACAGATCCGCTGGCTTGCCTTGGTTTCGGTTTTATTGAGATTGGTACGCTTACACCGCGCCCACAATCCGGAAATCCCAAACCACGCTTGTTTCGCTTGCCTGCAGACAGTGCGCTGATCAATAGGATGGGATTCAACAATGATGGTGTTGTTGCTGCCGTAGAGCGGTTGCGTAAGCGCAAAGAAAAAGTGATCATCGGAGGCAATATCGGTAAGAACAAAGATACCCCTAATGAGCAGGCTGTTGATGATTATGAGAAATGCTTCCTCGCTTTGTACGATGTGGTAGATTATTTCGTTGTGAATGTAAGTAGCCCCAATACGCCCGGTCTTCGTGCCCTGCAAGACAAAGAGCCGCTCACACTGCTGCTGAGTCGTCTGCAAATGCTCAACAAACAAAAGGGTGGACAGAAACCATTACTGCTCAAAATTGCACCGGATCTCACCAACGGCCAGCTCGATGATATCATTGATATTGTACGTACCACAGGGCTTGATGGGCTGGTGTCATCTAATACAACCATAAGCCGCGATAGGCTGGCAACACCCAAAGCTGATGTCGAAGCGATAGGTATGGGCGGCCTCAGTGGTGCGCCTTTACGGCAAAGAGCTACCGATGTGATCAGGTACATTCATAAGAACAGCAATGGCAGTATACCGATAATAGCATCAGGTGGGATATTTACTGCCGCTGATGCCCGTGAGAAACTGGACGCAGGTGCGTCGCTGGTGCAGGTCTATACCGGTTTCATTTACGAGGGTCCGGCAATTGCAAAGAACATTTGCAATGGTCTGAGCTGATCAGTGGATGTAGAAAAGGTTGTTGGGGATTGAGTTTTTTGAACCCCGCAATATTAGCGATGGTGTTGGTGCCTGAGAATGTGTATGCTGCTGTGTTATTGTTGATTGCGGTCATATTAAGCGACAGGTCATTGTCGTATCTTGCATCATGCAAAATGGCAAACAACCCATGTTGAATACAGTATTTTCGGATCCGGCTTTGCTGGAAGAGATGGCCACACATGCCCGTAGGAAATCTGTTCCCAAGGATATGATCCTGATATCGCCCGGAGATGAAATCGTGTTTATTCCCATTGTTACAAAAGGTGTTCTACGCATCGTACGACAAAACGACGAAGGGAAGGAGATTTTCCTTTACCACTTGTATCCCGGGCAAACCTGTGCTATGGCCATAAATTGTTGCCAGGGCCGCAAAAAGAGCAGCATCAAAGCAATAGCAGAGGAAGATTGCGAATTGCTGCAGGTGCCTGCAGCAATGACAGACAGCTGGTTTAAGTTTCCCGAATGGAAGACTTATGTGAACAGTACCTACAGCCAGCGTTTTGCTGAGCTGCTCGACGTTATAGACCTGATTGCATTCAGCAACATGGATCAGCAGGTGCTGCATTACCTGCAGGAGCGGGCACGAGCTGCTGGTACCCGTGCGTTATACATTACCCACCAGAATATAGCCGACGAATTGCATACTCACCGGGAGGCTATCAGCAGGTTGCTGCGCACCATGGAGCAGAAAAATATGCTGCGGCTCGGAAGAAATATTATTGAACTCACAGGCGGTTAGGGAACAAATGTTCCATATTGTAACTATTTGTATTCAGACCTTTGTTGCTCACTAATAAAATTCAGATTTTATGAAAAAGAACATGGGTTCAGTTGACAGAATACTCAGAGTAATTATTGCTGCTGTAGTTGCAGGGCTTGCCTACACAGGTGTTATCACCGGCATGCTTGCAACGGTATTGCTGATTTTGTCTGGTGTATTCGTACTTACAGCCGTAGTAGGTGTTTGCCCGCTGTATTTGCCATTTGGCATCAAGACTTGCAAAACCGGAAAATAGTGGTTTTCACAACCATACAGCTCGAATTTTGTACTGTTGCCATTTAACAGTTTTTTCTGAAAAATGAGCCATCCAATCCAACAAATGTTCCAAAGAAGAGGCTTGATTCATGTGACCTTTGTGTAACAATCAACAAAAGAAATGAAGTCGAAAATAGGTAGGTACAAATGGGAGTTGGCAGGCATCGCAGCAGGTGCGGGTGCAGGTTGGTGTTACTGGTATTTTGTGGGGTGCGCGAGCGGCAGTTGTGCAATCACATCAAGTCCGGTAAACAGTACAATTTACGGTGCCATTATGGGAGCACTTATTGGCAGTATGTTCCACAGGCAGCCCGCCAAACAATAAAATAGCAGGAATACAAATAGTGAAGCAAAACAATTAAAACGACAGAATATGTTAGATCAGATCAAAAAATTATTCGGTTTCGGACCAACAACAGATCTTGCTGAAGTAATGCAGAGGGGAGGAGTGATAATAGATGTGCGTACACCTGGCGAGTATGCATCGGGACATATCAAAGGTTCCACAAACATACCACTCGCAAGCCTGTCCGGGCAGCTGGCAAAACTGAAAAAAGACAAGCCTGTTATCACCTGTTGTGCATCTGGTATGCGCAGTGGTTCGGCGAAATCTATGCTGCAGGCTCATGGATTTAAGGAAGTACACAATGGCGGTAGCTGGGTAAATCTCAAAACACTTGAAAAATGAATAACTGGAAGGAAAAATTAATGACGAACTGGCACCTGATGCGGATGGTTCGATTGGGTATTGGTGTAATGATGCTGGTAGTTGGGATTCAGAACAAGGATTGGCCTGTAGGCTTATTTAGTTTGTTTTTCCTTTATCAGGCAGTTACCGATACAGGTTGTTGCGGAACTCAGGGATGTGGACCGGTTCGCCCGAATGCCCGTAAAAGTACTATTGCAGCCGCACAGGAAGAAGTAATTGAGTTTGAAGAAGTAAAATAGACAACAATGGCAACAAAAACATTTTCAGAGATTATCAGCGATAGCAAACCTGTACTGGTAGATTTTTCAGCAGAGTGGTGCGGACCCTGCAAGATGATGGCACCAATACTGAAGCAATTGAAAGACGCCGTGGGTGATAAGGCTACTATTATTAAGATAGATGTCGACAAGAATCCCGGTCTGGCAAGCGAATACAGCATATCGGGAGTGCCAACACTTATTTTGTTTCGCAATGGGCATCCGGTTTGGCGACAGTCTGGAGTGTTGCAGGCATCCTTTTTAAAGGGCATTATTGAATCAAATCAACAGTAGTCATTTTACAATAATAACCGATGAGGTATCTGATAGTAGGAGCCGTGGCGGGAGGTGCCAGTGCCGCTGCGCGATTGCGGCGGCTGGATGAGCACGCTGAGATCCTGATCTTTGAGCGCGGTAAATTTATCTCGTACGCCAATTGCGGACTTCCATATTATATCGGCAATGTGATCAAAGACCGCAACAAGTTGTTTGTACAGACCGCGGCATCCTTTAATAAACGTTTCAATATTGATGTCAGAATACAGACAGAGGTTTTGTCTATAGATATTGCCGGTAAGAAAGTAAAAGCAAAAAATTTGCGTACCGGTGTAACATATGAAGAGGCATATGATAAGCTGGTACTTTCGCCTGGCGCGGAACCTGTGAAACCGCCTTTGCCCGGAATTGACACACCAGGCATATTCACGCTGAGGAATGTTGCAGATACAGATTACATCAAGTCATTCATCGGCAATTCTCAAGTTAAAAGCGCCGTAATTATCGGGGCGGGTTTTATTGGGCTTGAGATGGCAGAAAATCTGCATCATGCCGGTCTTCAGGTTACTATTGCTGAGATGGGTAATCAGGTTCTCGCGCCGGTAGATATTCCAATGGCCGCAATAGTGCAGCAGCACCTCAGGGCAAAGGGCGTTCGTTTGTTACTCAATACAGCTGTTTCAGGGTTTGAAAAGCAGGAAAAGGGACTAAGCGTTCAATTCACGAACAAAGATGCAATTACAACTGATATAGTCATTCTTTCAATTGGCGTGCGGCCTGATACCCGCCTTGCTGCCGATGCCGGGCTTAGAATAGGACCGGCGCGTGGTATTTTTGTCAATGAATTTTTGCAGACATCAGATCCCGATGTATACGCTGTTGGTGACGCAATAGAGTTTGCTAATCCAATAACGGGAAATCAGATGATCACCTACCTCGCCGGGCCTGCAAACAAGCAAGGCCGGATATGTGCAAATAACATCGCAGGAGGTAATTCGGAAACTTATAAAGGTGCTGTCAATACTGCTATTCTCAAGGTATTTGAGTTGACTGCCGGTGCTACCGGCATGGCTTCAAAACATTTGGTTGCCACAGGTATTCCACATATTGTTTCCACAACTCACAGTGGTGCGCATGCCGGTTATTACCCAGGTTCCCGGGATATGACCATACAATCAGTCTTTTCTCCCGGCGACGGACGTTTGTTAGGCGCTCAGATTGTGGGGTACGAAGGGGTGGATAAAAGGTTGGATGTACTGTCGATGTTGATACAACAAAAAGGAACTGTGCATGATCTTGCTGCTTTTGAGCACGCTTATGCACCACCGTTTTCATCGGCAAAGGACCCCGTAAATATGGCAGGGTTTGTGGCGGAAAATATTCTTGCAGACAAATTGCATGTCTTTTATTGGGATCAGTTGCCCCAAAACGCAGCGTCTTATACTTTGGTAGATGTTCGGTCTGCTGATGAGTATCTGGCAGGTGCTATTGATGGAGCAATAAACATACCTGTTGACAGTATAAGGGAGAGATTGGATGAATTGTCAAAAGCAATGCCTGTGTATATTTATTGTGAGGCGGGAATAAGGGGGTACCTTGCCCAGCGAATATTGCGCCAGTCGGGTTTTGATCGGGTGTTCAATCTTTCTGGTGGTTACAGGCTTTGGAAAACGTTAAAAGAAGAATCACGGATTACTGATGAGGTAAACAAAATTGTAAACCAATAAAAATGAACGTAATGAAGAATATAGGTATTGTTTTGGCGATCATGTTTTCGGCGGTTTTTGCTTCATGCCAGGAGCGTGAAGGTGATCAGGCACAGAATCAGGTGGTGCAGCTACTGCAGCCACAAAAGTTCGATGACGCAGTAAAGGCCGGAAAAGAAGTGCAGCTGGTAGATGTGCGTACTCAGGGCGAATTCAGCACAGGACATTTGGCGAATGCACTGAATTTCGATATTCAGGGAGCAGAATTCGAAAAGCAAGTGAGCACGCTAAGCAAAGAAAAGCCTGTGTATCTCTACTGCCGTTCGGGTGGCAGAAGTGCCCGCGCTGCAGAGCAGCTGGAAAAGATGGGTTTCAAGCAGGTATTCAATATGGATGGTGGTATTATGGCCTGGAAGGCTAAGGGGCTGCCTGTTCAATAGTGCTCCTGAAATAAGCTACTGTTGTTTTTTACCCCTATGACGATCCGGTGAACTTCTCCATCGTAGCGGATGTAGTGGAGTTAATTCCTTCCGATTTTACCACATTACGCACGGTCATCAGCAGTATCCTGAAATCGAGCACGAAACTGATGTTGTCGACATACCACACATCATATTCGAATTTTTGTTTCCAGCTTATTGTGTTACGTCCGTTCACCTGTGCCCAGCCGGTAATGCCTGGTTTGACGTCATGCCTTCTTTTTTGAGTTTCATTATACAACGGCAGGTATTCTACCAGCAACGGTCTGGGGCCTACTATGCTCATGTCGCCTTTAATTACATTAAGCAGTTGGGGTATCTCATCCAGAGATGTCTTACGCACAAATTTGCCAATTGCTGTCAGCCTGTCAGCGTCCGGCAGCAGGTTTCCGCCAGGATCTTTTCTGTCGTTCATTGTTTTGAACTTGATAACGCGGAATATTTTTCCGTTTTTCCCTGGTCTTAACTGAAAGAAAAATGGCTTGCCGTTATTAGCCGCTGCCAGAAATAAAACAACAAGTAAGAAGACCGGCAGCAAAACGAGAAACACCACCAGCGCAACAAAAATGTCGGCAATCGGTTTTATGATACCTGTATAAAGTGTACGAAACATTGCAATAATTAGAGTGCTAAGGTAAAGCGTTGTGCCAATAATGTATAGTCCGATTTAAAATGCCCGTGGCACTAATGAAATTGTACCATTCATTGCATGAACTTTTTCCTTGTAATGTGGTCTTTGCAAGGCGTTTGTGGTCTTTTTACATCCTTAATGACAGTGGTTTTGTTTTTGGCGCGTTTGTGTTTTCTTTGAATATACTTGGCCGGAAAAGGTGTGTAAAACATGCCAAATAAAAATTTGTTGGTCTTGCCATTTTTGTTACCTTTGCATTCCCAAATATCAAAAGGGGGTATATATATGCTTATAATCGACTCAAAAGATTGCGAAAACATTGACAAGGCGCTCAAGAAGTACAAAAAGAAGTACGAGAAATCACGTACGCTCAACCAGCTCCGCGACAGGCAGTCATTCACTAAGCCTTCAATCAGGCGTCGTACAGAAATTCTGAAAGCTGTTTACAAGCTTCAGTTGGAGAACGGTGACCTTGATAGCTAGTAATCATTAGTTGTTGAAAAAATAACATCGTTTTAGCGGGTTATTCAAAAATAAATTTGTACCCGAGAATGTAAATTTGTAAATTTACATTCTCGGGTTTACTATGTTTGACGAAAGGCTAAGTGACTTTTTACAACATCTGAGGTTTGAGAAAAGATACTCCCCTCACACGCTTATAGCGTACAACAGGGATATTGAGCTCTTCAGAGATTACCTAAAAAAGGAATATGACATTTCTGATGCACGGATTGTTTCCCACTTCCACATCAGGGGTTGGTTGGCTGGCATGAGGGAAGACGCCGCTACTGCCCGTACGCTTAATCGAAAGTTGTCCAGTATCAGCGCATTTTACAGGTTTTTACACAAAAACGGAATAACAGATAGCAATCCTGTAAGGAAACTGCATGCCCAACGTCTTCCCGAACGTCTTCCGGCCGCACTCAAAGAATCTGAAACTCATAACTTACTTGAAGAGATTCAGTTTGGAGCTGGTTTTGGTGGTATTACAGATCGTCTTATTTGTGAGTTACTCTATTCTACCGGTATGCGAAGAGCTGAGCTCTTGCAGCTAAGCGAGCAGGATATAGAGTGGGGTTTGCAGCAACTACGTGTATTGGGTAAGGGAAACAAGGAGCGGTTATTACCATTGAGCGCCGTTATGCTCGATTCATTGCGAGAATACATTGACGAAAAGAGAAAGCTGGAGAAGTATGATGGTCAATTCTTGCTTAATCTGGAGAACGGAAAGCCACTTTATGCTGGTTATGTTTATAGGGTAGTCACCAGGTATTTGTCTGGCGTTACAACCATGAAGAAGAAAAGTCCGCATGTGTTGCGCCATTCTTTCGCCACCCACCTTCTCAACAATGGTGCGAATATTCAGGCTATCAAAGATCTGCTTGGGCATAGCAGTCTGGCAGCAACGCAGGTTTATACATCAAACAGCATCGAAAAATTAAAACAAGTTCATAGACAGAATCACCCGAGAGGATGATATTTTTAACCATAAAACAACTAATCATGAATGTACAGATTCAGGCGGTCCATTTCGAGGCAGACGCAAAATTATTGGAGCATGTCAATGCCAAAATAGAGAAGTTAAAGACGTTTCATGACAAGATAATCGGTGCAGAGGTATACCTGAAACTTGATAACCTATCGCATCAGGTGCGCGACAAAGTAGCTGAAATCAAGGTGTATGTGCCCAAGCATTCCTATTTTGTAAAACATCAAAGCAAAACATTCGAACAGTCATTTGATCTGGCTTTTGATTCGCTGGTAAATCAGGTAAAACGTAAAAAGGAAAAGCAAATGGATCATAGCTAGGTGCCAATTGTGCATTTGCTGATTTCACTATCAGTTTCCGGACCCGTGAAGACAACCGTTTTCACGGGTCCTTTTTTAGCCCACTTCATTCAAAATAACCGTTTTTGATTTCAATTGAGCTAAACAAAAATGTCTGAAAAGCACTAACAAAATCAATTGTTTTAACGCCATATAGGTGTTCTAATTTTTATATTTAAAATGAATTGTACTATAAAATTAACTTGCAGTGATACAATGAGTAAAACAATAGCTTTTTTGATGTTTTTTCACTGAAAATCATAAAGTTCTATCATCTATTTGTTACTTTTGAAAGGAATAAAAACAGGTTTGTATATTAATTGATATATTGATTTTGTATTGTAATATTTGAAAAAATGAAGAAATATTTATTAGCAGCCCTCGTTCTCCTTTTTGGTTTGCCGAAACTTAATGCTCAGATTTCATTGTCTCTGGCTACCGGCACACCACCGGTAGTGCCGGCAGGATGGTCTTTGGGCGGAACGGCAACTGCTCCCGGACCATATGTCCAGTTGACCGCTCCGGCCACCGGGCAGGCAGGACGTGTATGGTATACAACACCACAAAACGTCACTGGATGTGGCGCATTCACGGTTGATTTCGATTTTCAGATCATACCCAATGCAGCTTCCTATGCGATTGCGGATGGAATCTGTTTCTGGTTAGTAAACCCCTTGACGGGTTTTTCTGGCGGTGGGGGATTGAGTTTGCCAACAAACCCGAACGGATTGGTACTGGTGCTGGATACGTATGACAACGATGGAGCACCTAATGATCCGCTGATTTCACTGTACGGATACCCGGCAGGTTTTACAGGTGTTTACACTGAAGGTGCTGCTGCGAACCGGCTCGGATTTATGAACAATCAGAACTTTGTGAGTGACGGTGGCTGGCACCATGTAAAGCTTACTTACAGTGGCGGCAACATAAAAGTTTACTTCAACTACAGTGCTACACCGAATATCACGGGTTATTTCCCTATCACAACTGCGGGATATTTTGGATTTAGTTCTGCAACAGGTGCGGCATTCACAACCCAAAGTGTACGTAATGTTTACATCAATTCTGATAATATTGCTGCGATTGTAGGACCGGATGTAGTGTGCATGGGTACAACTGCAACTTATACGGATTCAACAGCGGGAGGTGCATGGACCAGTAGTAACACAGCTGTGGCAACAATCAATGGCACTTCCGGAGTACTAACTCCACTGTCAGCAGGCACAACCACAATTGCTTACACTTATTCTTCAACTTGTGTGGCAACGAAAGTGGTGACTATTAATCCAGCTGTGCTCGGTGCAATTTCCGGACCTGCGGCCATTTGTGCAAGTGCGACAGGAACATTTACTAATCCTACTATTGGCGGTACGTGGAGCAGCAGTAGTGCAGCAACTGCCTCAATAGGGGCGTCATCAGGTATATTGTCACCACTGGCACCGGGCACTACAACACTTACCTACACTTTGCCGGCTGGTTGTTACGCTACAACTCCTGTGACGATCAATCCAGCACCGCCTCCAATTTCTATATTACCGGTTCCGGCTATTGTATGTGATAATGGATCACTCACACTTACCGCTACTGCGGCCAGTACCTATAATCTTTTTCCTCCCCAGAGCTGGGAAAGTGGTGTGCCTACAACCGTGGGCGTTCCTGTTAGCCAATGGTCCTACGCGGGTACTGCATCCAGCCGTTGGTACCAGATTGATGGAACTATGGCAACAACACCAACCATTGGAGCTGCATCAGCTGGCACCTATGTTGCAAACTTCAACTGCCGCAGTTTGCCTGCGGGTACAACAGCTTCGATGAATTCTCCATCGTTCAGCATGGTAGGTGTTGCTACGGCAACGTTATCCTTCTGGGTATACAGAGATGTGTCCGCTTTCAATACCGCTGCCTACAATACCGAGGGTGTTACTGTATATGTGAACACTACACCTGCTATCGGTGGAGCAACAACGCTGGGTTTTGTTCCGAGGCGTGGAGGTGCCGCTGTTACAGGTTCTCTGACAGGGACATCTATCACCGGTTCTGGTTGGTTTCAGTATACCTGTACGATCCCTGCGATGTATACAGGTGTAACCAATTACATAATATTTTCCGGCACCAGCCAGAATGGAAATAACATTTATCTTGACGATATATCGCTTACAGGTACAATCGGTGCCCCGACTTGGTCGCCGAACACCTGGCTTTTTAATAACGTCGGATTGACAATTCCCTATACCGGTACTGCGTTGAATCCGGTATATATGCATCCCGTTGGTATCACTGTGCCAACTACGATAACCTATACAACATCGTTGAGTAATGGTTCCTGTTCTTCTACCGGTAGTACTACCGTAACAATGAACCCCAACCCTAATGCTATAACTGGTACAACATTGATTTGTATTGGTTCAAATACAACGTTGGCAAGTACTACTCCCGGTGGTGCGTGGACCAGTACTAACCTTGCGGTGGCTACGGTAAATGCATCGAGTGGTATTGTAACCAGTATGGGAATTGGTACAACCACCATCAGTTACGCTATTGGTACATGCGCGACTTCAGTAGTTGTAACAGTAGTGGCCTCACCGGCACCAATTGGTGGTCCGAACATAGTTTGTCAGGGGTCTAATATCACATTGACTAATACGGTATCTGGCGGATCGTGGAGCAGCTCCTTCCCATTGATTGGGTCTGTTGATCCCGTTACGGGCGTGGTGTCCGGACTTACGCTTGGGACAACAACTATATCATACGGTATCGGAACCTGTTATTCTACAATGGTAGTCAGCGTCAACGTTGTACCCGCTCCTATCTCCGGCTCGCTGGGCGTATGCGTGGGGGCAACAACACTATTGAGCAGCTCGCCCGCCGGAGGATTCTGGTTCTCAGGTAATTTGCCTGTAGCGACGATCAATATTATTTCAGGGCTTGCTTTTGGCGCATCTGCCGGTACTGCTGTTATAAGTTACGTATTGGCAGGATGTACCCGTACCGCAACTTTGAATGTTGTGTCTACTCCGGGGCCGATTGTTGGTACATTAACAACTTGTACAGGGTCTACAACCACGCTCGCACATCCTACACCCGGTGGAACCTGGAGTGCTACCTGTCCAGGCATAGCATCCATTGGCTCCACTACCGGGATCGTCAGTGGTTTGGGTGGAGGGACCTGTACGATTAGGTATACCATTAGCGCCGGCTGTTTTACAACGGCCGTTGTTACCGTTGCACCGGTACCTGCACTGCCGACAGGAGTGACTTCCATTTGTGTTGGCGGTAGTACAACATTAACGCACTCGGTAGCAAGTGGTATATGGAGTAGTGCATGCCCGACGATAGCGACAATTACAGCTGGTGGGGGAGTAGTGACCGGCATAGGTGCGGGCACATGCAATATGACCTACACATTGCCGAGCGGTTGTCTTACAACAATCACTGTAACGGTTAACCCCAATCCAGGTAGTATAACCGGAACGCTTACTTTGTGCCAGGGGGCTACAACAGCACTGGCAAATCCAACACCTGGAGGGTCCTGGAGCAGTAGTAGTCTTTCGATAGCAACTGTTGGTTCATCAACAGGTCTGGTATATGGTGTAGCACCGGGAACCGCTGGTATTACCTATACAACAGCGGCAGGTTGTACAACGGCGGTAGTTGTAACTGTTGATCCAATACCTTCTGTAATTTCAGGGCCTGGAACTGTTTGTACAGGCAATACTATAACACTCACAAGTGCTCCATTCGGCGGTGGCTGGACCAGTTCTAATACTGTTGTGGCAACCGTTTCAGGAACTGGCGTTGTAACCGGATTAAGCGCCGGTACGACGATTATTGATTATACTACTGTTTCAGGATGTTTTTCAAGCAAAGTTGTTACAGTAAATGCTGCACCTGCAGCCATTACGGGTACACTGGGTATCTGTGTTGGGGGAAATACGACACTGACAAGTGCAACTCCCGGAGGAACATGGTTGAGTACAAATATTCCTGTAGCTCCAGTACTGAGCCCAGGGTTTATAGGCGGTAGTGCAGCAGGTACAGCAACAATCAGCTACACTGTGGCGGGTTGTGCTACTACCGTTGTTGTAACTGTTAACGCACTTCCCGGAACTATTGGCGGATCTTTGTCTGCCTGTTTGCTGAGCACTACAACCCTTACTGCAACACCTGGTGGTGGTACATGGTCTACTTCTGCAGGTACAGGTAGTTGCACGATTTCTCCATTGGGCGTAGTCACAGGAACGTCGGTTGGAACTGCAAATGTTACTTACTCGTTGGGTACAGGTTGTACAACAACGGCGATAGTGACGGTAAATGCATTGCCAACAGCCATCGGCGGCACGCTGGTATTGTGTGAAGGTTCATCAACCATACTGACGAGCGCACCAGCCGGCGGCACCTGGGCGAGCAGTGCCACAGGTACTGCGTCGATAACAACCCCCGGTGGTACCTGGACAGCAGGTACAACAGCCGGCACCGCAACAATCACGTATACCGCAACTACCGGCTGCCAGCGTACAACGACGGTTACGGCCAACGCATTACCGGGCATCATCACAGGCGGTACTACGATTTGCGTGAACGCGACAACGACACTGAGCAGCACCCCTGTGGGTGGAACGTGGACGTGCAGCAACGGCAATGCTACGGTAGTACCAGCAACGGGTGTTGTTACCGGTACCGTAAATGGGACTTCAACAGTAACATATACAACACCTACCGGCTGCTTCCGTACAATAGTTGTACTGGTGAATGGCCTGCCAACAGGCGTTACCGGTTCACTGCAGGTATGCGAAGGTTCATCATCGACACTGACCGGCACCCCTGCAGGAGGTACATGGCTGAGCAGCACGCCAGCCAACGGCACTATAGGCAACACCTCAGGTATACTGGGTGGCGTACTGGCGGGTACGACAACACTGACATACACACTGCCCACCACGTGCTCGCTTACAACGGTAGCAACCATCAACCCGCTGCCGGCAGCCATAACAGGTGTTGGTACAATGTGTGTTGGACAAACAACGACACTTAACAGCACTACAGCCGGCGGCACATGGTCGAGCCCATCACCTAATGTAACGGTGACCGGTGCGACAGGCGAAATACTGGGTAACATAGCAGGCACAGCAACGGTATCGTATACACTGAGCACAGGCTGCCGTATAACAACGGTAGTAACGGTATTTGCATTGCCTGGCACGATAACGGGCACAGCATCAGTATGTGTGAACAGCACGACAACACTGAATTGCCTGCCAGCAGGTGGTACATGGGCTAGCAGTGCCACTGGTATTGCCACGATAGGTTCGAGCAATGGCGTTGTAAATGGTATATCGTCACCTGCAGCACCAGCCAACACGGTTACAATGACTTATACATTGGGTACTGGTTGCATACGCATTGCGACAGTAACTGTAAACCCACTTCCAACAGCGATCACCGGATCTCTGGCTACGTGTGTAGGATCAACTACAACACTTAACAGTACACCTGCTGGTGGCATCTGGGCAATCAACCCAACTTTGATCTGCACAATCAATACAAGTGGGGTAGTGACAGGTCATAATGCGGGTACCGCACTGGTGAGCTATTCACTGCCAGTTACACAATGTCGGGTAACTGCTGTTGTCACTGTTTACGCACTTCCGGCAGATATTACCGGTGTGATGCAGGTATGTCAGGGCTTAACAACAGCGCTGAGTACTCCAACAGCAGGCGGCACATGGACGAGTAGTAATACAGCTATTGCCACCGTCAGCACTTCTGGAAGTGTATATGGCGTTATAACTGGTCTAACTACACCAGCAACTGCCACGATTACCTATTCATTGGGCACAGGTTGCCTGAAAACGGCAAATGTTACTGTAAATCCGTTGCCCGATGTGATTACTGGTCCTATGCAAGTTTGCGTGAATGGATCAACAACACTTTTAAGCGGCCCGGCGGGCGGCACGTGGACAAGTGGTGCAATAGGAACTGCTTCCGTTGTTCCAACAACAGGAACTGTAACCGGTATTCTGTCCGGAACAGCTCCAATAAGCTATACACTGCCAGTAACTGGTTGTTACAGAGTAGCCGAAGTAACGGTAAACCCAATACCTGGACCGATCAGTGGGCCGGGAGCGGTATGTCTTAACGAAACAATTACATTGACCAATATTGGCTCAGGTACATGGAGTAGCGCCGATCCGACTGTGTCTATTGCCAACCCTTCAGTTGGTGATATCATGGGCACGGCAGTAGGTACAGCTACGATCACCTACACAGTAGGTACAGGTTGTATCAGGACCCGTATCATAACAGTTAATCCATTGCCAGCACCGATAGTCGGGATTAATAACCTGTGCATGGGCAATAGCTCCTATCTGCTTAGTGGAACGGGTGGTACATGGTCCAGTACAAATCCGGCTGTCGCAACTATTGATGCAACTGGCCTCGCAACAACAATAGCTCCGGGAGTAGCCACAATCTCTTATACATTTATAGCTACTGGTTGCGCAACGTCAGTTGGTTATACTGTGAACGCGCTTCCTGCGCCAATAACGGGTAGCGATGCTTTTTGTAATTTTCAGTCAACGACTTATTCAAGCTCACCTGGCGTGCACTGGACCAGCTCTAACACATCGATTCTTACTATCGATCTGTTAACCGGTGTGGCAACAGGTGTACTTGATGGCCCTACAGTTAATATTATCGCAACAAATCCTGTAACCGGTTGCTTCGTAACAAAGAGTGTGTATCTCATTCTTGCACCATACACGATTACTGGTCCGGACAATATTTGCCTGAATTCATGTGTCACACTTAGCAATGTAATTGGCGGTGGTGTATGGAGTAGTTCTGCACCGGGTATCGCGAATGTTGCGCCAATCACATCTACCACCGCCACGTCTTGCGGTGTGGGTGTTGGTACTGCAAACATTACCTATGTACTGTCTACAAACTGCCGTTCAATACACACCATTACTGTTAATCCGATACCGTCGGGAGTTAGCGGTTCTTTGCAGGTTTGCGAAGGGCTCACTACCACGTTGGGTAATTCCACATCGGGCGGTACCTGGACGAGCAGCGATCCTGCTGTTGCAACTATTGGGTCAACCAGTGGCATAGCGACAGGCATAGACGGCGGACTGAACGACAGTACCGTAACGGTCAGCTATGTATTGAGCTCAGGCTGTAACGCACAGGTAGTGCTTACAGTGCATCCGCTACCGGATGTGATCACGGGCAACCCGAATGTGTGTGAGGGCCTTACAACAGTATTGGCGAGCGGCCCTGCCGGTGGTGCATGGAGCAGCGCAGACCCCTCTGTGGCCAGTGTAAACTCAGGTACCGGTATTGTAACTGGTGTTTCGTCGCTGACCACAGGTGTGAATGGCATGGGTATGACGGTGATCACCTACACCCTGCCTACCAGCTGTATACAAACAAAAGACATCACAGTTAATCCGCTGCCGACATCGATCACGGGTGCGATGAATGTATGTGTTGGCGACATCACGATACTGTCGAATGCTACGCCCGGTGGTACCTGGCAGAGCAGCGACGGCACAAAGGCTACAATAGATGCGAGTGGCATAGTAACGGGCATCAGTGCGGGATCAGTAGTGATCTCTTACACGCTGCCAACGGGCTGTATCGCTACATGGCCGATGACGGTGAATGATAATCCGGCGCCGATAGGCGGCTCACTGACAGTATGTGCTGGCTTTGCCACCAACCTGAACAGTAGCCCTGCCGGTGGTACGTGGAGCCAGAATCCGACATCAATGATCTATGGCACGATCCACAGCATCACAGGTGTGGTGAGTGGCATCATGGCAGGTGTAGTACCTGTAACGTATACAATAGGCTCTGGCTGCCGTACGGTAGAGGCCGTAACGGTGATCACGCTACCGGCGGTGATCAGCGGCAATCCGAGAGTATGTGAAGGGCTGACGACGACCATGAGCAACCCGGTACCGGGCGGCACATGGAGCATCAGCAATCCAGCAATAGCTACTATAGACGCAGGTGGCGTAGTAACAGGTATTACAGCAGGCACAACAGTGGTTACCTACATGGTAAGCACGGGCTGCTTCAATGTACACACAATCACAGTGAACCCACTTCCTGCACCTATATCAGGTACACTGCAGGTGTGCGAAGGATTTACAACCGTGCTGACGAGCAGCGGATCAGGTCAGTGGTTCAGCGGTGCGATAGCAGTAGCGACAGCAGGTATCAGTACAGGCATCATCACGGGTATCAGCGCAGGCACGGCACCGATCACGTATAGTCTATTGGGCACCGGCTGTATCCGTACAGCAACAATGACGGTGAACCAGACGCCCGGAGCGATCATCGGCAATCCGCATATCTGCATGGGCTCAACGGTGACCTACACGAATGGTCTTGCCGGTGGTACATGGATCAGCAGCCATCCGCTGATAGCAACGATAGACAATACGACAGGCCTAGCGACCCCGGTAACACTGGGTACAACGACAATCAGCTACATACTGACAGCAACCGGCTGCTATGCGAAGAAAGAAGTAACAGTGCAGCCACTACCGGTAGTATACAATGTAACGGGTGGCGGCAGTTACTGCGCAGGCGGCAACGGCGTAGCGATAGGTCTGGACAACTCGCAGCCGGGTGTAAGCTATGTGCTGTACCGCGGCTCATCTGTTACAGGCTATATGGCCGGCAGCGGGTTCCCGCTGAACTTCGGTCTGCACACAGCAGCAGGCGTATACACGGTGCAGGCTACGAATGTAACGAGCGGCTGTGTGAAAGACATGGCAGGCAGTGCAACGATAGCGATCACACCGCTGACAACCCCTGCAGT
>CAIJXT010000023.1 GCA_903824665.1 uncultured Bacteroidota bacterium | reverse complement strand
TGTTCCAAGCGCAGTATCAGCATCAGCTACACCAAACCCGATCTGCAGCGGTGCTAACCTGACACTGACCAGCACAGCAACCAGCAGCACAGGTTCAGTAACCTACGCATGGTCTGGCCCTAATGGCTTTACCTCAACCAATCAAAACCCTGCAGCTTTTGCAGTTACAACAGCAGACGCAGGTATCTATACGGTGACTGCTACCAACGCATGTGGTTCAACATCAGCACAAACTGCAACGGTAACTGTGAATGTGGTGCCATCTGCAGTATCAGCATCCGCAACGCCCAACCCAATTTGCAGCGGATCGAACCTGACACTGACCAGTTCAGCAACGAGCAGCACCGGTTCCGTGACCTACGCCTGGTCTGGCCCGAACGGCTTTACTTCAACTAATCAAAACCCTGCAGCCTTTGCAGTAACAACCGCGGACGCAGGTATCTATACCGTTACTGCTACCAATGTTTGTGGTTCAACGAGTGCCCAAACAGCAACAGTAACCGTGAATGTGGTGCCCAGCGCAGTATCAGCATCAGCAACACCCAACCCGATCTGCAGCGGTTCAAATTTGACACTGACCAGTACAGCAACGAGCAGCACAGGTTCCGTAACCTACGCATGGTCTGGCCCTAATGGCTTTACTTCAACAGCACAAAACCCTGCAGCCTTTGCCGTAACAACAGCAGACGCAGGTATTTATACGGTTACCGCTACCAATAGCTGTGGCAATACCACAGCAACCACAGCAACGGTAACGGTTAATGTGGTGCCATCAGCAGTATCAGCATCAGCTACGCCAAATCCGATCTGCAGTGGCTCGAACCTGACACTGACCAGCACAGCAACCAGCAGCACAGGTTCTGTAACATACGCATGGTCTGGCCCTAACGGCTTTACCTCAACTAATCAAAACCCTGCAGCCTTTGCCGTAACAACAGCAGATGCAGGGATCTATACCGTAACTGCTACCAACGCATGCGGCAACACTACAGCTATTACTGCTACTGTTACTGTAAATCCAGCTGTGCCCGTTATCCTGGCAGATGCTTCACCCAATCCGGTATGCATCGGCTCTAATCTAGTGTTGACTGCATCTGTAACAGATGGAGATACTTATTCATGGTCCGGACCAAATGGTTTCAGCTCTGCTGTTCAAAATCCTGCCACTTTCAGTGCCATCGGTGCAAGTGCAGGTGTTTATACATTGGTTGTTACAAATGGTTGTGGTAGCGTTTCAGCAACAACAAGTGCCGTGACGGTAAACACAACTCCGGTTGCCGTAAGTGCTAACGCAACTCCAAACCCTGTTTGTGTTGATGTCAACATAACACTGACATCAGCAGCTACTAATGCGGTATCGTATTCATGGGCAGGACCAAATGGATTTTCTTCTACCGATCAGAACCCGGTTGCATTCGCAGCAACATCTTCAGCAGCAGGGGTATATACCGTTACAGCAACAAATGCTTGTGGAAACACCACTGCGGTAACTTCTGTAGTAACAGTTAATCCATTGGCAGATCCAGGTGTTATTGTCGGGACATTGGAAATATGCCAGTCTTTTACTTCGTCACTGAGCAATGCAGTTCCTGGCGGTATCTGGAGCAGTGGTAATTTGTCTGTTGCCACTGTCGGTACATCTGGTATCGTTACTGGTGTTGCCGGTGGTGTTGCTACCATTTCTTATGCGTTGTCCAATGTTTGTGGTACTATGTATGCTACCCGCGATTTCACCGTGAATAGTATGCCGGCCATCACCAATGGCAGTATGTTGTTGTGTGCGGGCAGTACATTTTCATTCCTTTCTACTGTTAGTGGCGGTACGTGGAGCAGTGACAACAATGCAGTTGTTACTATTGTTCCGGCAACAGGTGCGGTAACCGCTACAACCGTTGGTACGTCAACAATTGAATATGTTACCGGCAGCGGATGCTTGGCTTCTGTGGTAGTTACGGTCACACCTGCTCTTACGCCAAACACAGGTGAGACATATATGTGCACAGGTCAGCCACTCTCTGGCCTCCTGCTTTCAAACGCTACTCCTGGTGGAACATGGGTGAGCAGTGACATGGCAACTGTTCTGATAAATTCAGCCAGTGGTTATATGAGGGGACTACAAACAGGAACTGTAACAATCACCTATATGCTGAGTGCCGGTTGTTATTCAACAACGGTCGAAACTGTAATACCTGCTGTTGCAACCATTACAAACACGGCAAACATATGCCCGGGTACAGGCGTCACACTCACAAATGCAACTGGCGGTGGTACCTGGAGTAGTACTAATACTACAAAGGCAACCATTGATGTTAATACTGGTTTGGTAACCGGCATTGCAGCGGGAACTTCCACAATTACATACTATATCAATCCTGGTTGTTATAAAACAGCAACACAAATTGTCAATGCACTACCGGGCAACGTGAGCGGAACAGCTGCACTGTGTCAGGGAGCTACCTCTACGCTTGTATGTAGCCCATTGGGCGGTACCTGGGTTAGTGCAGATCCCGGTGTTGCTACGGTCAATTCCACAACTGGTGTTGTTACTACAGGACTCCCAGGTATTACCACGGTAACTTACACAGCTACAACAGGTTGTACCCGTACACGCGATATTACAATTAACGCATTGCCTACAGCAGTTACTGGTACGGCCACGGTGTGTATTGGTAGTGTTACCACACTGAATACAACACCTAGTGGTGGTGTTTGGACGTCTTCCAATGCGGGAAGAGCATCGGTTGATGCAGGTACAGGTGCCGTTACCGGTGTCACTGCCGGAACAGTAAATCTGACTTACACGCTAGCCGGATGTACTGCCACGAAGCAAGTTACGGTTAATAGTCTGCCGGCTGTTATTGCAGGTGCTGGTACCGTATGTACGGGTGGTTCCGGTATGTTGACAACAACACCAGCTGGAGGTGTTTGGACCAGCAGTACTCCTGGTATTGCTTCTGTCAATGCAGCAACAGGTTTGGTTACTGCGGGTATGGTTGCTGGTAACACAACAATTACATACGAAAATACGCTTGGTTGTATCAGAACAAAAGATATCACTGTCAATACAACACCGTCTGCAATAACGGGTTCAACGAATGTTTGTATCGGCTCCACAATTGCACTTTCATCATCGGGCGGCGGTACATGGAGCAGTAGCAACAGCGTCAAGGCGTCAGTCAATGCTGGCACAGGTGTTGTTACTGGTCTTACTGAAGGTACCGCTACGATATCATATACTGTTAGCGCTGGTTGTTATGCGGTTACAACAATATCTGTAAATCCTGTTCCCGTCGCTATTTCAGGATCCGGAATCGTTTGTGAGGGGGCTGTTGCGCCATTGTCCTGCACACCCGCCAGCGGTACCTGGAGCAGTAGTAATTTGTCTGTCACTACAGTAGGGACAAATGGTGTTGTTACTGGTATCGCGAGCGGCTTTGCTGCGGTTACTTACCACTTGCCTACAGGTTGTATATCTGTGAAGCAGGTTACTGTCAATGCAATCCCGGGCGCAATTGGTGGTACAACCGCCGTTTGCGTGGGCAATACAACTACACTGAATGCCACACCCGGAAGCGGAACCTGGACAAGCAGTAATAGTACCTATGCTACAGTTAATGCTATCAATGGTGTTGTCACAGGTATTGCTGCTGGTAACCTTACGGTATCTTATCAGGGAACTAACGGTTGCTATCGTACTACTCAGGTAACAGTCAATCCACTTCCGTCAGTAATAGCGGGATCCAATACTGTTTGTGAGGGTGCTTCTTTGGCTCTGTCGTCTGTGTCTGCTGGAGGTACTTGGTCCAGCAGTGAGGTGGATGTCGCTACAATAAATACAACAACAGGAGTTGTTACCGGCATCGATGCTGATTATGGTTCCGGTTTTACAGTGATTAGTTATGTGCTTCCAACAGGATGTGCGAGAACAACGAATGTTACCGTAAATAGCCTTCCATCTGCAATCGGTGGTGTGGCGTCGGTATGCATTAATAATACTACAACGCTGAACGCAACGCCAGGTGGTGGCATATGGAGCAGCAGTAATGCCGCACGTGCCACTGTCGACGCAACAACAGGCGTTGTAGCCGGCATCACCGCAGGTACTGCTGACGTAACCTATTCTGTGAATGGTTGCAGCAATACTACTCAGGTTACCGTTATGGCAGCACCGTCGGTTATCACCGGTACATTAATGGTGTGTGAGGGCAATGCCGCTACACTCGCATCCACTCCAACGGGTGGTGTGTGGACGAGCGGAACGCCGGCTGTGGCTACTATCAATGCTGTTACTGGCATTGTAAGTGGTGTTGCTGTTGGAAACGCCGCAATTACCTATACCGGGATAAATGGTTGCCAGACAATCGGAGAGGTTACCGTAAATGGCGCCGTTACACCCAATACAGGCTATCCGTTGCTGTGTACTGATCAGCCGTTCTCGGTAACCGTATTGTCAAACGCAACTGCCGGTGGTACATGGAGTAGCGCAGATCCTTCTAAGGTCATCCTGAGCCCATCAAGCGGTATAATGAGAGGCGTAAGCACAGGCACAACCAATATCACTTATTTGCTGAGCGCTGGGTGCTATAGCATTACAGAAGCTACGGTAGCAGCCGCAGTCGCCGCTATTACCAGTACAGCGAATGTATGTCCCGGTTCAAATGTGACATTGTCAAATGCAACCGGCAGTGGCACGTGGAGCAGCAGCAACGTGACAGTCGCAACAGTTGACGCACTCACTGGTACCGTAACCGGCATGGCAAGTGGTACAGCAATTGTGACCTACATGGTAAGTGCAGCTTGCTACAAAACAACAACCCAGACAGTGTATTCACTTCCGGGGACGATTAGTGGAAACACAATTGTTTGTCAGGGATCCGGCACTACGCTAGCCTGCAGCCCCTTGGGCGGTACGTGGAGTAGTAGTGCGCCAGCTACTGCTTCTGTAAATGCAGCTTCTGGTTTGGTTACTGCCGGTTCTACACCCGGTGTTACTACGATTACTTATGTTGCAACTACAGGTTGCAGCAATTCAATAAATGTTTCAGTTAATCCGCTACCGGCTGCAATAAGTGGCACAGCGTCTATGTGTGTGGGTGCAAACACTACTTTGAATACAACGCCGGGTGGTGGGGTATGGAGCAGCAGCAACACTGGTAGAGTAACAGTTGATGCCGGAACTGGGGTTGTTTTGGGAATTACAAGCGGCACCGCAACTGTTTCGTACAATCTGAATGGTTGTATTACTGTGAAACAAGTTACCGTGAATGCCCTTCCCGGTGCGATAGCAGGGGCGTCTACCGTTTGCTCGGGCACCACTGCCACGCTGACATCAACACCCACAGGTGGTGTATGGAGCAGCAGCACTCCGGGCGTTGCATCAATTAATGCATCTACCGGCTTGGTTACTGCAGGAGCAGGATCAGGCACAACTACTATCCAATACCTGCTGGGTACTGGATGTCTGGTAACACGCACTCTTTCTGTCAATTCAGCACCTGGTGCCATTACGGGAGCTACGGGTATATGCATTGGCAGCTCAGCTACGCTTACCTCTTCTGGAGGCGGAACATGGAGTAGTAGCAATGCTGTCAAGGCTACTATCAATGCTGCGACCGGAGAAGTTACCGGACTTACATCAGGCACAACAAGGATCTCCTTCATTGTTGGTGTCGGATGTTATACTACGTCTGTACTTTCAGTTAACGCCCAGCCGGCTGTAATCGGTGGCGCCGCAACAGTTTGTGTTGGGGCTACCTTGGCTCAGTCCAATACCACAACGGGCGGTACATGGAGCAGCAGCAATTCGCTTATCGCAACGGTAGGTTCTGCAAACGGAATTGTTACTGGTATTGATCAGGGTACCATTACGATCACCTACCAACTCAATACAGGCTGTCGTCAGTTCAAGGTGCTTACAGTGAATGAGTCCCCTTCTGTTATCGGAGGCACTGCTGCAGCTTGTATCGGTGGCACTACTTCGCTTAATGCAACACCTGGAGGTGGAGCCTGGACAAGCAGTGTGCCTTCCAGAGCAACGATTAACGCTGGCACTGGCGTTTTAAGCGGGCTTACAGCAGGCACTTCGGTGATCACTTATTCGCTCGGTTCCGGCTGCTACAAGATCCGTATCGCTACCGTAAATGCATTACCTGCAGTGATCACAGGTACTGCTACAGTTTGTGAGGGGTTAACCACAACCTTTGCTAGTGCAACAGCTGGTGGAACATGGAGTAGTAGCAACGCTGCTATTGCTACAATTAATACGGCAACAAGGGTCATAACAGGTATGGGTGATGGCATTGCAACGATCACCTATCAGTTGGCTACAGGGTGTATTCGCACTCAGAATGTTACGGTAAATGCAGCTCCCGACGCAATGTCAGGAACGGCTTCAGTCTGCATTGGCAGCACAACCACGTTAAATACAACTCCCGGTGGTGGCGTTTGGAGTAGCAGCATTGTTGCAAAAGCTACTGTAGGCAGCACCGGTATTGTTTCAGGTATCGCTGCCGGTACCTCTACTATCACCTATCTCGTAAATGGATGTCGCACTACTAAACAGGTTACCGTTCTTTCTCTCCCATCTGTAATTACTGGCACAATGCTGGTTTGCGCAGGCAATACTGTTACAGTAAATGCTACACCCACGGGTGGCGTATGGAGCAGCAGTGACAACGGTATCGCATCAGTAAATGCTGGAATGCTGTCAGGTATTTCAGATGGCAATGCTAATATCAGCTACACAGGAACAAATGGTTGCGTCCGTTCGGCTACGGTTACTGTCAACCCAACTGTAACAGCCAATGACGGTTATGCCCTATTGTGTACGGGTCAGCCGTCTTCTGTAACGGTGCTCACTAACCCAACACCGGGCGGTGTATGGAGTTGTGACCCGATGGGCAGAGTGGTTATTCACCCTTCCTCTGGAATAATGAGAGGGGTGACAACGGGTACTACTAACATTACCTACACGCTAAGTCCGGGATGTTATACAGTTACACAGGCTACGGTTAATGGCACTGTGGGTGCGACAACCGGTAATGCTAATGTATGTGCAGGTAGTCAGGTTACACTGCTCAACGGCACGGGTGGTGGCACGTGGATCAGCAGCAATGGTGCTATTGCGACAATCGATCCACTTTCTGGCGAACTGACTGGTGTTGCAGGTGGTACCATTACTGTTACTTACTTTATCAGCAATGCGTGCTACAAAACAGTTGCACAGACCGTGCTGGCAGCACCGGCGGCCATTAGTGGAGCCTCATCTGTTCTTACCGGAGCGTCCACTACTTTGTCTTGCAGTACAGCCGGTGGTACCTGGAGTAGTCCTTCATCCGCAATTGCAACCGTAGTCCCATCAACTGGCTCTGTTTCTGGTGTTGCGCCAGGCGCAGCAACAATTTCATACCAGCTGAGCAATGGTTGCCGGTCTACATACAATATCACTGTTATTGCCGCCAAGGCTGATATAGCCGGAGGAGAAAACGAATCAGCAGTGCCTAAAACGGCAACAACTGTTTCTTTTTACCCCAATCCTACGTCAGGGGTGCTTACAGTCAAGGCTTCGTCACCGGGTACTTTTGTCATCTATTCAATAGAGGGCAGGGTTATCGATCAGCACAATGTTATAGAGGCGACAACTACTATTACATTGCCCAATGATATTGCACCTGGCATGTACATGTGTCGTTATTATGCCGAAGATGGCGCAGTAATAGCGATGCGACTGATTTACAGCAAATAGTCACTAATTGTTTTCGAAATCTATTAAGACCGTCATCCAGCATGGCGGTCTTTTTTTGTCTGGTTTCGGCAAATCGGATGGGACAGAGCGACAAAAAAACAAAGTCACAAAGTCGAGTGGTTGATCCCGCAACGTTCGGGCATGACCTTGTTTTCGCGCATAGGCCTGATTTTTGTGTGTTGTTCCAAAGATTTGGGGTTACTGCATTTTGTTGTGTACAGCCGGTATTTGTAGGAAGAAAGGCCGTTAGATACCCAGCTTTTCCAGGGCATTCTTCGCGGCTACCTGCCCGGCGTCTTTTTTGTTATAACCCGTCCCATCTGCAACTACCGTCCCATCTAGCATAATGCCTACTGTAAATAGTTTGCGGGTACCTTCATTTACCTCAGCAATCAGGTCAAAACTGAGCTGTTTGCCGTTGCGCTGGGCCCAGCTGAGCAACTGGTTTTTGTAGTTGGTATCAGTGCTTTCCATCGTATCCAGATCAATGTAGGATCTGATGATCTGATTGAGGATGAATTTTCGGGTGTTGGCAAATCCCTGATCCAGGTATACCGCACCTATTAGTGCTTCCAGCGCATTGCCAAAGATATGACTACGGCTAAGACCCCGGTCGTTCTGATTATACTGTACCAGTTTATTCAGCCCCATGCGCAGCGCTACATTATTCATGGTTTCTCTGCGCACAATGCGAGAGCGCAACTCGGTAAGATAACCTTCAGGCTGGTAGGGGTATTTTTTGAACAGGTATTCAGCTATAATAGCACCCAGTATGGCATCGCCCAAAAATTCCAGACGCTCATTACTTGCTGTAACATCATCCGGTTTCGATCTGTGCATGAGTGCCAGACGATAATACGCGATATGCTTGGGGGTAAACCCAACAAGGTGTTCAAGTTGCAACAACAATTGCTTGTCGGGGGAAGAGTAGTTTAAGATGCGATTAATGAGGCGTCGCAAAACTAATCTGATGGTTTTTTGAAGATCACAGAGGCATTATGACCACCAAATCCAAATGTGTTACTCAATGCGGCATTCACAATCCTTTTTTGTGGTTTAAGGAATGTAAAGTTGAGACGTGGATCGAATGAGGGGTCGTCTGTGAAGTGGTTGATTGTAGGTGGAATGATATCGTGTACTGTTGCCAGTATGCTGGCAATAGCTTCTATAGCACCAGCAGCACCCAACAGATGGCCGGTCATAGATTTTGTGGAACTGATATTTACATTGTAGGCATGCTCTCCAAAAACCCTTTGAATAGCAGTGATTTCACTGATATCTCCAAGTGGGGTAGAGGTGCCATGTACATTGATGTAGTCAATATCCGTAGGTATCATGCCTGCATCTGCCAATGCACTTTTCATTACATTGTATGCACCCAAACCTTCCGGATGCGGTGCCGTCAGGTGGTAAGCATCTGCACTGAGCCCGCCACCGGCCAGCTCAGCTATGATAGTAGCACCACGGCGCTTGGCATGCTCGTACTCTTCAAGTACAATCGCGCCTGCACCTTCGCCCAATACAAATCCATCTCTGTTCAGGTCGAATGGTCGGCTCGCAGTAAGCGGGTCGTCATTGCGCTCAGAAAGTGCTTTCATTGCGTTAAACCCTCCAATGCCGGCTTCGGTTACTACCGCTTCAGAACCACCACATACAAAAGCATCGGCTTTCCCGAGACGGATGTAGGTAAGCGCATCTATAAGAGCATTGGTTGATGATGCACACGCACTGACAGTTGCAAAGTTGGGTCCACGGAAACCGTATTTCATTGAAATATGGCCAGACGCAATGTCGAGGATGAGCTTGGGTATGAAGAATGGATTGAAACGGGGTGTTCCGTCGCCGGATGCATAATTCTTCATTTCTTCAATGAAGGTGATCATACCACCTATTCCGGAACCCCAGATAACGCCGACCCTGTCTTTGTCTATTCCATCTTCAGTAAGACGTGCCGATCTCACAGCCTCTTCGGCAGCAACAAGGGCGATCTGCGAAAACCGGTCAAGCTTCCGGGCTTCTTTACGTTCAAAGTAGTTTTCAGGATTGAAATCCTTCAATTCGCAAGCGAATTTCGTTTTGAACTTAGTTACATCAAATTGTTTGATGAAGCCAGCACCCGAAACGCCATTAACCAATCCATCCCAATAAGAGGGTATGTCATTGCCTAATGGCGTCAGGGCTCCGAGGCCCGTAACGACAACACGTTTCAACGTCAAGTTCATCTAACGATTTTCGGTTACAGAAGTGGATTTACAAAAAAAATTACTTTACGTGCTCTTCCAGGTATGCGATAGCCTGACCAACAGTAGTGATGGTTTCAGCTTGTTCGTCCGGAATAGAGATATTGAATTCTTTTTCGAATTCCATGATCAGTTCAACGGTATCAAGAGAGTCAGCACCGAGGTCATTGGTAAAGCTTGCCTCAGGGTTAACTTCTGATTCGTCAACACCCAGTTTGTCCACGATAATTTTCTTAACGCGATTTGCAATTTCAGACATAGTTAATGCGTTTAAATTTTATGGTGCAAAAATATACTTTTTGGGATAATGAGGAAGGATTATTTTATTTAGTTGATATTTTTTTATCAACATAGTGAAATTACACGTTTTCGTAGCTGAAAAGAGGCTTGCATTTATCAATAATAGCTGATTTCTCTGCGTACTATGATCAATTGTTTGCCATTATCTGTCTGAATACGTCTTATGAGGTTTTTGTGACTGTCGTATATGTTTAGGTATGTTATTGTCTTTTGCAGCGTACCATCAGCCGAAAAAAAGCTTTGCTCTGTTTCGTTTCCATGCTCATCATACTTGTAAGTGCATTTTTTGTCGGTTACTTTTTCAGCATTATAGCAGCATTCTTCCACTATTTTTCCCGCAGCGTCATATTTATAGGTTGTGCGCAGCATCACACCATAATATATATTGCGTGTCTCAACCAGGTTTCCCGATGTATCGTAGGTAAAGAGTGTCTTGCGTGTCTGAACCTCATCGGCATCATAGGTGGTTTCCTCAATGGGATTGCCGTTTACGTCATATTTCCATTTAGCACGGTTCAGCATTACATCTTCGGCATCAAAAGACTCTTCTTTTATTAGGTTGCCAAGTGAGTCATATTCCCAAAGCGTTTTCAGATGAATGAGGCCATTTCCCCGGTAGTGTTTTTGCGAGATTTCATTGCCGGCTTCATCATGCTTATACCGGGTAGCATACTGATACTTGCCTTGAGGGTCAAACCCGCGCTCTTCATGCAGCCTCCCATCTTCATCGTATTTAAAAGACGCCTTTGATTGCAATGTACCTTCGGGGCCATACACATATTCCCTTACTTTTTTCCCCTGCAGGTCGTAAGTGCTGGTGGTTTTCGATCCGGAAACAAGCTCAAATCCTACACTGCCAATAGGTTTTATGTTGTATTCTGTAACAGATTTTATCCTTCCATTGAAGCCAGCAGTTGTAACCACTGTCGTGTCCTGGCCGGTGGCGGGCAACACAAAGGCAACAAGCACCAGCACTAAAAGTTGTACAGCTCCTTTCATATTGTTCTAAGCAGGTTCATCCCTTTTCAGCGGTCAAGATACCAAATTTATCATTCGCCGGACTATTGTCCATAACCTATTTCCCGCTCAACTATTGTCCTTGGCATATCGTTTTTATACGTAACGCGCCATAGCCAGTTGCCCTTTTTGTCGTAGTTATCGTATTCGAACGTGGTGCGGAACTGCAGGCTTTGGTGAGAGTCGAACTCACGTTCTTCAATTTCATTACCTTTTTTGTCGAATTTGAAGTTTGATTTGAGGAACAAATGACCAAACTGATTGTACCGGTCATAAACAATCCGGTTGCCTTTGAGGTCGTACCTGCTTTTGCCGGTCATAAACTCTGTACCCGATGGGTCTGTATTGCTTTCTTCTGTTTCATTGCCCGCCTTATCATACTTATAGGTGGTGGTTACATTCAGTCCGCCATCACCCCTGTAGCGCTTTACGTTTACCAGCATGCCACTGTCGTTGTAGCTGAATACCGACCGGGAAAGCACAGCGCCCGCTGCCGAGTACGTGACATACTCTGTACGGTTGCCATCAGCGTTATATTTGCACACACCTTTCACTTTCAGGGTATCCTTCACAGGTTCTTTTGCTCCGGCAACTACCGCATACTCCAACTCCGTCACTGTTTTTATTGTTCCTTTCAGCTTTTGCCTTGTCAGATCGTTCTTTTGTGCCATGCCAGCTAGGGTACATGCTGTGAACGCGACTAATGCCAATCCTGTTTTGATAATACTCCCCATAGTAAGTGAAATTAAGGTGCGATAAGTCCCCCAAATTTAGGCCGATTTTCTGCATAATTCACCAAATGGCCAGCGTCATAATACTAATGGAATGTGAAATCGGCATACTCGCGCAACCTTGAATAGCTATGCGTGGCACAATCACAATTGGGCATAGTTGTTGCCACTACGCATTTTTTACTTCGGTATACGCATGGGTATGTATGCTATACAGAAAGACAGCAGGTAAATGAGATTTAATAAGATCCGTATTGCATCACGGTCTTCACTTCTGCATTAATGATCTGTAGCGCTACGTCGGTTGGTAGTTCGCCCTCCGCTTTAGCCACTACTTCCAGTATTCTGGCATGTAGTTCGCGGCCCGGTGCATCCGGGTCCAGCGATTGGGCTATACGGTTGATCATGTTCAGTTCCTGCTCTTTCACGCCCTTCACGGTTTCCCACACATTTTTCGACACATATATCTGTTGCGACATATTGTGCTCAAATTCGGTTCTTATGGTCATGGTCATTGCAATATGAAGGTCCCGCACGGCCATTGAGCCATCATATATGCGGGGTATAAGCTGGCGCGCACTGATGCGCTCCACAAAAAGCGCCATACGCTCATAAGCCTGCAGCCGCAGTCGCAGGGTTACATCCTGTGCCCCTTCAAAAATGGCCATTTGCTTCCGCCGGTTTTCGGCGGCTATAAACCGGTTGATGATGCTGGTGCAGGCCACAAGCACCACAACAGCAGGTATCGTATATTTCAGAATCTCCAGCAGTGTTACAGTAACATCCATATTTGGTAAAAGTAGTTTTCCGGTACGATATATTAATTGTCCTTTTTGTGTTTTTTGCTTTTCTTTTGAATCTTTTCAACTAGTCACCTTCTTCCTGGTGATCCACATTGGCTAGTTGTCCGCATGCTGCGTCTATGTCTTTACCACGGCTGCGACGCAGGCGCACATTTACCCTGTTTGCGGTAAGGTGCTCCATAAAAGCGTCAGTAGTCTCCTCGTCCGGCTTCTCGTACCGTGCAGCATCTATCGGGTTGTACTCTATGATGTTGATCAGGTCGGCAGGTACTCTCCGGTAGATCTTGATCAGATCGTCTGCGTCTTTAATGCTGTCATTGAAGTTCTTGAAGAGGATATATTCAAATGTTATTTCGTTGCCCGTTGCCTTGTAAAAGTAGTTGAGTGCCTCTATCAGTGCTTCCAGATTGTTGGTTTCATTGATCGGCATGATCTCATTCCGCTTGCGGTCTGTAGGCGCGTGCAGCGACAGCGCCAGCTTGAACCGCACCTGATCATCGGCAAGCTGTTTGATCATTTTGGCCACGCCCGCCGTCGAAACCGTGATGCGTTTGGGGCTCATTCCCAGTCCGTCTGGAGAGGTGATGCGTTCAATGGCTTTCATCGTATTGCGGTAATTGAGCAGTGGCTCTCCCATGCCCATAAACACGATGTTCGACAGTTTCTTGTTGTAGTGTTTCTCTGCCAGTTCGTTCAGCAGGGTTACTTCGTCTACTATTTCATCAAACTCCAGATTGCGTTTACGATCCATATAGCCGGTAGCGCAAAATTTGCAGGACAGCGAGCACCCAACCTGAGAGGATACGCAGGCGGTCATGCGTTTTTCAGTGGGTATCAATACGCTTTCTACATAGTATCCGTCGTGCAGTTGCAGCCTGTTCTTTATCGTGCCATCGCTGCTGTACTGGCTGTGGTGCATCTTTACCTTCGGGATGAAGTACTGCTGCGACAGTTTTTCACGCAACGATTTGGGCAGATTGGTCATATCGTTGATATCGGCAGCAAACTTTTGCCACACCCAGTCGTGCACCTGTTTCGCCCTGAATTTTGGCTCCCCGGCCGCTACCAGCATCGCTTCAAGTTCAGGCAGGGCTATTTCACGCAGATTTTTCATCGGGCAAAGATACTTCATTCGGGCAAAGGTGCAGGGGCAATACATTTGGATGATAAATGTGTTCGATTGTGTTAATGTGTTTTCCGCTCCGTTTTCCGGGTAGGGTAGGCAGCCAAAACGTCACGCTGCCGGATATCCTGCCTGTTTGCAGTTAGTGGCTGATGGTGTATTTTGCAGGCATGTACACCTCTGCCGACGAAAAACGCCTGTACGACCAGGCTAAACAACTGCTGCTGAATGATGCCGGATCGGCCTCTGATACCATATTGTTGCTCCGCGAAGCCATAAACTATGCCGACTGGAAATACTATGTGCAGAGCGACCCCGTGCTTGCCGACAAGGAATACGACGACCTGTACAAGAAGCTGAAGCATCTGGAAGATCAGTATCCGGAGCAGGTTACTGCCGACTCGCCCACACAACGGGTGGCTATGGGACTCAGCGAGCGGTTTCCGGCGGTGAGCCATCTGGTACCCATGCTGAGCCTGGAGAATACCTACAATGCCGAAGACCTTACAGACTGGGATCGGAAGTGCCGCGAACTGGCAGAGACCGATGAGCTTACGTACTGTGTAGAGCCCAAGTACGACGGGGCCAGTGTGTCGCTGGTGTACGATGATGGCAACCTGGTGCGTGGCGCTACACGTGGCGATGGGGTGATGGGCGAGGATGTGACCATTAATGTAAAGCAGATAAAGGCCATTCCGCTGTCGGCGCCACTGCTGCAATACGGTATCAGACAGGTAGAGATACGCGGCGAAATCGTGATACATAAGAAGGTCTTTGAGACCTACAACAAGCAACGCATTGCCGATGGACAGCCTCCCTTGGCCAATCCGCGCAACGCCGCCTCGGGTACGCTACGCATCCTCGATCCGTCGGAGGTGCGGAAGCGTGGGCTCAATGCCATACTGTACAGTATCAGCGACTACACACTTGCCGATGGGGCTGTGCGGCCCGATGTGCTGAAAACCCATTACGGATCGCTGCAATGGTTGTACAGCATGGGTTTTCCGGCGCCGGCACGGGAGATGAAGGTCTTCAAAACCATAGACGAGGTGATCGCCTATTGCGCCGACTTCGAGCTGCGGAGAGATGACCTCCCCTTTGAGGTAGACGGGCTGGTGATAAAGGTAAATGACTATGCCCTGCAAGACCGCATGGGTATGACATCGCACCACCCCCGGTGGGCCGTAGCCTACAAGTTCAAGGCGCGGCAGGCTACCAGCAAGCTGCTGCGCGTAGAGTTTCAGGTAGGCCGGGTAGGTAGCATCACCCCGGTGGCCAAGATAGAGCCTGTACCTATTGGTGGCGTTACTGTAAGCTCGGTATCGCTCTTTAACGAAGATGTGATCCGCGAGAAAGACCTGCGCATAGGCGACACAGTACTGGTAGAGCGCGCAGGCGATGTGATACCATATATAGTAAAGCCGCTTACAGAGCTGCGCACCGGCGATGAACAGCCAATAGTATATCCCACACACTGCCCTGCGTGTGCCAGCCTGCTGGAAAGACTACCCGACGAAGCCGCCTGGCGGTGTATCAATATCAACTGCCCGGTGCAGGTGGCAGAGCGCATCATCCATTTTGCCAGCAAGGATGCGATGGACATCCGTAGCCTGGGCGCTGCCAATGTGCAGAAGTTTCACGACCTGGGACTCCTGCCCGATATACCCGGTATCTACCATATAGACTGGGAGCGGGTAAAGGGCATGGATGGGTTTGGCGAAAAGTCGGTCACCAACTTACAGCAGGCGATAGAACAATCGAAGGGCCAGCCACTCTACCGGGTCATCTTTGGGCTGGGTATACGCCATGTGGGCGAGACAACGGCAAAAACACTGGCATCGGCGGTGGTACACCTTACTGATTTTTACTCCTGGAACATTGAACAGTTGTCTGCCCTGCAAGACATAGGGCCCAAAGTGGCACAGTCTGTGGTTGATTTTTTTGCCCGCGACGAAAACAAGCGCATGATAGAACTGCTGCAAACTGCCGGAGTGAACCTCATCAACGATCACCGGGGTCAGCGGCCTGCCGATGGTGCACTTGCCGGCAAAACCTTCCTCTTCACCGGTACGCTCAGCCACTTTAAGCGCAGCGACGCCGAAGCCATGGTAGAGGCCAAGGGTGGCGCGATACTGGGTGGTGTGAGCTCGAAACTGAACTACCTTATAGTAGGCGAAGACGCGGGCTCTAAGCTGGAAAAGGCAAAAAAGCTGGGGTCGGTGAACATACTTACTGAGGTAGAGTTTCTGGATCTGATAGGCTCATAGCATTGGGAGCTGGTAGCGGCTGTGCAAACAACTCGGCTATCATGCACCGTGCACTGCCACCACCCACTGTCTCTATGACGGGGATGGACACGGGCAGCAAGGTGGCGCGTGCCGACATTATTGCCAGCTGATGCTGGTGCAGACAGTCATATGCTGTTTGCGATAGTATCAGCAGTTGCCTGCCCGCTGTGGTGCTGAGCTGCAGCATATTGCCGGCGAAGCACGACATCTGATAGGGGGTGATGGTCACAATCTGTTTGCCGGACTGTTTGAGTGACTCCATCACTACGGCGCGTTCCTTAGGGTCGGCTATGGCTTCATCGCAGATAACGGCAAACTGCGCTCCGATGCACATCATCACATTGGTATGGTAAATTTCTTTTCCTGCTGTATCGGTGGCATGAAACCATATGGGCTGGTACCCCAGGTCGGCCGCCAGCGTATGAAACAGCTCTTTGTGGGTGCGCGGCGAGCTGCAGGCGTAGGCCACACGGGCGCTGTGATCGAAGACTATACTGCCTGTGCCTTCCAGAAACTTGCCCTCCGTTTCGTATGCCGACAGATCTATGGTTCTCGTAATCCGGAATTTTGTTTGCAGCATACCAATCATATCCGCACGGCGCTCCGCGCGTCTGTTGGGTGCGCACATGGGGTATAGTACCAATGTGCCATCGTGCAGCAGCGATACCCAGTTGTTGGGGAATACCGCATCGGGCCTGTAGGGTGGTGCCGCATCTTCCACGATGACGACCATCACACCCGCATTTGTGAGTGCCTGTGCAAATCCGTCAAATTCCTCAAGGGCCATAGTGGCGGTGACCGCCGTTTGCTGCTCTTGCTGAAAAGCATTGGTTGCCGCCGTTTGGGCATTGTAGCCAAATGCGGCCGGGCGCACAAGCAATACGGTATCGGTACATTGTTTCATAGGTCTGTGCAATTTAATCGTTTATTGTGGTACCGGTGAGTTGTGTATGTTTTCAGGTTTTTGCGCACTTTTCTGTCAATTTTGTGTTTTTGCGCACTATGGCGTAATGTGTTGACTGTAAGTGTTTAATGAATTATTATTGTCTTACTTTTTGCGCAGTTTTTGCGCACTTGCTTCCTGTCGAGCCACTATCCCTGTTGCCTGTTCCCGGAGGCCCGGCTGCCCCATGAGCGTATGTGACGAATAAGTACTATTGGTGTGCTTGCTGTATTTACCAGGGTGCATAGCGGTAGGTTTTGGCTGTTAGGGCTTAAAGTTCGGTGGCAGATCAGGGATGACCAAACCGGGTTTTCAGGATACTACAGCCAGCGGGATATGATAGTGCAGAAACTGTCTGTCATAGAAAAAAGTTCCCGCTCTGGGCGCGGGTTTGGGGCGAAAAAGGCTTTTAATATTATAAAAAAATATCGTGTGTTTGGCGGTTAATAGCCAGCCTTTCTTCTGGTCACATCAAAACTACCTTTCTGCTGGGGTTTCTGAACAGGTTATTTCTGGTTTCAGCCTGTTTGTTGCCACTGGTCTGAAGAACGATACCCGCGTCGGTATGGTCTAATGCTAATGGCCAGCATGAAGTTTTATTAATAAAGCAAACTGCACAAAGCTGGTGAGGTATTCCGAAGTAGGTTGATTGTTTTGCGTTCAAACAATTGTTAACTTACACCGTGTAATACAGTTTGAATGGAGCAAAAAGATACGAGGTGGGAGCAGCGGTTTGCCAATTTCAAAAAGGCTCTGGCAAAACTCGGTGAAGTAGCGGAGAAAGGGAATATAGATGATTTGTCTGAACTGGAGAAAGAAGGCATGATTCAGCGCTTCGAATATTCCTTTGAACTGGCATGGAAAACCCTGCAGGATATCCTCTTGTATAAGGGGTATCAGGATATTGCCGGGCCCAACCCGGTGCTGGAGCAATCACTCAAAGATGGATACATCACTGATGAAATGCAATGGCGCAAGATGAAGAAATCTCGAGAGCTCACCTCGCATACCTACAACAGCGATACTGCCGATGATATTGCTAAAAATATTGCTGCCGAATATTATAAGTTGCTGAAAACACTGGAGCAAAGGCTGGAGGCAGAACGGGGTGGTAAACAAACGTCTATCTTTGAATAATGGATATCGGTATTGCCGTTGAAGATCTGATGCGGATCTGCGAAGTTTTCGCCACCTTCCCAAAAGTGCGGCAGGTAGTTTTATTTGGGTCAAGGGCAATGGGCAATTACAAATCAGGCTCCGATATCGATCTTGCCATCATTGGCGAGGGTGTTACTTTCGACGACATACTGGAGATACAGGACTCTCTTGAACAATTGGGTATGCTCTATCGGTTTGATTTGCAGAACCTAAACGCCATTCACGACACTGATGTAAAAGACCATATCGACAGAGTAGGCAAAATAATTTATATAAAAGGTGTGAGTAGCGACACCAAATAGCATCATCCAAATATGCCACTTCAAAAGGTGGTATCAGGGGCTGTGCTTTTTAGCTGCAAAAAGCAGGTAATTACCGATTTTCCCCAGTTTGTTCCAGCCGGTCTGAAGATAGATACAACCGTCAAGGTATTCATAGACTTAAGTTCACTATGATATTTAGTTTTTTCAAAGAAACTACGATGGGCGTGGAGGTAGCTTTGTTTAATTGTTAACTAAATAGGTCTAAAGTCCAGACTGCTCGATATAATATTCAAATTGACTAAATCCAGGTGCGGAACGCCTTACTACACTGCCGTTAGAACAATCAATCCAATATATTGCTCCTCGCCAACCGATGATATATCTGTTATTGCACACATCGAATGTGTGGCAGTAGTATGTTCCTGAGTCTACATAATTAATCTCTGATAGTTCAATTACACTTCCATTTTCTGTATTGACTTTGATGAAGGTATATGGATATGAAAAAGTATTTACGCCATAAAAAAAGCCATCATTTTTATTGAAATGCAGATCAGAAAGATGCACATTAGAATAGGTAGCAACTAGTGTGCTTGCACCACTGTTCGGGTCTATTTTTATAAGGTTTGGTCCATTGGCAAAGTAAATGTATCCTGTTTTTTCGTCAATGACAGGTGATGAGATTGTATACAACGTATCGGAAATGTAAAGCAATTTTTCTGTAACGGTAGCTCCAATGGTAAGCGCATATAGTCGCTCTCCTGATTGTCCTATGCTGATGTAGTATGTTTTATCGTTTGTATTGTTGCAAAGTAGTTGGGTTTTTACTTTAAATGTATCCATTGTGCCATAGTATTCAATATCAGTTATTGTATCTATGGTGAAATCAAATTTATAAAAATAAATCTGCCCCCGACGACTTCTTGAGAAATTGTAATAGCAGTTTTTGGACGAGTTGTAAACGCCATTTCCTGGCCAATCATCTGTTTCGAAATAGACATCTCCCGGAGATCCTGTATTATCATCTATCTCAAGGAGCCGCATGCGGTTGTGGTTATATTTCTCTACAAATGCAAACGAGCCATTGCAAACTTTGTATTTTTTGTTCTTTTCGCATGAAAGGAAAGGTATTGATAATAGGAACAACAAAGCATAGTTTTTCATGGTATACATTTATTAGTGTTTGTCTGTATATATTTGCAAGGTAATTATACCTTTTCTTCACCACATTTTCCATGCTAGTAGGCACGGACAAAGTTGTCAAATCCCCGACCTTAACGAAGTTCTCCCTCAAAAAAAACTGGTCCATTAGCAAATCGTATACAGCCTCTTTCACGACATTTTCTATAAAAAGGTTCCGATCCGCAAACAATTGGTCCTTGAAGGCATCTTTACAAGCAAGTACCCAAAACGGTAACGTTCCATGAGTATGAGTAACTTGAATATTCGCCTATCTGATGTTGTTCGAACGTTTTGTTTTCGCTGTTGTATCTGAACGTGTCTCTCAGCGTCAAGGATGGTTTGGTTACATAGGTGCTTAACTTACCGTTTTTCTCTGTTTCCGTTAGGTAAAGTGTATCGCGACCGTACGCAAATTTATCGCTCAAAGCGTAGATGTAGCCGGTAGATATGGTTGTATCGTTTACTGAAGATACCTCAAGATGTCCACTTACCAGAAAGTTGGTGTATACAGAGGACTCTTCCTTCGTTCCGGTTGCAGTAACACTGTAGAGACCGGTTATTTGTGCGTTTTTCAAATTTGGTTGTGCATCATTTGCTTTTTTACATCCAATGGAGAACAGGAGGGTAATGAAAAGTGAAAGTAGTCTCATATATATTTGTATTTTACAGTGGTCTAAAAAAGCAGACTCTGATTTTATAATGTATAAAGGTTTACATGTTCCCGGTACATATATGTTGCCATATACCTATCTAAAGTTAAAAGATTGTTTTTTTCGTTTATTACTAGAAATGTATTTAGTGAAGACCATGAGTTGTTGCTACTAAATGTGATCGTATTGTTGGAGGTGTTTCTCGCAAAAAGTATGAGTGTGTCGAGTTGTTCCTGGTAAGTGCTAATGATCATCGTATCATTTACATATATGATTGCAAAGGTGTCATTCTTGGGATTACGGGTGGATCCTCCGGAGCGATACCTGTCGATATAGCCAGTCCAGTAGTAGGTACGAGCATATTTTGAAATATTATTGCCATTTTCTTTCTGCCTTTTGCATGAAAATAGTAGCATCAAGCCAACTATCAGCACAGGAAATACATATTTCATACTACATTATTATTTTGGTGACACTGATATTTCTGAATATACTTGAACTGCCGACGGTACCAAAGATTTGAGCAAAGCGGCACTAAAGAGCACTATAACAATAACTACTTGTCCTTGTTTTGAGTTCAGACCAATGACAATAAGATAATGCTCCATTTGAATTGTGGTATTCAATTGTATCTCGCGCGATAAATTTATAGTTCACGTTTCCATATTCGGAAGTACAGGTGTTTTTTTCGTTTTTATTGTCACTACTTGATAGCCGTAACGTATCGTTATAGTCTGAGTTGGTATCGGTACTAAAAACAATAGTGCTGTTGTTAATTACGATGATAGGTGGCTGCATAGTATCGTATGGAGGATTCATAACTACGTTGTCAAACTTTGTCCAGATCCAGGTATGCATACCATTCAAATTTTGGGTGTATTTTAAAGGATCCTTACTGCACGACGACCCAAGCAATATAACGGTGGCAAACAATATCTCATTCATACAATAGTATTGGGTTTTGGTTTCAGTATGCTTCCTGACATTTTTGTCCAAGGCACTTCGCAACACTCCCGCACGCACATCCTGTAAAAATCTAAGTTACAAAAAATATGCCAATTGTTGGCGGGTGTAAGATTTTTGGGAGGAGCAGCACTATTTAGGTTCGGCAACCCGTTTGCGCCACTTTACGAGCTCGTACCACAATACCGAGGCAAAGCCCGTGGCGGCGCAGATGGCAAGCTGCGGCAATGCCAGACCACTGAAGCCAAAGAACGCTGCAAAAGGGTGAAAGTATATAAGCGATGCGGTAATGGCCAGTGTAATGCCGATAATGAGTGGCACCAGATTGTTGTGGTAGCGCAGGGTAGTCCATACCGGGTAGTAAAAAGACCTGTTGACCAGGGTAAGGAAGATATTGGCTGTAATGAGCGTAGTGAAAACCATGGTACGTGTAAGCGCCTCGTCGTACCCCAATGCCAGGGCATACTGGTACATAAGCAGCACACCGGCGGTAATGACTGCTCCCTGCAGCAGGCTGGTGGCCAGCTCTGGCCAGTTGAAGAACGAAGTGGTAAAGGCACGGGGTGGCTCGCTCATGGTGTGCTGCTCCATGGGTTCGTTCTCGAAGATGATGGAGCATGTAGGCCCCATAACGATCTCGAGGAAGATGATATGTACCGGCGAAAAAAGATTGGGGTACCGCCAGCCCAGCACCAGTGGCAGGAACACCGCCAGTATAATGGGTATGTGAATAGAGATGATGTAGCGTATGGCCTTTTTGAGGTTGGCATATATGCGCCTGCCCATAGCTATAGCATCTACCATTTTCTGCAGATCGTCGTCCTGCAGAATGAGTGATGCAGCCTGCCGTGCTATCTCCGTGCCTTTTTTGCCCATGGCAATACCAATGTGTGCGGCCTTGAGTGCGGGGCCATCATTCACACCATCGCCTGTCATAGCTACGATCTCGTTGTTTGCTTTAAGTGCATTGATGATCTTCAGCTTTGCCTCCGGAAACATGCGTGTGAACAATTGTGTGTCGCCCACCTTTGCCTGCAGCGCAGCGTCGGTCATGCCCACGATCTCGTCGCCGGTGAGGCTCTGCTCATAACCGCGAAAACCGATCTGCCGGGCTATAGATGCTGTTGTGGCGGCATTGTCGCCGGTGATAATCTTTACCCGTATGCCCGCCTGATAGAATGCATCGAGCACCTGAGCAATACCCGCTTTGGGTGGATCGTAAAATGCTACGATACCCCTGAAGTGCAGCCTGATCTCCTGCTGTTCGGCAGCGTATTGGTCGCCGCTATAGTCGCTGTCGCCCACGGCCAGCAGTCTGTATCCTTCCTTTGCAAGCGTATCTATTGCTGCAAGTGCCGATTGGGTTTCCTGGTCTGAGAGTTGGGCACAATGCATAATCGCTTCCGGAGCACCCTTGGCAGCTATGATCTGGGTGCCTGCACGGTTGCGGAAGATGTGGGTCATCATGGGTGGTTTGCCGCTGAGCGGGTACTCGTGCACCATTTCATACTCCGGTCTCAGATCGGCTGCCGCTGCCTGGGCGTAGGCACTGTGCAATGCCATTTCCATAGGGTCGAAGGGGGCAGGTTCGCTTGCCCACATGGCTGTGGTAAGCAGGGCTGTTTCTTCGGTAGTCAACTGGCCATCGGCATCAGTTATAGCATTGCTTGCGGGCAGGTACAGCTTAGCCAGCGACATCTTGTTTTCGGTGATGGTGCCGGTCTTATCGGTACAGATCACAGTGGCGCTGCCCAGCGTTTCCACGGTTTTCATTTGTTTCACCACTATGCCCATTTTCAGCATACGCCACGCGCCCAGCGCCATAAAGGTGGTGAGTGCCACGGGTATCTCCTCGGGCAGTATGCTCATGGCAAGGGTGAGCGCCTTCAGCAGACTGTCTAGCAGGCTGCGGGAGCCCGCAAAGTTGATGGCCCAGACGATCACAAAAACGATAGACCCGACGATCATCATTTTTTTGACAAAGTTGTTGATCTGTTTTTCCAGCGGGGTGGGTTCTTCCGTTATCTCCTCCAGGCTTTTCCCTATTTTGCCCAGACGGGTATTGTTGCCTATGGCTATGAGGGTAGCCACTGCCATACCGGTAGCTACCATAGTGCCGCCATATACCGAGTTGTCGGCAGTTGTTTTGTCTTTGCTCAGCGACAGCGATTCGCCGGTAAGTATCGATTCATTGACAGAGAAGTCGTTGGAATACACAATGGTGCCGTCGGCAGGGATGAGGGTGCCTTCTTCGATCACAACGGCATCGCCCAAAACCAGTTCGGTACTGGCCATTTCGGTTATCTCACCATTACGTATCACCTTGCATACGGGCTGCGTATACGTTTTCAGCTGTGCCAGCGCATTGCGGCTGCGCGATACCTGATACAATGATATAACAGCCTCAAACACCACCGCGAATACCAGGAAAATGCCATCACCAACATCGCCACTGATAAAGTAGATAGCCGATGCAACCAACAGTAACAGGATAATGGGCTCGCTGAGTACGCTTTTAATGGCCTTGAGCAGCGCGTTTTCTTTCTTGAAACGGAGTATGTTTTTGCCGTTTTTGTCTGCTGATTCTGTTGCCTGAGCGTCTGTAAGACCGTTGATGTTGAAGTTATTGGCAGGCATGATGGTGTGGTGCAGTGCGCGGTTTGGTATGTGTAAGGTACAATATTGCCGCTGTATTTCCTATCCGTTCAGGCATGCCCTGACAGTAGTGCAAAAGGAGATTTTGATATAGTTGCAATGATACTATACGGATGGAAAAATATGGCATAATAATTGCTGCAATAGGTAAAATGCCACCCAAGTGAAAAAGATACTATCCTTATGCCTTGCTCTTTGTACCCTGAGCTCGTGTGTAACATTGTTTAACGGACCCTATACCGACTTTAAAGTGCACGTACCTGATGGTACACGTGTGATCTATAAGAACGAATGCGCTGTGATGGACACAGTAATGCCCGACTATGCCAACAATGCGCGGATAGTGGCCAGGCGCAGTGGTACTGTGCGGCTGCCGCTCACCATCAAAAATGATACGTTTGAGCGCACTATTTTAGTGAAGCCGGTGCTGTCGTGGATGTATTATGCCAATATCTACCCACTGTACGGGCTCGGTTTTCTGATAGACCGCAGAAATCCCAACCGGTTTGCCTACCCACACAAGATTTACGCCGACCTCAACGGAAAAACAAAGGAGGGCTACTATAAAAGGCAGCCCTACGGACGTGGCGATATGGAGCTGGCTATTATGCCGCCGTTCCTGAATGTGTATGTGTTTAATCTCAATGGGCTGAAGTCTGCCGGTTCACCGTTTGGTGGAGCAATCGGCTGGAACTATTATTTCACCCCAAACCGCTTTGTTTCGGTAGAACTGGGGGCAGCGGCAGTGGGCAGCCGCAATGGTATCAACCGCTACAAATGGAGAGATACCATACCGCCCGATCCCCGCGAATTTAAGAGCGGCTGGTATGTCAATGGGCGGCACCATCACCGTATAGGGCGCTTCGACCTGGGATATGGTATCAGTGCCGGCGACCGGTTTGGAAAGTTGTATTACCCAAAGTATATCAATAGTACCTACCCGGTAGATTCGGTGATACTGCAATCGCATGTGTTCAGCGTAGGCGGATCGTTTGCCGCAAACGTAAGACTTACCAATTCGTTTTTCTTTGGCATTAATTACCAGCCACAGCTTTTCTCTGTAGGCAGGGGGCTGGTGGTCAATTATGAGCACCTTGTCAACTTTGGGTTCTACTGGCGCGTGCGCAATCACTCCTGATCTCCCTGTGCATCAGGCTATGTGTTTTACCAGCACCCTTTTTGCTACCGGCAACAGTGTTTCGTTGAACGGTACTGAAAGCGGGAACTCCACTTTGTATACAGCCGGATTGGGCAATGTGCGGATATCGCGTATGATATCCAGCTTTATCTGCTCATAGGTGTTGGCCAGATTCTTGGTTCTTTTGTCTACATACTCCAGCCTCAGCCCCTTGTACCGGGCATCTTTGTGCTCAAAGAAGGTGATGGTATAGCTGTACACCAGCACATCGGGTAGCATGCTGTACCTGAGGAAAACGTATCCCTCGTTTTTGTAGAGCGGCATAATGCCCACAGGCTCTACCAACATTTGTTTTTCTACGAATTCATATATCTCTGCGCCTTCGTTTATGGTGCATTTCATCTGATCGGCGGCGTAGGCGGTGATGTCTTCCAGCTCGCGCATCAGGTCATTGTCAGAGAGGATGTGCTCATAGACAATTTTCAGTTTGTCGGCATCTATACGGTCTATCTTTTTGGGAAAGCTGTCATGCAACAATTGTTTGTTAGACCGGAAGGCCATCAGGTTGTTGTAGTGGGCTACAATGTCTGATAGTTGCGGGTAGAGTTTGGTCTGATCGAAAGATTTCTTTACATCCTGAAGGTAGGCGAGCAGGCGGTATTTCTGCAACTCAAAATCTATGAATCCTTCCATAAACCATGTTTCACTGAGCATCATATAGGATCTGCATTTGGTTACTTAAATTTAAGTACTACAAATGAAATGCCAGAATGTGGCCGCCAGCGTTATGCAGACGGAATTAACAATTGATTGGTGCGCCAGACCAAGGGCAAAAGTTTGCGAAAAGAATCGGTTTAGGTGTTAGCTTAGGGGTTGTTGTTGTCTACCAGCCCCAGCCCCGATGCATACCTGATGGCTTCCATAGCGTTGTCTGCACCCAGCTTTTCGAGTATGCGCTGGCGGTGGGTATTGACCGTATGTACACTGATCGACAGCCTGTCTGATATTTCTTTGCTCAGCAAGCCATCTTTGATCATTGACAGAATTTCTGCCTGGCGCGGCGTGAGTATTTTGTCGGCATCGGCGTTTTTGCCGGCTGCCGGTTCCAGCGGATGTGTGGTGCCCTTGCGAAAATTAATGATGTGCCCATCCACATCGGGAACACCGTTTTGGGTAGGCGAAATATCTATCACACTCAGCGACAACCAGATATTATTCAGGCTGTCTGTAGCCAGTGCCTGGTGCTGCTCTATGACGCGGATATACACCCCCTGGCCGTTGCGTACGCGGTATTCATTCACGAATTTGTAATGGTTACGTTCGGCGGGGTTTACTGCCAGCATAAAGCGAAAGGCTTTGAGCCCATTGCGCATTTGTTTTACAAAGTCGTCCGGATGAATTCGGGCATCGAAATACTCGTTGTTGAGTGCAGTAATGCCCTCCTGCTCATAGCCCAGCAATGTGGTGAAATTGTAGGAGGCAAATACATGCTTGCGCTGGTGAAGGTCGAACAGGGTCACTGCACTGTTCTCTACCTCTGCCAGCCGCGAAAGAAAACTACGGTGGCTATCGAGCGTGGAATAATCCAGCAACGCTGGGTCGAACTGTTGCTGGCTGAGCAGTTGCTGATATTCTGCATAGAGTGTTTCGAGTTCGGTAGTCATGTGTCGCAATATACTGATTAATCAGTATTGGCGGAGAAAGGCATTAGTCGTCATTTTGTACCTGAATGATAAACACTATGAACAAAAAGCTGACAGGCACGATTGTGCTGTTTTTATTATCGCTGGCGGCGATAGCGCAGCAGACTGTGCGCGGCACGGTTGCAGATGCGGTAACCCAGTTGCCGCTGGAGCTGGCCACAGTAGTAGTGCAGGGTGGTGCGATGCCGGCAGGCGCATCTACCGACAGCAGCGGCAATTTTTCTATCTCTGGCATATTGCCCGGCAGGTACGAGGTGCGGGTATCTATGACGGGGTATGAGACCTCCATACTGAAAGAGGTGGCAGTGAGTGGCGGCAAAGAAGTAGTATTGAATGTGCTGCTGCGGGCCACGGCATTCGAGATGAAAGAGGTAACCGTAAAAGCAGGTGTGAACAAGGAGCAGCCCATAAACAAAATGGCAACCGTGAGCGCCCGCATGCTCAGCGTAGATGAGGCGGCGCGGTATGCTGGTGGGTTCGACGATCCGGCAAGGCTGGCTTCAGCTTTTGCGGGTGTGGCCAGCAATGTGGGCAATAATGGTATAGTGATCAGGGGCAATGCGCCCAAGTTCCTGCAATGGAAGATGGAGGGTGTGGAGATACCCAATCCCAATCACTTTGCCGATCTGGCTTCCTTTGGTGGCGGCGGCCTCACCGCGCTCAGCAGCCAGATGCTGGCCAACTCAGACTTTTTCACCGGTGCTTTCCCTGCTGAATACAGCAATGCGCTGTCGGGCGTATTTGATATCGCCATGCGCACCGGCAACAACAAGAAGGCAGAGCATACTTTTCAGCTCGGCGCCATAGGCATCGATGCAGCGTCCGAAGGGCCATTCAGCAAAAAGAGCAAGGCGTCGTACCTGTTCAACTACAGGTATTCCACACTGACGCTGCTCGCACCTGTTTTGCCTGAGAATGCAGGCGGTGTGCGCTATCAGGATCTGGCATTTAAGCTCAATTTTCCGACAAAGAAGGCCGGTACATTTGCTTTCTGGGGTATTGGGCTGATGGACCAATCGGGTGCAAAACCCAATACCGATACCACGCTATGGAAGTATGCCGATGACCGCGATGAGCAGGATGTGCAGCAGTACATGGGTGCTGCCGGGTTGAGCCATAAATATTTCTTTGCCAACAATACCACTTATCTGAAAACAACGTTTGCGGCTACGGTCAGCGGCCTGGATTTGCATACCAGCAGGCTGGGGCAGAACGGTGCATTTTATCCGCGCAACGCAATCCTGTCGCAGAATGGTAATTTTGTCCTGTCGTCTTTTCTCAACCGGAGATTCAGCAACCGGCATACCAACCGCACAGGTATTATTGTTACCGGCCTCACTTACGACCAGAAGATCAGCGATGCCGCCGGTGGCGTGCTTACCACGCTGGTAGCAGAGCAGGGTAGCAGCGCGCTGTTGGCAGCCTATACCCAGTCTTCTATCAATGTCACAGAGCGTTTGCAGGTCAATGCCGGCCTCACGGGGCAGGTCTTTGCGCTGAATGGCAGGTATACTGCCGAACCGAGAATAGGTATAAAGTATCAGCAAAACGACCGGCAATCTTTTGGGTTTGCATACGGTTTGCACAGCCGTCTGGAGCGGCTGAATTACTATTTCACCAGAACACCAGCCACTGGTAACACACTCGTCAACAAAGACCTCGATTTTACCAGAGCGCACCATTTTGTACTGAGTTACAACAGGGGCATAGCCAGGAATGTACATTTCAGGGCCGAACCCTATTACCAGCAGTTGTACAGTGTGCCGGTCGTTGCCGGCTCGTCATTGTCATTCATCAATTTGCAGAACGATTGGTTCTTTGCCGACAAGCTGGTCAATGACGGTGCGGGGCGCAACTATGGCATAGACCTTACGCTGGAACGCTACCTGGCCGGTGGTTTTTATGGTATGGTCACGGTCACCGGGTTCCGGTCAGAGTATAGGGGTGGCGATGGTATCTGGCGCAATACCCGCTTCGATCGCAACTATGTTTTCAATGTGCTTGCGGGAAAAGAATGGCCGGCAGGCAAGGGCGGTGCCAATGTGCTGGGTATCAATGCGAGGCTCAGCTACCAGGGTGGCGACCGCTACAGCCCGGTAGATGCCACTGCGTCTGCAGCTGCCGGCGAGGTAGTATACGACGAAACACGGGCGTTCAGCCGCCAGTTGCCGCCTGCACTGGTAGGACATTTTACCGCCAGTTACAAGATCAACAGGAAAACCACAGCACATACCATAGCGCTGAAAGTGATCAACGCCACCATGTACAAGGAGTTTGAGGGTCACAAGTACAATTACATAACCGGTAGGGTAGACGAAAGCCGTGAGGCATTGGTGGTACCCAACATCAGCTACAAAATCGACTTTTAGTGAATGCTTTGCGGCGGTCTCACCGGCCATATCATTTTTCCGAAGCGGTCGTGGTAGGCGCGCTCCAGCATCTCCCTGTGGTTGGGGTGGGCTATGCCTGCCAGCAGTTGTGCGCGTTGCTCCATATTGCGCCCATACAGGTTTACCACACCATACTCGGTAGCTACATAGTGTATGTGGCCCCGGGTTGTTACCACTCCTGCACCTGGCTTTAGCAGCGGCACTATGCGCGATTCGCCTGAAGACGTAACTGAAGGCAGGGCGATGATTGGTTTGCCGCCATCTGAAATCGCTGCACCGCGCATAAAGTCCATCTGGCCACCTATGCCTGAGTACTGGTGGGTGCCTATAGAGTCTGAGCACACCTGGCCGGTAAGGTCTATCTCCATAGCGCTGTTGATGGCGGTAACCTTTGGGTTTTTGCGAATGATGGTGACATCGTTCACATAGGCCACATCCAGGCAGTTCACTCCCGGATTGTCATGGGCAAAGTCGTATACCTTTCTGGTGCCTAGTATGAATGAACTGATAATTTTGCCGGGGTTTACCTGTTTGCGGCTGTTGGTGATCACACCTTTCTCTACCAGCGGTACCAGACCATCAGAGAACATTTCGGTATGCACGCCCAGGTTTTTGTGGTGGGTCAGGTAGCTGAGCACCGCATCGGGTATTGCTCCTATGCCCATCTGCAGAGTAGCGCCATCCTCTACCAGTCCGGCTACCAGCTCGCCTATTTTGTCGGTTATAGGTCCTGCTTTGGCGGCATAGTTTACTTCTGGTAGCGGCGTGTCAACCCATGTTGCTGCATGAAAACGGGAAGCATGAATAAACCCATCGCCCAGAATACGGGGCATTTGCGGGTTCACCTGCGCGATTACTATTTTTGCATTTCTTACAGCGCTGATCGCTATATCGGCCGATGTGCCCAGTGTACAATACCCATGGTCGTCAGGTGGTGATACCTGCACCATTGCTACATCGGGTGTCAGTATGCCCCTGTCAAAAAGCAGTGGTATTTCGCTGAGGAACACCGGCACATAACCACCATAGTCAGAATTGGCCCATTCTCTTACGTTTTCAGATACAAAAAGCGAATTGAGGTAAAAGCTCTTGAGCACTTCAGGGCGGTTCCAGTCTATTTTGCCCAGTGTGCTGATGGCTACTAGTTCTATATTGCTGATGGTGCCTGCCCGGTGCAGCAGCGCATCTATGAGCGCCAGTGGCGTAGCGGCACTGCCATGCAGGAATACTCTGTTACCGGAGGAGACCAGTCGCACTGCTTCTGCCGCCGACACGTATTTGATATTTGTCTGTTGTTTCATAGTTGGTGGTGCAAAGGTAATGCATAGCTTGGGCAGTAATAGTTTGCAAAAGGTTAATTGGGTGGTTGTGTATGGAGCGTGAAACGGCGCACAGGTGTTTTTGTCCTTTGCATGATTCCGGTCATCTGCTATGGGTTTTGGTTGTGGTATTTTTGGTGCTTTGTCTGCTGGCGGCGAGCGGCTGCAGGTAGTGTTTTAGTGCCCGGCGGGGGTATCGTGCCAAAATCGTAACTTTAAGTCGGCCAATACCGTGCTGTCAAAATAGAACAGATGAAGTTGAATGCATACGTTGCAGATTTATTTGGCGAAACAGGTGCCATATCCCGTTTCATCGCGCGGTATTTTGGCGAGTTGTTCCGGCCAAAGTACGAGGTCAGGCAATTCATCAGGCAATGTTATATCATTGGCGTATTGTCACTTCCGCTCATAGCCGTTACCGGGTTTATTATGGGGCTTGTACTCACTATGCAGCTCAGGCCATCTTTGCTGTCCTATGGTGTTGAGGCACAATTGCCTGTTATGGTAAGTCTGGCCATAGTGCGCGAAATAGGTCCGGTAATCACCGCACTTATTTTTGCGGGCAAGATCAGTTCGGGCATAGGTGCCGAGTTGGGGTCTATGAAGGTTACAGAACAGATAGATGCTATGGAGGTGTCTGGTACCAATCCTTTCAAATACCTCGTGGTGACGCGTGTGCTGGCTACTACCATGATGTTGCCTATACTTACCATCCTGTCCGATACCATTGCCCTGTATGGTTCTTATCTGGGCGTCAACATTAAGGGGCATACCAGTATTACATTGTATTTCTTTCAGGTTTTTCATGCGTTGGAGTTTAGCGATGTTTTGCCTGCTGTCTTAAAAACGGTCTTTTTTGGATTCGCCATCGGGCTGATCGGGTGTTATAAAGGGTACAACTCTTCAAAGGGGACAGAAGGTGTTGGCCGGTCTGCAAATGCAGCTGTGGTGGTATCTTCATTATTGGTTTTTATTATTGACTTGCTCACGGTACAGATCACCGATCTGTTAGGCTTAAACTGATATGGCTGCAGACGTAGAGGATAACATAAAACAAGGAACGAAGAAGGGAGATGTGGTCATCAGCATTGATCATGTCACCAAAACATTTGGCAAACGCAATGTGCTGGATGGGTTTACTATTGATTTGCAGCGGGGCGAAAGTCTGGTGGTGCTGGGGCGGTCGGGTAGTGGCAAGTCTGTACTTATAAAATGTGTGATCGGGCTCTACAAGACCGATGGTGGAACGATTAAGGTGCTTGGGCAGGACATCGAAAATCTCGACCATGACGGGCTGGATGCCATTCGGGCCAACGTGGGTTTTCTTTTTCAGAGCAATGCACTCTACGACTCCATGACGGTAAGGGAAAATCTGGAATTCCCGATGAGGCGGCACCTGAAAACCGTTTCTGTGGCAGAGGCAGAAAAAAGAATTGTAGATACACTGGCGCATGTAGGGTTGGCGCATACCATAGATATGATGCCCTCAGAGTTGTCCGGGGGGATGCAAAAACGTATTGCACTGGCGCGCACACTGGTGCTCAACCCGGAGGTAATCTTGTACGACGAGCCTACAACCGGTCTGGACCCCGTAACTGCACGCGAGATCAGTACGCTCATGAACGATACGCAGCGGTTGTACAATACTTCGTCCATCATCATATCGCACGACATGAAGTGTGTGGAGAAAACCGCCGACAGGATAGCCATACTCATGGATGGAAAGTGCTATGCAATTGGTACTTTTGATCAGCTTCGACAATCTAAAGACGAAAAGATCAGCCAGTTTTTTGAATAACAGCTTATGGAAAAACGAACAGGATATAATGTGACGCTGGGTTTCTTTGTGGCATCGGGTATACTGATACTGGTGATTTCGCTGTACCTGATTGGCAAGAACCAGAGTATGTTCGGATCCACCTTCCATTTGCGCGCCCGTTTTAAGAATGTGAACGGGCTCATGGCCGGAAACAACATCAGGTATTCAGGTATTCAGGCTGGCACGGTCAATAAAATTGCCGTTATTAATGACACCACTATTGAGGTCGACTTGCTGATAGAGGAAGAAATGCAGCCATTTATCCGCGACAATGCACAGGTGAGCATCGGCAACGAAGGGTTGATGGGTAACAAGGTCGTGAATATTATTCCGGCTCCTATTCCCGGTAACCCCATACAGCCGGGCAGCTTGCTGCGCACAGCCGTCGCAGTAAGCACAGATGATATGATGAATACCTTGTCATCATCCAACAACAATATCGAGGTCATATCCGCGGGATTGGTACAAACTGTAAACCGCATTAATGAGAGCAAGGTATTGTGGCAAATACTGAATGACACAACATTGCCCGGCAACCTGCGCACATCTATGGCCAGCCTGCAGCAGGCTACCGCCAATATCAACAGGCTTTCCGCCGATCTGACAGCGGTGGTGAGCGATGCCCGTGCCGGAAAGGGCGCCGCGGGTGTATTGCTGGCCGACGAGCAGGTAGCCGATCAGCTGAAGCAGGCCGTAGCTAATATCAACAAGGCTTCAGGTGAAACAGTAATGGTGCTGAAAAGGCTCGATAGCATAGCAGCCCTCACCCAGCGTGGTTTGAAAGAAGGCAAAGGCATGGCCCACGCGCTGCTCGACGATCCTGCAATGGTAACACAGGTGAAAACAAGCCTCGGAAATGTAGAAAAAGGAACCGCTGCTTTCGAGCAAAGCATGGAAGCATTGAAACATAATTTTCTCACCAGAGGCTATTTTAAAAAGCAGGAAAAGCGCCGGAAAAAAGACACTGGAAAATAGACAGATTGCGCTTCTTAGGTGTTAAGTTCATTTATTTGTAGGTCTATATAATTGTAATTAAGCTATTGTTAATTCTTTAGATGCATGACCGCTGTCAGTAATTAGGTTGTGGCTGCATTCTAATTTCGTAATACCATTCGCTCTTGTGGCGAACTAAAAAGTTGTTGTATGAAAAAGATATTGGTCGTTTTTGATGCATTGAATTTCAAGCCTGAAGTGCTGGATTTTGCGGCCAGTATAGCGCGTATTGCCGATTCTGGCATCGCCGGATTGCTGGTCTATGATACCCGCATGGCTACCATGCCCGGTGTTAATATGCTTGCAGGCCAGGCTTATGTAGAGGAGATTGTGATCACTGTTGAAGACCAGAAAGCGCATGAGCTGCGGATCAGCGAAAATCTTGCTGCTTTCCGCGATGCATGTTTCGCCCGCAAAGTGTCGGCCGATGTACAATTAAGGCGGGGTATCCCTTCCGACGTTATCATTCAGGAAAGCAGATTTGCCGATCTGATGATCATTCATCCATCACTCACATTTGATGCACAGGTTAATGTACCTACAGATTTTGTCAAAGATATATTGAAGGGTGCCGAGTGCCCTGTGCTGGTAGCTGCAGAGGTCAACCGCCCTATTACAGAGGTGGTGATTGCTTACGATGGCAGCAGGCAATCAATGCACGCCATCAAACAATTCTGTGCCCAGCTGCCTGCCATGTGCAGCCGGAAGGCTACAGTACTGCATGTGATCGAAGACGGCCGCCGGGATCTGTTTGACGAGCACAACGATTCGTTCCAGAGCTGGTTGTCCATTCATTTTCCCGATTGCACCATCGTTTCATTGGCCGGCAATGCCCAGGATGTATTGTTTAACTATTTTGTAGAGCAGGAAGGCAATACCAAACTTCTGGTAGCCGGCGCATATGGCCGCAGTGCCATTTCACGTTTTTTCAGGCCCTCAGCCACAGAGGAGGTGCTGGAGAAGGTAGATATACCTTTGTTTATCGCCCATCTTTGAGGGTAATACCTGTCCTGTATCTTCCCTGCTGGTAACACAATCGCAAATCGTGATTACATTTGCGCCTTGGTGTTATGAATATAGCGTACTTATCGTTGGGTAGTAATGAGGGTGACCGGGCAGCCATGCTCCGGCAGGCTATTGATGCCCTCAACCACCAACCGGGCAGTGTTGTGGCGGTTTCACACGTATACGAAACTGCGGCATGGGGTGTCACCGATCAGCCCGATTTTCTCAATATCGCTGTAGCACTGGAAACATCGTTGTATGCACCCGGTTTGCTCCAGTCCATTCGTGCCATAGAGGCCGGTCTGGGTCGGCAACGGCACATCAGGTGGGGGCCGCGTACTATCGATATCGACATTCTTTTTTTCAACAACGATATCATTGATACACCAGACCTGCAGCTACCGCATCCACGCCTGCAGGAGCGTAGGTTTGTGTTGCAGCCGCTGGCCGGAATCGCACCGGCATTAGTACATCCGGTATTTGGCAGAACTATGTCTGAGCTGCTGCTGCTTTGTCCCGATGAGCTGGAGGTCACAGATTGGGGCGTATTGCCCTGAGTTCGCTTCCGGGTGTGCGGTTTGGGTTTTTGAATGGCCACGCACTGTTTTCGTATTACAATGGCTACATTTGCGCACCCGGCCAGACTACCGGATACCTCATTTTTTTTTGCGACATGAACGAGCTGCTTCAGGAAATTATCAACAATCCGCTTCCATCATTACTGATCATAGGCAATCTGGTATTGATAGAAAGTCTGTTGTCTGTTGATAATGCGGCTGTACTGGCTACCATGGTCATGTCGCTGCCAAAGGACCAGCGCAAAAAGGCACTTAAGTACGGTATATTCGGCGCCTATTTTTTCAGGGGTATCTGCTTGTTTCTCGCTTCGTTTCTGGTAAAGATCTGGTGGCTGAAGGGGTTGGGAGGCATCTACCTGCTGTACCTGGCCATAGATTGGTGGCTGAAGCGCAACAACCGTAAGCAGGTTCAGGCAGAGGAAGAGGAAATAAAGAAGGAAGGCAGTACGTTGTATAACGCCACGGTGGGGCGCATAGGCAAATTCTGGGCTACGGTGATCACTGTAGAGATCATGGACCTCGCTTTTTCGCTCGACAATGTGTTTGCCGCGGTCGCTTTTTCCAGCAATATCATCATTATCATGACCGGCGTGTTCATAGGCATACTCGCCATGCGGTTCGTGGCACAGGGGTTCGTTAAGTTGCTTGAGCACTATCCTTTTCTCGAGGGCTGTGCCTACCTGGTCATTGCGCTGCTCGGTATCAAGCTTACCGCTTCACTCATAGAGCATTTTTACCCCCAATCGGCTCTTACCCAAATCCTCGAAAGCCACGAGGCCGACTGGTTTACCTCCGGGCTCACTATTGGTATATTTTTTGTGCCCATGGTCACCTGTGCGCTTTTCGACATACCCAAGCGCAACAAACCCAACCCCGACGAGTAACACCCATCAGTACCGGTGAAATGCAAAGCCCGCAACGGCAGCACTTGTAGATACATCGGCAAACAAGCCTGTGCCCCGTGTGATGTGGTATTCTGCACCCACATGGCCGTGCAGATACAGTTGTGTTACCTCGGCCACAGTACCCTTGCTGCCCGGATAGCCCAGATCCCATCGGCGCTCACTGTAGGCATACCCTGCTGAGCAGGCCAGATATACATCCCAACGGCAGGGTATCCGCAGCAGCCTGTCCAGATAGTAGGTTGCTTTAAGTCCCATGGGCAATATTGTAGCCCGGTAGAAATAGTTCTTTCCTGCATACGGATGTGGCCCGCTGCTATACGATGCCAACCCCAGAAACGGCGCTATTGTCGCGTTTCTGAACAGGTCGTACTCATAGTTGATAATGAAAAACGGCGATGGCAGCACTACAGTGCCTATGTATCCCGGACCCATTCCCGCATTAAATGTACGTCCAAACGGCTCCCGGTTATCCGGTTGTGCCGACAGACTGTTTGCCGCCAGCACCACCGCCGCAGCCAGAGTGCCTGCCACCCTGCGATAAAATGCTGTAGAAGAATAGAGACACATAGGGAGTAGATTGGATACAATGAAGGTACGAAATGGTGGGTGAATTCGGGTGGAGAGAGAAATGATACCAAAGGGTGCGTGCGCAATTTTTGAATTTCAACCCCATCACTACAGACTGGGCTGGTTCGTTTTCTTTAAATGAAAAAAGATTGAATATACACAGTTAAAAAAAATTTCACAGTTATAATTTTTCGTTGATGTTATTGTGGTATATTTGTTTTAATGCTGTATTTACATGGCCAATATTTTCTGACTGTTGTGTTATCTAAAGGCTGGTATTATTCTAAAGTTCTATTACTATGAAAGGCAAGGCATTTTTTATCAGGGCGTTAGTGCTCACATTGTTGGTTTGCCCTGGCTTTTTTGCCTATGGTCAGATGGTCGGGACAAATATTTTTCTTCAAGGCAATTACCTTGAAATAGGTATTCAGGATAATGGAGCTTTCGGAGCGTGTAGCGGAGTTCCGGCAAGCTATCACCCTCATACAACGATCGCTGGTGGTGGAACGCAACTTGCAGCGGTGTATGACCAGGGTCACGATGGCTGGACAGTAGGATCTCCGCCATATATGGGAGACTATACCTATGCCGGAACCACATTCGAAGGTTGGTCTATTCAGGCCGCCGGTTTAAAAACAGACGCTTTTCAGACATGCCCGTCCGGTAGTTTTTCGGGTAGTCTTGGGCTAACTGGAAGTAACGTTAGTTACTCAAGTGTGGTAGGTACTAGCCGGGCAAACTGGGCTGGCACCGCTATGGGTGGACAACTGGTAATGAACATGCAAACCCGTGTTGATGCAAATGATTCGTGGGTGTTAATTACTGTAAAACTCAGAAATGCAGGGTCAACACCTATCCCCGGGGTTTACTTTATGAGGGCGTGTGATCCTGACAACAACCAAAGCTGGCCGGCAGGCGGCTTTCCAACGAATAACCAGGTATGGTATCAGAACGATACAGCACATCGTGTTATGATATTAGCCAGTCAATCTACAGGACCTACTGCAAAGTTGTGGCTGGGTACCAAAGATTCCAGGGCAAAAGTTTTTACTTACAATAGTGTTCCAACCCCACCTTTACTGAATCTGGCGGACGTTTATAACGAATCTGTGCCGGCAGGGCTGGGTGTCTTCTATTACGATTTTCTCAATCACCCTGGTGACATGTCCATTGGCATCGTCTTCGATATCGGAACGATTCCTCCAGGCGACAGCACTAATTTGTCCTATGCCTATTTATTTAGTTCTTCCGGAGCCATTGACACCGCTTTTCCCGCTGCTTGCTCTGGTTTGCCTGTTGCAGGAACGGTTACTGCTAATACACCCATTGCCTGTGCAAGTACAGGTATATCGCTGACTACAAATGGCGGTTCACTATCGTCAGGACTTGATTTTCAATGGCAGTCATCCACTGATAGCGCAGTTTGGAATGATATCCCCGGTGCGTTGTCAAATTCATATACATTTTCTGGTCTTACAAGTACTGCTTTTTTTCGTTGTAAGGTCACTTGTGCATCTTCAGGTCTGTATGCATTTACGCCCGGACGCAAAATCACCTATAGTGTTGCTTGTCCTTGTTTGCATTCCGCAGGTATTCTGATTCCCAGCACCAGCTCCGCATGCAGTACTACGGTGATCACGCTTGACAATTTTGGCTACACTTCAGGTCCCGTTGTTGCTTTGCAATGGCAGTCATCAACAGATAGCATAACATGGTCTGATATTGCAGGTGCTACCTCCGTGCCCTTTACTTTCAGCGGGTTGGGTGTCACAAACTGGTATCGCCTTAAGTCTACCTGCATTGCAACTGGTGTGATTGCGACGTCAGATATTCGCAAGGTTATTTATACACCCCTATGTGGCTGTATAGGCACTCCGGTAGGTGGAACGGCAAATGCAAGTACCAGTTACTGCAGTGGATGCACATTCACATTAGATCTGACTGGAATTTCGCCTTTATCTGGTACCTCATATCAATGGGAGCTTTCTGCCACCGGATCATCCGCATGGTCAAACGTTGTCGGAGCAACATCCATGTCATATAACCATTCTCCCATAGGGTCTTACTATTACCGATGCAAGTCCACATGTTCTGCCAGTGGAGTCTCGGCCTACTCGTCATCGGTTTATGTTGGTTATCATTATGCATTTATTGCCGACAGTGCGGGGACTTCGCCTGATACTGTATGTACTGCTGCTCGCTTATTTTCTCAAATTAATGGTTATTCACCACTTCTTCGGATAAAGACATATTATGGTGATGGTCAGAAAGACTCCCTGCCTGTATCTGTCAGCGGTGGTACGTTTTATACAAGCTCGGTTCATAGTTATGCCACGCCCGGCTCTTATCTTGTGAAGCGTGTTTTGTATGAAAATAATATGCCACAAGATTCAGTGGTGCGCACTTATGAACATCTTTTTTGCAGGGTATTGCCGATAAAACTTCATCTCGATTCTGACGGTAATTGCTTTAAGTCAACTACCGAACCATTTAATACGATCCCGGTTAAAATTCAAGTCGATTCAAACGGCGTAAATATTGATACTTTTTCGGTCACCAGTGGCTTGTTTTACAAAGCAACAGGTCCGGCAGGTACCATTTATAATTTTCGGGTATTGCCCGGTAGCAGGTTTGTTTCCTGTCCTGCTTCAGGAGTCATAAGTTTTACGCTAACACCTACTGTCAACACATATTCCACTCAGAATTTTGCGCTTAGCTGTGGTTCCGGGAGTTTATCCGACCTGGCTGTACATGTGGTGGTACCGGTAACCGGCCGCCGCGATCAGTGGGGGCACATCTATGTCAGCAACAACTACTGTGTCGCTACTGACGCAACATTGGGATTCAGGTACAGTTTCAAATATAGTGGTGACCGCAACTGGAACATGGCGCCATCGGCTGTATTGTTCCCAACGGCATCCTGGACACTTCCCGCGGTTACTTCCCTCGGGTCAAGGAAAGACATTTATTTTGCAGTATGGGCACCATCCAGCGCATTCCTCACAGCCGGCGATACAGTCACCGAAGAGATTACCGTTACACCCAATTTCGGCACCGATTGTGAAACCAGCAATAACATAATTATCAGAGTGGACACTGTGAAAGCATCCTGCGACCCAAACATGATAGAAGTAACACCGGCCGGTTGTTTCGACACCGCGACAAATTTTCAGTTTACCGTACACTTCGAGAATACCGGCAATGATACTGCCTACAACGTTTATGTGCTCGATACATTGTCAGATTACCTCGATCCCTCCAGTATGAACCTCGTAATGTCGTCGGCAGAGGTGATGAATATTTACCCCTATACCGAGGGTGGCTACAATATTGTCAAATTCGATTTTCCCAATATCAAGCTGCTCGACAGTTCATGGAAAGGGCTCAATGATGGAGCGTTCATATACACTATCAGGCGTCGCGCAGGTATGCCTGAGGGCGCTTCAATATTCAGCAGGGTAGGCATCTATTTCGATTACAACGAAGTGGTAATGACCAACACTGTCCAAAACCTGAAGGGCTGTCCGGTTACTGCCGTTGCCGGCACCGCATCAAGGCCGCAGGTGTTGCTCTACCCCAATCCCGTAACCGATGAACTGACAATAAAAACCACCTCTGGTGAGTTTGCCTCCTTTGCCATCTCCAATATTGTTGGTGTTCAGTTGGCAACAGGTGTTGTGGACAACGAAGTTACCAGAACACATACCGCGCACTTGCCACCGGGTGTCTACTATGTCACACTACGGGGAGCAGCTGGTACAGAGGTGCGCAAATTTGTGAAAAGGTAGTTTTCATGTTGCGCTTTATTCCTGGCAACGAAAAAAAAGTTTAACCAATAGTTTATAAGAGTTTTGGATTATATGTGGTTTAAAGTGCTTTATATATTGTGATATAATCATATTGCATGTATCAACAAAAAAGGCATATTTTTATACTGTGAAGAGATAGGGTGATACATTCATTACAATACACCAATAAAGGCCTTATGAGGAAATATCTGATCATATCCTTTTTAGCTGCAGCCAGTGGGTTTGCAGCTCTCAGAAGCAGCGCACAATGCACCCTTTTCACGCTGGCCAACATATCCAAAACCGATGGCTTTTCGGGCGATGGTGGCAATGCGTTGTATGCAAATCTGTCGCACACTGAAGGTGTCGCTGCCGACGCATGGGGTAATATCCTCATTGCCGATATGGGCAATAACCGCATCAGGCGCATTCATAACACCACGCTCAATATTTCTACGGCAGCCGGTACAGGTGTAGCAGGCTATTCGGGCGATGGAGGCCCCGCAACAGCAGCCATGATCAATGCGCCGTTTGGGGTATGCACAGACAATCCCGGTAATATTTACTTTGCCGACCGCGACAACAATCGCGTACGCAAAATCACCGTATCCACCGGCATCATCACCACGGTTGCAGGCACGGGTGCTGCAGGTTATACGGGCGACGGAGGTCCGGCTACTGCAGCTGAGATTAAGAACCCCATAAATGTATTCATCCATCCGGCAGTGTATGGTGATCTATACATTGTAGGCGATGGCAAAATAAGGCGCGTCAGCTACCTCACTGGCAATATCACTACGTTTGCAGGCACCAGTACGGGTGGTTTTTCAGGCGATGGTGGCCCAGCCACTGCTGCCCAGATCAGTGCTGATGCGGCAGGCATGGTAGCTGATACTGCAGGTAATCTTTACCTCGCCGACAAAGGAAACAACCGTATTCGCAAAATAGCAGTTACAACAGGTATCATTACCACTGTAGTGGGTAATGGTACCGCTACCCTTTCTGGCGATGGTGGCCCCGCAACCGCAGCCGGTATCTGGCATCCGGTAGGGCTTGCATTCGATATGAAAAACAATCTCATCATTGCCGACAACGGCAATAACCGTATCAGAAAAGTAAACTCTTCAACCGGCCTTATCGAAACCAAGGGTGGGGGAGACACCGTCACTGCCGAGGGCGCTCCTGCTCTGGCCTCATTTATTCATCCCGAATTTTTCTGCACTATTGGCGACTGCGATGGCGGAAAGCTAGTTTTCACCAATCAGGATCAGCACAATCAGGTGCGCCGTATGATGGGTGTTACCACCCCCGATCCGCCGGTGGTGATATCCGGCAATCCGCCATTTTGTGTTGGCAACAGTATCATGCTCACCGCAGCAACTGGTCCCGGAGCCTGGCTGGCCGGTTCTGTCATCATAGGTGTCGATGCATCTACCGGAATTGTATCCGGACTTGCACCTGGATTGGCTTATGTCAATTACCATTATCCGGCATGGTCTTCATGTCCTACCACTATTGTTGTTACCGTCAATCCGCCTGTAGGCGAGGTGATTTCAGAGCTGTTTGAGGTGTGCGCTGGCCGGCAGATATTTCTGTCCAATACTACAACCGGCGGTATATGGCTTGCCAGTGGTACAGCAACCATCGATTCATTTACAGGTGTGCTTACAGGGGTATCTCCGGGCATAGCGTCTGTTACCTACAAGGTGTCTGATGTATGTTATGCCGGTACATCTGTCACCGTCAACGAAATGCCGTCGGCAATTTCGGGAACAATGACCGCACAGGTTGGTGCAGGCAGCCTGCTGACCAATACTCTTCCAGGCGGTGCGTGGAGCAGCAGTATACCCACTGTTGCAAGTGTAGACGCTACCGGCAATGTTTCGGCCCTTACACCTGGCACCACCACAATTTATTACATGATGCCTACCAACTGTTTTGAGTCCTCAGTATTTACGGTTACAGCAGCGCCACCGCCACCTACGGGTTTGGGCACTGTGGCAGGCAGCTATGCAGTTAGTGTGTTCCCCAACCCAGCGTCCGACGAATTGACTATCACAGCTCCACTGGGTACTTACCAGAGTTTGTCTATTGGCAATACCCTGGGTCAGGTACTCATTACACAGCATTTCGACGAACCACAGATCAAAGTGAATGTGAAAGCACTTCCTGCTGGCATGTATTACGTTACGCTTAGCGGTACTGCCGGAACGAGCGTACATAAGTTGGTGAAAAAATAATTTGGAAAGGATATTGTGTGCAATGCGCGCTGCCCGTCCCTGGCAGCGCGCATTACTTTTAGTCCAGCTTAAAGGAAACTGGCACTGCCGCCAACACACACACGGCTTCGTTGCCCTGCATGCCGGGTTTCCATTTCGGCATCAGTTTTACCACCCGTAGCACTTCTGCCGATAGTAGGGTGTCCGGCGATTTGACAATAAACGGGTCCTTTACATTTCCCTCATCGTCTACCACAAACCGTACAACCACTTTTCCCTCGATTTTCTTCTCTTTTGCAACTTGCGGATAGACTATGTTTTTGCCCAGAAAATCAGGCAGATCAAAGGTGGGCTGAGGCATTTGCTCGGCCGTTTTCAGAACTTTTTTCTCACTGGCTGCGGCTGCGGCTGCGGCTGCCGGCGCTGCAGGATTTTGGGTGCAGCTTTGTGAGCAGATCACGGTAGCTGTTAATAGTGCGGTGGCAATGCCCGACCGGATAGTAATCGTGCGCAGCATGCTGCGGCTTTGCTGTGTTTGTTGCAACATAACGATTCGACGTTTTATTGGGTGATGAAAAAATGTATGCGTTAGAGAGAAGTTACGGGTGTTAAAGGCTGTGTTCAGCATTGCCTGCATATATTCCTGACGCGAGGTGCATGCCCGGCTGTCCGCCTCAAATTCGTGTACGGTTCGTAGCTCGCGCGCTATAACATAGAGCATGAAGTTGGGCCAGAACACGCACTGTAGTATACGCATCAGCACTACGTCAATGCTATGACGCAGTCGCACATGCGCCCGCTCATGGGCCAGTATAGCGTCGCTGATGGTGTCTCCCGGAAAAAATATCAGGTTTCCAAAGCTGCCCGGTCCCATGCCGCTATTGGTCACGATCCGTACGCCATTTTCAAATTGTGCCGGTGCTAACCTGCTGATTCGCCGCCACATCCTGAACAGTTGTATACCCGGAAGCATAAACAACACCACAGCCACGACCACATAAGCTGCAGCCAGTATTTCGTATATTCCGTTAGCGTCTTGTTGGCTGCCTCCCCATGCCGAAATAGTAACACCCGGCAGGTTGGCGATCGCGCCTATTGTTGACGGTAGTGTGTTGGCTAATCCGGGTAGCTGTATCATCGGCAGCACTATTGGCAGCATTGCGCAAAGCAGCAGGTAACCCCGGTTCCAGGCATGTGTGGCATGATTGCGCAGCAGTATATGGTACAGCGCATACAGCAGCATTGTGTACAGTGTATATTGCAACAGGTAGATCATAGTCTATTTTTTTGTTTCCTCGTTTTTAAGTTGTTTTACGATGTCCTCCAGTTCCTTTACACTGATGTCATTGTCCTTGGCGAAGAATGAAAACATCGCACTGTAAGACCCCTCGAAGTATTTCGATACAAATTGCTTCATTGTATTCCGGCTGTAGTCGTCTTTTTGTACCAGTGGGTAATATCGGTGTGCATTGCCCAGTGGCTCACTTCCTACTATGCCCTTGTCTGCTAGTATCTTCACTATGGTACTCACAGTGTTGTAGTGTGGTTTAGGTTCTGGCATTTCATCTACTATTTGTTTAATAAACGCTTTTTCCAGCCGCCATAATATTTGCATGATCTCTTCTTCGGCTTTTGTCAGTGGTTTGTAATTCGCTTTCATTGTTATTACTAAGTTTTTAGTAAAGCTACTAAACAATTAGTTTTAAAACTAAAAAATTAGTAGATTTTTTTTCACAGGGTTTGTTGGAACGAATCGCGTACAACTTATTTAATGCAACCAGCAGGTATTTATATGCGTTCCGCTCTTTTTTTAACTTATCTTTTTCATATCCCCATTTCGCCGCCAAAACAGTTATCAACTAATCTGTTATCTTTGTTCGCTTTATCAGCACTTCAATAAATGAAAAAAATAATACTACTCCTGTCCGCAGCATCTGTTATGCTTTTTTCAGCTTGCTCCGAAAAATTTGACGTAGCCGCACCCTACAAAGACATCACCGTCGTGTATGGCTTTCTCGATATGAATGATACCGCGCACTATGTCCGTATTCAAAAAGCGTTTCTGGATCAGGAAAAAAGTGCCGTGAGCATGGCTCAAAACGCCGATTCAAACTTCTTTTCCAATATCAATGTCCGCATTGAGCGCTACCGCACCCTTGGAGGCAATTTGTATTTCGACTCTATTCACCTCAACAGGGTAGATCTCACCGCCGAGGGTTACCCAAAACAGCCCGGTACCTTTTTTAATGCACCCAACTACGCTTACAAATTCACTAACGCACTCGATCCGAAGTACGTATATCGCCTAAAGATCACAAACCTCAAAACCGGCGTAACAGACTCTTCCGATGCGATGATCGTGAGCAGCAACAAACCAGAGTTCTTCGTACCCGTGATTGATGACAATCTGCTGAATATTGATGGCATGAGCTTCTACTCTGTACTGGCCAAAAGGTACTTCACTATAGATGGCAGGTATACACCTGAAAACAACTTTGGCTACAATGGTCTCATCAGCCCTACAAACATTGCACAGGCTATTATCCGTTTCAACTGGCACGATTCTGACATTGTTACCAAGGCACACACCGTTCGTTATTACGACTATGATGCGGGTTTCCTGCCGTTCAATGGTACATCTTTTGAGTACAAGATTGAGAATACCGCATTGTATGGCGCACTGAGCACTGGTATGGGCGCTGCCCCTGCCAATGTGGTTCGCCTGATCGACAGGTGCGATATCTCGGTTTACCTCAGTACTCCAGACTACTTCAGGTACCGCCAGGCCACACTTACTCAGGGCAATGGCCTTACAGGCAGCGAAATAGCACCAGTATACACCAATATCAAGGGCGAAGACGTGCTCGGATTGTTTACATCCCGTGCTATGCGTACCGGCAAGATCACCATTACTGATAAGACAGTGGATTCGCTTATCGCCAGCCCGCTGCTCACGCATACCAACCTCAAGGGCACAGTATACAAGTAGTCTGTATTGCTTGGCTGTAATGGTCCTTGATCTGTGTTGCCCTATATCGCTAAAGTTCCTACCTTAGTTGTATGAACAGGCGCGCATTTTTGTCGGTATTTATTGTCCTTTCTTTTGTTTTTAGTTCATTTGCCCAGACGGCAAAGGTTGAAGATGACCTTGTACTGAAGTATGTGGTTCAGCAACCGCCTGCTCAAACCCGGAAACCGCCAGTACTTATTATGTTGCATGGCTACGGTGGCGAGGAGCAGAACATGTTTCAGCTGCGCCGTTTTATGCCAGCTCATTTTCTGATAGTGGCAGCACGTGCACCCCAGCCGGTTTCAGCAACAGGGTTTCGTTGGTTTGAACGTGATATATCTATACGCAACAAGTACAGCGGCCGCAAAGAAGACCTCGAAAGCAGCCGCAAATTACTCATCAGATTTGTAGACCAGGTAGTAGCTAAGTACCATGCCGACCCAGCAAATGTTTTTGTGATGGGATTCAGTCAGGGAGGCATCATGAGCTATGAGGCCGGACTTACATCGCCCCGCACCATCAAAGGTATTGGAGTACTCAGTGGCTTGTTGCCGCAGTCGCTCAAGCCCCTCATAAGGCCAAAGACCGAACTGGCAGGACTTCGTATTTTTGTGGCACATGGCACCGCCGATGGCGTGCTTCCGTATACCGATGGTAAAGACGCTACAGACTACCTCCAAAGCATTGGGCTGAAGCCTGAACTGCATACCTACACAGGCATGGAACATACCATTTCGTCGGAAGTAGTATCAGATCTCGTCAAATGGCTCAACCAACAGGTGAAATAAACCCGTTGCCTCAGGCAAAAGCCTGTTCTACAAGGCTGTTTTGTTCAACTATGTGTTTCTTGGCAAAGCCCGTAGCTGTAGATGCGCTTGCAGGCCTGCTGATATACCGCATAGCAAACGGCTGATCTGCTGCTGCCAGATGCATATTAAGGTACCAGAGCGCACCCATATTCTGGGGTTCTTCCTGCACCCAAACCCACTCTGCTTTTTTGTACTTGGCACGCAATGCCTGCAATTGTTTCAATGGCAAGGGGTACAGCTGCTCCAGCCGCACAATAGCTACATCTTCGCGGTTGTCTGCAAGTTGTTTTTCACTCAGGTCAAAGTACATCTTACCAGAGCACAGCAACACTCGCTTCACCTTCGCTGCCGATTTCACATTTGGGTCGTCTATCACTTCCTTAAATCCGCCTGTAGTAAACTCACCTATATTGGAGTAAGAGCGTACATGCCGCAGATTTGCCTTGGGCGAGAAGTTGATCAGCGGCTTTCTGAACTGCCATGCCAGCTGCCTGCGCAGTGCATGGAAGAAGTTGGCAGCTGTAGTGATATTGGTTACTACCATATTCAGCTCAGCACAATTCTGCAAAAAGCGTTCCAGGCGTGCGCTCGAGTGTTCCGGCCCACCACCTTCGTAGCCATGAGGCAGCAGCATTACCAGACCGTTCATATTGGTCCATTTCTGCTCTGCACTGGCTATGTATTGGTCTATGATGATCTGTGCACCATTCACAAAGTCGCCATACTGCGCTTCCCATATCACCAGATTGTGCGGGTTGGCCATTGCATACCCATACTCAAAGCCCAGTACTGCATACTCGCTCAGCAGCGAGTTGTACAGGTACGATGAGCCCTGCTTTTCCTGCAGACGGCTCAGCCTGTTATAGGGTTGATTGTTGTTTTGGTCGTAGATAACTGCATGCCGGTGAGAGAAGGTGCCGCGTTTGATGTCCTCTCCGCTCAGGCGCACCTCATTGCCGTCTGCCAGCAGGCTGGCATACGCCAGCAACTCGCCCGTAGCCCAGTCTACCTTGCTGTCAGTGCCAAAAAGTTTTATCTTGTCCTGTATCAGTTTTTCCACCTTCTTCAGCGGGCTGAAGCCTTCCGGCCACTGCATCAGCGCTTCAAAGTACCTGCGGAAATCTGCCTCCTGAATCGCAGTTTCGGGCGATGTGTCAAAGTCCTCGTTCTTCGCCTTGCCCAGTTCCTTCCACCACATCTCCGGTTTCTGGTATTTGTAGGGTAGGGGTTTTTGTTTTACCTCGTCCAGCCGCTGCTGCAGGTCGTCCCAAAACAGGGTCTCCATCTCTTTGGCCAGTTCACGGGCGTCGGCTTCGCCGTGCTGCATCAGGTATTGGGTATATACCTCGCGTGGGTTCAGGTGTTTGTCTATCAGTGCGTAGAGCTGTGGCTGGGTAAACTTAGGCTCATCGCCCTCATTGTGCCCATGCTTGCGATAGCACACCATGTCTATAAATATATCTTCGTTGTACTTCTGGCGGTAGGCCATCGCCAGCATACTGCATTTCACCACTGCTTCGGCATCGTCACCATTTACGTGCATTACCGGGCATTGCAGCATCGAGGCTACACTCGTGCAGTAGTCGGCAGAGCGTGCATCGTCAAAGTCGGTAGTGAACCCTATCTGGTTATTGATCACATAGTGTATCGTACCGCCAGTATAGTAGCCTGCCAGCTTCGACATCTGCAGCAGCTCGTATATGATCCCCTGACCCGCCACCGCGGCATCGCCATGTATCAGTATTGGCAGTACCTTATCGTATTCTTTGTTATACAGCGTATCGGCCTTGGCCCGTGCAAAGCCCTCTACCACCGGGTCCACAGCCTCCAGATGCGACGGGTTAGGTGTCAGCTGCACATTGATCGTCTTCCCGGCCGGCGTCACAATCTCACTCTGGAAACCCAGGTGATACTTCACATCGCCACTGCCCATGGTCATATCCTCGGGCATATTCCCTTCAAATTCAGAGAAGATCTGCTGATAGGTTTTCTTCAGCGTGTTGGCCAGCACGTTCAGGCGGCCACGGTGAGCCATACCTATCACCACCTCCTGCACACCCGCATCTGCCGCATCGTTGATCATGGTATCCAGCGCAGCTATAGTAGCCTCGCCTCCTTCCAGCCCAAAGCGTTTCTGACCTATAAATTTCGTATTCAGAAACTTCTCAAAGATCACACCCTCATTCAGCTTTTGCAGTATACGCCTGCGCTGTGGTATAGACAGTGGCGTACTCATCAGGTCTTCATATGTTTTCTGCACCCAGTGGCACTTTTCAGTATCGTTGATGTAGGTAAACTCTACACCCACATTGCCCAGATACAGCATTTTCAGCCGCGCCACAATATCGCGCAGCTTACTTTCCTTCATGCCTATGAATCTGCCGGCAAAGAAGCTGGTATCCATATCGGCATCTCCCAGCCCGAAGCGTTCCAGCTCCAGTTGGGCGTGGCGGTCTTTACGCGCTCTGATAGGGTTGGTGGTGGCGGCAAGGTGTGCACGCTTACGGTAAGCCCTTATCAGCTCAAACACGCCCAGTTCTTTCTCCAGCTGCCCCCCGCTGGTGGCGGTGCCTGCGCCGGCCACAGCAGTGCTGCTGCCCACGGCATTGGTTACTGCAAAGTCAAAACCTTCGAAAAACTTCTTCCATTCAGGGTCTACAAGCGTAGAGTCCTTTGCGAATTCCTGGTAAAGCGATTCAATATATGCCGGAGTTGGACCGGTTACGTAAGAAAAATCTTTCATCTGTTTTGCCGTTATACAAAATGGATTGCGAAAATAGTTCTTTAAGCGGTAATTCCCCAAAGCATCTCTGCTAAAAATAAGCAATAAAAACCCCCACAGCGTGCAACTCCAGCCCTTTTCCTATCCAGCCATTCTCCGCTCATTCTGCCACATCCTCATTTTCATCCGCACCAACGCAAAACCCACTCTCAGCCGCTGCAGGGTGCAGAACAAATATTTACCGTATTTTGTTGCTTTTTCTCCCGTCAGAACTATGAGACGAATTGTCATTGGTGTGTTCCTGCTTTTGTTGTCAAGTACCAGCCACCTTTATGCCCGGTTGGCGGGTCAGACAAGAGCAGACTCACTGATCAAAGAACTTTCCCTGCAAAAAGACGACACCAATAAAGTAAACCTGCTCGATGAGTTGGCATGGGAATACGCTCCTACCGTCCCCGACACAGGCCTGCTATACGCACAGCAGGCTTTGGCACTGGCCACAAAGCTGGCATGGAACAATGGAATCGCAAATGCAAATTCAGCCATCGGCAAAAACTACGCAGTACTATCCGCATACGACCAGGCGCAGGTTTTCGTGCTCAGGGCGCTGAAGTTATATGAGCACATGGGCGATAAAAAAGGAATGGCAAAAACCACCAACCAGATGGGGAATATCCATTCCAATCAGGGCGACTGGAACACGGCATTGGCATATTTCTTCACTGCCCAAAAATTGTACGGGCAGACAGGCAACAGAAAGGGTGTAGCTGTGGTGATGAACAATATCGGCTATATCTATGTGGGGCAGTCCAACTACTCCCGGGCTATGGAATACGCATTCAAATCGCTGGCTATTCACGAAGAAATTAAGTACACACCGGGTGTTATCAGTGCCCTCAACAATGTTGGGGATATATACACCAGGCAGCGCGAATTCGCCAAAGCGCTGGACTATTTTTCTAAAGGATTAAAATTGGCCGAAGAGCTGGGCAGCAAAGACCTGATCGCCAGTGGCCTGCACGCATTGGGCAACACCTATTCTTACCAGAAAGACCACACCCGGGCGCTCGACTATTCCTTGCGCGCCCTGAAAATGGAGGAAGAAATGGGCAGAAAAAGATCTGTTGCCAGCACCTCCGGCGATATCGGTATCATTTACACCGATATGAAGAACTACACAATGGCCGCTGCATACCAGCAAAAGGCGTTGAAAATATCAGAAGAGATAGGCGACAAGCAGGGCATAGCTACCATCTCGTCCAATATCGGCATACTCTATTTCGAGATCCTCAGAGACACTACCCTAAAGCAGCGAAATGTTACCAATCTCACAGAGCAAACCGTCAGCAAATACCAGCCCACCGGCGACATACCTGTTGGCAAACCTGCATTGATGCGGGCCGCCATAGGCTACCTGCGGCAGAGCAATACTGCCTGCAGACCGTTGCAGGCTATAGATATTATGCAGGTCAACTACGAGGGGCTTGCGGAGTTATGCAAAATCAGCGGCGACTATAAAAACGCAATTGTGTATGCCGACAGTGCCCGGGAGCTCGAAGACTCCATTTTCTCCCGGCAGAACAGGGAGCGAATGGCCAACTACGAAAACGAACGAGAAGAATATCGCGACAGCCTCAGGGTGGCCGCGGCACAAAAAGAGGCAGATGCAAAGGCCGCGCACCGCCGCAACTACGAGCTCATAGGCGGCGCGGTCTTGCTGGTCTTATCCGGCTTCACTTTCTTATTAAAGAAGAACAACAAATTGCTGAGCAGGGAAAAAAAGGAAAACGAAACCCTGCTGCACAATATTCTCCCCGAGGCCGTTGCCGCCGAGCTCAAAGCCACAGGTGCCACCACCGCCAAACACTACGACAATGTCACAGTCCTCTTCACCGACTTTGTCAACTTCACCCGGGCTGGCGTAAACATGAGCCCGCAAAACCTGATAGATGAGCTGCACACCTGCTTCAAAAAGTTCGACGAGATAACGGCGAAATACAACATAGAAAAAATAAAGACCATCGGCGATGCCTACCTGGCAGTAGCCGGCCTGCCTGCCACAGACCCTCACCACGCCGAACATATAGTACTGGCTGCCAAAGAAATCACAGCATTCATGGACGATAGGGTAGCCAAAATGGGCACCGAAAGAACCTTCCGGGTTAGGGTGGGTGTGCACAGCGGCAGCGTGGTAGCAGGAATAGTAGGCGTCAGGAAATTTGCCTACGACATCTGGGGCGATACCGTAAACACCGCCGCACGTATGGAGCAAAGCGGCGAAGCAGGCAAGATCAACATCAGCCAGGCCACCTACGACCTCGTAAAGGACAAATTCACCTGCGAGTACCGGGGGGAAGTGGAAGCGAAGGGTAAGGGGAGTATGAAGATGTATTTTGTGCAATAACAATTGTATAAAAGCGTAAAAAAGGTCTGCCTTTTTTTACGCACTTTTTTGTCATATTGAATCGTCATTGCCTCATTGGCGGGTTGCTTCAAAAGATTCGGATCTGGTGACGTGAAAACTTTGGCATAGTTATTGTTATGTTATTTCACAGATATGTAACCAAACACAAAACCATACCCTATGAAAAAGCTCATTTACCTTTTTACCTCTTTGATTTTAATTGTCACAGGTTGTTCCCGTTCCAGCGGGCAGTCAATTGAGTCATATTGGGTGGCACATTCTTACGATGTTTGCGGTACTTATCAATGTCAAGTTAGATCATCTGGATATTTGCCTGGTCAGACGATAAAGGTTTACTGGGGCGATGGGTCAGATACAACTGTGCTTACTACCTCCTGGATTCCGGATACTGCCATCACAAACAGTTACCATGCATATGCCACACCTGGTGTTTATACGATCAAGATGGTGTTGTATAATGGTAGTCCGGTAGACTCAGCAATAGTATCACAGGAAGTACGACCCTGCAACTACCTTACTTTCTACCCAATGGTTGATGTCAATGGGAATTGTGTGCATGATTCAGTTGATGATAACGTACGAAGTTGCAGTACATTCGAGGTAGATTCTGCTGGTGTCCCCATAGATACATTGCTTGTTTATGCAGGTGTCTTTTACGAGGCGTCAGCACCAGGCGGTACTATCTATGCTTTCAGATTGCTTAGTCCACCTACAGGGCTTACACTTGCATGCGCATCCTCTGGCATAATATATGACACCATTCCGGCATCGCCATTCGAGATCATACCACCCAGGTATCTGCTATTTGATTGTGTTTCCACTTCGTCCGCCTTCGATCTCAGTATTTCCGCAACTACATTTTCAAACAGAAGCGTACAAAGAGCCAATTTTTCCGTTACCAATTCTGCGTGCATTGGTACACCCGCGCTGGTGCGTTTCGACCATAGTCCGAAATTCACCTTCAACAGTGTTGAACCAGCATGCAGTTATACTGTATCTGGTACGAGTGTCACATTCGATGTCGGTACTATTAGTGCCAATTCTTTTGGTTTTTTTAATTTGAAGCTCGATTCGGCTACCACACTTGTGCTTGGCGATACCGTAAATTCCACTTTCACAATTACTCCAGTTTCCGGTGACTTATTTCCTGCAAACAATATCGTTACACGTTGCGATACTATCAGGGCTTCTTATGATCCCAACCGTAAATCTGTAACGCCTACCGGTAACATTACAGCTGGTACCGCCCTTGAGTATATGCTGGAGTTTGAAAATACCGGCAATGATACAGCCTACAATATTCACATCATGGATACGCTTTCCGATTATCTCGATATCAACACACTAAAAGGTGGTATTAGTTCTCATGCTACGGTGCTCTACAAATACAAGGCTGCAGACCTCAACATTCTGAAATTCGACTTTCCCTCTATTATGCTACCTGATAGCTCCCACCACGACTTATGCAAAGGTATGGTTACCTTCTCTATCAACGCAAAAACAACATTGTCTCCCGGAACTACAATCGCCAATCGCGTAGGTATCTACTTCGATGTGAATGAGGTAGTAATGACAAACACGGTGTTCAGCACCATACCGTTGCCCAATACTGTAAAAAGTATCGGCTTGTCGAAAGTAGAACTATACCCCAATCCAGTTAGCGAAATACTTAATGTCACTGTGGAAACCGGTAGTTTTCGTTCGCTTGTTTTATATAATGCCATGGGGCAGATCGTCAGTTCACAGATTGTAAATGGTCCTTTGGTTACTGTCAATGTAGGCTCCCTTGTACATGGCATTTACTACGTTTCACTCCGGGGAGACAAAGAAAGTAAGACAATTAAATTCGAGAAACTTTAGGTCCCGCAGAGCGTCGTACCACAACCTCGCTGACCATTGCATAGCTAATCGTAATTTCTTTCTGCCTCTGTTGGTGTTCCTCACCAACAGCCTCGACCCAAGCACAGCGCCCTGACCAGAAACGACAAACTGGAAACAACCAGCAACCCCAAAGCTATCAGACCCAGCCCAAAATGGCACCGTTCACACTCGTAGAAAATATGGCAGTCTTTGAAGATTGTAACGGTTTAATTCCTGTTAGGGGCACAAAAAAATGAAACCCGCTCTCAGAGCGGGTTTCATTTTTTTATCGTTACAAGACTTCGAACCATCAAGACGCTGCAACTGTTTTTTTGAGATCAAGTTTCGCAGACCATTTTTTTCGATATTTGTGACCGATTATGGCCGACTACAACAAATATCCCAACCCATGGAATTTCTCCAATGCAGATAAAAATCTGATATCTCCTGACGGAAAATATAGGATAGAGTTTGGCGAGCTTTACGAGATTGCAATGGGCGCTCCGATAGGTGGAACATGTTACCTAATTTTGAATGATAGCAAAATAGAATTGAACACTTGGAGCGGAGGTCCGGTAATATGGAATGGTTCAAGCACCAAAGTTGCACTGCCAATATGGACCAAAAAAAAAGCCGGAATCAGAGAATTGCTGTTGTTGATGTGACCACCATGACGATTACCATCTACAAGCAAGAATTTAGAGTATTGGATTTGCAAAGGTTTGATGACAATCTTATTATTGGTATAGACAGCCCTATTTATATGACCACCTATGTTAAAGTCGACATTGACAACGAAAAAACAGAAGTAATAAAGCGACTTAACCAATAACCGTTAGTTTCGATTTCCCTTTTTCTGGTAATCAACCCCCAATAGATTTAATAAATTTTACTGAAAAATTCCCACACTTGGTTCGAAGTTTTGTCTGTCTGGGGCACTTAGATTGAAACCCGCGCTAGTCGCGGGTTTTGCTTTTTACCCTAACGGGAAGTTCGAACTTTTACATTAATTCTGAACTGTTTGGCTTTTCATAATTTTTCAAGCCATCCAAATGTCCCACCACACAGAAAGAATGATCTATTAAATCCTATTTCTTTTAAAAACCCTGCTGCTTTAGCAGATCTTCCTCCCCCTTTTCCACAAGCAGTTATTATTATCGCATTACTATCAAACTCTTTAGAGCGCTTTTCTAATTCATGTATAGGAATGTTTATAGCATTCGGTATATGGCTGGTTGCATATTCTTCCGGTGTTCGCACATCAATAATGATTAGATTGTCAGGAGAATGCGTTAGCAACTTTTGCAATTCTTCTTTCGCAAGGCATTCCGGTACTTGTTGTTCCTGTATCATGTTTAATCTTATTGGTTAACCAATCTATAATTTTTACGGCATTTCCATCACTGCACTTCATTCGGTAATAAATAACAGCAGACGAAATAAAAGTCAAAACACCGATGAAAATTATGGAAGCATTGATGCTTATAAGGTCAGCAATTATGCCTGTTAGTATTGCTCCTATGGCATACCCCATATCTCTCCAAAGCCGGAATATTCCTATGCTTTTTGCCCTGTCCTGCGGGTTTGTATTTTCAGCTACTGTAGCTAAGAAAGTAGGATATACCATTGCAGTACCCCATCCTAAAACAGCCGACAAAACGACAAAATGGGTCATCGTGTTTGCCCAAACAAGTAAAATCAATGCGAACGCCTGTAGCAACATTCCCATATATAGCATATCCTTCTTGCAAAACTTATCAGCCATTTTCCCTGTAAATAATTGTCCTATACCCCATACTGCCGGGTAAACTGCCGTAATTATTCCAATTGCTGCAATACTAAATCCCTTCGATGCAAGAACAACCGGCAATATGCCCCATGCCATGCCATCATTGAGGTTATTAATCAGCCCTGCCTGAGTCACTGATCCCAGATTTTTATTCTTCCAGCTTGTGTCCCAAAAGATATTTTTTAGTTTTGGAACAACACTGGTAGTAGTCTCTATTGCTACATGCTGTTTAGTGTCCTTAATAAAGAAGATACTACTTAACAGTCCGAGAAATACTATACCTATCCCCAAATAGAATGGATACGGCCTCACTCCATACTCGCTTGCTATCCAGCCAGTAAGAAACGCAACTATTGCGACCGAAATATAGCCGGCAAACTCATTTAACCCCATAGCAAAGCCTCGTTGCTTCTCACCGACAAGATCAATTTTCATAACTACGGTACTCGACCAGGTCAGGCCCTGATTGATGCCTAAAAGAATATTTGCAGCAATAATCCAATTCCAGTCAGGTGCAAGCATTAATATAAATGGGACGGGGATACCAATTACCCATCCCGCTATTAAAAGGTTCTTCCTGCCAAATTTGTTAGCTAGTGTACCCGTATAGTAATTTGTAATTGCCTTTACAATACCGAAAACGACAATAAATGACAGTATTGCTGTTTTCGCAGCTATCGCAAATTCTTTCTCTGCAATTTGTGGGAGGATGGAGCGCTCCAGCCCCACCATGCCGCCTACAAACCCATTGACAAGAACTAAAAGCGCAAACTGCGCCCGGTTTTCTTTTAACCCTAATTTTACTTGTGCTGCCATTACTACTCTTGAAATTAGAAATTCAAAACTTTATCGCTTTCAACTACCTAAACAGCTATTTTCTGATCGGATAGCCAAAGTCAATCCAGTCAGCCTTTACATTTCTTTGCAAGCTTAGTAATTTGTAATTGGTGAAATTCATTTCTTTCAGCAAATTAAACGCAGGACGTATATTGGGACATGGGCCGAAAGGGCAGCAGCCACAATAAATGACTATGTCTGCGTCTTTTGGCAATTTTGATAGTTGTCGTTGGAATCTTTTCAGGTTTTCCCCTTCCTTTGCTGCGCCTATATCAATCGAACCTTTTATAATAGCGTCGTACCCTATACTGAAAATCATCGGGTGTTCTTTTCCCTCGGTAATGATTTTCGCAAGATCTGCTGGGGGCATCAACTGACTTTGTGACCAGGGATCTGCTTTGGTTGCCTGCCCAAAACATGAGGCTGATATTCCCAATACGAGGAGGCTGACATTCATTAACCGTAAAAAATTGAATAGCTTCATATTTATTGTTTTTTGGAATATTAAGATGCAGTCAAAAGTTGTTTATGCAATTCCTGCTTTTTTTCTATGCTCTCAATGAGAACTTCACGCATTAAAGAACATGCTTCTGCAACCTTCGGGGAAGACAAACTATAATAGTTGCATCTGCTGTCTTTGCGTACATTCAAAATGCTACTGTTTACCATAACGGATAGATGCTGGCTTAAATTGGATTTCAATCCTCCTGTTTCCCCCAATATCTCAGTGAAACATAGTTCGCCTTTTTGAAGAATGTCTACTACCTCTATTCGTAGCGGATGAGCTAGTGCTTTGCATACTTCGGCGTGTAACGTATAGATTTGCTTTTCTTTTTGCATCATTGTTTATTATTTCACAAAACTATGAACTATTGAATAGATAAACAAATTTGCGGATGAAATTACCCCGCCTGGTCCGTTTAGCGTAGGTTGTACCTACGGCAGGCACGGTAGCCGGTTTCCGACCGGCGAAAAAAGAATCGCAATGTGCAATTCAGGTGGCGCTTGCCCCTGTTTGCCAAACGAAAATTTACCCCTCCGAAAAAAAGCACTTTTCACCCCAAAACCCGCGCCCACAGCCGGAAGAACTTTTTATCATATCGCGTATACGTCTTATGATATGCCGCTGGCTGCATATCATATACACCCCATTTGCCCATCCCCCAAACCCACCCGACCTTTATGCCCAAATACCAAAACCTATCATTATGAATACAGAAAAAAAGCAACAAGCCCGCAATCTCTATTTCCAGACCGGCCTCAACAAAACACAGATCGCCGCAATACTAGAGATCAGCCGCCGTAGCCTCTCCTACTGGGTCAGAGAAGGCGACTGGGACCGCCTCAAAAAATCAGCCGAGCATCTGCCCGCTATACTGGTAGAGAACTGTTACCACATCTTCGGCAACCTTACAGAGCGGTACCTGTCAGAGCGGCGCGTCACAGACCCGGTCAAGCCAGTTGAGATCGACGCATTGTACAAGCTCACCCGAACCATCAAAAACCTCAAAAGCCGTGCTGCACTCAACGAATCAATAGAGCTATGCGGCCACTTTATGGATATGCTCCATGCAAAGAACCCCGAACTGGCACAAGCCGTCATGCCCTACCTCGATGAGTATATGACCTCCCGTGCCAACATCAACCGGGACACCCTCCTTCCGGCCCACTTCACAGGCCTCTCCGGCACCATCCCCTTCCCCGACCCCGACAGAACCGAAACGCTGATCGACCATCGCGAAGCTTTCTTCTCCGACCCCGAAACCGTAGAAACCTACGAGCGCTGGGGCATCCCGTTCCCAAGCGAAGAAGAGATCAGCACCCTCCCCGGCACTCCGAAACAACCATCAGACGGTGACTCCAACCACTACGAAAACGAACCAGATGAAACCCAACCCACGGGTACCGAAGCTGCCACTCCTGCTGCTGCCACCAACGCCCTCAGTGGGAAGCAAGTGCGCAAAAACTGCGCAAAAAGTAAAAACAAAAGAATTCGTAAACGACAGATAATCAACGCATATCGCCACAAAAGCCGAAAACAGAAATTTTTTCCCAAAAGTGCGCAAAATCACAAATCGGCCGCCTGATCTTTGCTGTCAGATTTGCACCAAAGCACCGGTCACAAAGAAACTCCTTCCCCATAATCCCGACTTCCATCCTTAACTTTGTGTCAGACACTAATAACATATTGTCATGAGCATGATACTGGATGTTGGCGGAATGAAAGAGCAGTTTTTTGGCGGCTCTGCCATGATCGGTATTGCCACTGCTTACCCGGGTTTCAGGTTTTGCTGGCTGCTCAACCGGCATTTTGGTACATCATTTGCCAATGTACCTGAGCATACCATATGTATGGGCGAAACCCGGTCTGGCAAAGACGCCGTAAAATACCTTGGTAGTGAGGTGCAGGGCAGTATGTTTGGTGCGGCGCCGGCGCCCGACGGCGAGCTATGGTATTTTCCTACATGGTGCCATCAGGATCCCAACAGTGGGTACAGCCATTTGCTGTATCAGTTGAAGCATGGCAAAAAGGTTTTGCTGCCCGAGGTAAAGCACCTCGATTTCCTGTGGCTGATACAAACAGCCGAGCCCCAGCACGATGCGCACCTGATACTGGCATCACTCCGGCAGATGCCCTCTGTACAGCTGGCACAGGAGCTCACCCGCGAGCAACTGAAAAAAAGCATGGCCAATCTCCTGCTGTAACAGCCTCGCAAAAACGCCTTGTTGAGCAGCCCTTATATTAACTATAGGTAATCACTGCGCAAGGATTAACCTTTATTAAACAACTAAAATATTGATAACTGGCAACTTTTGTTATTTTTGTCGCCTCTCTAATAATATATCATGAACTATCGTAAAGTCAACAACCTTGTAGGGTGGATCACGGGCGGCATTGCAGCAATTGTTTATTTAATGACCATGGAGCGCACTACGAGCTTCTGGGACTGTGGTGAGTTTCTGTCCTGTGCCTACAAGATGGAGGTTGGCCACTCTCCGGGCGCGCCATTCTTCATGTTGCTGCAGCGCATGTTCGCTTTATTCTCCGGCGGCGAGGCGCTTACTGGTGGTCCGTCTACCAATGCTGCACTGTTTATCAATGCATTATCTGCATTGGCCAGTGCATTCAGTATATTATTTCTGTTCTGGACAATCACCCATTTTGCCAAAAAACTGGTCACCAGCGACGCTGAGCCCCAGGGTGGCGAGCTTATAGCCATTATGGGTGCTGGTGTGGTAGGTGCGCTGGCTTGTACCTTTTCCGATACGTTTTGGTTTTCCGCTGTCGAGGCCGAGGTGTATGCCACATCTTCACTGTTTACCGCATTTACGTTCTGGGCAATGCTCAAATGGGAGCATATTGCCGACAATAAGCATGCCGACCGCTGGATAGTGCTGATCTCGTTCCTGATTGGTTTGTCAGTATGTGTCCATCTGCTCAACCTCCTTACTATACCTGCCCTAGCCATGATCTATTATTTCAGGCGCTTCAAGGCTACTCCGGTTGGTACGGCATTAGCTTTTATTATTGGTTGTGTCATACTGGGCTTTATACAATTCGGTGTTATCCAGTACATTCCACGCATCGCTTCCTCGTTCGACCGTACGTTTACCAACGATTTTGGTATGCCTTTCGATACCGGTGCAATCATATTCCTTCTGATCCTTGCCGGCTTGCTCGTATTCATGCTGCTGTTTGCAAAAAAGAAAGGTTGGTACCTGGTGCATACCGGCGTGCTGTGCGTAGTGTTCATTATCATTGGTTATTCCTGCTACTTTACCGCTATCATCCGCTCTCGCGCCGATGTGCCTATTGATATGACCAATCCGGACAACCCGATGAGCTTCCTCGATTACGTAAACCGTGAGCAGTTTGGTCAGCAGCCGTTGTTTACAGGGCCATACTTTACCAGCGTGTATACAGGGGTAGACGACAGCAAAAAAATGTATGCCCCCATGAAAGTAGACGGCAAAGACCGCTACGAGATTGTAGGCAGCAAAACAGAGGCTGAATTTGGTGTAGACCCGCGTACAGGCGAAAACCAGAGCCACTTCTTCCCGCGTATTTGGGATTATAACAGTCCTAGTCACGAGAGTTTTTACCGCAGTTATCTCGATCTGGCAGAGGGCGAGCAGCCTACCAGTGCGCACAACTTCCGCTTTTTCTTCGGTTATCAGATGAACTGGATGTGGTGGCGCTTCTTTATGTGGAACTTTGCCGGCCGCCAGAACGATGTGGAAGGCCAGGGCGATCCGCAGCGCGGCAACTGGATATCGGGTATATCCTTTATCGACAGTTTCCGTGGTCTCGGCGATACCGACAAGATGGGCGATCTTAGCTCCAGCCAGGCGCACAACAAACTGTATTTCCTGCCCTTCATATTGGGTATTATGGGCTTGGTGTACCAGTTCAACAGGAATAAGAAAGATGGTGTTATTGTACTTACGCTGTTCTTCTTTACCGGTGCCGCTATTGGTATATTCCTCAATATGACACCGCTGCAGCCACGTGAGCGCGACTACGCCTTTGCCGGATGTACGTACACCTTCACAATTTGGATAGGCTTGGGCGTACTGATGCTCTATCAGTGGTTCCTCAAATCCATGGGCAAGGGTGCCGCCGCTGCTTATGGCGCAGTAGCACTCAGCCTGCTGGCAGCACCTGTGCTGATGGCCAAAGTAGAATGGAACGATCACGACCGCTCACGCAAAACACTGGCAAGGGCGGTGGCTTTCAATACACTGTCTTGCTGCGAACCCAATGCGATACTGTTTACCTACGGCGACAACCAGACCTACCCGCTGTGGTACATTCAGGAGGTTGAGGGTTTCCGCAAAGATGTGCGCATCATCAATACCAGCCTGCTAGGTATAGACTGGTACATTGATCAGCTCAATTATCGCACCAATGATGCCATGCCTGTACCTATGGTATGGAAAAAGAAGGACTACATGGGCGATAATCACAACTTCATTCAGTACCTCGAGAATCCGTCGCTCAAGATCCCTAAAGATCAGTTCTTCAACCTTACAGACATCTGTAACTTTATGAACAGCACCGACCGCGACAAGATGGCGCAGCGTGGTAGTGAGCCGGTCAACTATATGCCTGCCAAAAACTACTTTGTGTCTACACCGGGCAAGGAAGAACTGGTAGCCCGCGGCCTCATCGACGCTGCAGATACAGCCCGGATCGATCCGGCTATGAAGTTCACTTTCCCTAAGAACAGCGCAATGAAGAGCGATCTTGCGGTACTCAATATCATAGCTGGTATTGCTGCAGATGGCTGGAAGCGTCCGCTGTACTTCGACGCTGGTCTTCGTCAGGCCGACTATGTAGGTACCGGCGAATACATGCGTATGGAAGGTATGGTATACAGGCTGATGCCATTCAAGGTGCTCGACTCTGTACGGGTAAATCCATCTGTACTGGGTTCTATAAACACCGCCAAGAGTTACGACCTCCTGATGAACAAATTCATCTGGGGTGGTGCTGAGCGCAACGATGTATATTTCGACGAGCCCAACAGGCACGAGCTGATCTCCTACCGTATGAACGCTTCCTTTATTGCCAACCAGTTGGTGGCAGAGGGGCAGCCGGAGAAAGCCCGTAATCTGCTCAGCAAAGTACATACCAATATCACAGAGCATTCGTACCCATACGGTTACGACTATTCGGGTTACTTTATGTCTGCAGCGTTCTTTAGGGCTGGCGATACTAAAAATGGTAAACTGGTTGCAGACCGCGTTGCCAACAATGCCGAGCAGAGCATCAATTGGGTTGACAAACTGAACGAATCCAGCAGGTATTCAATGGTTGACGTAGTAAGTCAGCATTTTGAATTGGTGCAGAGCATAGGGCAGAACGCCTATCAGAGCGGCGATACCGCATCGGCCAATGCATTGATGGCTAGGCTGAGAAGCTGGATAGAAACAAAGCCAAACATCAAAGAACTGCTTGAGATCCGCAGAAGGGGTGGCCAGGCCGCTCCGGATGAAGAATAAGCCGGGCTTAATATTCGAAAATTGATTGGGGTGCATCGTGTATACGGTGCACCCTATTTATGAGGGGTAGGGTAGTCTGATTTTGGGGAAATGACGGTAAGAGAGCAAACTGCTAAAGAACAGATGGATCCCCGTCGTTTTGTTACGATAAGGACTATTCCACTGTAAAAGGCGAATGACTTTGCAAATAGCAGGCTAAATTCGATACTATGAACCCCAAATGTATAGCGGGGCATCATCCGGTCATACATTCACCAGATAGCACAACCCCAAATCCGTCAACGGTATAGAAGGTAGTGCTGGACAAATGCAGCGATGCATACATGTTGAGTTCACAATGCAGATTGCAACATTTCAGTTTCATGCCGCCCGAAGGCTCAGTTACTTAGTACCTATGATGTGGAAATACTGTTCTACCATATCCCGGTAGTATGGCTTCAGCTGTGGCGGTACGGTTTTATATTGCTCCAGCATCTGGCGTTTGTCTGTTATGTATTTCTGCAGTGCTGGTGGTACCGGTCTGCTGGTTTCTTCCGCTGTTTTAGACGAGCGCTTGTCGTCCTGCTCCTGTTCACGCATAGACTTCTCAGCTTCCAGCAGCCTGGTCTGTATCTCTTGCTGACGCACGAGCAGGTCCGGGTTCACGCGGCGGTTCACCAGGTCAGTCTCGTTTTTGTCCATCTTCTGCTCCAGTTCGCGCAGCTCTTTGGCAAATGAGCCCATGCCCTTGCTGTTCAGCCGACTGGCCAGTTCAGCCAGTTGCCGCCTGATCGCCGCCTGCTGTTGTGCCAGTTTAGCCAGTTGTTCAGAGTTGCCATATTCGCCGTCCTCACCTTCTGATCCTTCACCGCTGCCTCCGCTGCCGCCACCGTTACTACCTTTTCCACCTTCGCCCTTGCCCGGTTTGTCGCCCTGTCCCTTTCCCTCTCCTTCACCTTTCTCTTTACCTTCCTTACCACCGGGCTTTTTGCCGCCTGGTTTCTGCAGTTTTTTCATGCCTTCGCCCAGCTGCTGCTGCTCCGATATGATATCCGAAAGCTGCGGACCGCTTCCCTGGCCTTTCTTACCACCCGGCTTCTTGCATGCGCCCGCTCCGCCCGATTTGTTGCCCTCGTTCTGCATCTGCATCAGGTTCGACAACAGTTCATTAAGCAGCAACGCTAGGTTATTGGTATGGGTCATCACATACTGCTGATCCGTAACAGCGAGGTCTATCCTCCGGTTCTCAATGTTGGATACCGCTTTCTGCATGCGTCTTTCCAGATCCGTAGTGTTCTTGTTGATGGTCGGCGCCAGCTTCACCACCCGCTTGCTCAGCGAGAAAAGGCTATCGCGAATCATCTGCGAGTTCCGGTGCAGCTTGTTCTGCTCCGACTGGTTATCCAGGTATGCCGTACTCGATGGCGATGTGCGCTTCACCTTATCCATCAGGTCTTCCTGCCCAAACGACAGGCGAATAAGGTTGCTGAGTATCTGGCGGGTAGCCTTTATATCGAGCTCTATCTGTTCCATGTCCATACCGGCAGCTTTGTCGCGCAGGCTTTTGGCCATGTTTTCCAGATTCTCTGCAGCGTTATCCTGCGACTTACCTGCTTTATTGTTCTCCTTCTTATTCAGCTCCTCTTCACTTTCCTGCATTTCCTGCTGCGCATCCTTTCCTTGTTGTTCTTCCTTCTCCAGTCTGTCTTTGTCTTTGGTCTCTTTAGCCAGTTGCTGCACATCCTTCATTTCCTCTTTCAGTGCTTTAGCCAGCTTTTCTTCTATCTTCTTTTGCTCTGCGGCCAGAGCGGCAGCATCTTTTTTACCCTGTTCAGTTTCTTTCTGCAGTTTGCGTTCTGCTTTGGCCAGTTCATCCATTTTGTTGGCCATATCTTCCATCCGCATCTGTAGCTCCATTTTCTTCATCAACTCCTTCATGCGCTCCATATCCATACTGAAGAGTTTATTCTCCTGCTCCAGTTCTTTCATGGCCTCCATTGCCTGTTCTTTGTTCAACTTCTGCATCAGCTCCTGCAGCTTTTCCATTTGTTTCTTCAATTCCTCATTTAGCAGGTTATTGAGTTGTTTGTTCAGTTCCTGCTGCTTCTCTTTCAGGTCGTCGCTATGGTTCTTTTGCTCTGTCTGTTGTATCTGTTCTTCAAAACGCTGCTTCACATTTTCTACCTCTGTTTTCAGCTCTTTCTGCTTTTCCATCATCTGCTGGAAGGTTTGTTCCATCTGCCAATCCATCTGGGTAGACTGCATCATTTTGTTCTGAGCGTCTTTGTATTCGCTCTGCAGTTGTTTGGAGTGTTCTGAACTACTGCTGATACCGGCGTTGATCTGTTCTGCATTCTCGTTGATAGCAGAGTCGAGCTGGTCTCCCTCAAACATCTGGAAGCTCATGATGTCGCTGCGGGAAGCCTTGCTGCCATGCACCCCATCGTTGTCCCATGCCTCAATGTAGTAGCTTACCTTTTGTCCGGGTTTTAGGTTGAGCGCCTGTATATCGAAATACTGCTCAAAACTGGTAAGAGCTCCTGCCGCAGATTTTACCGGTAGGCTTTTGCGGAGTATGGTTTTGTTCTGTTCGCTGACCTCGTAGTTGAAGTTTACCCGGCTGATACCATAATCATCGCCGGCGCTGCCGCTGAGGAGTATCTGCTTGCCGCTAACTGAGTCTTTGAACTGCTGCAATTGGATAACCGGGTACTGGTCGGGTATGACCTGAACTGCATAGGAGTAGCTGTCGGCCACAGCAGCCTTGTTGTTGAACAGGGTGATGGTGTAGCTGGTGTCGTTGATAAAGCGGTAATGGAAGTTGTATGATGATGAAGAACCATTGAGTGGAACCTGCGCACCTGCACCAAAACGAATGGTAGCCGCATCTGTATGCCCCGTAACCAACGACCAGCTAAGTGTGGTGCCGGCTGGCACAATCATATCGCCCAGGCTGTTGCGTGTTTCGCTTTTGCGCCCAGTATAGGCAGGGTAGCTGACACTAACCGCGAACGACTTGAGCACCGGCCGCTGAATGACTTTGAGTGTATGTGGCCGGGAGTAAAACCCTGCTGCGAAGAAACGGAAACTGATAGCTTCCGTCACATTTCTGAATGTATACCTGAAGGAATGATCGGGCAAAGATTGCATGGTTACACGCTCATCGCCAATTTCGATGGCCATATCGGCAGGCAATGCATCACCGGTAGTATGCATAGTAAGGGTAAAGTCGGCATTGCGGACAGCAACAAGCGATTGGTTGTCTATAAGGAACTGAAATGGAGCTGGTTTTTCGAATGGAGTAGCGGGCTGAAGCAATCTTGAAGAGCCTTCTTTGAGTACATTGGGTGCCGCAATGAGGATAAATATCCCTGCAAGCAGTGGAGGCAATACAAATGGAAGGTACTTGCGGTTGCGCGACAGATCTATGGCTGATGTGATAGGTACAACAGAGATCTGACCGATCTTCTGATTGATGCTGGCTTCGGCAAGCTCGCGGCTTGAGGCATTGTCCTGATTGTTGTGCAACTGCAGTATGTTGAGCAGCTTGTCGCTGACCTCCGGGAAATGCCTGCCAATGATCTCTGCTGCCTGCTCGTGCGAGATGATGCTGCCGAGGCGGGCCATGCTGGCGAGTGGAATGATAACCCATGCCACCAATGCGGAACCCCCTAGCGCTACAAACAACGACATGATGGTAATGCGCGACCAAACCGGCAGATAGAAGTAGTACTCACTGACACTGACCGTAAGGATGTAAAACAGCACACAACTGAGGAAAACAAGGGAGCCCCTTATGACCTTATTGGCATAGTATTTCCGTATAAAAGCATCTAACCGCGCAACCAGCCACTCGTAATTGTTCATAGTAAAAACTGTACCCGCAATTTAAGGGAATTTTCTGATGGGAAAAGGTTAAAAACAGGGTGGTGCCGGAATATCACTGATGCGCATACAAATTGACCGAGCCGGATGTAATAAAACAGGCTCCTGCGATTGCAGAAGCCTGTTTTGACCTTATGAATTTGGAAGTATTCCCGGACGGTGGGTAACTGCCAATAAAGACTAATTGTTTGGTTTTTCGAGCAGTTTGAAGAACTGGTCGAGCTGTGGTAGAATAACGATGCGTGTGCGCCTGTTGATAGCGTTACCATCTTTAGTCGCGTTTGATGCGATAGGCATGTACTCACCACGACCGGCAGCCGTCATGCGGCTTGGGGGTACCTTGTACTTGTTTTGCAAAACGCGAACAACTGCTGTAGCTCTTTTTACGCTCAGGTCCCAGTTGTCGAGCAGTGATCCACCGCCTTTAAATGGTTTGTTGTCGGTATGTCCTTCTACGAGGAACTCGATATCGGGTTGGTTGATGATCACTTTTGCGACCTTACCCAACACTTCACTGGCTCTATCTGTGATCTCGTAGCTGCCACTCTTGAACAGCATTTTGTCAGATATGTCTACATAAACTACTCCCTTATCTACTTTTACGTTGATGTCTTCGTCGGCGAGATTGCCTACCGCACTCTTCAGGTTGATGACCAGTGCCATGTTGAGCGAGTCTTTACGGTTGATGGCTGACTGCAGATCTTTGATATATGCGTCCTTAACACCAATGTTGTCTAGCGACTTCTTGATACTTTCGGCCTGAGATCCGGAAATAACTGAAAGATCTTTCAGCTGGTTGAGTACCTGATTGCTGTTGGCTTTGCTGTCGGCAAGCTGGGCTTCAAGGAGTTTCATCTTGTCGAGGTCGGCGGTACGCTGTGCCTGGCACTTGGCGTTCTCCATCATCAGAACCCTATATACGCTATCGAGTTTGGTGTAATTTTCCCCGCACTTTTTGAGTTTTTTCGGTGCGCTGCAGGAAAACAATGCCGCGGAGGCAAACCCGACAAACATAATGTGTCTTAGCTTCATAAATTGTGTGTTATTGTGTTAATGAGTCAAACAGATTGAGTGCAAAACTATTTTATATAACTGTAATGCCAAGTTAAGAAAAACAAAAAGAACAAACTTTTATCGGTATGCAACAAAAAATTAGATACCTAAGGTGTTCATTGTCAGTTGTCAGAATTTGACGCCGACAGTGAAAGCAAGGTTGTTGATACCGTAGTCGGTGGTTGCCCCCGGGATATTGGATGAACCACCTGACTTTACGTAGTCGAAATTGATGCTATAGGGTACGGTCTGGATCTGGTAGGCACTGTGAACGAGCGCAATATCGGCAAAGAAGTCTTTGTCGCGGAAGCCGAGGCCGGCGCTGAAGTCCATTCGCTGACCATTGATGTCCGGATTTTTGTACGGGCTGCTATAATAGCCGAAACCGGCACGAGCCATAAAAAATTTGGTTAACAGGCCTTCTATGCCCAAACGGAAATTTGAAGCACCCTGGTAGGTAGCTTTAATATCCTGGTTCATATTTTCCTGATCCTGCTCGTAGCTGTACCCGTTGCCGTCGGTAAGTGGGTAGATATAGCTCATGCTGTTGTATCCCACGTATTCGTAATCGAATGTGATGAAACCGATGCCTTTCATGATGTAAGAACCACTAAGGATGCCGCGCCATGGTGTAACCAGGTAGTAGTTGAAGCGGTCTGTAGCTGTATTCTGCAAACGGCTGGACCGCTCGTATATGGTGTTGTGTACATCAACAACTATACCTGGGGTATACGTCTGATCGAGTGCATATATAGTAGGGGAGTGAAATGCTGCACCTATTCTGATATTGTCTGTAGCTTTGACAATTGCACCTAATTTGAGGTTAAGACCAGTGCCTTTTACCTCAAGGTCCTGATTGTAGCGGAAGGATACAAATGTGTCGGGATTAGCGTAGCTATTACCCGGATCAAGTAATTCGGAAAAAGCTGATTTGACAGAATACCTCACTGTTGGGATGCCAAAGGTGGCACCGACCATCAGTTGTTCTTTGTAGTTTCCACCCATTGAAAGTGCAAATTCATTGATCTTTCCTCTCTCTTTTACTGTTTTGTCCTGGCGTACACCACCACCAAATGGCACAACGGTTTTGTAGGTGTTGCTGGTAACCGGATTGATAAGGTAAGACCAGTAGCCCATGTATCCGGGCACGGTGAGCGGGTCGGTACTTGCGAGGTCGCCCGGGTACTGATTTGCATCGGCCTCAAATACCTGAGAGGCAGAGTTGGCGGTGTTGACCCCACCATAACTGTAATTACGGTTGAAATCGGCAACACGATTTATGCCCAAAGCAAACGAAACAGATTTCCATTTTCTGCGTTCGTAACGTTTTCCTTTTGGTGCATCGGTGAACACCATGCCCAGATTATTGACGTTAAACCTCACATTGTTGTCGGGTGTGACCACGCCCAGGTAGGTGCTGCTCGATGAGTTGAGTCGTAGGGTAGGCGTGAAGGTGAATTCGGAAGAGCGATAGATACCCAGACCAGCAGGGTTGACACTGACGCTGCTGAAGTCGCCACCAATGGAACCCAATGCATTGCCGAAACCCATGGAGCGTGCGGTGCCCTGAACGGTGAGGTTGGACAAGTTTAACGCTTCATTCAGGTCCTGAGCAGTTGTAGAGTAAGCGCCTAACAGCATTGCTGGTAATGCGATTATTGCTTGTTTGTAATTCATATTCGTGGTGTGTTATTGATTAAGACCGGAATTTATCCCTAAACAGATGTTCTACTGCCGGGGTCGTTCAGGCGTTTTTCTTTTTCAAAATACGTACAAAAACCGTTCCTAAAAGATGATTTAAATAAGAAAGGCACCGGTACGATACGTATCAATGCCTTTTTTACAATTTCTTTAACTAGCGATTATCTGCGACCGCCTCCTCCACGAGAGCCACCACCACCACCAACACTACGGCCACCACCGCCTCCACCATTGCTGCCGCCGCCACCCGGACTGGTACGTGCCGGCTGACCGCCGCCCTGATTGAAGCTGCGTGAACCTGCGCCCGGGTTGTTATTTGCGCCACCATAATTTCTCTGCTGAGCAATACCCCGACCGCCACCATTGAAGAAGCCGCCACGGTTTCTGCTGCCATTTGCTGTGTTATTCTGTTCTGTTGCGTTATTTCTGCCATTGCCGAAGAAGCGCTGACCGCGGCCAGTATTTTGCTGGTAGCTCTGAGTGCCTCTGTTGTTGTAAGATCCGTTGCGCTGCGAAGGCGCATAACCACCCCTGCTACCACCAGCACCGCGGTAGGCATTTACACCATTGTAACCACTACGCAATCCAAGCTGATTTACATTGGCGCTGCGATATGCGGTAACGCCATTACCCCTTGTTCCTCGCGGACCATAGTACCCTGCAACCCTGTTGTTGCCATATCGGCCATCGTTGTAGCCGGTATAATAACGGTTCCAATATCCTCCGCCATAATTTCCGCAGTAGCCGCCACCCCAATAGGATGAACCCCAGCCACCACCCCAATATGGATAGTTCCAGTAGCTACCCCAAGCCCCGTAGCCGTACCACGAGTTCCAACCCCAGCCAGAGTTCCAGTATGGGCCATAACCAACACCAATACCTACGCTGATGCCCGGGCGCCATGGGTTATAACCCCAATAAGGGTCGTACCAATTGCGATTGTACCAGAACGGATTGTAAAAGGCACTATAGTAACCCATGTTGTAAAAATCGTTGTCGAAACGATTGATACGGGTACTGTAAGAATAGTCGTCATCGTAGTCGACGTAATCTTCACCGTTAGTGATATAATTATCGGCAACAGCGCTGTTATCTGATGTCTGATCCTGGTTGTTGAAGCCGTTATCAAAACGGTTTTCATCATTAGGTGTTCTTTTTTTGCGGTCATCATCCGACACTTTGCTCTGATCTGAGCCAGTTGCATAAATGTCATCGACCTGGGCATAGGTGGCTTGCATTATTCCTGCAAGCAGCAGCGATGTCAATACGAAACGTTTCATTTTGAATTGTTTTTGCATAAAAATCCTTAGTGAAATTACTACATTTGCGGCATTCGTTACGACGATTCTGTCAAATTTTAACAATTCCTGACTGTTTGTGAGCGTGTACCGGATACCTTATAACCACTGCTAAAAGTGTGCCAGAAATTTTATGTCAAAAGAAATCAAATCAAGAAAAGAGGATTACTCACAATGGTATAATGATATTGTACTGAAGGCGGGTCTTGCCGACTATTCGGCAGTGAAAGGCTGCATGGTAATAAAACCGCATGGCTATGCGTTGTGGGAGCATATGCGAGATGAACTTGATCGCCGGTTTAAAGAAACAGGGCACCAGAACGCTTATTTCCCGCTGTTTATACCCAAGAGTTTTCTCAGCAAGGAGGCAGCACATGTGGAGGGTTTCGCAAAGGAATGCGCTGTTGTAACCCACTACCGGTTGAAGAACGACCCTAATGGCGGTGGCGTAATAGTAGACCCTGACGCAAAACTGGAAGAGGAGCTTATAGTGCGGCCTACCTCTGAAACAATCATCTGGAATACTTATAAGGATTGGATACAATCGTACCGAGACCTGCCCCTGCTCATAAATCAATGGGCTAATGTAGTAAGGTGGGAAATGCGTACCCGCCTGTTTCTGCGTACAACAGAGTTTTTGTGGCAGGAAGGCCATACGGCGCACGCTACACGCGAGGAGGCAATTGAAGAAACCGAACGGATGCTGGAAGTGTACGCAACATTTGCAGAGGAATTTATGGCAATGCCGGTGGTGCGTGGCGTAAAGACAGCAAATGAACGTTTTGCTGGGGCTGAGGATACTTATTGCATAGAGGCGCTGATGCAGGATGGAAAGGCATTGCAGGCGGGGACCTCACATTTTCTGGGGCAGAATTTTGCAAAGGCTTTTGAAGTGCAGTTTCGGGATAAGGAAAACAAGCTGGACTATGTATGGGCAACCTCGTGGGGTGTTTCGACAAGGCTGGTGGGTGCGCTGGTAATGGCACACAGTGATGACGAAGGTCTGGTGCTGCCGCCGAAAATAGCACCGGTGCAGGTAGTAGTAGTGCCGATTTTTAATAAGGATGCGGATGCAAAGGCAAAGATCAACGACTATGCACACGAACTCATAGCAACCCTGCGGAAAGCTGGTGTACGGGTGAAGTTTGATGACGATGAAAATGCCCGTCCAGGATGGAAGTTTGCCGAATATGAGCTGAAGGGTGTGCCTGTGCGCATCGCACTTGGTGCCCGTGATATGGAGAATAATGTGGCGGAAGTAGCTCGTCGGGATACCCGGGAGAAGGCAAGTGTGTCGCTGGATGGTCTTGCAGACCATGTGCTGCAACTGCTGGGAGATATCCAGTCGAATATGTACCAGAAGGCTTTGACCTTCCGGAATGAAAACACGCGGACTATAGATACGTGGGATGAATTTATAAAAACGCTTGACGAGCAGCCTGGCTTCATATCTGCCCATTGGGACGGCACACCAGCAACTGAAGAAAAAATCAAGGAGCTTACGAAGGCTACAATTCGGTGCATACCGCTCAACAATATGCAGGAAGAGGGTAAATGTATACTTACCGGCAACCCATCAAAACAGCGGGTGTTATTTGCGAGGGCATACTAAATGTATTATTTGCAGGCATGTGGCTAAGCCTATTGTGCGGAAATTGAAATAAATTTTGAGGAAAACAGGGCTGATACTTCGGGTGAAGTTTCAGCCCTGTTTTTTGGGAATCCATAAGACTATTGTCAGGCAGCTCTTAGTGAAAAATAGAATGTTGACCCAATGCCCTCACGGGTTTCAATCCATATTTCGCCGCCATTTTCGGTGACGAACTCTTTGCAAAGCATGAGCCCGATACTTGTTCCTTTTTCGTCGGCGGTGCCACGTGTGCTGGTACTGAAAGGCTGAAAGATGTTTTTTAGTATTTCGCTTCTGATACCGATGCCGGTGTCCCGGACTGCGAAAACTACATGTCCGTCTTTTTTTATGCTATCGGCAGCGAGGGTAACGGTACCGCCATTGTGTGTAAACTTAACCGCATTGGACAGCAGGTTGCGGACAATGAAATCGAAATGGGTAGGATCGGCCCAAATGGTGGTTTCTGGTGGGATGGTGTTGATAATAGTAATTTGTTTTTGAGCAGCGGTGGATTTGATCAGGTTAGTATTGTTGATAATATGCTCACCCACTGCGAATGTTGACTGCTTAATACCAATTCCCTTAATCTGGGTTTGCCCCCAATACAATAATTTATCGAGTGTTTCCATTGATGCCCTGGAATGCACGATAAGGCTTTCCTGAATATACTGCCGCTCGTCTGGAGTGGTGGTGGTGTCTTCGAGTAGTTGCAGCATGATAGGGACATTGCCAATAGGGCCGCGCAGATCGTGGCCGATGATGGAAAATAATTTGTCTTTTATTTCATTTGACTTCTGTAATTCTGTTTCGCGTTTTTTGAGCTGATCATTCAGCTTTGCAGTCTTGCAGTATAGCAGCGACAATAACACTAATAACACCGCGAGCCCAACAGCGACTGCAATTATTATGTTTTTGATCCTTGTATTGGCGTCACTTCTTTGCTCTACCAAAGCAAGCTTTGTGTTTGATTTTTCGAGCTCGTAGACAGCCTGCAGGTTCATTATTTCCTTTACTTTGTCTGTGTTGGTCAGACTGTCTTCAAGCTTTTTAAGGCGGTGAAGTGTTTTGAATGCTTCTTTGTATTTACCCAGGCGGTCGTAGGATTCCATCATACCATAGTAGATGTCAGCTTCAAGGTTTTTGAGCCCCAAGGTTTGAACAGTTTTCAGTGCGTCCGTCAATACGGTGATTGCCGCTGCCGGGTCGGTTTTGCTAACAACAGATGCCCTGCTGACTGACAATCGAGCAAAATTTTCGGGCAGGTTCTTGTCTTTGGTGATTTTTATAGCTTCGTCGAAGTAGCCAAGTGATTTTTTGTCGTCGCCGGTTTTATCGTACAGAATCCCAAGGTTGTTGAGCGTGAGTATACGGACATCGATGGAAGCAGGATCCTGACTTCCTTTAAGTGCCATTTCGAAGTAGTTTTGCGCCTGTTGCAACTGACCCATTTTGCCATATACAACACCTATATTGTTGTATAGCCATACAAACTCTGTACCCTTGACCGGGTGTTGCTCCATTATCCCAATGGCTTTGAAATAGTAATCGAGTGCTTTTTGTAGGTTTTCACTGTTTTCATTTATCGTGCCAAGTTTCTGATAGCAGCTTACTATACCATTTATATCATTTAGCGACTCGAACATTTTCAGTGCAGATAAAACATGGAGGGTAGCATCACTAAATTTACCTGATTTGGCATCTATTACGCCTATTGCATTGTGCACGGTTGCAATGCCCCGTTTTTGTCCCAAAGACTGAAACATGGCAAGTGCGTTTTCGTATTTTTCTCTCGCTAAAGCCAGGCGACCATGTGCAACATCGTTGTATGCCGACAGGACGGTCATTGCTGCAATGCCGTTTTTGTTTTTTGCTGCAGTGACCTCTTTCATGCCCATATCCAGGTAGTAGAGGGCCGAATCAGGTTTGCTGTATTCGTAATATTTGAAAATGTGTTTGTACGCTTCGATCCTATCCTGCCCGGGGGCGGCGTTACGAAGGCTAGTCAACAATTGAGAGGGGTCTGTTTTTGCAAAGGCGCAAAAACAGAACATAACAAGCGTTGTGAGGCATGTTATTGTTTTCATAGACAATATTACGAAGTGCGGGGTGTTGTAAGTGCAAGATAATACATTTGAAGTTACATAAACAAGTTATACTTCGCATAAGTAATTAGTAGTTGTGATGGAACTTTGGAAATGGGTGCGAGAATAAAACCTGCCAACCATTCGTAGTACGGTAGTACATTTGCACCCAATATGCATTACGTATCAGCAGAACGAGTAAGTAAGTCCTACGGAATCAAGCCCCTTTTTACAAATATCACATTTCATATCAGTGAAGGAGATAAAATCGCATTGATTGCCCGCAACGGGAGTGGTAAATCTACATTGCTCAAGATTCTTGCCGGCAAAGACACTGTTGACGACGGTACGATATGGGTACATAAAGATGTGACTGTGGCACTGTTTGAGCAGGAGCCCAAGTTTGATGAAAATGCAACGGTGCTGGACAATATATTTCACTACCGCCATCCGGTAGCGGAAGCGTTGAGAAACTACGAAAGGATAATTGCGGAGGAAGAAAAAGATCCTGTGGAACTTTCGGCTGCACTGGCCAGACTTGATGAGCTTGCTGCATGGGACTTTGAGGCAAAGGTGCACCAGATTTTGGGGAAATTGAATATTCATGGGTTGAACCAGATTGTAAAGACATTATCGGGAGGGCAGCGTAAGCGGGTGGCGTTGGCGCAGATTCTGATAGATATAGGTTTTGAGCACAAGCACGTACTGCTGATCATGGATGAACCTACGAACCACCTGGATGTAACCATGGTGGAGTGGCTGGAGAACTACCTGAATCACGAACATGTAACGCTACTGATGGTCACCCACGATCGTTACTTTCTGGAGGACGTGTGCGATGAGATATGGGAACTGGATAACGAACAACTCTTTACCTACAAGGGCGATTACCAGAACTACCTGGAGAAAAAGGCGGCCCGGATAGAGAATACACTAGCCAACATAGACAAAGCGCGGAATCAGTACCGTAAGGAACTGGAATGGATGCGAAAGCAACCTAAAGCAAGGACAACAAAGTCGAAAAGCCGACAGGATAATTTTTATGAGGTAGAGGCCAAAGCCAAGCAAAAGGTGGTGGATGCGCAGGTGGAACTGCAGGTGAAAATGACCCGGCTGGGCGGCAAAGTAGCTGAGTTGAAGAAGGTATACAAAAGCTATGGAGATAAGGTAATACTCAGGGGATTTGACTATACATTCAAGAAAGGTGAGCGGATAGGGATTGTTGGTAAAAACGGCGCAGGAAAAAGCACGTTTCTGCACATGCTACAGGGTATGGAACCTGCAGACAGCGGAAAGATCAACATAGGTGAGACAGTAGTATTTGGCAATTTTTCGCAGCAGGGGCTGGAGATCAAGGACGATATGCGGATCATAGAGTTCGTGAAAAATATCGCTGAAAACTTCCCGTTGGCAAATGGCGGGACGCTCAGCGCCTCGCAGTTTCTGGCATTATTTCTTTTTCCACCGGAACAACAATATACCTACCTCTCAAAACTGAGTGGTGGTGAAAAAAAGCGATTACAGCTACTGGCTATACTGTTCAGAAATCCGAATTTTTTGATACTGGATGAGCCTACAAATGATCTGGATCTTCCAACATTGTCAGTGCTGGAGAACTTTCTGAGTGAATATCAGGGGTGTCTGGTGATCGTATCGCACGACCGCTATTTTATGGACAGACTGGTAGATCACCTGTTTATTTTTGAAGGCGATGGGGTGGTGCGCGACTTTCCGGGTAATTATTCTCAATACCGGATAGATGAAAGAATAAAGGAAAAAGCAAAAGACGCTCCGGTGCCTGCAGCAGTGGTAGAAAAGCAGGAAATTGTGAAACCTGTGGCAACTGAAAAAAGAAAGCCATCTTTCAAAGAGAAGCGGGAATTTGAGCAAATAGAAAAGGATATGCCTGCACTGGAAGCAGAGAAAATAGCCGTGACGGAGAAAATGGCCAATCCGGGCATAAACTATGACGAAATTCAGCAGCTCAGTTTCCGGATTACTGAAATAACCAGATTGCTGGAGGAAAAAGAGATGCGCTGGCTGGAGCTCAGTGAGCTTATGTAAGTGGCTGCCCACAACGAAGAGAAGATTACTATTTTTGGATGCTGAAAACTGATACAGATGAATAAGTTACTGCTTTCTTTTCTTTTGTTATTTCTGGCGACAGCATGGTGTGCTTCCAGCCAGATACCAGCGGAGCATTCTTCAGTTGTAATATCCAGAGGGAGAAATTTTGTCAAACGTTTTCAGCTTGAGGTAGGTGGCAGTCCGAGCTCATTTATGATAAAAGCCTACGGTGAGCAAGGCAAAGGCATTGCTGATTATCTGCTGGGCACCTATCCCACGATGGAGAATGCATATCTGCATATTTATTTCGGATTGGAGCAGGGTGAATCGGATCTTGGTGAAGGTGGTGGGCCTTTACTTGTGATCACCGGAGCCAAACTTGCAAACAATACCCCCGGCGGAAAGGCATATCTGCAGCACGATATTCGTAAGAGTGGTTTTTGGGCTACCTCGCGTTGCGAGCACGCCTGCAAGTCGCCATTTGATCTGGATTTTGACCAGACAGACAGAAACAGGGTTGCAGACATATCAGGCAATTCGGATGGTGTTATTGATACAGCCGTTGCTCGGACATCTATCAGTGCATTTCAGCAAATGAATTGTAACGAACACCATGATCGCAGCAGAGACCTGCAAACAGAGTCTGTAGTGCTTTGCGCAAATGATATCAGAGCATACCTGAGGAAGTATCCAGAAGTTGTATATCTGCAATTTTATATGGCAGTAAAACCGCTGCACAATTCGGACAATTTTACACTCGTAATGGTAGGTCTTGATCAGGTCGGTCATCGAATCTGGGATAGAAATGAAGATGGGGTGCCTTGCGTTTTCAACAGAGGTATTTCCTGTCCAGGTTGTAGCATAGCACATGACAACCGGATTGATTATCACTCACAACGGTAAAAGGGACTGTTAACCCCAATCAATAACCCGGTGTTGAGGTTGAGCCATTTTCATGGTGCCGGTGAGGGGAATCACAATTTCGAAAATAATGCTAAAAGATGTATTTTTATATTAAAATGCCTATCGTGCGTTATTTTATACTTTTCATTTTGGCAGTATGGCCTGCAATAGGATGGCCGCAGCGAGGACCATGCAAAAAAATTACCCGGAAGACAGATATGTTGACTGGTACTACTACCCTGCGTAGCCCCGACCTGAAGACACTAACTATAGTAAAACAGGTAAAAGATTCGGTAAATTATTTTTCTGTTTTGATCCATTTCGCCGACGAATACCCTCATTTTGACAAGCAGGGAGCCAGCGTAACGTTCAGAGATGGTACAACGATAACGGATGAATCGGCAAGGGTTATCTGCACCCAGGAGCTATCGATGGTAGCCAGTGGCAGCATGTCGGCGGGTATGAATAATGGTGGGCGGTACATGTTGCAGAGCACTATGCGGATAGCAGATGAATATGCAGGCAAATTTATGCTGGAACCCATAACACGGGTTGGCCTGCATAATGTTTTACGCCCGGTATCGCCCAAAGAGGCTGAAAAAGCAATGAACTATATACGATGCCTGAAGTAGTTAATTTTGGGCTACAGACGATGCCAATACATGTCTGAGATCAGCAGAAAGCTGTTCGGCCAGTTCTGGGCGGCCGTGGAAAGCAGCAGGTGTATTTTGCAGCAGCGCTACGTGCCATTTTCCGTCTTCCATAATTGCTGTCATGGTTTGAATGGCGTTGACCTGGGGACTAATGTCTGTGGCACCACTGGCTACCATGCCTACTACTGCGAGCAGTTGCGCACTCGTTTCGGACAACATTTTGACTTCCTTTACTATCGAGATATAGGCTGCTGTGGGGAAGTTTGTGAAAATTTCGTCAAGCACAGCATAGATTTCGGCGCGACCATTGAGTTGGCTGCCATCGAAACCGATGAGGATACCATTTGAAGCAAACATGCCGGTCATCGTGGCTGCATTACGTTTGTTCCATTGCTGCAATAACAGTTGGTAAAGTGACAGAATCTCTGTTTGTATTTCGGAAAAATTACTCATTGTTCACGTTTGAATTACTTATGGTATTGGTTTTATGAACATTCAGAGCATCAAAGAAACTCCTTTCGGCCCGCCATAAATTGTTTGTACTCTTCAAATTTTTCGACCATCTGCTGTTCGGTACCATGACCCATACGTCGATGCGGTTCACCTGTCGGGATACCGTCAAAAATATTGGTTGGGTGATTGAGGTAATGTTCAAAATGGGTCGTAATATAGATTTCCAGTTCGTAGTGGCGCCTGCAAAGGGTTTCGAAAGTATCGTTGGTGTAAACAGAAGTAGGCAGGATGGATATAATCTCGCCGGCATCCACAAATTCATCGATAAAGTGCATGGACACACCCAGCGGTTTGTTTTCATAAATACTCCATTTAAATGCATCCAGACCACGCACAGCGGGAATTACTCCGGGGTGGCAGTTGATGGTTTTTTTGCCTCTGGTAAATTCTGCAGACAAAATGCCAGCCCCTAACACGAGGTAGTAGTCGAGACCGGAAGGCACCTCGGTATCGTTGTTGATTGTGACGTATGAAATGCCATAAGCTTTTGCTATAGCCTCTGCGCCAACACTGGTAGTCATATCTGGCCGATGGCGAATGATTACCTGGCGCTCGGGGCGCGGAGAAAATGGTAGGGCATAGATATACAATTGATCAGTGTGGTACCGATGCAGCAGATTGAGTAATACCTGTTCTGTTTTCAGGTGAGGGTAGTGGTAAGTAATGATGCCTATCTTGTTCATGCCCGAATTGCTTGATTCGTTATTAAAAACGGAGTGCAATGTACTACAATCTTATCCGATTTTCTATGTGCGCTCGCTTGAAATGGGCAGGGCACTGCAACAACGTATTTGACCAAACAAGGCAGATTGGTATCGCCGCAACAGTTCTATCTGAGCTGTTTTAAGAAGATTTTACGAAAAGCTTACCCTATCCCGGCAGTATCATACATATATTGCGTCGGGAAATTAAAATATGTCGTAATGAGCATGAAGGCTGTAGTCAATGATGTATATGGTCCGCCTGAGGTACTTAAGGTGATGGATGTGGCACGGCCAGTTCCAAAAGACAATGAAATTTTGATAAAAATCCATGCGACAACAGTAAACCGAACAGATTGCGGTTTTCGCCATCCTGAATATCTTATTGTGCGCCTGATAGCCGGTTTGATGAAACCAAGAAACAAAATACTTGGCTCAGAACTGGCAGGTGTTGTAGAAGCAACCGGAAAAGACGTTAAGACTTTCAGACCGGGCGACAGGGTGTATGGTTTGAGTACTTATAAATTCGGAACACATGCGGAATACGTATGTGTGGCGGAAGATAAGGCTGTGACGAACATGCCAGTGAATATGACGTTTGAGGAGGCTGCGGCTGTATGCGATGGTGCGTTCCTTGCTTTGGCGAATATCAAAAAAATCAATTTCAAGCCGGGAATTAAAATACTTATCAACGGCGCTACGGGATCTATAGGTACTGCTGCCGTTCAGCTGGCCCGACATTATGGTGCAACAATAACGGCTGTGTGCAACACCAAGAACATACAACTCATTCGGTCGTTGGGGGCTGATGAAACAATAGACTATACGAAAGAAGACTTCACCACAATGGGTGGACAATATGATGTGGTTTTTGATGCAGTAGGGAAGAGTTCATTTTTTAAGTGCAGGAAGGTGCTGAAGCCCGGCGGTATTTACTTTTCGACAGAGCTCGGATATTTGTCGCAAAATATATTTCTGGCGCTGATAACACCAATGCTGGGTGGCCGGAAGGTGCTTTTCCCGATACCTAAGGACACAAAGGAGGATATGATTTTGCTGAGGACACTGATAGAAGCTGGTAAGTACCGGGCCGTGATCGACAGAACCTACCCGCTTGACGAAATCGTTGAAGCTACCAGGTATGTAGAGACTGGTGAAAAGACCGGTAATGTGGTAATTACCGTTGTTTAGCCTAAAGTGTATTTTATCCTCATGTGTGGATTTTCGGCTAAATCTCCACGAAAATTTTGACTTATACTTTTGTGTTCATGGTGTTGTAGGGGCAAGGCTTGGTGGCGCTGATCTTTAATCATTTTACCGAGAAAAGACAATCGTTCACCGAAAAACAGGTTGGAGGGGCTGATACTGCTGTAACTTTGCACCCTGATCGAAATCCGCCCGGTAACCGAACCAAACTTACAGACCTAACTGTGTTGGTGAAAGGATTGGTGAAAAATTTTGCTGAAAGTACTTTAAATGGCACGCAACAAAGACACGAGTAATGATGACCTTCCGAAGGTGAAAATTTCGAAGGAATCACTTAGGGAAACCGGTATGATCTTCAGGTACCTGAAGCCATATAGGGCAAAGTTTGTTACGGGTCTTTTTTTTATTACATTATCGAGCGGCACAATAATGGTATTTCCATTTCTGCTTAAAAAACTGATAGATAGTGCCCACGGTGCGGGGAATGGGGAGGCCGCGAGTACAATGGCTATGCCCGGAATGGTTTCCGGAATCATGAATAAGTTGCAACTGAATTTGGGCAGTCATATATCATTTTCGCCAGGTACTATTGCCGTCCTGATGATTTCTGTGCTGGCATTGCAAATGGTTTTTTCATTCATGCGCATATACCTGTTTACTTATGTGGGAGAGCATGCGGTAGCTGATATGCGGCAGGATGTTTACAAACGAATGATCACCATGCCTATGAATTTCTTTGCCCAGCGAAGGGTTGGTGAGCTATCGAGCCGTATAACTGCTGATATCAGTCAGATACAGGATGCAGTAACAGGCTTGTTAGCAGAGTTGTTGCGGGGTATATTAACACTGGTTGGTGGTATCATACTCATTTTATTTATCAGCCCAAAGATGACTGCTGTAATGCTGTCGGTAGTGCCTGTGGTAGTGGTAATAGCGCTTGTTTTTGGTAAGTATATCAGAAAGATGTCGCGTAAAGCACAGGACCAGCTTGCGGAGTCGAATACGGTTGTGCAGGAAACGCTGCAGGGTATAAGCAATGTAAAGGCGTTTTCGAATGAATGGTATGAAATAGGACGGTACCACAGGCATATCACCGACGTAGTGAATCTGGCGATCCGGAATGGTAGGTTTCGTGGGCTATTTGTATCGTTTATGCTGTTTAGTGTTTTTGGGGCAATAGTGCTGGTGGTATGGTATGGAGCCGGACTGATGCAAAGCGGGCAGTTGTCTTTTGGCGACCTTACAGCATTCGTTGTATATACTGCCTTTGTGGGTGGCACTATGGCGGGTTTCGCAGAGTTGTTCAGCCAGTTGCAAAAGACGCTGGGTGCTACACAGCGTGTGCGGGAATTGCTGGAAGAGGACGCTGAGGCTGTGACAACAGCAGATGTAAAAGTGGAACCGGAGCACAAGCTCAGTGGCAATGTGTCGTTGCAGCATGTAGGCTTTAGCTATCCTTCACGTAAGGAGGTCAACGTGATCAAGGATCTGAGTCTTACAGCAAAGAGCGGTCAGCAGATTGCCATTGTAGGCCCTAGTGGGGCGGGCAAGAGTACGATAGTGGGTTTGTTGCTGCGCTTTTACGAGCCTGACAAAGGAAAAATACTGTTTGACGGCAGGGAGGCAGGGTCAATACCATTGTCGCAATTGCGTAAGCAAATGGCGTTGGTGCCGCAAGACATATTGCTGTTTGGAGGTACCATCTTTGAAAACATTGCCTATGGCAAGCCAGATGCTACTGAGGCGGAGGTGATGAATGCGGCACAGCAGGCCAATGCGCATGACTTTATCGGCAAGTTTCCGGAAGGTTATAAAACCGTTGTTGGAGAGCGTGGTGTGAAACTGTCTGGTGGCCAGCGGCAACGCATAGCGATAGCGAGGGCAATACTGAAGGATCCGGTTATTTTGTTGCTTGATGAGGCTACAAGTTCGCTCGACTCAGAATCTGAATCGCTGGTGCAGGAAGCACTGCAGAATCTGATGAAAAACCGCACATCGTTTGTGATCGCACACAGGTTATCTACAATACGTGGCGCCGACCAGATTCTGGTACTGGAAGATGGACGTATCAGGGAAAGCGGAACCCATCACGAGCTCATCGGTATTGAAGATGGACTATACCGGAACCTGAATAAGCTGCAATTGTTTGAAGCATAGCATATTGTCGGAATACAGAATACTTCGTTGCGGTCTTTGGTATTAGGGCTTTCGCAGGTTAAATAAGTGTTGGTACATCGCTATCTCCTGCGGAGTCAGTGCCTTGTCGCGGCGCCCCATCATCTTACCTGCAGTTTCCATAGCCTTGTCGAAGCGGTGAATGATAAAACCATCGCTGCCACCCCATGAGAAAGAGGGTATATGTTTTGAAGGAAATCCCCCGCCATAGATATTGCAGGCTACGCCTACCACTGTTCCGGTGTTAAACATGGTATTGATTCCGCACTTGGAATGATCGCCCATGTGCAGACCACAGAAGATCAGGCCAGAAGAAATTTCCGTGTTCAGCTCCTCACTCCATACTTTAACCACATCGTAGTTGTTCTTCAAGTTGGAGCAGTTGGTATCTGCACCGAGGTTACACCATTCGCCTATAACCGAGTTGCCCAGGTAGCCATCATGGGACTTATTGCTGTTGGCAAAGAAAACAACATTGTTGAGCTCGCCACCTACCTTGCAACCGGGACCTATTGTTGTGGCTCCATAAAGCTTTGCACCCATCTTTACAACACTATGGTCGCAAAGGGCTATCGGTCCGCGCATCATTGTGCCTTCCAGCACCTCTGCTTGCTTACCTATGTATACTGGTCCGGTGGTTGCATTAATGATGCAGCCGGGGTAAATATGCGCTCCTTCCTCTATAAACAGGTGACGGGGGTGGCCTGCAACGACGACACCATCGGGTATTGCGGCTCCGGTTCTGCCGTCAGTCAGCAGGTCGAAGTCGTCTCTGATTGCCCTGTCGTTGTGTGTGAAAATATCCCAGATGTTATTAAGCCCATAAACAAAGCCATCGTAATGAATTGCTTCGGGCTGTGTTACATAGTCATTAAACAGGTTGATGTTGTCAGGCGCATCAGATATCCTGGCGGCAAGTACAATGCCCGCTTTGCCCAATACCTGACCAGATTGCAGTGAAGTTATTGCCGTTGCAAGCTCTTTGTTGCCAAAGATTGCACCATTGATGTAGCATGTATCTTCATCAGCAGGTCCGCTAAACTGGGGCTGGATGTAGTCTTCGGTGAATGTTCCCGTTGGTGCGCCCAGCAACCATTCCCAGCGCTCGCGCATAGAAAGGATGCCACAGCGGATATCGGCTACAGGGCGTGTATGTGTAAATGGCAGCAGTGCTGCACGGGCGGAACTATCGAATAGAACGTAATTCATTGAACCAAAATTATGACTTAACGGCTAAGGGGCAAAGTGAAAGAAATGTAAATCCAGATGTTTATTGGAGATGAGGGAGTAAACAAGCTGGTGCCATGCAGGTAAAAAAACAGAGGCTGCACGATTATATGCAGCCTCTGTGTAAATGTATTGCCTTTCAGGGCGAAAGAAATTAAGCTTTCTTTTCGTAACGCTTTTTGAATTTTTCGATACGACCCGCAGTATCCACGAACATTGATTTACCAGTGTAGAACGGGTGCGAAGTGTTTGAAATCTCGACCTTTACTACAGGGTATTCTTTGCCATCTTCCCAGAGTACAGTTTCTTTTGATGGTGCACCCGAGCGTGTCAGGAACATGGTATCGTTTGATGTGTCTTTGAATACTACAAGACGGTAAGATTCAGGATGAAGTCCTTTTTTCATTTCGTTTTTGTTTAAAGCATGGGTTTTGCCATGCGTGAATTAAGTTTGCAAAGGTAGGGTAATTTATTGAAAAACCCTATTTTGTCCGCTGGAATTACTGAATTACATATTTCTGCAATTCGGATCTTGCTTCTTCAGATCTGTTGTATGCACCAAGTATCTTACCGTCGGGTCCCACAAGGAAAGCCTGAGGAATATACTGTATGCCGTAAGCGGCTGCAGCTTTTGAGTTCCAGTAACCGAGATCGCTCATATGGTTGGGCCAGGAAAGTCCGTCTTTTTTGATGGCATCAATCCATGCATTCTTGTCTTTGTCGAGAGATACATTAACGACGGTAAAGCCATTTTTGGCACCTTTGAATTTTTTTGAGGAATATTCATTGTACATGGCAACGAGGCCAGGGTTTGACATACGGCACGGACCGCACCATGAAGCCCAAAAATCAATGAGCACATAACGACCTTTATTTATTTCGGACAGCTTCAGAGTTTTGCCTTCGGGATTAGGGAATGCCAATTCGGGTGCTTTCTGACCTACTTTGATAACAGAATTTTCATATTGTGCACTGGCGGAAAAGATAATTCCGGCGGCGAGGACTAGCGTTGCAATCAGTTTTTTCATTGTCAGTTTGTTGGTTAAAAATGTGTTGTAAATATAGGGTAAGAATAGCAAATTAAGTGCCAGCAAGTGAAGTATGGTGTTGTATATAGTAAAATGAATGAATTTGTAACAGTATTTTAACAGGCGTGTTATGTCGCAGATAACAGTGGCGCATAGTGATGAATCGGGTAGTTCAATGCCTATGGTGGAAAAAAGGATATTCGAATCCCGGAGTACTTTCTCACTTTTGCTGTTATGGACACGATAGAGATAAGAACTATAGATATCGCAGCTAATTATGACCTGGTATCGGCTATGATGCGTGGGCTGCACGAAAACGAAAAGGAACTGAACCCGCAGACTGCAGACTGGGACGAAATAGAAACCAGTTATATGCGGCACTGCATAACTATGCAGGAGGAATGTGAAGGGATTTGTCTGGTTGCGTATGTGAACAATGTACCTGCTGGCTTCATTTTTGGATATATAGAAGAAGATGATGATAGCCGGTTTGAATTGTATACCGGGCGGGTGCTGTATGTGGCAGATGGCTATGTGGCGCCCGATTCCAGGCGGATGGGCATTTACAGGATGCTCAACAGTAAGCTTGAAGGACATTTTACTGCAACAGGGGTAAGGCGTATTACCCGGATGACCATGGTGAATAACACAGGTATGCGTGGGCTGTTGGAACAAGATGGGTACGTAGCAACACGTATACTTTATGAAAAGTGGTTGTGACCGGTCTTTCAAATCCGGTAAAGGATAGTAGTTTTGCTGCATGAGAATATTGATGGTATGCCTGGGCAATATTTGCAGGTCGCCGATAGCTGAAGGGGTGCTGAAACATAAGGCTGCTAAAAACGGAAAGAACTGGATCGTGGATTCGGCAGGGACAGAATCGTACCATATAGGCGAGGCACCACACAGGTTTTCGCAGAAAATATGCAGGGCAAATGGAATAGATATATCGGGGCAATGTGCAAGGAAGTTTAGTCCGGATGACTTTGAGCGATATGATAAGATTTATGCAATGGCTGACGATGTGTACAGGGAAATCAAAAGAATAGGAGGCGGAAAAGCCATCATGAGTAAGGTGGAGTATTTTCTGAATGAGTCTATGCCCGGCAGTAACGCATCGGTTCCGGATCCGTGGTATGGCGAGGAAAGCGGATATGCCGAGGTGTTTGAGCTGATTGACAAAACGTGCTCTACCATAGTGAGTAAATATTCTATTTAAGAATGCCGCCAGCATGGTACAAAAGATACTTTGAAACATTACACAACTGCATGAAAGGCACTGTCAAATAAGCGGAGGCAGAAATAAGCTCTTTGCCTCTCAATAAATAATCAACCAACTACAACAAACTACTAATTACCAACCACCAATTACCAATTACTAATTACTACTTAACATGTCTAAGCCATCTATACCACAGGGTACCAGAGATTTTTCGCCGGAAGTAGTGCGGAAGCGCCAATATATTTTTGATACGCTGCGGGGAATATTTGAGTTGTATGGTTTTCAGCCGCTAGAGACGCCTGCTATGGAGAACCTTACCACCCTTACCGGCAAGTACGGAGAAGAAGGTGACAGACTGATCTTCAAGATACTCAACAACGGTCTGCATGAAAAGAACGATGCGGATAAAGCTAAGCTGAATGCAGAGTGGACTAATGTGCTAAGCCGGCCTTACTCGACACCGGTGGTTACGGAACGCGCACTGCGGTATGACCTTACGATACCCTTTGCGCGGTATGTGGTGATGCACCAAAACGACCTGGCACTCCCTTTCAGGCGGTACCAGATGCAGCCTGTATGGCGTGCCGACCGACCGCAGAAAGGCAGGTACCGCGAGTTCTGGCAGTGCGATGCGGATGTGGTGGGCAGTACATCGCTGATCAATGAGGCTGAACTGCTGTGTATCTACGACCAGGCGTTCAGGAAGCTGGGTGTGCCGGTAGCTATAAAGATCAATAGCAGAAAGCTGTTGCAGGGATTGGCTGTGATCAGCGGCTATCCGGAGAAAATGATGGACATCACTATAGCGCTGGATAAGCTGGATAAGATAGGATGGAGTGGGGTAGTGAAAGAGCTGGAAGGCAGGGGAATAGATGCCGAAGGTATAAGCAAGCTGGAAACAGCTATTATGATAGCTGGAACAAATGCTGAAAAACTGGCCTCGCTCGAGGCTATCATGGCCGGCACAGAAGCCGGTGCTGCGGGTATTGCAGAGATCAGAAATACGCTGGGCTATTTTGCGGCGCTGAATGGTGATGCCGGCAGCAGCATAGATGTAGACATAAGCCTGGCGAGAGGGCTCAACTATTATACTGGCGTAATTGTAGAAGTAGTGTGTACTCATCCAGATGTGAAAATGGGTAGTTTGGGTGGTGGTGGACGATATGATGATCTTACGGGTTTGTTTGGTGTGAAGGGGTTATCGGGGGTAGGGGTGTCGTTTGGTATAGACCGTACTTATGATGTAATGGAGGAGTTGGGCGTGTTTCCCGTGCAATTGGCGGCAGGCAGCAGGGCGATCATAGTGAACTTTGGCGGAGCCAATGAGGCCTATGCGCTGGGCATACTGCAGCAGCTGCGTAGTGCAGGGGTGGCGGCTGAGCTGTACCCGGACGCGGCAAAGTTTGACAAGCAAATGAAGTATGCCAACAAGCGCGGCGTTCCCTATGTGCTGCTACCCGGCGATGAAGAGCGCGAAAGCGGCCAGATAAGTGTGAAGAACTTTGTGACCGGAGCGCAACAGCTGATGAGTGTGGCGGCTGCCATATTGCTGTTGCAGGGGGCAGAGTAGCTGTCCGGGAATACTACTTTTCCGGTGGACCGAAGTAAATGTGCTTTTTCAGCTCATCGAAACGTTTGTCAGTGATTGATGCCGCGCTTCTGAGCTCTTCGAATGTTTTAAACGGGCCGTTTTGGTTTCTACGGTCGATGATTTTCTGTGCTGTTTTATCGGCAATGCCGGGGAACTTTTTCAATGTTTCAATGTCTACGGCATTGATATTGATGCTATCGGGTAATGAGGTTTCGTTTTTATTTCCCTTTGTTTTGGCGGGTGCGGGATGTTTGTCGATTGCTGCCCACTCGTTTCTTAACTTTTGCTCCAACGCATTTTCGGCGGGTGGTTGCAAACAATAATGCATGGTGAGCCGGACACCAATTAATACTATAAGCAAGACAGACAAGACGAGAATTCCTGTCCGCTCGGTGCGGGTGAAGGAAACCACAGATCTGGCTGCTTTTTTCATAGCGCCGGCAAAATAGCTAAACTAATTTATTTACGCTTATTTTTGCCCTACATGATCATCACCCTGCAGCAGGTGGGCAAGCGGTTTCAGCGACACCGGATATTTAAGGACGTCACTTATACTTTTTCATCGCCGGGGAAATATGCATTGCTGGGCCCGAATGGCAGTGGCAAATCTACGTTACTACGGATCATAGCCGGTATGCAGGGGCCCTCGGCGGGGACGGTAACCTATACTGATGCAGACCAGAAAGTAATAGCGCCCGGTAATATTTTTTCCCAAATCAGCTTTTGTGCGCCGGGTCAGGAGCTTGTGGAGGAGCTGACGTTGAGGGAATTTCTCACATTTCATTTTTCGTTCAAACGGCCGCTTGCGGGTATGGGTGTGGCAGACATCATAGCTTTGTCGGGGTTGCAGGGTGCGGCAGATAAGCCGATCTATGACTACTCGTCGGGCATGAAGCAGCGGGTGAAACTGCTACAGGCAATTTTTGCTGACACACCAGTACTGATGGTGGATGAGCCCTGCTCTAACCTGGACGAAAAGGGGGTGCAGCAATACCGCGAATGGATGGCTGCTTATAGTACTGACCGGCTGGTTTTTGTAGCCTCAAACGACCCGCGCGAATATGACTTCTGTACCGAACAGCTGGTTATGGAAGACTACATTTAGTGAAGCTGAAAAAGGCTGCGCTGACGCCTGAATACTCGATAAAAACTTTTACCTTTGCACCTCGAATAGCCGGCCACGTAGTACAATGGATAGTATAAGAGTTTCCGAAGCTCCAGATTCAGGTTCGATTCCTGACGAGGCCACTTTACGGGAAGGAAGGCGAAATAAATCTCGCCTTCCTTTTTTCTTTTCTCGCAAACCCTTGCCTGGATTAGCGAATAGAATGAGAACATTGTCGGCTGTTGTGGTTCGATAGGTGCCATCTTTATATAATCCAACTTTTCGTTACAGCTTTTTTAAATGATCTTTTATTTGTGAAAACTGCCCCAATTCTTCCTGGAACAGATCGCGCTTTTTGCGGTTGTCGCGACATCTTTACCTATACTTTGTTTTGCTAAATCTCTTTTTCATATCTTCCGCTATTTTTACTTTCGTCAGGTATGAATCAATTTTGGAATGGCAGATAGACAGATTTTAGAGCGTCTAATAAATCAGCCTGAGAACAAACCGATTCATACAGGTATGCAGGCTACAGTACGTAAAATGAATTGGGTGTTAGTGCTACTATGCCTTCTGGCCTTTGGCAACACACTCATGAACGGCTATGTAGTTGATGACATCACTGTAATGGGTGGCAATCGTCTGGTCATGAAAGGTGTCAAAGGAATTCCTGAACTTCTGGTTACCTCCAGAATGGCGGGTTTCGAGCATGTAGTGAACGATAATTACAGACCATTATCGCTTGTTCAATTTGCTGTCGAGTATCAAATCTGGGGACTAAATCCCGCTATGGGGCACCTTGTAAACGTCTTGGTGTTTATTGGCTGTGTACTGATGCTCTTTCGATTTTTAAGACGGGCTTTTAGCGCCGGACCGCTCTGGTTACCATTTGTAGCCGCACTAATATTTGCTGTGCACCCCATTCATACTGAGGTGGTGGCTAACATAAAAAGCCGCGATGAGTTGCTGTGTTTCTTTTTTGCTTTTGCTTCGCTCAATTCATTTGTTAGTTACGTAGACTTGGGCAGATTGAAGTCGCTGATAGCTGGTCTCTCGCTCCTGTTTCTGGCGTTTCTTTCCAAGGAGACAGTTATTGCGTTTGTGGTTATAGTGCCATTGGTATTTTATTTCTACATCAAGGAAAGCAGAAAAAGGAGTAATTATATTTTTCTCGGTACACTTGCTGTAGCCGGACTTTTTTTATGCATCAGATCGCTCGTGCTACAAGGGCATGACTCGTCAGCAGTACCGTTTCTCGACAATCCGTTAGTCAATGCGCCTGTATTTGGCGGCAGGTTACCCACCGCGCTGCTTGTCCTGGGAATGTATCTCAGGCTTATGCTGGTAGGCTGGCCTCTCGTCAGTGATTATAGTTTCAATAGTATTCCTATAGTTGGATTTGGTAATGTTTGGGTTTGGGTGTCACTGGTAATTCATATTGCCCTTTTGTCGTTAAGTTTATGGAGACTATTCAAGAAGCCTGGTGATCCTTTAGCATTCGGTATCCTTTTTTATCTATCCGGCATCTTTTTGTTTTCAAATCTGATAGTACTGGTTTATTCGCAAATGGCCGAACGCCTTGTGTTCTTCGCTTCTGCAGGCTTTTGCATAGCATTGGCAGGTGGGTTCTTTTGGTTCTTTACAGCTATGAAGCTGCATGAGAAGTCGATTGCCAACTTGTTGTGGACGCTCCTTTCGCCTGTTTTGTTGGTGTTTATGCTACTTACAATTGATAGAAATGCCGATTGGAAAAGCAATGAATCGCTATTCTCTGCAGATATTCAGAAGGTTCCCGACAATGCACGAATATTGCATTCGCTAGGTTGGATTAAGGGTAAAATTCTGGCCGAAGAGTCAACGGCCCCTGTAGAACAAACTGCGCTCATTAAAGATGGAATTGCCGACTTACAGCGTTCTTTAAGTATACATAATTCAGTATACAAGGTGCATCGGGATATTGGAAATTTCTTCAGAGCACTCAAGCAGTATGACTCGGCAAAACTGCACATGAAGGAGGCCATAAGGTTAAATCCGGGGTCGGCAATGCCGGTGAGCGACCTGGGCTTCATATATTTTTCGGAGCAAAAGTACAGGGAAGCGGCCGATTTGGCCAAACTTGCACTCAGCCTGGATACCGGCGATATTCGTAATATGAGCAACATTGCCATGGTTTATGTACAAATGAGGCAATATGATACTGCTCTGTATTATTTTAATAATGTGATCAAGCGGGTGCCTGACGATGAAAATGCTTTGAGATATATCAAAGCGATTACCGAAGAAATGGCTAAAACAGATATTATGAATGGCAACAAACAGTAATCTGCCCAATAAGCGATCGCTTCGTATCACCGCAATAATGAACTGCATAAAAGAATTTGCTGGTTAAAAACGCTTCAAATGCCTGCTTTCCCTTTTCAGTAGCATATTCGTTGGCAACTCTTTTTTGGTTGGTTGGTGCCGGGAAAGGAGCATTCTTCTTAAAGAAATTAATAATAATTCGAAAAATCCCGCCCGATTCAAAGGGTTGACTCATCGTACTGGAACAGCTTTGGGGTAGAGGCGCCTTTGGTGACAGTAAATGTCGGTTGCCGCGATTTTTACATACCCAATTTTTAGATTCGTTATTGAATTTGGTAAACGGTGGCGGTGCTGCATGTGCTATGCAGGGCGTAAAATGCACTTTTACTGTAGTTATAACTTATATCCGCGAAGTAAAACAGGGTCTGAAACTCAGCGGCAGACGGTACGCTATCGTCCTGAAACTGCTATTTGCATACCAAGCTTTTATGTGCGAGTAAACTAGCGTAAGCATAAATATCAACAGGTCAACACATTTTACAATATAAAAAGTCTTATGTTTCAGAACAACACATAATTGGATTTAATTCTTACTTTTAATACCTATGTTAACGAGGTATCTCTTTGTTTTATTAATATTTTGCACATTTATTGTTGCACGTGGACAAAATGTGGTAGTTGACTCCTCATACATTGTTCAGAAACAGATAAAACGACTACTGATTGCCGGAAATAATGATACTGCATTATTTTATATCCAAAAGTTAGGAGCTAGTGCCGAGCGTGACATGTTTCTGCGCATCGCCAGAAACACTGCTACCACCGCAGACATCAACGCATTCCTTTCCTCGCTCGAGATTGCAAACAAACTTGAACTCAGAAATGTAAATTATTTCCTGAAACTGAAATGCAAGGTGCCATCTGGCAGCAGTCAAGTCGATCTGGATTATGTAAAGACCAAATGGACTCAGATACTTTCTATGCTCAATGAAGAATTGCTCAAAGAAGCAGAAGCAGAGCATTTGGTGCTCACATCATACATCCGTTCATGCACAGACAGCGCTGCAAGAGATCATAAGAGGGCAGAGATATATGCCAGTCTCTACAATATTTTGGTTGCCAGTATACAGCGGGATGCGCCAGCACTAGAAAAAATGTCGCTCGATAACCTCCGGAAAGCAACCGCACTTGCTGACACTGACCTCATCGTTGCCTCACGATATTTCTTTTCAGAGATCCTGATGTTTGCTGGTAATATCGGTGGATACATCGAAAATGCCGATACCTGTCTGATAATGGAAAAAAACCGCAGAGTGAAAAGCACTTTTTACCAACCTACGGTAATGCATTACCTCGATGCGGTGATTTTCCGCAAAAGCTATGATGCTGAATACGTCATGCACCTCCTTCTATCTCTTTATAACGATCCTGCCGCCAAGTACCTGACCTACAGCTTGTATGCCAAGTTTCTTGGGTCACTCAGCAGCGATTCAAAATGGGCAAAACAGATTTATAAACAATTTCAGGTAGCAGGTTTGGAATCTTTCAGTGCGCGCGTTGTTAAGGATGCAGAAGGAAAGATAAACTCCAATGAACTGAGTGCCCTTTATAGCGAATGTGCCTCAGCGCTTATGCAGCACGGTCTTTATAAGGAGGCATACAGGTACAAGAATAAAGAAATTAATACAATAAGGAAAATTTATTCGAACGAGCTGGCCCAATCGCTGGCAGACAACCAAACACTAGAGATAAAGCGGACCAAAGCGATAGAAACGGCAAAACTCCAGAAAGAGAATGCAGCAAAACAGATGGCAGTTACTCGGCAAAGACAGGTTATCTGGGTCATTTCCATCGCTCTGTTTATCGTTGTGCTCCTCATATTATTCCTTTTCCGCCTCATAAAACAGCGAAATCTGAGCAATAATCAGTTGTCATCGGTCAACCTCGATTTGCAGCGGTTAAACAAGCTGAATCAGAAAATATTCTACGTTATTTCTCACGATTTCAATGCCCCATTGCTCACACTGAGTCTTATGGTGAAAAATCTAAGAAAGGACGCTGACCCCATTGCTGTCAGGCATCTTGATGAGGTCGAAAACCAATTCAATTCTGCCCAGGATGTACTGACCAATTTGCTCAACTGGTCTAAAGCAGAGATAAGTATAGCCGGTAATAACGCGGTACAGAAAGCCGACCTGAAGCAAACTACAAATGAGATATTGAGCCAATTGTATCGTAAAGCAGTCGAAAAGAAGATATCATTCCGGTGCCACAACCTGGAAAATGTTGAATTGATTATACCACGGGACATACTTCGTATTGTTTTACGCAATCTCGTGTCAAATGCCATCAAGTTCAGTCATCCTGAATCCACTGTCGAGATAAGTTTCTACGATCAGGAGAAACAATTGAAAATTGTTGACTATGGTATCGGGATAGACCCTGAAAAAATCAAAGATTTGTTTACGAAAGAGGTCGTTTCTGATTTTGGTACCAATTATGAGCCTGGTTTTGGCATAGGCTTGTATATCGTCGCAGAGTTGCTTCGCAAATACGATTGCAGCATTAAAGTGGATAGTGACCCCGGAAAGGAGACCATTTTTACTATTACCTTCCAAAAGTAAATAGCTGTTTTCAGTCATGTTATTCTTAATCCACTGTGATACTTTTGACTGGTGGATAAAATTAGAGCAGGCATATTTGACGATCATACCTTTTCTGCAAAGGGGCTTTCCGACTTTTTGGTTAACAAAGGGATTGAGGTACGGCTGATTTGCACATCAAAATCTGATTTGATCGATAAGTTAAAGTCAGCGGAGCTTGATATCCTCATCCTCGATATCGCCGCACCAGACGTCGCAGGTCTTGAACTGTTTGAATATTGCGCGCTTAAACATAAAGATATCCGGTTGATAGCGCTTACATCACTAAGTTCCGTGATGCTCGTCGAAAATCTGCTATCAATCGGGATCAAAGGCTTTGTAAATAAAAAACAGAAGGAAGAAGATATCCTGGAGTGTGTGCGGCGTGTACACAACAACGAGATTTGCCTGCCAAAAGAATATCATTTTCTTATTTCAAAATACAGGGTTGCTTCACCGGTCAACTTGTCTGCCCGTGAGGTCGAAATAATCCAGTTGATCAGCCAGCAATTTACGTCGCAGGAGATCGCGGTTAAACTGTCGATTTCTTTTTTCACCGTCGAAAATCATAGGAAGAACATATTCAAAAAAATGGGTGTAAAAAACATCGCAGGCATGATAATGGCCGCAAAAAATATGGGGCATATTAGCTAACAAACATTGGTATCACTTAAACGAAGAAGTAATGGCAAATAATTTACCTCATGTGTCAGTTGCTGGATCCTATTGACGGGGTCCCGTTGCGGGTTTGTGCGCTACCACCGGATCAGCGGTTCTTGCCAATTCACCTTCACGTACAACGCCAAACCTGGGTACCGCATTGATGGTGGTGTCTGCATTTACAACAAGAGACAATTTTATTTGACATATTTAGGAATTATTTAAAATCAATTTTATGAGATCAGGATCATTTTGCCGTCAACTGGCTAATTTTAAATCGATTGTAAGTAGGAGAGCATTCAGCAATGTGGTGCTGACCATTGGTTTAATATTGCTTAGTCTGCCTGTTTTTGCTCAATCAACTACCTTCAGCAGCACTGGTGTTGTGAACACTTATACTGTGACGGCTGGCGTCACCTCGCTTACTATTGATATGGCCGGTGCGTCAGGAGGAAATTTTGCAGGTAGTATTGGCGGGAAAGGGGGGCGTGTACAGGCCACACTGGCTGTAACTCCCGGCCAGGTATTATACTTAACGATTGGTGGTGTAGGAGCCAACGGCCTTATAGCTGCTGCCGCTGCTGGTGGTGTTTCTTTAGGCGGGGAAACGGGCGGTATTGGCGGTGGGAATTCCGGAGGTTCCGGAGGGGGTGGCGGAACGAGTATAAGAACCAGTATAACAGGAGGTGCCACATCAGTGGGGTCATTGAATTCACGTCTCCTCGTAGCCGGTGGAGGCGGGGGTGGGAATTTTTCGTGTTTAGCTAAACAGAACGGTGGCGCAGGCGGATACCCCAACGGAGGTAATGGTGCTAATGATTGTAATGCTACGTTTACTACTGGTGGTACACAGTTGGGTGGAGGTAGCAAGGAATGTTCACCATCAGTGTGTGGTGTTTGTTGTGGAGGTAATGGAGTGTTAGGTGTTGGTGGCAACGGCACTTATTATGGCGCCGGCGGCGGCGGTGGCTACTATGGCGGTGGCGGTGGGTCAGGTGCCTCCGGTGCTGGTGGTTCCTCTTATTACGGTGGTGCAGGGGTTACACTTATCAGCACTACAACTGGCTTTCGCTCAGGTAATGGTTATGTGATTATAACACCTGTTCTACCAAACGTTGCACCTACTTTTACTGGTGGTAGCCCTCAGAGCCTGAATGTTTGCCAGAACTCTACAGGGAATGCGATCAATACCCGGTTAGCTGTAAATGATGGAAATACCGGACAGACACTGACATGGACCGTAGTAACGGCGCCCACCAACGGCAGTCTGTCGGGAGTGGCATCTTATACCGCAGTATCTACCGTTGGTACTGTTACACCTACTGGAATGACTTATACACCAACTTCGGGTTTTTCGGGTACTGATGCGTTTACGATACAAGTGAGTGATGGGACAGCAACGGCGACCACTACTATAAATGTGACGGTTAACCCCGTCCCGGTTATGACGGTGACACCAACTTCACAAACCGTTTGTAACAATGCCAATACAACTACACAAGCATTTTCGTCTAGCGTGGCGGGCACTACTTATACGTGGTCGAATAGTAATACAACGATTGGTATAGGAGCAACAGGCAGCGGATCGGCAATTGCTTCCTTTACAGCGACCAATACAGGTGCAACGTCAACCAATGGCGTGTTTACAGTAACACCAACGGCAAGTAGCTGCGTGGGGCCTACACGAACATTTACTATTACAGTGAGCCCAACTCCTGTTATGACGGTGACGCCAACTTCGCAGACGGTATGTAACAATACCAACACATCGATTCAATTATTTACCTCAAATGTAGCGGGCACTACCTACACATGGAGTAACAATAATACCTCAATTGGCATTGGCGCATCTGGGTCGGGTTCTGCTATAGCATCGTTTACCGGTACCAATACTGGTTCAACAGCAATAAATGGTGTGTTTACAGTAACACCAACTGCAGCCAGTTGTGTAGGGGCTGTTCAGACATTTACGGTTACAGTAAATCCATCTGCTAACCCTGGCTCTATATCAGGTACAGCAAATGTTTGTGTTGGATTAAGTACTACGCTGACAGCCTCCGGTACTTCCGGTGGTGTATGGTCATCAGCTAATACCGCAGCAGCTACAGTGAATTCATCTTCCGGCGTTGTTACGGGTATTGCTGCCGGAACCACAACTATTTCTTATTCTGTGACGAACGCGTGCGGTACAACAGCTGCAACAACAGTTGTTACTGTTAATGGTACACCTTCGTCAGGTATTATGGCTGGGGCTGCTACGGTATGTGTGGGTGCTACGGCAGCTTATTCTCTCACACCGAGTATCCGTTTGTTTGTACTTAATCCCGGCGCTATTGCCGGTGAGAAGCCTATTGGCACTACGGCTTTCGGAGGGACTTATGCGATTACAAACCAGTCAGCAAAATACGCGCCGGTCAGCGATACTCTTGCTTGCTCGGCGATCACATCCGGTTATTTCAGCGGGAAGGTCGCTGTCATTTGGCGTGGAACCTGTGCTTTCGGCGTCAAAGCGCAGAATGCACAAGATGCGGGCGCCATAGCAGTTATCATTGTTGATAACATAACTTCATCTATTCCTCCTAACCTGGGAGGTTCTGCACCTACGGTAACCATCCCGGTATATGGGGTCACAAAGGCCGACGGTCTTGCAATGATTAACCAGTTGAATCTCAGTCAGGACGTAAGGATAACTGCGGGACTCGATTCGGTTTGGACAGGTGCATGGAGCAGCAGCAACACTTCTGTTGCCACCGTTGGCTCCACGGGCATTGTATCTGGCGTCAGCGCTGGCTCGGCCAACATCAGCTACATTGTAACTGCAGCTTGCGGAACAGCCAGTGTTACAAGGACCATTTCTGTCAATGCCCTGCCTAATGCTGGTACCATCAGCGGTACAACTACTGTTGCAATTTCTTCGACGACATCGCTTACTGCAAGTGGCAGTACCGGAGGCGTATGGAGCAGTACAAACACCAGCGCAGCAACAGTAAATGCATCATCCGGCCTGGTAACGGGTATTGCCGCCGGTAGTACCACTATTTCATACACAGTTACCAATACATGCGGTTCTTCAACAGCTACAATAAATGTAACAGTTGGTTCCAATGTTTCAGCCATTCTTACCGCGCAAACTAATGTGGCCTGCTTTGGCATCTCAAGCGGATCAGCTACCGTAAGCGTAGTTGACGGAACCGAACCTTACTCCTATTCCTGGGCTCCATCCGGAGGAACCGGTGCAACAGCAACAGGTCTTGCAGCAGGTACTTATACTTGTACGGTTTCACATGCCGGGGCTGGCACAGCTACGGTTTCGGCAACAATAACACAACCTGCTATATTAAATCCGAGTCTTGTTATTACCAATGTTGCTTGTAATGGTGGCACAACCGGATCTATAGACCTTACACCATTTGGCGGCGTTCCAGGCTATACCTACTTCTGGAATGGTGGTGTTACGACACAAGACCGCACAGGTCTTACAGCAGGTAGCTACACCTGTACCATAACGGATGCTAACGCCTGTACCAAAACAGTAACAGCAACTGTTTCACAGCCTGCACCACTTGTAGTATCTGCGATCGGCAACTCCGGTCCGGTATGCTCTGGTACGACACTTGCGCTCAGCACTACAGTAACCGGAGGTACAGGTACGAAAGTATTCGCCTGGACAGGTCCCAACTCTTTCTCTTCATCACTCGAAGATCCTACCATATCTTCTGTAACCACTGCCGCTACAGGTACTTATACAGTATCTGTTACAGATGCCACTTTATGTACTTCTACCGGCACCAAAACAACCACAGCAACCATTAATGCCGGTCCATCAGTATCTGCAATCGGCAGCAACTCACCGGTATGCGCAGGCAGTGCGTTGAACATGACCACAACAGCAGCGGGAAGCGGCACACTGAACTACTCCTGGACAGGACCTAATTCTTTTACCACTACTGTTGAAGACCCTACAATTGCAGTTACTACCGCATCTGCAACCGGTACTTATAGTCTTACTGTATCAAATGGCTGCGGATCTATAGTGACCAGCACTTTTGCAACCATCAACCCGATACCATCGGCAAACGCACTTACCGATCAGGTAACCTGCAATGGCGCCATGACAGCATCGGTAGTACCCACCGGTTCGGTTGTTGGTGGTACAGTGTATAACTGGACCAACTCTAATACTGCAATAGGTCTGGGTGCAGCCGGCAACGGCACCATCCCTGCCTTCAGCGCTACCAACAGCGGCACCACACAGATACACGGCACCATCAACGTGACCCCTGTAGCCAATGGCTGCTCAGGCGCATCTAAATCTTATCGTCAGTACGTTAATCCGTCACCGACAGCAACCACAGTATCCAACAAGATTGCCTGTGACGGCGGCTCTGTGAGCGCAATACCCTTCAGCGGTACAGTGGCCAACACTACTTTCGACTGGACCAACACTACCATTTCTATCGGGCTTGGTGCTTCAGGTACAGGAACTGTTATACCTTCTTTCACTGCGGCTAACAGCGGATCTACTCCTGTTGTAGCCACCGTGACCGTAACACCAAAGGTGACCATCAACAGTGTGACCTGCTCCGGCACGCCAATAACATTCACGATAACAGTGAATCCAAAAGCAACGATCAGTGCTATTGGCAACAATGGTCCGATATGTATGGGCAGTACGCTGAACCTCTCTACTACCATAACAGGCGGTGCGCTACCAATAGTATATTCATGGTCAGGCCCTGCAGGTTTCTCTTCAACAGTTGAAGATCCATCAATCCCATCTGCTGCCATCACTGCAACAGGCGTGTACACACTCACTGTAAGCGATGCAACGGGTTGTGCACCTGTAGGTACCAACACCACATCGGCAACAGTAAATGCAGGCCCGGTTATCGATGCCATCGGCAACAATGGTCCTATCTGTGCAGGTACAGCTCTGAACCTGTCGAGCACAGCAACACCCAGCTCTGGCGGCGCTACTTACTCCTGGAGCGGACCTAACGCTTTCAGCTCTACAGTTGAAGACCCTACTATACCTGCAGCAACTGCATCAGCAACCGGCACCTACACACTTACCGTGGGCGATGGTGGCAGCTGTAGTGCTACAGCAACAACTGCAGCTAGAGTACACCCGATACCCTCTGTGACCAGCCTCTCAGCGATGGCTCCGGTGTCTTGCGTTGGTGCACTTACTGCTTCTGTAACACCAACTGGATCATTGGTTG
>CAIJXT010000022.1 GCA_903824665.1 uncultured Bacteroidota bacterium | reverse complement strand
CCGTGTGCTCCCACCAATAGCCTCGCATTTTGCGGGGCTATTTTGTTTTAATGATGTTCCATGTATACATATTGTATTCCGCCTTTTGGACAAATTCTACATCGGCCATTCTGGTGATGATCTTAACACGCGGCTAAGAAAACACACCACAGATCACGACGGTTTTACAGCAAAAGACTGGAGCATAGTCTGGTCTCGCCAATTTAAAAAAAACTGAATATGGACGCCGAAAAACAAATCAATCAAAAGGCAAAAATGCACGTCAACCTGCTAAGTAAAAAGGGAAGCATTCAGAGAAATAGCGGCGGAACTAAATGGAGCTGGGTTTAAAACCTCACGAGGAAATCAATTCCGGTCAGAACAGTTAAGAAGATTTATAACTCAATAACAAGGCGGCACTAGGATTATTTCTATCAGACATCAGAAGGAAAATACAGTTCACAAATTTGGTGTTAAAGACCCGGTTAACCTCGCTTGAATAGAAGATTGGGCAATCTGTTACAGAAAGAATGTAAATCCTATTTTGGTAAATAGTAGGTGTTAAGGAACGATTCAAAAGTAATCTTCTTGTATTTAGAGTATTAGTTCGGTAATTTACTTTAGAATAGGACAATGATAGGTTAATGAAGTCTTTGCGTAAAATCGAAAGTTGTTATTAAGCCAAAAAATCTTATAAATAAGCTAACTTAGCAACTTAAACATAAACTATGGAATCCCCTTCCAATTCTGAACAAAGCAATCAAATTAACGAGAAAAACCCTTCGGAGCCAATCACCGCAAAAAAGGCGAGCAAAAAAGCCCCTTCTAAAGATAGGTCTTACAAAGAAACTGCTTCTAAATTAGTTAAGGAGAAGCTGAGAGAAAAAATAGAAAAACAATATACCTCTGAGACAATATTCGCTTTATGTGGACCAATTGGTTCCCCTATTCATGAGGTTAGCAATAGACTTCGCGCAATATTGGTTAATAAATACGGGTATGACGACTGTGTAATTATCAGACTTGGTCAAAAAATACATGAGCTTGGCTTTAAAATTGGCGAGAATTTAAATATTGGAAATACGAATAGATTTGAAGACGTAAAAAGAAAGATTGAAATTGCTAATAAACTAAGGAAGGAATTTGGCAACAGTTTTTTGGCTGAATATGCTGTGCAGCAAATTAGGAATGAGCGATTAACAAGAAAAAACGGATTTGATAATACTGGAGAGCTAAAAGTAATTGCCAGCCTTGATGGAAAAAATAAAAAACAAGATACTCTCCAAAAGGAAAAGGAACCGAAAGAATTGAAAATTGCATACATTATCGATTCTATAAAAAATCAAGAAGAACTTGATTTACTTAGACTTGTTTACCGTGATTTATTATATTTTATTGGCGTCTTTGCTCCTTTAAAAGATCGGATTGTTACTTTAAAGAAAGAATTCAATGACGATAAGGGAATCCGTATGACTGAGTTAATTGATAAAGATTCAGGCGAAGAAATCAATTATGGACAAACTGTGCGAGATACTTTTCCAAAAGCAGATTTTTTTCTGCGCGTCGACAATAGGAAACATTCTCAAATCGACATAAAAATTGAAAGATTTTTAAACCTCATTTTTAATGTTGAAATAGTGATTCCAACACCAAAAGAGACCGCAATGTATTTAGCCGCTTCAGCAGCAAAGAATTCAGCCTGTTTATCAAGGCAAGTAGGCGCAGCATTGACTGATGAAAAAGGAGAAATGATATCAGTAGGCTGGAATGATGTACCTAAATTTGGAGGTGATCTTTATAAAAGCATCCTAAGCGATTATGGAGGCATTAATAATACTGATCACAGATGTATGAATATTGACTCAGGGGTCTGTTTTAATGATCAAGAAAAGAATCTGATGGTAAACTTAATTTATGATGTGTTAAACGATAAAAAACTACTTATTGCAAGCAATTCACCTTTGTTTAAAGAAATATATGAGGCTTTACCCGATGAATTGAAAGGCAAATTAACTGATACAGAAAAGATTATTAAGTATTATTTACGAGACACAAAAATTAAGAGTTTGGTCGAATTTTCCAGATCAATTCATGCAGAAATGCATGCAATTATTATGGGAAGCCAAGCAAGCGGTAGCCGAGTAAAAGGAGGAAAGCTATTTATTACTACCTATCCTTGTCATAATTGCGCTCGGCACATTATTGTCGCTGGAATAAAAGATGTCTATTACATTGAACCGTACACAAAGAGTTTAACAATGAAACTGCATTTTGATTCTGTTACAGAAGATGAAACTGATGATAAAAAATTGAGAATACTAATGTTTGAAGGCATTGGACCTAATCGTTATTTAGAATTATTTGAAATGAAGGGTGACCGCAAACATAAAGATACTGGTTTAATGTTGGGTAAAAGGACTGCAGGGAAACCAAAAACAACAATAACGCTTAACGCTATTTCAGATATTGAAGAGATTGTATCTAAACATTTTCAACAACATGTAACGAATAAGAATTAATCTGACATAATTTTTAAAAAATATAATAATAAATTTATCATGAACCAACAATTAAAGTATAATGTAGATATTGTCTTGTGTATTGATTCTACTGGCAGCATGAGTCCTGTGATAAACGATGTCAAGGCTAATGCATTAAAATTCTATGTTGATCTTAGTGAAAATATGAATGCGAAAGGCAAGGCAATTGACGATTTAAGATTGAAGGTGATAGAATTTAGAGATTTTTATGCAGATGGTGATCGAGCATTTAAGGAGTCCGATTTTTTTGCTCTACCGTCTCAAAGCATACAATTTAAACAACTTGTAGATCAAATTTATGCAGATGGTGGAGGTGATGAGCCAGAAAACGGCTTGGAAGCATTAGCAGTAGCTATTAAATCTAATTGGAATAAAGACGGTGACAAAAGAAGGCAACTAATTGTTGTTTGGACTGATGCTTCGGCGCATACATTAGAAAAAAACGCCGGGTTTAAACCGGGAAATTATCCGGCAAATATTCCTGCAAGTTTTGACGACTTGACTGATGCTTGGGAAGGGCAAGAATTTATGAATCCAAGCAGCAAACGATTAATAATATATTCCCCAGATTCTTATCCTTGGACCTCGATTGCAAACAATTGGACTAATACAATTCATTTTGCTTCTCAGGCTGGATATGGGCTATCTGATATTGAGTATAATACAATTGTTGATGCAATAGCCAATAGTATATAGCTTATAAAGAAACTTATGCTTATTCCATACATAGTACTTAGATTTTTTGGTATTGATGTCAATACAGAGAAAGAAACTCCCAAAGAAGTTGTGCCATTTAATGTTGAGAAGAACAACTTGAAGAAATTTAAAAAATATAAAGAAAATATAAACTATGACAAAAAGAAAGTAGAAGAAGCTGCCGAGCCAAATATAATTGAAGTTCAAGGTTCTACTCAAACTTCTGAATACTTGGAAAAAAGAGATTCAAAAAATTTTGTAAAACTGAGTCCAATAAAAAGTATTCCTTATGATCAATATTCAAGTTTCACTATCGATTTAGAAATGATTCAAGGGAAAGGGGAAGATGCAGCACCGATATTAATTGAATTTCAAGATCATTCAAAAATTATTGGAGTTGCAGACGGCATGGGAGGCGCTGGCGGGACGGTGTACAATATTGATGGTACAAAAAGAAGTGGTGCCTATTTGGCTTCCCGAGCTGTTATCTCTATTGCCGAAAAGTACTTTCTTGATTTCAAAGAAGCAGGGTATGATATCAATGAGAGTAATTCCAGAGAAATTGCAAAAGATTTAAAATATCATTTTGATTCTGGATTGATACAAATACTCGATAAAATTAACGAGTCAGGTAATGTAAAATCAAATATTAAAAGCAGTATGATTAAGCGATTGCCTACAACATTCGCACTTAGTTATTTTAAGATTGAGAAGAATAGCCTGCATGTATATAATTTCTGGGCGGGAGATTCCAGAATTTATGTTCTTGACCATTTAGATGGAATACATCAATTGACAATTGATGATTTAAGAAATTCCGGAGATGCTTATGATAATCTTATCGATGACTCTCCAATTTCTAATTGTATTAATGCGGATAAAAGCTATCAAATCAACACTAATAATTTGACTGTAAATATGCCAGTTGTTTTCATTGCAACAACAGATGGAGCATTTGCATATTTACAAACTCCAATACATTTTGAACGCGTATTACTCGAAACATTAAATGCTTCAAATGATATTGATAGTTGGAAAACAAATTTAGAAAAATCGCTCGGTAGTAACCCAAGTGATGATATTTCCTTATCACTTTCAATTGTTGGATATAAAAGTTTCCTTGATTTAAAGGATAGTTTCTTTACTCGCTTCAATTCTCTACTTAAAGAATTTGGAAAGCTAGACGAAATAATAGAAGATCTGAAAATACAAGAAAATAAGGTTAAGGAACAAAATAAAGTTCTTCAGGACATTGACTTTAAGGTTTCAGAAAGTGAAAGGACAATTTCTTTTGCGAATGAAAAAGCTAACATACTAACTAGAACCATCAACAGTTTAGAATACGAAGTTACCAATTCAGAAAATCAAATAGAAAGAAAGAAAAGGGAAATAATAGATCTTGAAAAAGCAATTGAACGAAAAAAAGATGAAATATTAAGAGCAAATAACGAAATTGGAAATATAGAGCTTGAAATAGGTTCTCAAAAAAATATACTCAATCGTTATAAAGAAAGCAGGAATAGTCTTACTAATGAAAATGCTATTAATGATTTGAATGCTTTGAGGGAAACCAACGACAAACTAAGGAGAGATTTATGGCAAAGAAATAAGAACAAATATGAACACTATCTTATAAACACCAAAAATGAAAATAGGACAGACAATTAATGGCTATACAGTTGTTGGTGTAGATGGAAAGGACTTTTCTACAAAAGGTGGAGGGCTTAGTACCTGGACTTTTGTTAGGAAAGGGGGGGTCGATTATTTTATGAAAGAATTTCTATCACCTACATTTCCTCTAGATAGTTCACCTGGAAGTCACAAATTGAAAGAAAAGAAAAAAAAGGATTGTTTAAAATTTGAAAATCACAATAAGGCTTTAATAACAAAAGTGTTTAAAAGTGTTTCAATTGGGAGTGATTTAATTTTTACAAGAGACTTTTTTAGGTTTAATACCAAATACTATAAGGTAACTGAAAAGGTCGACGTATCATCTATCAGTCATAGAGAGATTTCAATGTTGCCAATTGAAAAAAAATTACTGATAATAAAGACAGTCTCACATAGTCTGGAAATACTGCATAAATTAGGAATCGTACATGGCGATTTAAAATTGAATAATATTTTAATTAAAAGGAATGATCACGGGTATTATACCACAAAACTGATTGATTTTGATGATAGTTATTTTGAGTTTCAGCCCCCTTCAAGTAGAGATGAAGTGGTAGGTGATCCATTTTATTATTCTCCAGAATTAGAAGATTATATTTTGAATAAACATGAATCTATTGGTTCTGATTTGTCCTGCAAATCCGATATATTCGCTTTAGGTATTATATTTTGTCAATATTTAACTGGAAGACCGCCAGGTGGAGTTCCGCCAGATAAGTACCCTTCCCACATTGTAAATAACGGAGGGGAAATTTCTATTACTAATTCAGTCGAACTACCGATCGAATTGACAAATCTTGTTAACTCAATGTTGCTTAAAAAAGCTAATGACCGACCGTCAATTAGTGAAATATTCACCTTACTTAAAAACATTTCATCAAAATATGTTACTTCCCATAGTCACAGTATTGTAAAAGATTCTGCAAGTGAGCCAAAAACAAGTACTGATAAAATCAAGCCAGCTGCAAAAAATGCGTTTGAAAGAAATGTCATTAAAATGAATGATAGATTAATAATCAGTATGGGGTTCAAGAAAAAATGAATGACCCCACTGGCGCGAGTTTGTAGCATAGCCTTGCGCGAAAGCTAACTCGTGCCATACACAAGTTAGCCAGTTTGCAACTGGCAATTATTCTCCGCCATTGAGCCCTCACTGGTGCCAGCCTGTTTTCGTCAGTTGCCCGCCCACAATTTTATAGCATTAATGAATTCCGTTTGCTGGTCTACAAATACACTATGCGAGCAATTATCCAGGTATTTCAGGTTGTCCTTCCCGGTCAGTTGTTGCAACATCATTACCTGCTCTGCCGAGTATAGTCCGTCTTCCTTACCGTACAGCCCATATATTTTTATCCCTTCCTGCTGTATCCTGCTGAGGCTTGCTGTAAGGTTCAGAGTAGTATACTTTTCATTCTTCCAGAAACCCTGTGTAGGTTGCTGCGTCATTTTTGATGCGTACTTCATTAGTATTGTATCAGTCTTGAAAGACGCATAGATCTTTTGTGCCTCCTCGGTTGGTTTTTTAGGACTGTAAAACCTGTTTTGCATGGCATGTCCAAAACAGTACACAGCATACTCCAGACTCGCAGTATCCATTTTTTCCAGCATCGCCATATACTTCAGGTTCATGCTGTCATTATTGGCAACATATAGTGCCGTTGACTTCGTTATAATATTCCGAAACGAGCTTTGTAGCGATACCGGGGCACCCACAAGTATCAGCGCCTTCACCTTTCCGGGGTTCGCAATAGTGTATTGAGTAGCCACTATCCCCCCAAAACTATGTCCTATTACGGTTGCTGTTTTTAGCTGGTATTTTTGGTAGATCCCATTGATATCGTCAATCGATTCCTGAAAGGTAAATTTCGCATGTTCATCCTTACTTCTGCCTTCTCCCCGCCTGTCATATACGATCACAAAAAATCCATTGTCAGCCAATTTTTGTGCTGTAGTCGCTTCAAATCCGGCACAATTGTACCCGGGGCCGCCATGCATAAAGATCACAGGTTTATCACTCTGGTTACCAAATGTTCTGATGTATAGGTTTTGTCCCTTTGCCCATAGCGCTGCAACGAGCAAACAAAGTGTAAATACTGTTTTCATATCTTTTGGGGTAGCTGTTATTGTATTTGGTGGCACAAAAAAACGAGTATAAATATGCGAAAAGTTGTTCAGAAATTCTAATGCGACGCACCCGCCGGCGCAAAGGCTTTTCTACTCCGCCGTTGTTGGCGTCCTCGCCAACAACTTTCCACCATTGAGCCCCACTGGCGCGAGTTTGTAGCTTCGCCTTGCGCGCGTGCTAACTCGTGCCACACACAAGTTAGCCAGTTTGCAACTGGCAGTTATCGTAGGCGCCACACATGGGCGGTGTTCTTTATAGACATGTCAAAATTCCGCGAACAGCAGGCATAACCATATTCTGTACCCATCGTTTCCGGTTGCCATTACCCTTCATCCGGAAACGATTTACTAATTGGCTATTCATCCGTTCATGCACATGTTATACTATGCCGGCCAGTACCAAAAAACAACTATATTGTGTTGCTATGAATAGAATACGCGTTGGGTTTGTTGTGTCTTTGTTGATGCTTGTCACTATCCCGCGTGTGAGCCTAGCACAATCCGATTGTTACGCCACAATTGCAGCAGTCGAAACAGCCGTTCGCATTGCTATTCAAAACGAAAATCAGGCAATTGCTGGTGGTATAGATACATCAGAAGCTCCTTGCACAACGCTCAGGTTTATTGTTCATTTCGTTGTCGAAAAATCCGGGAAAATCTCGAAGATCCGGGTAGGTAGGATAAAGTGCACCAACTGCAACCAAAAAGACAAAGACCATTTTTCCCGGCGTACTGTTCAGCTTATATCTGCAATATCAGACATTGTGCCATGTACTCAAAAGCTTGCTTTCAACCTCCCGATCACCTATCTTTTGTACAAATAGCTTTCCGTTTACTTCTACTGACCATTCCGGTTCATTGCTCAGCGCTGCAACACTACAATGCGCTCCAACTGTGCCTTTTCGACTTGTGTCTGATTCACCAGCAAGTGTTTTCCACTCGCGAAAACATACACATTCTGCCTACTGTTCCCCGGTGCATCAGAAAGTGAGTACAAAACTCCGACTCCGATTGCACTCAAATGCACAAAGCTTCAGTGCTGTATGTCGTCTGTCTACTTTTCAACAGCTTCATAATAGATCTAAGCAACCGCTATCCCTTTTCCAACGCAATGCCATTCTCGCAAAGCACCATGCTAATTGTAGCTACATAGCTCAGCCCATGATGGCACCTTTCTGATGTCGTGGATGTGGATCCCGAAGCGCCCAAACACCATCACCAGATTAGCCTGTGCACCTGTAGTTAATAGCCCTACTGCATAGACGGCAAACAAGTGCCATGTCGCCTTATAGCGCTGTTGTCAATCGATTAAAAATTTAGTCCAGATGATCGCAGGCTTTTTTATCAGCCTTTGCAGTAATGCACTGGCAGAATATTTCCCTGCCCCAGTCGCTATAAGGCTGGATGCCATACCTATAACCAATAAGTGGAATTCATATCCTTCGCCCTTCTGACCACCAAACCAATTCATAAAGAAGCCGAATTCAATATGGCTGGTTAGTACCATCCCGATAAATAGAATTACGACGCTGAATGATACTAATCGCGTCGCAAGACCCGCAAGGATGAATATGCTACCTAAAAACTGTATCAGGATCACCATGACCCCAACGAAATAGGGTAGCTTTTCGACACCAGTAAAATAGGACATCGTAGGTCCGAAGCCACTGCCACCGAATAATCCAAACGTTAGTTGGCAGCCATGTGGAAAAAGTACAGTAGCCAGAAATGTCCTGGTAATAAGAGAGCCCGCATCAGAGGTCGAAAATTGTGTTTTCGCTGTCATAAAATTTGTTTTTGTTAGTAAAAATTTATGCAAAGTTGCTTAGTGATGTGCGCCCGGAAAATGAAACAGGACATGATTTCTAATTGAACAGGAACAACAATTGCGCGGTACAGTTTATTTCTTGAACCAGTTCATTTTCGTTATGCAGGTTGGGCGGGAATTTTGCGATAAAAAAGATGAAAAAAAAATTGTTGCTATCGCTGCTCTCCTGCTGTTTTCTGAGGCTGTCCGCACAAAATTTTGAGTTTTTGGCTGGACACCGAAATTTAACTTACCAGCATGCTTTTACTAAAAATGCCAGCAACGCTTCAAGATTTGCCTTAACACATATAGCAAGTGTACTTGTACCGGTTAGGCAAACAGAAAGAGGCAGGAAGTTGGGTGCTGAACTAATGAATCAGGGGTACCTGAAGTTTCGGATATACAAGTCCTTGTCTTTAAATGCTGGTGGATTTTATGCAAATAGTAGCGGGTTAAAGCCTAGTGTTGCCATCAGTTATATGGTTACAAGGCCTCATTTTCTAATGATTATTCAACCCAGAACGGACGTGGTAAGGTCGCCATCAATTGAACTGTTCGGACTCTTTGAATGGAGGCCTGTTCTTACCAAACATTTGTTGCTATACACCAGGTTCCAGTTTATGTCCAATAGCGGCACGTGTTTTCACAATAGAAGTTACCAGCAGTTAAGAATCGGATTCGAAGTCAGGGCTTTACAATTTGGAATGGGGTTTCAGGCCGATGAATATGGCCGCAGTTTTTCTACACGATACAACAGTGGTTTTTTTATCAGAAGACAATTTTAGCGTGTGTCAGAATTTTCTTTTTGACTTTAGCATTAGGCGTTTTTTTATCTTACTTAAAAACTCTGCAGACATGCCAAGGTAGGAGGCAATGTGTTTTTGTGGTATTCTTTGATCCATTTCAGCGTGTGAATCTCTGAATGCGATATACCGATGTTCCGCATCCATACTAAGGTTTTCAAGCATGCGTTTATGAAAAGCCGCAAACGCATTCTGGAACAGTATTCTGAAGTATCGTTCCACAGCCGGTATTGTGGCATAAATATGCTGTAAGTGTTCATAAGGCAATAGCAGTACAATACTATCTTCTATAACCTCTACATATAGTTTACCGGGAATCTGATTGGTAAAACTTTCCAGATCTCCCACCCACCATCCTTCCATGCCTAACTGGATGATGTGCTCATGTCCATTGATGTCTATAAAGTAAGAACGGACTAACCCTTTGAGAATGAATATGCCGTTTCTCGAAACATCTCCCTCTCTGACTATGAAATGTCCTTTTTTGTAAGCAGTTTTTTTACACTGACTCAAAATTGAGTCAAGCTCTCCTGCGGTAAGAGCTGTGTGTTTTCTAAAACTATAGGAAAGCAATTCTTCCATAACAGGTTATCGTGCTTCTTTTTACATTGCTATCGGCTCCAAATTACGTATTCTATTCCGTAGAGTGTTATAATAACCATATAAAATATTTCGATGCGTACGAGTAGCAAAGCTATAACGCCCCCACTGGCGCAAGTCTTTTCGACTTGTGTCTGATTCACAAGCAAGTGTTTTCCACTTGCGAAAACTAAACATTCTGCCGGCTGTACCCACCTTCAGCCAGTCTTTTCTACTGGCGAAGCAGCACAATCACATACACATTTTCACCCACCTATTGCAACGCTAAAAATAAGTACTTTTCGCCCCAAGCCCTTACCCACAGCGGCTTTCTATTTTTATCATATACCGCTGGCGTTCTATCATATACCGGTAGCAGGTTACCATAATTTTGGGTGTTTCTAACTGCCTTTTTTCTGCCGATCTTTAGGTGTGAGAATGCTGGGCAAGCCTGTTGGCAACCCATAAATAACAGCCACAAAAATGCATACCTGCTAACTGGCATGCGCAAAAGTGGGCAATTTTTGCGCAAAAATCAGGCGCGCAATTTTACGCAATGCATTGAAAATCAAAACTTTAAATAGAAGAGCACTATGCAACAAAAAAAATTGCGCCCCGTGCGCAATTCCACAATATCCGTCACCGGTGTGGCACACTTCCAAAGTGTGCCACACCTTGTCAACGAAACAGCAATTACCCCAAAACGCATAAACGAAATATGATCAGCGCTGACCGGCGTGTGCAAAAGTGCGCAATTTTCGCGCAAAAACTGGAGCCGAATATGTACTCAATACACTGACATTCAATAAGTTGAGAAATTGACCGCTATCACACAAAAAAATTGCGCAATACTGCGCAATTCATTTTTTCGAGCGTTTTTGAGGACCAACTGATAGGAGTCATTCCCCCTGCTGACCAGCATCAACACACATCGTATTTACGGTACCTACTTTTGTGTTTTCTTTTCAAGCTTATTCCGATTCCGAATATTTATATTATGAAACGTCCCATTATTATATCAGCACTATTTACTATTGTTACCTTTTTGCTTGTCACATTTCTGGCATGCACCAAAGACCCCTGCAAAGACATCTCCTGCCTCAATGGCGGCTCCTGCAACGGTGGTAGTTGTGTATGCCTTTCCGGCTATTCCGGTTCGCGTTGCGAAACAAAAATTGAACCATGTGTAGTCAATAACACAGCCCAGGTGCAGTTCAGCAATCGTTCAGCTAGCAGCACATACACCGTTCTTTGGGATGGGTCTATCATTGCTACTATTGCAGCCGGTGTCACCAGCGGTTACTTCACGGTGGCTGCAGGGGCACATACACTTGAGTTTCGGTACTCCAATACGTCCACCAGTTCTTGCACACCCAGCACGCCCAATGTAGCACAATGCTCATCTATGGTGTATTGGTGCAGCTATTGATACCGGTGCGGCGAGGGAGTATCTGAACATTCTATCCGCCGTAGGTGGCGTCCTCGCCAACAACTTTTTGCTGGGATGCCTGTAAATAAAACACACCCACAAATAACTTAGATTTTCACAAATTTCAGCACCCTGCTTCCGGCACTGCCCTGTAGCGTTACAAAATATACACCCATCGGCAGCGCTGCTATGTCTATTGTTGTCAGAGGAGAGGTGAGACCTTGTCGTAGCACTACCTGACCCATGGCGTTCCGCACCTCCACCTGGCTGTACCGCCCCGGTGCGTCTTTTATGTTCAGGCTGCTGTATGCCGGATTGGGAAAAAGTTCCGGTCGCAACACCGGTATTCCGGGCACAGAAACCCCACAAGGTGGATGCATAATGATCACATGAAACGAATCAGTGTTGACGCATGGCGATGTATAATTTACCCAGTATGTACCCTCCGTGTTTACAAAATGTGTACTTGCTGTAGATCCATCATACCATGTGTAGCTGGTTGCCGTCGGTGCCGATAATGTTACCGACACCGTATCGCTCGTCACACACAGCGTAGTATCTATGTTGCGGATCACTGCCGACTCGGTCACTGCTATGAATGCTGTATCTGCCATAGTCGGTGCACAGCCTGTCGCAGGGTCTGTTGCAACCACATAGTAGCCACCAGCAAATGTTTGCAGCCCAAAGCTCAGCGCTGCTCCGGTTCCGCTCATCGGCGCACCCACAGCAGTAGCTCCGTTATAAAGCTGGTACGTTATTGTGCTTACCGAGCCACTAAGATACACAGGCAGCCCGGGTCCTATTTCGCAGCGCATGCCGCCGCCGGTCACGGTATCAGTCCGTGGCATAGTGTCCACTACCACCGTGGTCGTAGCCAGGCAGCCGCTTGCAGGCACGTAATACGATATAACTGAAGTGCCTGCCAACACACTGGTTACCAGCCCCGATACACTTATCGGAGCCACAGCAGTGTTACTGCTGCTCCATATACCCGACAGGGTCGTGTCCGTCAGCATGCTCGTTTGCCCCATGCACAGGTGTGTAGTACCGTTTATTGCACCTACTTGCCTGTCCACTATTACCCTTATTGTATCAACAGTGATACTGCAGCCGTTGCTAATGTACACCCAGTAAGTTCCCGCTGCAGCCACGTTTCTGGAAGATGAGGTCGTGCCATCATTCCAAATATATACCGATCCCATAAGCGGATCATGGGCACTGATCGCCACTGTGCCGCCCACAGCCATGCACACACCCGTATCATGCCGTTCAAACGCTGAATCTGTGAGCACAACGTTATGGAAGGTATTCGGTAGCCCATATATGGTACTCGTGCCGGTTAATAGCGGAACATCAAATTGGATATGACCACAAGCCACACCTGCTGCATTAGGGTTTGGAATGCAGCCCAGATAGGCCCCTGAGCCAAAATATATTTTGTTATCAGGTCCAAGTTTTAAGTCACCGTACGAGGTAGGCGTTCCAATAAGTGTTTTGGAGGCAATGATGGCTGCCGTGGTCGGAAGGCTCACATCATATTGGTGCAGGACATATCCGCCCAGCGGGGCGCTGTACAGCTTCGTATTGTCCGGCGAGAATTCGGCACCATAATTATACCCAAAACTGTCAATGACCCTTCCATTCGACACAGCACCCGTTGCCGGATCAAAATCGAATAGTTCGGTACCCTCGCCACCCCACGACATACAATTCTGTTCCACTATTTTCAGCCTGTTGGGGCTCGCCTTGATCACTCCACCGGCACTCTGGGTAAAGTGGCCACAAGCATATACTGTTGGTGGATGAATACCCGCAGCATCAATATTATACACCCAGAATTCACCCAGAAATAACCTTCTTATCACCAGCCATAAGTTGCAGTTATTTCCCGGCACAGTGATCATTTTTTCTCCAAAGCCATTGCCCATATCTATACCCGATGGTGTTATAACATCGCCAAACCCCGAGTTGAGCGTCATGTCCACTTTCGAGTAAGCAGTGTTGCCTATAGAGAAATCATCGTTCGAGAATATGTAGTACTGATTGGGGTTGCCCACCACGGGCACTATCAATGCGCCTTGTGTAGCGCTATGTAGCAAAAAGGGAACAATAGCTGCTCCATGAGGCATTAGTGTGCCTGTTCTGTCCCATACAGATATGGCATCGGTATAAAAAAGCAGATTACCGGCAGCATCACTTACCGAGGCAGTCCCTTCAATAAAGACCATGGATGAGTGGAATGCAACCGGAGCGCCCGACGTAAATTTGACACCAGCATGACTGCCGAAAGCCCAGACTTTATTCTGATTCGTGTAGTACTGGGCAGAAACGCTGCCAGCAATCAGCAAAATCAGGAATAACAGTATGTGTTTTTTAAGGTTCATACAGAATTGTATTCACATTGTATTATAAAAATAGCAAATAATTTTGAATGCGAGTTAAAAGTTTGTTGATTTTTTTAATCTATCTCGCAAAGATGAGCGCCGCCGCCCTCACAGTTTGTGAGTTTTCAGTTTGAATTCATACGTTGTAAGATGTCGTTGGGGCAAAGGCAGCCAATATGCCGGGTTACTTTGTTTCGCCATGTAAAAAGCCGGTTCTGTGGGCTCTATAAAAATCATAGGTGTTGTATTCGGTAATACAGTTTTTTTCTCTACCTTTGCAATCCAAAATTTCCGGCGAGGTAGCTCAGGTGGTTAGAGCACAGGATTCATAACCCTGAGGTCGGGAGTTCAAGTCTCCTCCTCGCTACATAGCAAATACAGGCACTCTTAGGGTGCCTGTATTTTGTTTCAGCAAGCATAGTTTGTTACACACAGTCGCTTGAGTTCTGCTTCAGCCACTTGAAAAAGAAGAGGGGATAGGCCATAAACAGACCTTGCCAGAGTATTGGGCCAACCTGGTCTAAGCGCAAACCAGTTGGTATAATAAGGTGCTGGAAAGCGCGCTGAATACGGAAAGGTGTTGCCAACTACGAGAATTGGTTGAAATACGTTTCCGGATGCGGGAAATTCGCAACCTGAAACGTGTTGGTGAGATGTATTTATGCCTGCTCTGTCGGGAATTTGGACATATCCATAAAAAATACCTCCCAGGTATGGCCATCAAAGTCTTCGAGGGTGCGCTGCTGCATGAAGCCGTAGTCTCTTATGCCTATGGGCTCGGTACCACCGGCAGCAAGGGCATTACCCATGATCTCGTTCATTTTGTCTACACTTTCTACCGAAAGAGAGTAGAGTGCCGCCAGACCGTTTTTGGTATCGGCTAGTGGCTTGGAGGCAAATCCGCTGAACTTTTCGTGGGTCATGATCATGACAAAAATGCTATCGCTCCACACCATACATTTTGCTGTATCGTCAGAGAACTGAGGGTTATTGGTGAAGCCCATCGCGGTGTAGAATGCCATAGATTTTGCAAGGTCTGTTACAACCAGATTGATAAATACCTGTTTCATGTGCTACTGATTTTTGTGTTTGGTGGCTGAATGACTGGTGTCTTACAAAAGTAAGCAGGCGTGCGCATGTTTATGTAGCCATTCACGGACAAAAAGAGGCTTTTTGCGACAAAAGGATTTTTGGCTGGATCTGGTATAGGTGAGAAGCTGCTGGTGGAAGCAACAACCCCAAATCTTGAATAGCACGTGGAATCTTTTGCAGGTGATTTTTTACTTTTAAAGTATTGAAATTCAACGGATTGCTAAAATACCGCCAGAGGTATTTAACTGGAAATATCTGTTGATGCCCGACTGCCAGTTTTCCCGTTTTAGTATGTTACTTGTTTCAAAATTTACATTTCGTCGGTTGTTGTATGTTGTGCATTGTTCAGGTAACAATCTGTAATTTTGACTGTTGGTATTATTTTGCATTTATTGTTGATTGCTATATGTTTAGTCACTTGTCTATCAAAATATTGACTAATTTTGCATCAAATCAGACCGGATGTTCTCCAGGAAAATTCCCGTTTATTATATCCTGCTATGCATTGTAGCTACCGCAGCCGTTACTTACATAGCAGCGAGATTCTTTTTCAGAGATAAATTTTTTGCAACACACTCGGCATCCGAGGCCACTGCCATCCCGGTGACCTACAAACCCGACTGCACCTACGATATTACCCGTCTTACCGGTTACAGACATATCAGCCCCATAGTGTCTGCAGCACACGAATGTGAAGCGGAAAGCCTGATGCCATTGAAAATGACTATTGCCAGCTATATAGAGCATGAACAAACTGCGGGAAACATACTCAATGCATCTGTATATCTCCGCTGTCTTAACAACGACGATTGGATAAATGTCAACCCAACAGATGCGTTTCATCCGGCATCTTTGTTGAAAGTACCTCAGCTGATTACTTATCTGAAAATGGCAGAAGTTAAGCCGGGGCTGCTGGATAAAGAATTTGAATTTAATGGCTCAGCAGAGAATATGCCTACCCAATACTACTCTGCTAAAACATTGCAGCCCGGACACAAATATTCCATTAAGGAGTTATTCCATTTCATGATCGTCTACTCTGATAATAACGCCAATGTGGAGTTGGTAAATCGCATGGATATGGCTGTATTCAATAAGACCTTCAAAGACCTGCGCCTCACCGCACCAGACCTCATGGACAGGAATTATGTGATAGGTACCCGTGACTATTCAAAATTTCTTGAAGCCCTGTACAATGCGGCCTATCTTTCTATATCCGCATCCGAATATGCAACAGAACTACTCGTAGAAGCCACATTTAAAGATGGTATCCTGAAAAAATTGCCCCGCAATGTACCAGTAGCCCATAAAATGGGAGAATGGGGCGATGGCCGCACTGTAGAGCTGCATGATTGCGGCATTGTTTACATTGAAAACAGACCCTACATCATTACAGTAATGACTCGTGGAAACGATATGGAGAAGTTGTCAGAGACTATTGGTACCGTTTCCCGCATTATCTTTGACGCCATGTCCTCTTCCTCACTGTGATTCGTTTTTTACACATCAGCAGACCACTAATCCTTCAGCCCCAACCGTACTCATGATGGCACTATAACACAAATTTATCGTGCAAAAAGGTTCTGTTTCAAAATTAAATCGTAATATTGCAATGAAACGATTTATTGCTGATTTCAATAAAAGAATGCAATCAGTAAATAGATCGGATCAAAAAAAGATTTGCTACCGGCCAGTAGGAATAAGTAAAAAGTGACAAACTATTTTTAACCTCAAAATTTCATTTTTATGCAAACAGAACAAGAATTGAAGGAATTGGTTAGGCAGAAGTATGGCGAGATCGCATTGCAGGACAAAGGCACAAATATGAGTTCGTGCTGCGGATCTGGTGGATGCAGCACAGATGTATACAATATAATGAGTGATGACTACACAAAACTGGAGGGGTACAACCCGGATGCTGATCTGGGTCTTGGTTGCGGATTGCCTACCGAATTTGCACAGATAAAACAAGGCGATACTGTAATAGATCTGGGTAGCGGAGCCGGTAACGATTGCTTTGTAGCACGTGCAGCAACCGGAGAGAAGGGTAAAGTAATAGGAATAGACTTCACAGAAGCAATGATTGCGAAAGCCCGTGAGAATGCAGAGAAAAGGGGCTTCAACAATGTAGAATTCAGGTTTGGAGACATAGAAAAAATGCCGGTGACTGCAAACGCTGCCGATGTGGTGGTGAGTAATTGTGTACTAAACCTTGTACCCAACAAGAGTAATGTGCTGAAAGAAATCTTTCGTGTGCTGAAACCGGGAGGGCATTTCAGTATCTCAGATGTAGTTCTCGCCGGCGAACTGCCGCAGCAACTCAGACAGGCTGCAGAAATGTATGCGGGGTGTATTTCGGGCGCTATACAGAAAGAAGAATACCTCGCACTGATCAAAGCAAGTGGCTTTAAGGATGTGGTGGTGCAAAAGCAGAAAGAAATTGTCATCCCCGGTGACATTCTTTCGGCATATATGACTGCTGAAGAAATTAAGGCTTTCAGGAATGACAAGACCGGCATATACAGCGTTACCGTGTTCGGAAAGAAAGCAGAGGCTTGCTGTGAGCCCGGTTGCTGTAATTAATAGCTTCCAACTTATTGCGAGTTTACGAAATGGACTTCCGCGCTATGCCCCCGGAAGTCCATTTGTTTTGTGTCATACTTTGCTACTAGGGCTGTAAACAACGTTTAGTAGGGTCCTATTTTCCACTCAAAAATACGCAGCAACTATAACACCATTTGCCGATAAGCTTTGATGAAAATTACTCCAAGGTTTTTGTGGGGAGGTATGTAGTCATTGAATTTTGCATAGAGCTCTTTTCGCTTCAAAAAATACTCATCCAATGTTTGCCACGCTGTTATCCAGTTGATATCTCCCCCCTCTTGCAACTGGGCATTGAGCGTGCGAATTATTGGCTCGTTGATGGCCCCCACACCGGTTTGTTTGGACGAAATGATGTGTGCGTCCGGAGAAGACGATAATACTGTTGCAACATTGTGATACCCACCGCAAGAACCGAGCACTACGATCTTGGCATTGGTATCTAGCCGGGAAAGCGTAGACTTGACATGGTAGCTATGACCACGGTGTATGGCTATTGTAGGTTTTATTGCATTCGTATACAGATAAAGGTCCAATGAATCAATAGCCATCTCGTCTTCAGGTGATTTGAGTGGCCTATTGGCATACATGACTATACGCTTTCCGGTTTGGGATGTAACGGTGGTCCAGTACTTCCTCGTGGTGTCTGTCTTCCATTTCGGATTCCTGAGGTACTCGTCCAGAAATCCTGAATAGGCTGTTTTGCCATCATCGTCGCCATAGAAAAATACACGCTCGTATATGGTTCCGGAATCATTGGCAAGTACCTCGAACGGAACAATATTTATTGGCTTGATCTTTAGCTTTGCCGATGCGCCACCTGGGTCTGTTCCTGCCAATCTGCTGCTTTCGAGCAACATGGAAAGCAAATGATAAATGGCAATACCTTTTTTGTTCTTCTGAGCTGTACAGTTGTAGTAGTTTTCTTTCACTTTTGCATCCAGAAACACAAACAATGCTGAATCCTGAATACTCCCAAAAGCATCGGCAACATTCACTGCGTCTTCAAGATCCTGCTCCGGTCCGTATTGCAGACCTCCAATGAAGCGAGACATCAGGGTAGTGCGTGCTGTATCGTCCATAGTGGCCAGAAATTCAGACAATGTGTTGTACCCCGCACAGAGCCGTATAAACGTTCTGAAGTGGTCGTAATGTAGTCCTTCGAGCAATTGATTGCCCTTCAAAGGTGCCATGCGCGCCATCATTCTATTGAACGTACCGAGGAAGCTACTGGTATATATCTCCTCCCGGCCATAAACCATAATGTAGAACAGTGCATTGGCCGACAGGCTGTCGATACACTTAAAACGAACATCGTCTGTGGTGTCATGCAATTCGTTCATATGGCGCACAAAGTTTTTGAGCGCTGTATACTCCAGTTCTTCAGTGTATAGTGCTTTGGTTAGAGGTTCGTTCTGCATACGCAGGGATACCAGGTTGTCAAAAGCAAGCGCAGGGTTTGCCGCAATGGTATCGATGGCATCTATCGTTTTGGTATTGTTGTACAGGTAAGAAACAAAGGGTAATGCCCTGAGTGGTGATCCGGATTCGGCAGTAAGTTGGACAATGGCCTGCACAAAAGGATCGTGTGTACGGTATACGGCACCTTTCAGCAACATGTTGCTCGATAGGGCATAATTGAACACAATTTTCGGTTGCAGTCTGGCGGCGGCTGAGATGATGCCAGAGGCAAAACTATCTTTAGCAAATTCTTCGAGCCGCATGATCAGCCTTACCGGATGAGCCTTGCCAAGATAGGTATAAAGAAAAGAGCGTGCTTCGGGCTGGTTGTCGAGCAGTACCTTTCCATTATCAAGCGCATAGAAGTCGGGATGTGCCTGTACGTAGTCTAGCGATTTGTGCTCATTTGCAGCAAGCAGCATATCACGCATATTGCTTGCCAGATGGGTGTAGTAGTCAGCGGTGGGTCTGGGGTCAATGCTGTATTGCCTCAGCAGCTCCCAGAGAGCGCGCAGGCTCTGTATTTTTTGTTGGTTGCACATAACCGAGTCTCGTCCATTGGCCGGCATATTTTCGACCATTATTTCCAGCCGGTCTACCTCGTCTAGCAGTGCTCTGGAGATCCGTGCGCCATCTTCGTATGATGCCGGGAGGCTGATGTGATGATCTGCCAGGCCATCGGCAACATCGGCACGGGCTTGTTCATTGTCAATCTTGTCATGAAACAACGCCCTTGCAAGTGGCACCTGCTGCTGCAATGTATCCAGAAGGTATGGACTAATTCGATCTGCCTTCTTCCTGACCAGGACCACCTCCCGCTTTACGACCGTGGTTGTATCATCTGCTAAAATAGTGGGTTGCTGCTGCGCGAAAACAGCAGGTGAATACAAAAGCAGAAAAAAAATGCAACGAAAGTACCTCATGATGTCACCCCGCATAATGGGGGGTAGTATTACAGCCAAATATACTTTTTAAAATGTGAAGAAAAGGCGAAATACCGGGCATTAGGGTTTGCCAGGGCAGTATGCCGGTTTCATTTAAGCAGCCGTGCCGTAAGTACCTCCTCGTTCCAACCAATAATTATATTCCCCTCGCCCAAATCCAATATAGGTCGCTTAATAATTGAGTTATGTGCTATCATTAACGCTTTAGCCTCGGAAATATTATTTATCGATGCCTTGTCCGCATCTGAAAGTGCTCTGAATGTAGTGCTTCGGCTGTTGATGACCTGATCCAATGGCACATGCTGCAACCAATTTGTTATTGTTGCCGGGTCGATACCGGATACCTTATAGTCGTGAAAAACGTAAGCAATGCCATGTCTATCCAGCCATTTCAATGCTTTCTGCACGACATCACAGTTTTTGATCCCATAAATCATTACCATGATGCAAAAGTAGGCGATGTACACGATGTACGCTAACGCACAAATTGGACTGGCGCCCCGATATGATTTTCGGCTACACGCTTTTGAATTCCGGATTAGGGAAATAAAAATTGCCGATTCCTTGTTTTACATTGCAGTAAAATGCGATACTATGAAAAAGCTGATCTTTTTGCTGCAGGCATGTTTTGCCTTTACCTTTTGTGCCTGGGGCCAGAAAACTTACCTGTATTGCGGCAGGCTGATAGATGGAAGTAGTAACACAGTGCGCAAGGCTGTAACAATAGTAGTAGACGGCAAACGAATAGTGCAGATCAAAAGCGGCTACCTGAAAGCAGACCCGGACGACCGTGTTATAGACCTGAAGAATAGAACAGTATTGCCTGGTTTTATTGATTGCCATGTGCATTTGGAGTTCCAGCAAAGCAAATCATCTTTCAGTGATGGGTTCCGGAACAATGAGGCCGATGTTGCTTTCCTTTCGGCCACGTATGCAAAGGCTACCCTGATGGCTGGATTTACTACGGTGCGTGATCTGGGAGGCAGTGGTGTAAATGTATCGCTGCGCAATGCTATCAACAAAGGGGTAGCGATAGGCCCCAATATTCTTACCGCTGGCAAGGCGATATCTGCCAGCGGGGGACATATGGATGAATCTGTGGGCTTGCGGGAAGGGGCGTACAGGCATACACCAGGACCCGAAGATGGCGTAGCGGATGGAACTGACGAGGCAGTAAAAGCAGTAAGGTACCGGTTCAAGGAAGGTGCAGACCTGATCAAGATAGCATCTACTGGTGGTGTGTTGGACCTAAGCAAGGATGGAACAGGCGCCCAATTCAGTATAAAAGAGATACAGGCAATTGTGAGCACTGCGCAGGATTATGGTATGCCGGTAGCGTGTCATGCGCATGGGGCAGAGGGTATCAGGCGTGCTATTTTGGGTGGTGTTAATTCTATAGAACATGGTACGTTTATGAATAATGAATGTATGGAGCTGGCAAGGAAACATGGTGTATGGCTGGTGCCTACGCTGACCGCAGGGCGCGCTGTAGCCGACTCAGCAAAGATTCCTGGATTCTTCCCACAGGTAGTAGCCGGCAAGGCTGCAATGGTAGGCCCCCAAATACAAAAGACATTTGCCAAAGCCTTCAAGGCTGGTGTGAAAATTGCATTTGGTACTGATGCCGGAGTATATCCACATGGCAAAAACTATCTTGAGTTCGGCTATATGACAGAAGCCGGTATGCCGGTTATGGAAGCCATCAAGGCTGCTACTGCGAATGCTGCTGAATTGCTGGGTATCAGCAAAGATCGCGGCGGTATTACAATCGGGAAGATCGCAGATATTATAGCACTGGATGGTGATCCACTCCGCGATATGGCCGCATTTGGTCGTGTAATATTTGTGATGAAGGAGGGTACTGTATACAAGGGTCAATAGTACCTCTTTTTACTCCTAATCCACATACACCGGCTAAACTGACAAGATATCCGGCAATGGTTGCGATGGAAACCCGGGACGTTTTGAAATAATAAGTTTTATATATCCATATTTTGTAAAAAAATAAATTTATTTATTAAATTCCTTATTTTTATATTTGCCTATAACACAACTGTAAACTTATTTTATGAAATCGACTCTTCTCCTCTTTGTATTGGCATGCTTTGTCTGTGCAGGTCAAGTCTCTTATGCTCAGGGTATGGCAGTGAACGCTACGGGATCTGCCGCAGATAATTCTGCGGTACTAGACGCGAGCTCTACCTCTCAGGGTATGCTGATACCGCGTATGACTACGGCCCAACGTAATGCGATAACCAGCCCCGCTACTGGATTGATGATCTACCAGACTGATGGCACTGCGGGATTCTACTATTACAACGGATCGGCTTGGACCGCGATAGGTGGCAGTGCAGCGAGTACGCCAACAGGTGTGAGCCCCAGTGGTGTACCCTATACGGTAATGCCACATGTAACCACAACAACAGGTGCGCTCTATTTTGCACCGTTGTCGACTACATCGATTGGTGTGGCTTCTGCAGCCCCACCACATACTGCTTTTTCGTTTACCAATTGCCACCCCACACTCAAAGCATATGGCGCGGGCTCGAGCAGCAACTTCCCGCTTACGGTTTCGCTGGTATCTATTACTTACAGCACATCTGCAGTCACACTTACGGCAGGATCATCGCTGGGCTCTTGTGTAATCTCATCTGCCGGTGGCAGCTGCACCATAGACCAGAGTGGTGCTACAGTAACAGCCGGCACAGGTGTAACGATAGCTGCAACATCTGCAGCAAGCCCAATCATTCTGAATACTTCTTTCTCGTGCTACTAGGTTGCGTGTAGGTGTCAGGTTTCTGTTTTTTGTTAGCTTTGCCTCTATGCTGATAGGCGAACTTGCAAAAGCCTCGGGTTGCACAAAAGACACCATAAGGTTCTATGAAAAGATAGGGCTGATAGAGGTGCCTGCAGGTGCCCGCCGAGAAAACAATTACAAAGACTATTCTACCGACACACTGCGTACCCTTCGATCTATAGTGAACCTTAAAGGGCTGGGCTTTACACTGGAGGAAATTCGGGAGATCATAGTAAGGCGCCAGATAGACGCGCTCGATGACCACACCGTCTGCAACATAATCGAACAGAAGATACTGCACCTCGATGTGCAGATAGACAAGTTGTTGCTGTATAAACACCGCCTGACACTGGCGCGTATGCGAATGGATGGCGCCACTACCACAGATATAATACCGCTAACAGAAATGCGCCGATGTGCCTAATTCACAACCAGCTTGTCTACAATGCCGTACGCAATGGCCTCGCGGGCATCCATCCAGTAGTCTTTATCAAAATCCTGCATGATGGTTGCGATGTCTTTGCCGCAGTTGGCAGCCAGTATGCCTGCTGCCTGCTCTTTGGCGCGTGCTATCTGTCGGGCGTGTATCTCTATCTCCCAGCTACGTGCACGGAAGCTGCCCATGCTGGGCTGGTGTATCATAACCTCTGCCATCGGAAAAATGTAACGGTTTCCCGGATCGCCGCTAGATAGCAGAATGGAAGCCATTGATGCCGCCTGCCCCAGACAATAGGTATACACCGGCGCGGGTATATGCCGCATGATATCATAAATGGCGTTTCCGGCGGTGACCCTGCCACCTGGACTGTTGATATAGAAATGTATCGGTTTGGCTGCATCTCGGGCAGAGAGGTAGCAAAGCTGTTCTACAATAGTGCGGGCATTATCTTCCTCTACGGCACCCCAGAGGAATACCATACGCTGCTCCAGGAGATTTTTGTCAAGTACCTGCCGAATGGCGTTTGCAGTGGGATCAGATATCACTGTTTGTGGTTCGTCGTTCTGAAGTATGTTTTTGGTCATAGTCTATACAGTTTGATGGTGCAAACATAGGGGGTGGAGTATACTCCAATGTTTGCGGCAGACTGTACTTTTATTTCCCATCACTCGGCGACTCAATGACAAATGTGCAATATAAAACGTCACTTTTGGGGATAGGCTTTGCTGATTTTATCCAATTTTACCGTAAGGCTATCAGGATATGCTTCATCAGTTTTTGAATTCCAATTTTCGGGAGTTCTGTGATCATTGCGACATGTTCTTCAACGCGAAGGGCCGTCTCAAAATGTTACTTTTAAGACGGCCCTTTATGCAATTCTACTTTCTACTTTCTACTTTCTACTATTTACTTTCTACTATTTACTTTCTACTTTCTACTTTCTACTTTCTACTTTTCATAAACCAGTCTTACGATTGCAGCGTTTCCATCTGCACCAGTAAAGCGGCACATATAAACACCTGCTGCGATAGTATTGGGCAATGAAACTGCAGAAACGCCTGCCAGTACTTCATACCGTGCTACCTCTTTGGCATCTATTGAATACACAACGAACGTTCCTGCTTCCGGTGTTTCTATAGTCAGTGCTCCGTTTGATGGGTTCGGATAGATGCTGATGGCCATTG
>CAIJXT010000021.1 GCA_903824665.1 uncultured Bacteroidota bacterium | reverse complement strand
GAATGGCCTGGGTATGACGGTGATCACCTACACCCTGCCTACCAGCTGTATACAAACAAAAGACATCACAGTTAATCCGCTGCCGACATCGATCACGGGTGCGATGAACGTATGTGTTGGCGACATCACGATACTGTCGAACGCTACACCCGGTGGAACCTGGCAGAGCAGCGACGGCACAAAGGCTACAGTAGATGCGAGTGGCATAGTAACGGGCATCAGTGCGGGATCAGTAGTGATCTCTTACACCCTGCCAACGGGCTGTATCGCTACATGGCCGATGACGGTGAATGATAATCCGGCCCCGATAGGCGGCTCACTGACGGTATGTGCTGGCTTTGCCACCAACCTGAACAGTAGCCCTGCCGGTGGTACGTGGAGCCAGACACCGACATCAATGATCTATGGCACGATCCACAGCATCACAGGTGTGGTGAGTGGCATCATGGCAGGCGTAGTACCTGTAACGTATACAATAGGCTCTGGCTGCCGTACGGTAGAGGCCGTTACGGTGATCACGCTACCGGCGGTGATCAGCGGCAATCCGAGAGTATGTGAAGGTCTGACAACAACGATGAGCAATCCGGTACCGGGCGGCACATGGAGCATCAGCAATCCAGCAATAGCAACAATAGACGCAGGTGGCGTAGTAACGGGTATCACAGCAGGCACAACAGTGGTTACCTACATGGTAAGCACGGGCTGCTTCAATGTACATACGATCACAGTGAACCCGCTTCCGGCACCTATATCCGGCACACTGCAGGTATGCGAAGGATTTACAACCGTGCTGACGAGCAGCGGATCAGGTCAGTGGTTCAGCGGCGCGATAGCCGTAGCGACAGCAGGTATCAGTACAGGCATCATCACGGGTATCAGCGCAGGTACTGCACCGATCACTTATACCCTTCTGGGTACTGGCTGTATCCGTACAGCAACAGTGACGGTGAACCAGACACCCGGTGCGATCATTGGCAATCCGCATATCTGCATGGGCTCAACGGTGACCTATACCAACGGGCTTGCCGGTGGTACATGGATCAGCAGCCATCCGCTGATAGCAACAATAGACAATACGACCGGCCTAGCGACTCCGGTAACACTGGGTACGACGACGATCAGCTACATACTGACAGCTACAGGTTGCTATGCGAAGAAAGAAGTAACAGTGCAGCCACTACCGGTAGTATACAATGTAACGGGTGGCGGCAGCTACTGCGCAGGTGGCAATGGCGTAGCGATAGGTCTGGACAACTCACAGCCGGGTGTAAGCTATGTGCTGTACCGTGGCTCATCTGTTACAGGTTATATGGCCGGCAGCGGGTTCCCGCTGAACTTCGGATTGCACACAGCAGCAGGTGTATACACGGTGCAGGCTACGAATGTAACGAGCGGCTGTGTGAAAGACATGGCAGGCAGTGCAACGATAGCGATCACACCGCTGACAACCCCTGCAGTAACGATAGCTGCAAGCCCAACGGACAGTGTATGTCCGGGCGAGACAGTGACCTTGTCGCCGGTAACGACGACAGGTGGCACCACACCCACCTACCTGTGGAAGGTGAACGGAGTGAGCGTGAGCACGGGTACTACGTATAGCTTCATCCCTGCGAATGGTGATGTGGCAACGGTGACAATGACAAGTAATGCGAACTGTCTGGCGCTGACGACTGCCAATGGCAGCAAAACACTGACGGTGCTGCCAACAGCACTGCCGGTAGTGAATGCGACGGTAACACCGAACGATACGGTATGCCAGTTCAATCCTGTTACGTTCACCGCCAATGCGGTATATGGTGGTAATGCACCGGTATATACATGGATGGTGAACGGCGCAGCAACCGGCACCACCGGAGCGAGCTACACCTTTGTACCGGTAGATGGTGAGGTAGTAAGCGTACGTATGGTGAGCAACTACCGTTGCCGCCTGCGCGACACAGTCATGAGCGAGGGCGTAGTGATGAGTGTAGACGCAATATTATTGCCACATGTCACAATAGTTGCCACTCCAGGCCTGTCTGTTGAAACAGGTAAACCAGTTACCCTGACAGCATATACAACTGATGCAGGGTCCAGCCCGTCTTACCAATGGAAAGTGAACGGCTTCCCTGTGGCAGGCGCTACACAGGATACCTATACGAGCATCTTCAATGATTATGACTCCATCCTGTGTGAAATAGTCAGCAGTGGTGTTTGTCACAACATTGGCACATCAGACTGGGTCTTCATCACCGTATCTCCGTTGGGTAGTGGTAATGTAGGCAGCCTGTCTGGCGACATCAGACTATTGCCTAACCCGAACAAAGGCTTGTTTACGATACGTGGCACACTGGGCAATGCGTTGACAGGAACTGTAGACGCAGACGTAACAAATATGCTGGGCCAGGTAGTATACCGTGGCGTATTGAATGCTAAGAATGGCATGATAGACACACAGGTACAACTAGACAATACTATTGCCAACGGCATGTATATACTGACGCTACGCAGTGGAAACGAACAGAAAGTGTTCCACTTTGTGATGGAGCAGTAAAAAACAGTTGCGCACAAGACTGGAAAGCCGGGATACAGTCCCGGCTTTCCTATTTTAACAGTACATATAGTCCACCATAGGCATAGATTATCCGAATAATGATATTTTTGTTCTGCCACCATCAGCAACACTAAAAACAATGCATGCTTCGGTTTCATAATTACAGTAAAGGATATGGGAAAAAACCGGTGATAGCTATACCCGGGCTCACACTGGATCATGGTATCTACTGGCTGCGTGGCGAAAATGGATCTGGCAAAACAACACTCATAAAGTCTATCGCGGGACTCATACCTTTTAATGGCGACATTGAAGCCAGCGGAACAAACATTAAGAAGAACCGCATAGCCTACACCAGCATTGTTAATTATGCGGAAGCCGAACCTGTTTACCCGGAATTCCTGACCGGTAATGACTTGATTTCATTCTTTGCAACGGCAAAAAAGGCACCCGTTAATCAGTCCGAAAAACTCACTGCCACACTGGGCATCTCCGGATACAAAGGCAACAAAACCGGCACATATTCCAGCGGCATGACCAAAAAACTTTCGCTTGTTTTGGGTTTTCTCGGCAACCCGAAAATAATCCTGCTCGACGAACCACTGATAACGCTCGACGTCCAGTCTGTTGCGGCTTTACAGGCACTTATATTGCAATCGTTTGCGGAGGGCATCACATTCATCATAACATCACATCAGGAAATTGTGCTTGGTACAGCACCTGTATCGCGGCTGCTGATAGCAGATAAATCCCTTGTAGGAATATGAACGGGATCATCTTTAAAACCATTGCCGCCCGCTTTTACGCCATCAATACCGGATTCTTTCTTGTGTCTTTTCTGCTGCTGTTCGGTTTGCTCAACGGCAAAGCAACAATGGAACTACACTATTACCTGATGCAGCGCATTACCGACTCTTACTTGTTTACTGCCGGTGCGATGGTCCTTTGGCTACTTTACCTTTTCAAATGCCTTGCTTTCACGTTAAAGGAAATCAAAAAACCGGCAAATAGTTTTCTGTTTGCCATGCAGTCGATGAGCAACAGGCCGCATCTGCTGCTCTGGCTAAGTAGTTTCCTGTCTACAATGGCTCCTATGCTCTTGTATGGCGGTATTACTGTTTTCGTTGGACTTAGCAAAGGCAACTACCCGCTAACTCTTCTTTTCGCTTTCTGGCAGTTGGCGCTTTGCCTCGTGAGTGCCAAAATAGCAATGTCAGCAATCAACCTTCCTTGGAAAAAGCCGTTTATCGTTATCCCCGAATTGGCTGCTATTTCAAAAAAGAACCTCTATGCTCTGCTGCTACACTATTCCCTGAGCAAACGCAAAAGAACATTCGTAGGTGTGAAATTATTGTCTGTATTAATACTGCAGGCTATGGTAATGGCCAATGCGAATGAGATCAACAAAGAATCTGTTTGTGTGTTAATCATGTTTCTGGTTGCTGCCCATTCTCTGCTACCCTACTACTATGTCCGCTTTATTGAAGAAGACATGTCCTTTCTGCGAAATTTGCCAATACGATCGATCAAAATTTTCCTGCTCTATCTCCTTACCTATTCAATCATTTTCATACCTGAGCTGTTATTCGTGATACTAAACAGCAACCATTCGCTTAACTATGAGGTAGCGCTGGCACTTTACGCAGTAGCTGTAGCCCAAACTATGCTTTACACAGCTATTCAATACCTGCCCAACATGTTGCCGGAAAAATATACTATGATTGTTTTCGCCCTGTTCTTTGCTTCCTTATTGCTCCTTGCATCCTTCTATCTATGGACACTGTTTGCCGCAGAAATGGTTCTGGCTACGATTATGTTCCTGGTCCTGCATAGCCGGTATGAAAGACTACAAGCTGTGTGAAATTAAAGCTTTTGGTAGGCAAACTGCGGACAACCCTTAATGCCCACATGGTTGTAAAACCCCGTAAAATGTAATTTATAGAATACACCGCCTGCATCGCGAATGATGTAGTTATTATCTGCAACAACGGTGTACCTGCTACCATCAAACATCTTCCAACGGTACCCTATAACACTAATATCAGATGATAATCTGTTTACCAAGACGTTTCCAAAATGCGTACCTTCAAAACCGTAAACAGTATCCGCATATGCATGGGTGTTGTACCGATTGAGCAGGCAGCCCGCCACCAGGTAGGGCACCGCAGGATCCATATTATAAAATACGTGCAAGTACTGTGTGAATACGATATCCCAAGAATATTTTGGAGGTTCTGCCTTTACCTGTGCACCATCTGTCAGCGAAAAGAACGCAAAATTATAACTGCTGTCTTTTTTAACGGTCACAGATGTTCCGGATGAGTTGTTAAGCGGTGAAAACTGCAACGAATAGCTTGTATCAGTCACTTTCAGAAACTGTACTTTTGCCCAGCCCTGATGCATTCCCATATCGTCGTACCCCCTGTCTATAATGTACACATACCTACTGCTGCGCCAATCACCAATAGCTGTACTATCCACACTGCCGGAATAAGAATCCCACTTTTTGCCGGCCGAAAAGCCCGCAGTATCAGCAAAAGCAACACTGGCGAAATCTGTGCTGGTTGTTGCCATTGCAACCATCGACTTTGCGGTGTTCAGCACTACGTGAAACCCCTCTGACGTTGCCTCGAATGCCAGATCCCACGATGTTTTCAAATTCCTGCCGACCTCTCTATTATCCCCGAGGTCGTAATAAACCTGATACTTGTATGTTGCGCCCATGTCTGAACTACCGCTGATCACATTGCCTGCCTCGTGCGGATGAACAGGCAGTTCCCCTCGCGTGCACCCTGCAACAACCATAAACGCCGCTAATACCAATACTCGTGCTGACCTCATCTTATTTCGATATATTTAATCCAACCTTTAAAAAATAATAACGGCCTGTACCTATCGCTGCCAAACTCCCGCCACCATTGTGTGCTCCCTGCAGCTGATTGGCCGCTACATTCTTCACATCAAAGAAATTCTTGCACCCTGTCGCAATATTTACCTGCCTGCGAAACAAAAGCTTTGAAAAAGTAATGTCACCCGTATGATAACCATCCATAGAGGTCAATAAAATCTCAGTACCAGAACGTACGTAATTTGAGCTTCTGCCTGTGTATTTATAGAACAACGATAACGATACTCCGTACTTTTCAAAAGTAAACATTGCACTGCCCCTGGCTTCGGGAGAATAGGTGTAACCCGGAAAATCAGATAGTTCGGAAAAATAGTTATTAAGTCCCGTTACCGAAAAACCACCCGACAATGTCACAGACCGTATTGCGTATTCAATACCCGCCTGTATACCCTTGGTTCTGAATTTGTCGGCATTCATATATAAATACTCATTAGCTGCTCCCTGTGTGGCTATGAGTACTATCCGGTCTCGCACATCGTTATAAAAACAGGCAAAATTCACTTTGAAACCAGCGGCACCCAGCACATAACTGTTGTCCGCCGACAGTGAGTAATTATTCGAAAATTCGGATTTCAATGATGAATTTCCCTGTATGTTGTGATTAACGTCAACAAAGTCAAAGTACAGTTCCTTCAAGCCCGGTTGCCTGAAACCTCTAGCAAAGGACGTTCTGAGCTTCCAGTTCTTCCACGCACAAAAAAGCAGATTTGCCGACGGCACCAACGGCGCAACATACCGAGTATTGTACCCATACCTCAGACCCGGTCGTATCGTTAGCCGATCTAAAGGTTTAAACTCCAGGCTTCCATGGACAGCATAGTTGCCCATATGCTGCTCACGGTCTTTGATTTGTGTGCTGTTTGCGTACTGAATATTAGCATCATAACCAACCTCGAAATTCAGACTTGCACCGGCCCGGTTGGTTGTGTATGCTGCCCGGCTATTTACCTCACTGTACTTTGAAGTATCCTGCGCAGCATCGGTAAATGTCTCGCTCAATGTCGTCAGGTCATTTACAGATTCCTGTTTCACTCGCTTGTAAGCATTAAATGCTGCCAGAAAAGTTAAGTGGCTGTCTTTGCCAAGGTCGCTGTTTATGAACAGGGCATTGTCTTTTCGCCATGTATGAAAATAATTGTCGAATGCCATTTCGTTGTATGGTTCAAGCGGTCTACCCCGGCTGGTAATCAATTCATAAAAATAGGCACCCTTGTAGCTGTAGCTTGTCTTTCCCGTTGTTAGCGAATACTGAGCACATCCCTGGTATTGCGCTCGTGGCTTCCATAGCGTTACTCTGAACGAGTCAGCCGGACGTTTGCTGAAATCCAAAAAAGCAGCAGCCAGGTCTGGTTGCCAACCGGCAAAGAAATTTCGGAAACCGTCAAACACAAACGCATGGTGCTTGTTTCGTACCCCCGCCGTAAAGTTGAGATTATAAGTTCCAATTGATTCAAAGTATGTGCTGGCCCCGACCTCTGCAGAACGTTTGATCTTTCTTTTCGTTATCAGGTTCACTGTTCCGGCTATGGCATCTGTACCATAGGATACTGACATGGGTCCCTTAATGATCTCAATGCGTTCTACATTGGCAAGATTGATCTGCGACAGATCAACTGCCCCGTTTTGCTTGCCTGTTACGGGTACACCATCAATCAATATTTTCGGATCGGCACCATAGGCCTGACTGCCCTGCATTCCCATAGAAGTGCCGAAAATAGCATCATTCGAAATCCTGACCTCCAGCTGATTGGTCATTACATCGCGCAGGGTCTGTGCCGCCATTGCATCTATCTTTTTACGGTCTATGACCTCAATACGATGTACCGCTTTATCGGTTGACACGGGAGCGTATTGCCCGGACACCACCACATCACGCATGATAAGCTCTTTGACTGCAAGCAAAATGGTATAAAATTCCGGCTTGGATAGTACCATCTGCATCTCCTCAAAGTACATACCACCTACCCGCAATTGAAACGGGTACCCCGCTTCCGGCAGCAGTACCTTTCCATCTGCATCAGACACCAAAACAAGATCAGCGTTGCCCGTATGATTGGCGCTCAGTACAACACACACCGATGCGGCAGGCAGACTGTCGGGCGTTAACAGGCGAATATGCTGCGCCTCTGTTGTGCTGGCATAGCACAGTAGAATAAACAAAACTATCAGCCTGCAAATACCAAGTTTAGTTTTCATGAAAAACGAAAAGTTTGTTGTAAGTAAGCTTGTTGTGTCCGGCAGATAACAGCCATAGAAAAAGAAATAACTCCTGAATAGTTACCACAAGTGTCACGTGCTGCGCCAGCATTGATTTTGTACGGCTTTCATTCCGGTGCACTGATACATACTGTATTGATGCTGTATTGATGGCTGGCCAGCTTTAACTGATTCTAGAATTCGGAATACTGTACATATTTGATTGATAACGCGGCGTGGCAAAAACCACCTATATCTGATTGCTTACAACACATTGTATTACATACCCGCTGCTACCGCTTTTGAGTGTCTTAAACTTGCAAATCACCCAGATAAGTTTTTTGATTTATACCAATTCTTGAATAATAAAAAATATCACCGGTGGTAGCAATCCCGCTGCAATCAGCCACTTTCCCCTGCCTGTAATTCCCTGCCTGCCCTTCAATATAAACAGTCCGGTTAAATTGAGGACAATCAGCATCGCCGCAAAAACATCTGCAAACCATCTCCACCCTGCTACACTATTGCGGTGCAGCAGGTTAGAAGCATAGAAAACCGGCCTGCGCGATACATGCTCATACAATCCTTTGTGCGTATCGAAATTCACATGGAACGAAGCGTTATTGTAGTATATTTTTACCTGCCCCTTTGAAGGCACATCATACACCTTGTATTGTGTCTCCCCAACCATTTTGCCAAGGCTGTCAATCATCGCTTTGTCAAGTCTATCAGCATACATGTTCGGGCGAATGAAAACTTCCTTTCTACCGATCACAAAATCGGGGTTCCAGTCATCAATATGATTCAATGCCAAACCTGAAAGGCAATACACCACAATAAGCGTTGAAAAAAAGTAACCCAGGTCTCTATGCGTTGCTATGTTCAGCTTTCTAAGCTTCGTATATTTCTTTATCGCCATTTCACCTGTTTAATACTCCTTCCCGTTGTATTTTATCGGCATACTTACCTGCCACATCCACCACCCAGTTTTGCACATTTTCATCGGGCAATATAGCATCAGCAACATAGGTCACACGTTCTTTTGAATCGGGTACTTTCGCAATACCATCCCCAATGATTTTTACCTGAAACATTTCGTCATGTGCTACCAGCACAGGTACTACAATTGCCCTTTTAGAGTCTGCCAGTCCACGCTTTATTGCCACAGTTGTTGAGTCGGGATTGTAGCCCGCTACGTGCCCGCACCAGCCATATGCGAGGGTGTGTATCCCCGTGTTTTGCTGCACATAGCTTCCAACTTTATTCAATAGGTCAGTCCATTCTTTTTGATAAACATGGTCGCCATAAGCAATGAGTATCAATGATTCATCAGCGCCCATTTTTGAGAGAGACGCTGTTCGTCTCAATATATTTTTTTGCAGCACGTCTGCAAAATCCAGCAGGGGTGTAATATGTACTCGTGCTGTGGGCGCATAGCGTTCTATCTTTTCGATCTTTAATGTCGCCATAGATTTGGGGTCCTCTTTCAAACCCACTATTGTTGGGATATCATCAAACGAATGTGTGCTTACCGTAAGAAATACAGGTACGATGATAACATCAGTATAGCCCTCTTTATCAAACTCTTTCAGCCTTGTGGCCACCGATGGTTCTGTGTACTCCATAAATGCCGTCTTAATTCCACTGATTTTGTCAGCGCCCAATATTGTATCGGTAACACGCTTTTCCAGATCCAGAAGGGCATTGCGCCAGGTCTCTGACCGCGATCCGTGATTCACCAATAACAGACCTGTTTTCCTGGCTACACCGGCCGTCGATTTGTTTTCGGGTGTGTCGTTTTCATTACAGGCTGTCATCACTACGACACCTGTTCCTGCTATCATCAGCAATATAGCCGTGATAGTTGCTTTAATACTCTTCATTAGTTGACTTTTATAGCCTGCTGCACCATAAATGGCACAGCAGAATAATTATAGAATTTTGATAAATAGTTATTGAATGGTAAGTTTTTGACTTATACTGTAAGAGGCAGCACTCAGCGTCACCAGGTAGGTACCCGGCAGCAATTGCGTTGCGGGCACCAGAAATTGGTGCAGTCCTTTGCGCTCTTCTGCCCGTTCGCGCAGCACTACCCTACCGGTCATATCACTGATTATGATGGTCGCGCCAGGCACCACTTCCGGTATGCTGTAAACAAGATGTATAGTACCTCCGTATGCCGGATTCGGGTACAGTGCCAAACTCGCCTTTTTTACCGTTGCACCAGCTACCCAACTCGTATTGGTAAAAAGCTTCTCTTTGGTGAACATGAATCCACCTGTTGACCCACCTGAAAATCCGGTAAATATCACCTTCCATATGTCGCCGTTAGCGGGCTTCACAAAATACACCAATGAGTCCTGTATGTTGTAACCTGCCCCATTGAATACCTTCCAGTTATACCCGATGGTATTAATGGAAGTGGAGAACGAAGCAGATGAATAGGCAGCAAAAGTCGCCTTATCTGCAAGCCCTCCACACCTTGCTACTTCTGTTCCATTATTAGCAAGCACCCCTGTTACAGTGTAGGGAGACGGGATAAACGTGGTGTACTGCGTGAACAATAGATCCCAGTTTGAAGCAGGTGGTTCACGATCCAATGCTGTATTGTGCTGCAGAGAATAATACCCAAAATTCTTACCCGCGTAGGTTGCCTTTACCAGATTTGCTGTCTGCAGGCTGCTGCCATCCAGATTGGCATACTTAAAATTGTATGTGCCACTGCTCAGGTTTTCGATCCACAGCTTTTTATAACTGCCGTCGGAAAGTTTTATTATGTATAGTGAATCTCCGGTTACCATATGTGTGGTCATATTATAAACACCCCAATCCAGATCGTTTGGATTAGTAGGGTCGGCATACCGCCCCATAGCACCCTTCGCCCACGATGTATCAGCGTTCCAGCGCGGTGTCCAGGTACTGAGGCCTGCCGTATCCAATGTTGCCCAAGCTGTTACATCGCCATTGGGATAGTTCCAAAGCATAGTTCCAATGATAGAATTGATCATGATACCTGATCCGACTCCTGCTGCTGCAAATGCCAGATCCCAGTTGTTCTTTGCAGCGTTTCCCTGCTCGTCGGCAGAGAGACTGTACCATACCTGATTGGCGTACGAGGGGCCTGTTGATACCGTATCGGCCACAACCTGCGCACCTGCGCTGGCGGCCGTAAGGGCAAGAATGCCCATGATTAGTGTTCCTTTTACTTTGTTCATTTTGTTGGTTTGTGTGTTGGTTTTAAATAGCACCTTTTGTCTCTTAAATTTACCGGCGGCACACCCCGCCTGCTGTTTGCAGGCCACAACCTTCTTGCTCCCGGCTGTAGCTTTGCAGCATACAGTTACGGAGTGGCACACCAGTTCCTTATAGCCTTCCGGCCAAAAATTGGAAACGAATAGCTTTCAAATGCGCTCGTCAGCACAGATGCATACTGTATTGTACGTTATTCAATCGGTAAATACTAACGCCGCGCTAGCGGCTTTGGTGGGAGCAAGAATTATGATGCAAATGTAGCCTTCGCCATTTTCCTTTCCTTTAAGAATCGGGAAAAGAATTGACGGAATCGGGAAAACAAAAAAGTAAGTTTTGATGATTGGATAAATTGCGTGGTTGTAGCAATGTGTTTGCCAGTCAATCCCCGGCTGCTGCAAAAAATAACGATAGCTGAAAACAAAAATAGTTTAACGATCATTTGGCAAAAAATAGAAACTATTGGGCACAGGTATAATAAATGGGCGATGAGTATCCTGAGGAATACACCCACAAAACATTAAAGTATAACAGCTCCCGCAAAGGGTACAAGCCGGATGTTTCGAGTCAGAACGTAAAACAAAAAATCAAGCTTATTTCGGCCATTCAAAGCTGAGCGTCTTTTTACAGTCAGGATGCAGGCTCTCAAACACCGGACAGGTGTTGCAGATGTGTACAATTTTGCTTCGCTGTTTTTCTGAAAATGGTTTGCTGTGTGGGAAACGTACAGCAACAACAATCTCTCCGATCTTACGCGGGTTAGAGGTCATGATCTTAGTTACTTCACATTCAGCGCCGTCTACATCCAGATCGTGCACGGGCGCCGCTATGCCCAGCGTTGTTACCATACAGGTTGCCAGCGCCACGACCACCAGATCTGTTGGAGAAAATCGCTCGCCCTTGCCCTGATTATCAACCGGGGCATCCGTCTCGATAACAGATCCGGATTTGATGTGTATGGATTTTGTTCTTAGATCGCCTGTATAGGTTACGTGTGCTGTCATGGTGTATTTTTTGTTAAATTTACAAATGATGTAGTTGCGGCAAAAAGATTATTTTTTTGAATGATAAACAAACAGTAATTTAGTATCATATTCTATGTCGAACCTTGTCAGATCTTTTGTCGCACTGTTTTCGTGCTGTGTCATGGCACAGCATGCCTATGCGCAAGACGCAATATATGGTGCAACTGACACCGCAAAAAAGGCAAAAAAACTGGTGGTTAATGCGCCTGTGAGAATAGCACCGAAAGGTCCTAAACCGATCAAAAACGAAATCAGTTTCGGTTACCGGTTACTTACCAACGGGTGGGCGGCATATATGGATCTGGGCAGTGTGAAAGCACGCAATGCCAGACAGGCAGATATGTTTTACAATGTCAGGTTCTGGCAGGTAGAATTTACAGAAAAGAAAGCACCACGGCAGGAAAAAACCGTTGCCGATGAAAATGCCTCCGGCAACTCGGGAAGCTATGTTTATGGTAAGATCAATAATTTTTATGGATTGAAGTTGGGCTATGGCTTTCGTAAAATGATCGCCGGCAAACCTGATCCGGGTTCTGTTTCCATTCATTGGTCAAATGTGCTCGGTGGCTCATTGGGCATGCAGAAACCCTACTATCTCAACACCAGAAGCGACCCCAACGCAATAAAATATTCCGACGCAACACAGGCGCAATTCCTGAGTCAGCAATTGATTATCGGCGGTGCTGGTTTCGGAAAAGGATTGGGTGAAATAAAAATGATACCAGGCGGGCATTTTAAATCCATGCTGCACTTCGATTTTTCTGCAAACCGCAAAAGTGTTGTGGGAATCGAAACCGGTGTCAACGTTGAATATTATGCTTCGGCTGTACCCATTATGGTCAATCAGGAAGCCAAGCCTTACTTTGTTGACCTCTTTCTGGCGTTTCAATTTGGCAAACGTTGGTGATGGTCGTAATTTGCACCTCATTATGCAGGAACTTCCCGTTATCAGCAATATAGAAACAACCTCCGATGCCCGACCTAAAAAGCCAAACTGGCTACGGGTAAAACTACCAATAGGTGAAAGCTACCGGCATGTACGCAAACTGGTAGACACACACAAACTGCATACCATATGCGAAAGCGGCAACTGCCCTAATATGGGTGAATGCTGGGGCGAGGGCACTGCCACTTTTATGATTCTGGGCAATATATGCACACGGTCTTGCGGCTTCTGTGCCGTGGCCACCGGACGCCCTGAACCGGTAGACTGGGACGAACCGCAGCGTGTAGCTGAGGCGATTTACCTGATGAAAGTGAAACATGCTGTAATTACTTCAGTTGACAGAGATGAGCTCAAAGATGGTGGCTCCATAATATGGGCAAACACCATAAAGGCAGTTCGTGCACTCAATCCTGAAACTACACTCGAAACTCTCATTCCTGACTTCAAGGGAGAGTGGGAAAACCTACAGCGAATTATAGACGTGGCACCAGAGGTCGTGTCTCATAATATGGAAACCGTAGAGCGCCTCACCCGGAAAGTAAGAATCCAGGCGAAGTACCATCGTAGCCTTGAAGTAATAAGGCGGCTGAAGGATGGCGGCATGCGCACCAAGAGCGGCATCATGCTGGGGCTCGGCGAAGAAAAAGAAGAAGTGCTGCAGACACTGCAAAATCTGGCCGACAATGGCTGCGATGTGGTGACCATGGGTCAATACCTGCAGCCCACCCAAAAGCACTTGCCGGTAGTGCGCTTTGTCCACCCCGATGAGTTTGCTTTTTATCGCGAAGAGGGATACCGCATGGGTCTCGACTATGTAGAAAGTGGACCGTTGGTACGCTCATCATATCATAGCGAGCGACATGTTTTTGCTGGCGAAGGGCGAAAAGCCTGGATGCAGGCACAAGACGTAAACTCTTGATCCGCCCGGTAAACTGCCGTTTAAGATTATTTGATTTTACCTGTCTGTACATTACTAGCCCACAATAACATACTCATTGTCAATAGATAAAGCGGCATACTGGAAGCAAAAACTAGGGTTAACCCCCCATGTTGAAGGGGGTGCTTACAGCGAAATTTACCGTTCCGGGTTGGTATTGCCTGCTGCTGCCCTTACAGCTGGTCATACTGGTGACCGGAATGCCATGACCAGTATTTACTTCCTTTTAGAATATGGAACTTTTTCGGCATTTCATCGCATAGCGTCCGACGAGTTGTGGCACTACTACGACGGCGATACTTTGTGCATCTACGAAATCGACACCGACGGGCACCTGCATCGACATTTGCTTGGCACAGCACAGGGAGCGGCTCCGTTTGCAGTAATATCTGCAGGCAGCTGGTTCGGTTCCAGGGTTGAAATTCAGGGAGGTTTCACGCTTTGCGGCTGTACTGTTGCCCCGGGATTCGATTTCAATGACTTTGAGCTAGCTGACCGTGTGGACCTGGGCAAACGCTACCCAGACCATAAACGTATCATTAACGAACTCACCAGACCGTAAAACGAGCCCAAAAATCAGGAAATGTACTACTTTTACAATGTAGATGTTCCATACAATCGTTGCCTTGCAGTACATGTAGCTGCATCGTAACCCTGTAATTACCTACAAAAGAGCAAAACCTGCTATACCCTACACGCAAACCAGGTTACATGAGTCAAGACGAGCAGTCAGTACCAGACGATCAGAAAGCCACCTCCAAAAAAGACACGGTGTTATATGGTCGTGTCACCAAGAAGAAGTTTAAGGAAATTGTACGATACAGCGAAAAAGTATACCGGCAAGACTATGATTACAAGCGGTCATTCAAGAGCGCTTTCGATTTTTCGGGAATTTCAATGGCGTTAGTCAGCCCGGAGGGCAACATACTCGACGTTAATAACGCATTCTGCAACTTTACAGGATATACAAAAGCGGAACTACTCGAATTCAACTTTCTCGATCTCGGACACCCAGACGACAACAACAACGACTATGCGTTGCTCAACCGCATGCTCACCAACGTACTCAATTATTACAGCCTCGAAAAACGGTACATTTCAAAGAAAAACACCATTCTCTGGGGCATGCACACGGTATCTAAAGTATGCAATGACAACGGCACACTGGAGTGTTATGTGCTGCAGGTTGTAGATATAACACACCGCAAAACGCTCACTGACGAGCTCAACCGGAAAAACAGCGAACTGGAAGCCATACGTACAGGCCTCATCAACCGTATCAATCAACTGGAAGAACTCAATAATATTGTTGCACATAACCTCCGCGGACCAGCCAATAATGTGGTGTTGCTGGTGGGAATGCTGCGGGAAAAATTTGAAGAAAAAGATGAAGCCGGTATGCGCCTGGAGATGCCGGATATCATCAACTACCTGGAGGAAGGCAGCAACTCTCTGGTCAATAGCCTGAACACACTTATGGATGTTGTTCAGATCAGCATGACAAAAGAAATACCCTTCGATGATTGTGATGTGTATGCTATTGTTCACGAAATTCTGGATCAGCTCAACAGCACCATTTTCGAAACAGGAGCCTTTGTTCAGTTCGATATGGGTGTTGCGAAAGTGCGTTACCCAAAGGTGTTCTTCGAAAGCATCATCTATAATCTGCTGAGCAACGCCCTGAAATACATCAGTCCTGAACGCATCCCCGACATTCTGATTAAAACCTACGAACAGGATGGCAGAGTGATGATATCGGTCAAAGACAACGGACTTGGAATAGACCTTGTAAAATATGGAAGTAAGTTGTTCAAACTCAATCAGGTGTTTCACAAACACCCGGGCAGCAAGGGTGTAGGGCTATACATCACCAAAGCGCAGGTAGAATCTTTCGGGGGAAATATCACGGTGAAGAGCCGCGAAAACGAAGGATCTGAATTTATTGTCACTTTGTAAACCGCCAACATGTGCGCAAATACGCACCTGGGTAGCTAGCATTTACTTTTTTGTAGTTTCTGCCGGTTCTGTTTTTCGGTTCCACCTTATTGCATAAGAGAGGTACAGATTAAAGTCAAAGTTGGCGTTCTTGTCGCCCTTGCCAAAGCCGGCAATATGCAATGGCGCCAGATCTTTGAACGACTTTCCATTCATCAGAAATTTGCCTCTGATATTCCATCCCGCCATCAGCCCCTTTACCAGCTCTACCCGTATTCCTGTAGTAATCTCCGCCCACACAGCTGTAAAGCTTTTCTCTGGGCTGAAACCTGTGATATTGCCCCATACACTATCTGTTACAGTGTAGGCCGCAGCGCTCCTGCCAATGTTGGCCGCAGCGGCCCGCAAGCCTATGAACATCATATCCCAGTCGCGCGGGCTTTCGCGGTACAGAATACTCTTGTTGAAGCCCAGCCTTGCAAAGGAGTTTGTTGTAGTATACTGCAGGTCCGTATATGCTACATCTGAGCCTCCCCACCCCGCTTCTGCCACGAGGTAGTATTCGTTCTTGTAATAATAACTCACCTCTCCCTCAAATGTTCGCCTGTTCTTCACCATATTATTGACAACAGGTTGCAGTATATCCACACCAAGCATCAGCTGATGGCCGGCTATGTGCTTCTTCCTTTCGGGTTCGGCCTCCTGCTCTCCTGTTGCTGCTGCAGTGTCGGTCTGTGCCAATACAGGCATCAGCCCCGGCATGCCTAAAACACTAAGGCTGAGGATGTATAAAAACCTGCAAATGGCTTGTGTTGACATTGTTTGTTACACTGGCGTTAGTGATTGTAATAGAGTCAATTATGTTGTGTGTAGTCAATACATTCTTCAGACTGAAATAGTAAGCATAGCCACAGGCGTTGGATATAAACTGACGCTGGCGTTCATACCTGAAAGTCAGTGTATCCAGCGGACTGCCGGCACTTGTATCGGCTGCAAAATACCAGATTGCAGAATCAGCCAAAGGGGATAACGACAGCACAAAAGTTGAACTTTTGGCAGAGATCATACCTACTTTGCCTGAATCTGTTACAGCTATCAGCAATGCGGCAGCGATCGGCGAATCAATCGCCGTACCTGCAGCATTAAGCCGAACAGTTTTCATCTTTAATATTGCTGTTTTGGGCGTGAGGCAGGGTTGCCGGTCCTGGGTGCATGAAACCCAAAAAAGAAGAGGCGATAGCAACAACAGGGCAAATACATATTTTGGATATCTAATCATTCAACGTATTCAATATACTATCTATTTCGGTTATCAGGGTATCCAGTTGCAGGCGCATATTTTCTCTTTCATCGGCATCTGCTACTACCCCATCCAGGCGAACGCCGGCCATTCCTTTTTCAAGTGTAGCAATCTTTCCGGCCAGGTGCGCCTCTGTCTTTTCATGCCTTGCAATAGCCGCTTTGAGCCGGATATTCTCCGCCTCGGTTGCAGCATGCTTTTTGAGCAGTGTGTTCAGTTTACTATTAAGATTATCGAGGGCCTCCATTATTCGCGGATTGTCGCGTTTAGTTTTGTTTTATATGCGTCTGCCAGCCGCTTCATCAACGACTCGGTTTCTACGTCTGTCAAGGTACGGTCTTGCAGCTGAAAAGTAAAATTGAGGGCATATGATTTTTTGCCTGCACCCAATTTTTCGCTTTCAAAAACATCAAACAGTCCATAAGCCTGCAGTTCACTTATCTTCAGCTGCCGGGTGGTTTCTTCTACCTGCTGGTAGGTCGTTACTTTGTCCAGCACAATAGCCAGATCTCGTTGAACCGCCGGAAACTTTGGCACCTCTGTGTATCTGATCCTGGCAGCTTTCATCGCCTTCGCCCATGTATCCCAGTGAATATCACCAAAATACACATCCTGCTTGATGTCAAAAATCCCCAACCGGTCCTTCCCTACCCTGCTTACTTGGGCTATTACCTGATTTTTCCATTTCCACAATACCTCCTGAGCTGTATCCGGGTAGGAAACAGCCACGTTCGTAATGCCACTGTAGCGCAGCAAGTTGTCTACCAGCCCCTTTAGATAGTACACATCTGCAGCAAGTGCTTTGTTTTGCCACTGTCCGGCCCGTGCACTTCCTGTAATCCAAATAGCAAGGCGTGCTTCCTGCAAATACTGTCCATTACTCCGGGCATACACATTGCCGAATTCAAACAGTGTCAGATCGGTACTGCGCCTGTTGCAATTGTATTGAATTACTTCCAGTCCACTTTCCAGCATAGATGGGCGCATTGTGTCCAGCTCGCTGGTAAGGCTATTGATCATTTGCACCAAATTGTCCTGACCTGGATAGTAGCGGCTATTTACAATAGAGTTGGTAACGATCTCCTGCGCTCCCATACCGCATAGCAGCTCTGCTACACGCTCGCGTTCTTCACGGTCGCCAGGCAGTGATTTTATCAGCGAAATATTCAACCGGTCTGGAATAACAATATTGTCCAACCCATCGATCCGCAATATTTCTTCTACAATATCAGCAGGCTGCGTCACGTCAACCTTATCCGAGGGAACGGACAAAGTAAGTGTTTCAGCGGTCTGGCCGGTTATTGCAAAACCCAGTGCTGTGAGTATATTGCATATATTCTCCCTTCCATAATCCTTGCCACTGAGACTACGGATATAGTCAAATTTCACAGAAACAGATGTAACCTCCAGCGGTACCGGATACACATCGGTGATGGGTGAAACGATTCTTCCACCTGCTATGCCGACAATCATCGATGCTGCCCGCTGCAATGCCGGCAAAACATTGTTGATATCTACTCCTTTTTCAAAATGCGTTGCTGCATCGGTACGCAGCCCGTGGTGCAGCGATGTACGCCTTACCGACATTGGCATGAAATACGCACTTTCCAGGAACACATTTGTTGTCAAATCGGCAATACCACTGTTTTTCCCGCCAAATACACCACCCATGGCCATTGGCCCTTCTTCATCACATATTACCAGATCATCAGCCCTGAGAATCCTGTCTTTATCGTCAAGACCCTTAAACAGCGTGCCTTCAGGCATATTGCGCACTATGATGTGCTTACCGGATATTTTGTTTTCGTCAAATGCGTGCAATGGCTGACCATACTCATGCAGCACGAAGTTGGTCACATCCACAATATTATTGATACTGCGTACGCCTATTGTGTGCAGCCGCTGCTGCAACCATTCTGGTGATGGCCCCACGAGTACGCCTTCTATGCTCAGTCCGGTATATCTGCGGCAGGCATGATCAGCTTCTATTGTTACTTGTACGCTTGCCTGTGCATTAGTTTCGGGATTAGAATGCTGTGGCATTACTACTGCAAAAGGCTTCTGCCTGTGGTGCGAAAGATAGGCACAAACATCGCGCGCCACACCAATGTGGCTGTTAGCGTCTGAACGGTTGGGGGTAAGGCCTATATGTATTGCACTATCTGCCTGAGGTATATTAAAATATTCTCTTGCTGATACACCTATCGGTGCGTCTTCGGGCAATACCATTATCCCGGCATGGCTCGAACCCAATCCTATTTCATCTTCAGCGCAGATCATTCCTGAGCTTTCCTCTCCGCGTATCTTAGCTTTCCGAATCAAAAATGATTCCCCATCGGTAGGGTGAACAGTAGTACCTACCGGGGCTACTATCACCTTCTGCCCGGCAGCAACATTGGGTGCGCCGCATACAATCTGCAATGTATCCGTACCGCCTATTGAAACCGTTGTCACACTAAGTTTGTCAGCGTTAGGATGGCGCTCGCAGGTCAAAACCACTCCTGTCACCAAACCCTCCAGGCCACCTTTGATGCTGTCAACCGTTTCAACCGCCTCCACTTCAAGCCCGATAGAGGTAAGTATATTGCTCAATTCATTTACCGGTATGGGTTCCGGCAAGTACTGAAGCAACCATTGGTAAGAAATTGTCATTTATTCAGATTAGTTTCAGCAAAGATAACCCATGACAATAGGAAAAAGCATCTTCTAAAAAAAACGCTTAACAAAATCATTTACCCACAAAATAATGTGTATTGACTGTGGGTAATAGTGGGTAACTTTGCTACAATGTGGGTAACTTGAGTAATCTCAGTGAATAATGTTTAAAACCAGTGGATAAGGTGTGTATGAGCTGCTTATAATTTTACAACCAGTTTTTTTTTGAGGTTAGGTTTTTCGCCTTTACATTCGTTCTCCGCTCAGGGTTTTTAGGTTTTCTTAATGATCGCTTAACAGCAAATCAACACAAACTTAACGGTTGATTTTTGTTATTCGCAGGGAGTATTATCACAAAACGCAGCGGAGAACAACACGCTTCACAACGACTTTAAATATAATGGCAGTTAATATAAAAAAGGATTTTGGTACCGGATCACGCTCACTAGCTGGCAGAAAGCCCGACCTGACTACGATGGTTTACGGCAAAGTGCCGCCACAGGCGCCAGAACTGGAGGAAGCAGTACTGGGTGCTGCTATGCTCGAAAAAGACACTTTTGCACAAGTGCTTGAAATCATTCAGAGTCAGGACTGTTTTTATGTAGATGCCCATCAGAAAATCTACTCAGCAATGCGTAGACTTTTTGACAAAGGAACTCCTGTAGATCTGCTGACCATTACCGAAGAGCTGAGAAAAACAAATGAGCTCGAAATTGTGGGTGGTGCATACTACCTCACACGGCTCACCATGAGTGTACTATCAAGTGCACACGTGGAGGCGCATGCCCGGCTGGTGATGGAAAAGTTCATACAGCGCGAACTGATAAGAATAAGCGGCTCGGTAATCAGCGAGGCATATGAAGACAGCACAGATGTATTTGATTTGCTCGACAAAGCCGAATCAGGACTGTATGAAATAACGGACAAACACCTGCGCAAAAACTTCAAAAGCCTGCAGGAAGTATTGGTAAGAACCATAAGCGAAATTGAAGAAAGCCGCAAAAAAACAGATGACATCACCGGTGTTCCCTCTTGTTTTGCCGGACTGGATCGTATGACCGGTGGCTGGCAAAAAACGGACCTGATCATTCTAGCGGCACGACCTTCCGTAGGTAAAACAGCGTTTACTCTTAATCTTGCTATGAACGCCGCAATGAATGCCGGGAAACAGTTTCCTGTGGCACTATTCTCGCTGGAAATGGGTGCAGGGCAAATTGTCAAAAGGATGCTCAGCTGCGTTTCTGAAGTGAGTATGGAGGCCATAACAAGGGGCAAGATGGCAGAACATGAGTTCATCCAGATGTCGCAAAGGATGTCAAAACTATCGCAGGCCAAGATCTTTATTGACGATCAGGCTGCGCTTAACATCTTTGAACTTCGTGCAAAAGCCCGGCGACTGAAACAAAAACATGATATCCAGCTGATACTGATCGACTACCTGCAGCTGATGCAGGCAAGTGTAGACAAAGGCGGTAACCGTGAACAGGAGATCAGTAAAATATCGAGAGATCTGAAAGCCCTTGCAAAGGAACTCGAGGTGCCAATCATTGCGCTTTCGCAGCTTAACCGTTCGGTAGAAACAAGAAAAGAATCGAAAGTGCCCCAACTGAGTGACCTTCGTGAGTCTGGTGCAATTGAGCAGGATGCCGATCTGGTAATGTTCCTGTACAGGCCCGAATACCATGGCATCACCAACAATGAAATGGGTGAAACCATAGAAGGCGAAACACATATCCATATTGCGAAGCACCGTAATGGTAGTACCGGATCAGTAAAAATGCGGTTCATCAAAGAATATCAGAAGTTTGTAGATATGGAAGATGACCACTTTGACACCTACAAAGGCGGCAACACAAGTGGTGGAAGCCCGGGGCCACAGGGTGGCAGTGGTGGTGGCGGTTTTACTCCCGGACCAAAGGACAATCCTGCTGCCGGCATCATGCGTCGGGACACCAGCGAGTTTGGTGGTTCGAAAATAATACTACCCTCCGGAGGATTTCAAACCAAGCAATCAAAGGCAAATAACATGAACTGGGAAGATGATGACTTATCGGGTCAGAGTGGTAAGAGAAAACCACCAGCTGACGAAGACGCTCCGTTCTAACCAGCGTTATGTGAAGAGATTGTTTTTCCCCACTTTTCGCAATCAAAAGGATGTAAAGTGGCATCAATATTTGGTCGGCTCTTTAGAGTCGACCTTTTTTATGCTATCCAGACCCTCACAAAAACTACACGCTAATTACCAATTGCTGGACAGACAAGTATCGATCCCTGCATTTTGTACAGAGCATTGCATAGACCTTCGCTAGATCGTTGATTGGTAAAATAGCGCAATTGAGTTATTGCCCAAACAGGCTGCAGAAAAGATTTTTGCATCTGTAAAACAACCAGCAATGAACAAAACGACGCTTCTAATCGCTGCAGCCATTTTATGCTGCACATGTGCCTTCGCACAAACAGAAAAAAAGGAACCAGCAAAAGAAAAATCCAACTGGAATAAACCTTATGACTTTGGGTACTACAATATGGCGATTGGATACGCCAATGCCTCCGGACCGGTTAGAGAAGGCACATATGGCGCTTTCTGGGGGCAAGCCCGCACCAGTTTTGTAAATTACATCGTTGGCAGATTGCCGAAGCACAAATTTCAGGTAAGAGATATAGTTGACCTCCAGTGTGGCGTGGGTGCAGGAGTGGGAGCGGACAAAAAGAAGAACTCCGGATTCTATGCGAATATCGCGTTCGCGGGTGGATTGAAATTCAAGTATGACATCTCCTCGAAAATTGATTTCGGTATGAACGTAACCGGCAGAATTGCCCTCGACAAAATTCCCTATAGTGGCGGGATGATTGGAGGGTTCGTTCGTGTAGATCGCATTTTTGCTGAGTTTAATACCGGTGGTAATGGCGATGCCAAGTCGATGGACAAACAGCGAAGAATGATGAATGTGAACCTCAAATACTTCTTCAACCCCAAAAACAAGAACACCTGGTCTGCAAACCTGAGCTATTGGAAAATAGACGGCCGTAATAACCAGTCAGACAATGCATGGGAAAACTGCACCCAGATTATGGCTGGCATTGGCAAACAACTGTGATCCGAAGACAAAACAGGATATCAGGCAGATTGTTTACTTTCGTGATATGAAAAAAACCATTCTGGCGATTGCCTTGCTGGTAACAGCTATGTCACTTTCGAGTTGCGAAGGGGTGTCGAAATACCCTATCAGCGATGCCTATCCCGAGAATAATGACGACAGAATAATTGGGAAATGGAAAGTAAAAGAAGACTCTGCCAAAAATGACTATTACGAAATCACTGCTGCCCATCCCAACTTCAGAAACCAGTACCACTTCAAGGTATGGGACAGGGGTGGCACAAACCCTTCTTACGAAGGAAATTGCTACTTCTCAAAGGTAGGCGTAACCCGGTTTCTCAATATCCCGTTTCATGACGATGAAATGAAAGATGGAGGTGGATACATATTCCTGAGGATCCTGGAGGAAAATGAAGCATTTGACAACGTTACAACAACTACCGTGTGTGACACGAATATGCGGACACTGGGGAGTAAAGAAGCAGTTAAGGCATTCATAGCTAAGAATCTGAAAAACAAACTGTTTTATTGTGATACAGCTCACCTTTATAAGGTGAAATGATTGCTGGTAAAACAATCGGGTAATCGACACCAACATCTGCCTTATTGTTAAAAGAACTAATGCTCCGGAAAACGGAGCATTAGTTCTTTTAAAGAGTATCTGACAAAAACACTTATCTTCTACCACCCGGACTTGCCTGACGGGTATCATTCTGCTGCTGACCAGCCCCTGGCTGTGGCCTACTACCCGACTGCATTTGTGGCTTTGGCTGCGGCGCCTGACGCTCAGGCTGCATCTGTGGCCTTGATGGTTGCGCCTGCTGGCGGTCTGGTTGTGTTTGTGGCCTGTTTTCAGAACGTCCAAACTGAGACCTGCTATCCTGCCTAGCTGGTTGTTGCTGACTCTGGGGCTGTGGCTGCTGATATTGTGGCTGCTGCCTGCTTTCGGGTCTTGAATATTGCGACCTGTCATTCTGCATCGAAGGCTGATTTTGCAGGTACTGTGGCTGTGCCTGAGTCCTGCGGTCTGGCTGCTGATCGTTACGGGTCGAATTGAACTGGCGATCCATCGACTGCCTGTCGTATTGCTTTTCTGTGGGCTGAAAACCATCATCACGCCTACCTGGTGCATTACGATCCATTGCGGAGCGCGGGTCTGTACGATCTGCAGGTTGCTGACGGGTGTCCTGCCTGTTGTACTGTGATCTTGGATCCGGCTGTTGTCTTGTGTCCTGACGGTCAGGTTGCTGCCTTGTATCCTGGCGGTCGGGCTGTTGCCTTGTATCCTGGCGGCTGTCGAAACGGTCTGCCCTGTTGCCGGATGCATTGTTATTCTGTTGGCGTCCACCCCGCTCATCGGGCTGCATACGCTGCACATCCTGCCTGAATGCTGGCTGCTGACGGCTATCTACACTACCTGCTGCCTGTGCACGGCCTACCGGCCTTGGAGCCTGATATACACGTGAAGGGCGGGCATCGTTAACTGACGCACGGTTTACAGACGGGCGGTACAGACTTACTGTGTTCCTGCCAACACTCGGCGCGCCGGGCCTGTTGAGTTGGGATACACGATACACCTGAACGGGCTGACGGGTATACTGCTGAACCACCTCTGCACGCGGACCGTAGTTATATCTAACCCTTGTACCATTATCTACATAATAATTGTTGATAATAGTGGTTTGCCTGATGTAGGTTGTATTGTACGACGGGCCTCTCCAGTAACTGATACAGTTGGGCTGGTACATATATTGAGGACCTACAAAAACCCACCAGCTATCTGGAGCAAAATAGCTTACACCTACACTTATACCAGGGCTAAGTGGTGCCCAACCAGCGTAACCGCCACCAAAACGCCAGCTGACCCATGCAGGTGCCCACTCGTATCCTGGCACCCATATCCAGCCATAATAAGGATTATAGGTCCAGCGGCCATAGTGATACACCGCCCAACCCCAAGGATCATCAGACACCCATGTGTTACCATATTCAGTCATTACCCAGCGACCACGGCTACCATACGGACGGAAGTCACCACCCTCATTGGGAACCCATACGTTGCCGTACTCCGGATCGTAGATCCATTGACCATACGGAGCGAGATTGTCATAAAAAGTCTGGTAAGACACAGAAATGTCCTGTGCTTTTGATGGTTGGCTTGTACCGGTAATCAGCAGAAATGCAAGCATTGTGATGCTGAGTGCCCGTTGAATGAGATTCTTCATATTATCTGTTTTTTTTAAAAAAAGGTCATTTATTCAACCCTATACTACTCTATTCAATCTACACTCCAAAAACTGTCAAAACAATGTTAATCTGACAATTGCATAAAAAACAGACAGGGAAAGGTGGTTAGGAGTGTACGATATTTCAGGTTATTGTATCCGCAAGTTAGGACATTTTCAACATCATGAATGTAAACAAAGAATTCCCCGGCAAAAGTGTTGCCGGGGAATAATATTAATATTAATGAACGTTCAAAACAAATCAGGCAGTCACCGCTATTACAGATGCCATTGTTTTGCCAATATCAGCGGGGCTATCAACCACATTGATACCGCAGTCGCGCATGATCTTCATTTTTGCAGCAGCTGTGTCATCAGCACCACCAATGATGGCTCCGGCATGACCCATACGCCTGCCTGCAGGGGCCGTCTGGCCGGCTATAAAACCAACAACAGGCTTGCGCATATTGTCTTTAAGCCATGCTGCAGCCTCAGCTTCCATATTTCCGCCAATCTCTCCTATCATGATGATACCATCAGTTTCAGGATCGTTCATCAGCAATTCTACAGCCTCACGGGTTGTTGTACCGATAATCGGATCTCCGCCGATACCAATGGCAGTAGAAATACCCATACCTGCTTTTACTGCCTGATCAGCAGCTTCGTAAGTAAGCGTACCTGATTTCGACACAATCCCTATACGTCCTGGCTTGAATACAAAACCTGGCATGATGCCAACTTTTGCCTCACCGGCAGTAATAACGCCCGGACAGTTAGGACCTATCAGGCGGCAATCACGACCTTTGATGTACTCGCGGGCTTTCACCATGTCCTGAACCGGAATACCTTCTGTGATGCAGATAATCACTTTGATACCAGCATCAGCTGCTTCCATCACCGCGTCAGCCGCAAAAGCCGGTGGCACAAAGATGATTGAAGTATCAGCACCAGCACCATCAACAGCGTCTTTCACAGTGTTGAATACTGGTCTGTCGAGGTGCGTTGTCCCACCCTTTCCAGGGGTAACACCACCTACTACGTTTGTTCCATATTCGATCATCTGGCCGGCGTGGAATGTGCCTTCTGTACCCGTAAAGCCCTGAACGATAACTTTTGAATTTTTATTTACTAAAACAGCCATGTACCTGTATTTTAAGAAGGTGCAAAATTAAGTGAAATAATGTAAAACTGGTGATTATTTATCAGCTACCGGCAGATTTATCAGTCGTGATCCACCATGTGTTTCCAAATGGGTCTTTTACACCACCTGTGCGACCATACGGCTGGTCATTCATATCCAACACCGACGACGCTCCGTTTTCGAGTGCTTTATTATAAGTAATATCAGCATCCGGCACGTATACAAACATCCCTGCCGGACTTGGCGGATACTTTTCAGTAGCATCCGCCAGCATGATAACACTATCCCCGATCAGCACTTCGGCATGCATGATCCCAGACGAGTCCAGCAGGTGCCGTGAACGCTCGGTGGCATCAAAAACAGTTTGCAAAAAACCGATGAATGCCGCTGCATTATTGACGATCAGGTAAGGCATTACATAATTATCCCCTTCAGGGATGTATGATCTGTCCATTTATTACTGTTTTTTAACTTCCGGAATTTCGCTAATTGTGTAATAAACCGGCAATCCTTTCGATAAAATCAGGTCGCGCTCTCTATTTGCTCCCGGACTCTCCCCGATAACAAGCAGGGCATCGCATTGATCAATAACGGCCATCGAAATGTCCATTATTTCATGGCAAACTTCTTCCCTGTTCAGATTTGCAACTACAGGCAACGCCATATTCAGACCAATAAATGGGATATGACCAAGCTCAAAAACCTTTGCGGCAACCTCATTTATTGCCGCAAAGTTTCTGGCTTTCTTTTCGTTATCCGGGTCAGAATACGGGCCTGCAATACCTATTATCAACCTTTGTCAAATTATCAGGGTGACTATGCAAGTTTCTTACTCAGGTTCTCATTCAGTGCGTCGAGGAACTCCTCGGTGTAAAGATAATGTTCACCGTGGTTCACTTTGTTGCCGTATATGCACACCGCAAGATCTTTGGTCATCTTGCCACTTTCTACGGTTTCAATGCATACCTGCTCCAGCGCGTCAGCAAAATTGATAAGTTCCTGATTGTCGTCCAGTTTGCCACGGAAAGCAAGACCACGTGTCCACGCAAAAATCGATGCGATTGGGTTGGTGGACGTTGGCCTGCCTGCCTGATACTCGCGGTAGTGGCGGGTTACAGTTCCATGCGCCGCTTCGGCCTCCATGGTTTTTCCGTCAGGCGTGATCAATACCGATGTCATCAGGCCGAGCGACCCGAATCCTTGCGCTACTGTATCACTCTGAACATCGCCATCATAGTTTTTGCATGCCCATACAAAATTGCCATGCCATTTCAGTGCACTAGCCACCATGTCGTCTATAAGACGGTGCTCATACACCAGACCCGCTGTATCGAAAGCTGTTTTGAACTCGTTCTGATATATTTCCTCAAAGATATCCTTGAATCGGCCATCATATTTCTTAAGAATGGTATTCTTGGTAGACAGGTACAAAGGCCATCCCTTCTGCAGCGCCAGATTAAAACATGCACGCGCAAAACCCATTATCGACTCGTCTGTGTTGTACATAGCCAGCGCCACACCGTCGCCAGTAAATTTGTACACTTCATGCTCTATGACCTTTCCGTCCTCTCCTTCAAATTTGATGGTCAGCTTTCCTTTACCTTTTACCACGAAATCGGTAGCACGGTACTGATCACCAAAGGCATGACGGCCAATACATATTGGCGCGGTCCAGTTGGGAACAAGACGTGGAATGTTCGACATTACGATAGGCTCACGAAAAACGGTACCATCCAGAATATTACGGATAGACCCATTAGGGCTCTTCCACATCTGCTTGAGGTTAAATTCTTTCACACGCGCTTCGTCAGGCGTAATGGTGGCACACTTGATTCCAACGCCATATTGCCTTATTGCATGTGCTGCATCAAGTGTAACCTGATCGTATGTTTCGTCACGGTATTCAAGACCAAGGTCATAATATTTGATGTCTATGTCGAGATATGGGAGAATCAGCTTTTCCTTAATATACTTCCATATTATACGTGTCATTTCGTCGCCGTCGAGTTCTACGACAGGATTAGCTACTTTAATCTTTGCCATGCGTTTAAAAAGTTTTTTGATTTGGTATTTGATTGGTTGAAATTTTAAGTGTCTGCAATAAAACCCCTAACTATATCCTGAACATAAAAATAGCGAAAGGAAATTTTAGAAACGCCCAAATGTAATGAGTTTTTATTAACGAACAGGAAGATTTTGCATACCAGAATGACCCGTTTATCGGCTAACGAAGCAAAACAACATGCAATGACTGCGTTGTAACATTAAATGCAGGAAATGATCACTACTTTTCGTAATAATACCCGGCCAGCCCGAATTTGCCCTTTGTGGTAAGCTGCAGCTGAGAATTGGAAATAGCTCCGATCTTATACAGAACGGTATCGCCTGTATTGTAAATTGTGAGCAGTGTTAACTCACCGGTAAGAAACCATCTGAAAGGCAATTCAGGCGAAGAACTACCTGTTTCCAATCCGGTGCTATCCTTGCGAAATTCAAGTGTGCTGATACGGCCTGGTTCCAGATCGTGTAGCTCCCATTGATCTATTATACTATTGGCATTGTCGTCAGTAGCATACTGTACTTTATTCCATTTGCCAATAAGCTTACCAGATGCAGTTGTAGGTCCTTTGTCTTTACTACAGGACAACCATGCTGCCGAAAGGACAATGCAGCATACAATTAAAGGAAAAAATGTTTTTCTGATCATGATCATACAGATTTGCTCACCGGTATATCAAATAGGCTTGTTTATAGAAAAACAAATTTACCGAATTTTAGGATACAGTCAGCTAGCCCGCAAATTTCATTGGCGGACGAAATCCTGAAAAATAGCTGCTGTTCAAAAACGATTCGTAAATCCACCCACCTTCATTAGGCAGTGGAAGCAAAAAGGACCCGGTATACCAATACCTGTATTAGTAGTCGCCAAATGAGGTTACCGGCAATTGCGTAAGTGCATCTTCAAGCTGCTTATCGCTCGGTGCGATGCCGTGCCATTCATGTGTACCCTCCATAAAACTGATCCCTTTGCCCATGACAGTTGTCATCAGTATGCAAATTGGCTTGCCCTGACCCGTTGCAGCTTTCGCCGCAGCAAGTACATCCAATACCTCCTGCATATTATTACCGTCCATCTCCATAACCAGCCAACCGAAAGCTTCAAATTTCATGCGCAGCGACCCCAGATTCATCACCGAAGATGTAGGCCCGTCTATCTGTTGGCCGTTAAAATCAACTGCGGCTATCAAATTGTCAATTTTGTGATGTGCGGCAAACATGATGGCCTCCCAGTTCTGTCCTTCCTGCAGTTCCCCGTCGCCATGCAACGAGTACACAAGGTGCGCATCATTATTCATTTTCTTGGCAAGCGCAGCTCCGGCGGCAACACTCATACCCTGGCCCAGCGACCCGCTGGCGATACGCACACCGGGAAGGTGCTCGTGTGTGGCCGGGTGCCCCTGCAACCGGGAATTGATATGGCGGAACGTGCCTAACTCGCTCACGGGAAAATACCCCGAACGTGCCAAAACACTATAAAAGACCGGCGAAATATGGCCATTCGAGAGAAAAAACAGATCTTCACCAATACCATCCATACTGAAACCCTCGTTCCGTTGCATCACGCTAAAGTATAGCGCGGTAAGATACTCTGTACAACCCAAAGACCCGCCCGGATGGCCGCTCTGAACCCTATGTACCATGCGAACTATATCGCGGCGCACCTGTGTGGCCATTTCCTGAAGTTGTACTGTTGTCATGTTCTTTACCGAATTGGCTGCAAAAGTAGCGGTTATGGGCAATAATTTTTCTTAAAAACTAAAACTGATTTGAATAATTTTTGAGCACAATGTGGATAAACCAACCCTCCGATTCCTGTAACGCTGTTAGCATACCATTTTCGAACACCTGTTCGCCGACTTTCAATCCCGATCAACATTCTTTGGCTTGCCCAATATCTCAACTATTCAGGCGATGAAAATGTGACCGGGATACAAAAGCAAATGGTGGCCATAACACGACCACCATTTGCAATGCTGACTGTTCAAAATTTTTAATTATGCCAGGTCGAACCTATCCAGATTCATTACTTTAGTCCAGGCTGCAACGAAATCGGCTACAAATTTGGCTCCTGCATCTTCGCAGGCATAAACTTCTGCCAATGCACGAAGTTCAGAGTTAGAACCAAAAATCAAATCCGCCCGGGTTCCCTTCCACAATAGCGATCCGGTCTTGCGGTCGCGTCCTTCAAAAACATTTTGGTGGTCAGTGGTAGCACTCCATTTTGTACCCAGGTCCAATAGATTCATGAAGAAATCGTTGGTAAGCGCGCCGGTGCGACTGGTGAATACCCCCAGATCAGATTGATCGAAGTTAGTACCGAGTACACGCATACCGCCTACCAGCACCGTCATCTCAGGTGCGGTGAGGGTCAATAGTTGCGCTTTATCAATGAGCATTTCCTCTGCAGTGATACTGTATCTTGTTTTCGCATAGTTACGGAATCCATCTGCTTTTGGCTCCAGTACAGCAAATGATTCTATATCAGTTTGCTCCTGCGTAGCATCAGTACGTCCGGCAGTGAATGGCACCTGAATACTGTGACCCGCATTTTTAGCTGCCTGCTCAATACCTGCACAGCCGCCGAGAACAATAAGATCAGCTATCGATACCGATTTGCCGTTTGTTTGCGAGCTGTTGAACTCCTGTTGGATTACTTCCAGAACAGCAATCACTTTTGCAAGTTGTGCCGGATTGTTTACCTGCCAATATTTTTGTGGTGCAAGACGCACACGGGCACCGTTGGCACCTCCACGCTTGTCAGACCCACGAAAGGTAGCTGCAGATGCCCATGCAACTGATACCAACTCAGCTATAGAAAGACCTGACGAAAGAATATTGCTTTTCAGTGCAGCTATGTCCTGATCATCTATCAAAACTCCAGATACTTCTGGCACAGGATCCTGCCAAATAAGCACTTCAGCTGGTACTTCAGGCCCCAGGTATCGCGCACGGGGTCCCATATCGCGGTGAGTAAGCTTGAACCAGGCCCGGGCAAAGGCATCTGCAAACTCATCAGGATGCTCAAAGAAACGCCTGGATATTTTTGCATAAGCAGGGTCAATTCTTAAAGCCATATCAGTTGTGAGCATAATAGGCGCATGGCGCTTTGAGGGGTCGTGAGCGTCTGGCACGGTGCCGGCTCCCAAGTCTCCCTTAGGCTTCCACTGCTGTGCCCCTGCCGGACTATGTGTGAGTTCCCATTCGTAACCAAACAAATTCTCAAAATAGTTATTGCTCCAGCGGGTGGGCGTCGTTGTCCACGCACCTTCCAGACCACTGGTTATCGTATCGACCCCATTACCACTACCCAGGGTATTGTTCCAGCCCTGACTCTGCATCTCAATTCCCGCAGCAGCAGGTTCTCTACCTACAAATTTACCCGGATCGCCCGCGCCATGCGTCTTACCAAATGTATGACCACCAGCTATCAGAGCTACCGTTTCTTCATCATTCATTGCCATACGGGCAAAAGTCTCACGGATATCGCGGGCAGAGGCAATCGGGTCTGGATTACCATTTGGGCCTTCCGGGTTCACATAAATCAGCCCCATCTGCACTGCCGCCAGCGGATTCTCCAACTCCCTGTCACCTGTGTATCTGTTGTCACCCAGCCACTCTTTTTCTGAGCCCCAGTAAATATCCTCCTCTGGTTCCCATACATCTTCGCGGCCACCGGCAAATCCGAATGTTTGAAAACCCATTGATTCAAGCGCGCAATTACCAGCAAGTATCATCAGATCTGCCCAGGAAATCTTTTTGCCATACTTCTTTTTCAATGGCCAAAGCAGGAGTCTTGCCTTGTCGAGGTTGGCATTATCCGGCCAGCTATTGAGCGGTGCAAAACGCTGTGTGCCCGACCCAGCGCCACCACGCCCGTCTGCAATACGATATGTACCGGCACTATGCCAGGCCATACGGATAAACAGCGGACCATAATGCCCATAATCTGCCGGCCACCAGTCCTGCGATGTTGTCATTACTTCAATTATTTCCTGTTTGAGCGCTGCAAGATCAAGGCTTTTAAATTCTGCGGCATAGTCAAATCCAGCGCCCATTGGGTTTGACAAAGAGGAATGCTGCCTGAGCACATTCAATTTGAGCTGATTGGGCCACCAGTCTCGATTACCGTTGCCGGCACCAGCGCTTTTCTTCATTGCTCCACCAGAAAACGGACATTTGCTTTCCCCGCTTTCGTTTGCCGAAGTTCCATTAGTCATTTGATTTTCCATACGATTACGTTTGCTTGTTTATTACGGGTAAAAGTATCGTAGTTTCAAGTCAGTTGGCAGCCAAAGGGTATAAATATTATCTATCCTTGAATTCAGAAAATACACCTGCGATTATTAAGGCAAAATATACATTAAATTTTGCATTGAACCTTTCTAATCCTTCTCGATCGAAAAAGGGCATGTAACGCACTTCAAGGCTACACGTTATTGGAGAAGTACGACTAGCATTGGTAAAAATCAAACCGTTGCTGTGCCTTTGGCAAACCTGTAACGTGCCTGCTCGCAAAACAATGCTATGGATACAAAATTGCCCACGCACATCAGGTATTCGTAGGGAACCTGAATGAGAAACAGAAAAAATGTAAGATATATCTTGAACGACCCCATAAGGAATATCCGCTTGTCTATCCGGTTTTGCTTGTACCAAAACCACACACACATCAGCGCAGTAACGCCCAGACACACAAAAAGGTGCGTGCGTTGCAGCAACTTTATCCGTTCCGGAATACTGTGCCCGGTAAACCTCGTATAAAAATAGTAAGCGAAGCCGGTCCCGGAAAAGAGGTGAATGGGCTGCTCGGCTTTATTGAGGTGGGTCCACTCGTATACCGCGGCACCCTCGTATCCACCAAAAAGCTTTGAAAACAATTTCGGATCCCGCGTCAGAAAGGGCAGCACATAAAGTCCCATCACCATGGCAACCGCGGTACCGGTAGCGATATAGAGTTGCCGCCGGCTACCGGTTACAAATAGTACAAAGGCATAAAGTGGCAGCCAAAGTACAAGGCTATAGCGGGATAACATACAAGTACCGATTATCAGCCCTTGCAAAACACCATTTCCTGTGTTCATACCCGAAATGAGCATCATATAGTAGCCAGCCACCATCAGTTCTACAGTTGCCTCAACAATTGCATTGTTGGAATAGAACATCACATAGTTTGATGCCAGAAGTATCAGGGGCACCAAAGCCCGTATTACCGGATTCGCAATCTTTGCAGCCCTGACGCACAGTATGAGCCCTGCAATTCCCCAAACACCATATGGGATCCATCTATAGTCTATTTCAAAAAGCTCTGCAATGCTAAATGGCATCCAGTGCATAGGCAGGTAGAGCACCTCTGACGCCCAGCCAAAAGTTGTAACTGCACCATAGGGATAGTTGCCTGCAACAAACCGCTTACAGGCCACCTGAATTATAGGTATGATATCGGAGTTGCCCGGATAAATATCCCGCTCAAGAAAAAACTCATTGTATGGTATACCTATGAGATAAAGACCACCGAGCAATAAAAGAATATTGGTGTAATTGAGCCAATTTCGCTTTTTCCCAAGAGGTGCCGGGTCTATTGTCTCATTGTAAAACCGGTAAATAAATACCAGACCGAATGATAATGAAGCGAAAAACAGACACAGCGCATTTTTTCCTGTTGTCCAGACACCCTGCCTGAAAAAATAGTACAGACACAGATTTTCAAGTACGATCAAAAGAAACAATATGGTTATAGTAAGAGGGAATTTGATCCGCATGAAATAGCAATTGTTCTTATACTGGTCAAAGGTAATAAAGTAAGATAATAATGCTTCCCTGTCTTCTTACAACGAAAATGCACCTTTACCTTTTGCTTTCAGCATCTTGCCTGCGGTATTCCTCATCTGTCATTCTGTATTTCCAGTCCTGCTCACTGGCCCTCACTTTTCCGAAAATCCTGAGGTAAAAGGCGCGGTTCATCCGATCACAGTCTAGGGTACCCAAGTAGTACTGATAAGTTTGAAACATATTGAGTGCAATCACAAGGACCAGTATGGTTATCGCAAAGCACCTGACCATATGCCGGCACCGGTCTGTAAACACATAGTTAGTAACGCAGGCCAGTGGGAAAGCCATTACAGCCATAGATTCAATAAGCGGCCGCGCACCAAATCCGCCGCCGTACCACCAACAATTCCAACTGAAGACGACATACAAATTGAGTACCAGAAAAACCAAAAAGGCTGGAAACAAGTCGCGAAAGCCACGCCATATAACAATGAGGCCACCGGTAGCCAGAAGTGCTACCGGTGTGTATACAAACCACCCCTTGCGGAAACCAAATATACCCTCCAACAAATGAGGGTGGGCAAAATTGAAGCGCTCACCAACGTAAGAATAGTATACAAAACTACCGTGGGTTACCTTCCAGTAGCCCATCTGAATCGTAAGCGCCAGCACAAAAAACAATAGCGAAATCAGCACATACTTGCGTTGTGTATACAACAAACGATACCTGCCGGAAAGATCAGCAAAACTATTAACCTGCCAAAACAACGGCAATATCGCTATCACAATATTTGCAGGTCTCGTGATCGCGACCAGGCCGAGCAGCAGACCCAGTACAGGTAGCAAATGATATTTGCCTGAATAAACTTTGTGCGTGCAAAACAAAACAGCACTAAACAAAAAGAAACTAAAGGGGTGACTCATGCCCGGAAAAAAAGCAGTATAACAATAGAGATTGGAACCCAGGGCAAGGCAAATAAGTGTTAAAGCTACTATCAGGTCAGGAAAGTAGTCAGAAAGGAACTTTCGTATAAAATATAACCCCAATGCTGCATACACAATAGCTGAAAAAATACCCGCAAACTGGTATGGCATACTATAACCATCGGCATCGAACAAATGCGTAGACAGCGTAAAGCAATGTGCAACCAAAAACAGCGGCAACATCAGTACGGCCGATCCAACAGCATACTTGTTGGTCCGGCAGCCTGTTTTCTGCTCTATCAGCCCGTAGGTTTCATACGGTCCGGACAAATTGTACCTCGAATTAATCCGATAGTAGAAATCCATCCGGTGCAGGTCGTGATATATAAACGCTGCTGGCAGGTAGACGTAGTAGCCTGAACAATCCCACTGAAAAATGTTGTTTTTATAACGCTCTGTATTGAATACTATGTACGTAGCAAGCACTACGTAAAGCCAGATGGCAGCACGGGATAACATAGGATAGGGTTTAGGTAAATCCCGAGGGATCAGGTTCGTTTATAGTATTGCAATTTTTATACCAAAAAGTAACAAACGATTGAAAACCATCTGCAAAACTGCTATTAAGAGCAAAAGCCAGCCCTAAAACACACCTAAAAAACCCACCTCTTAGGTAAAAAAAACAGCACCTCCATCTAAAAACGGAAACAGAGCTGTTGTTTATTTGGAGCCGGCTGTTTTCCTTACGTAATTTGCAGGCAGATGAACCAAGAGGCTGCGATAAAAAAAGCATTCACTAAAAATCTCCTGCTATGGCATGCGAGTGTCAATAAACGCGATTTGCCCTGGAAGGAGGAACAGGACCCATATAAAATATGGCTCTCCGAGATCATATTGCAGCAAACCCGTGCACAGCAGGGGCTGCCGTACTACTTAAAATTTACTGTTGCCTACCCTACAGTTAAGGCTCTGGCAGCGGCTGATGATAACGATGTATTTAGAATATGGCAGGGTCTTGGATACTACAACCGGTGCAAAAACATGCTGGCCACGGCGCGGTTGGTGACCTCTGAGTATTCGGGGATTTTTCCCGATAGCTACGAAGGTTTGTTGACATTGAAAGGTATCGGCCCCTACACCGCGGCGGCTATCGCCTCATTCGCATTCAGGCTGCCTCACGCAGTGGTCGATGGCAATGTATACAGAGTACTGTCCAGGTACTTTGGCATTGATACACCTACGGACTCCAAAGAGGGCAAATTACTGTTCACCGCCCTTGCAAACGAGCTATTGGACAAAGCCAACAGTGCTCACTACAATCAGGCCATTATGGACCTGGGGGCAACAGTATGTACGCCCAAGAAACCAATTTGCAGCGATTGCCCGTTAAGCCGGCAATGCCTGTCAGCCGGAACCGGCTTGGCAAGCATTTTACCGGTAAAGAGCAAGAAAATTGTCGTTAAGACACGGTTTTTCGCCTATCTGTTGATGCAGTTCAAAGACACCATTTGGATTGAAAAAAGGGGCAGTGGAGATATATGGGAAAACCTTCATCAACCGTTTCTTATAGAAAACAGCGAACATCCTGCCGCTACTGCGGACATCATATCCATGCTTGCCAGCCAAACTGGCATACCACCCAATCTCATTGTTTTCAAAGAAAATACCCAACAAAAACTAACACACCAAATTATAAATACCAGCTTTTTTGTTGCGAATCTGAACAAAAAACCTTCACCAAGCCGGACAAATGGCATTTGGGTGAGTATAAACGAATTAAAAAAGTTAGCCTTTCCTAAAACACTTGTTTCTTTTTTTAAAAATAATTTATACTTTTAGATTGATAATGTGATTTGTTTTTATCCATACGACTAAATAGTACTTTTATGAGAGGCGTAAATAGGGTTGTTTTGATAGGTAATCTGGGCAAAGAACCCGACCTGCAACATCTGGAAGGAAATATCGCTGTGGCCAAATTCCCCCTTGCTACTACCGAGACATATAAAGACAAAAGTGGTACATTAGTTTCACAAACAGAATGGCACACTGTTGTGTTGTGGCGCGGACTAGCCGACCTGGCTCAGCGTTACCTGCACAAAGGCAGCCTGATATATCTGGAGGGAAGGATAAGAACCAGAACCTGGGAAGATAAAGATAAAAACCGCCGTTTTAGCACAGAGATTATTGGAGATAATCTCGTAATGCTCGACAAGCGGAAGGAACACACTGAAGCAGGCAACGGAGATAACGCTGCGCCAGAAGCCAACGGATTTCCTGATATAACTTTCGACAACACACCGCCCGGCAGTCCGCTTACAAAAGACGACTTGCCCTTTTAGTCAAAACACATACTAATATTAAAAAATGGTCGGAAACTTTTATGGTTTCATTCCTTTTTTTAACTTTGGAACTGTCATCAAATCAAATTACACATTGGAAAGCACTGAAGGCGACACGAAACTGATACCGCTGCTCCTTGATCTTACAAACGAAGCTTTCTCTACGTCGAGTGCTACTATACTGATTGTAGCAATTCTTGTGTTATTGCTGATGACCGCTATAACAGCCGGTGCAGAGACCGCCTACTTTTCTTTATCTGCCAAAGACATCAACTTTCTAAAGACAAATGAGCGTGCCGGAGCACGTACCGCGTCGCTGTTGCTAGAGCAACCCAAGCGATTGCTGGCTACGATTCTGGTGGCCAATAACTTTATCAACATTGCCATCGTTATTACTACCGATATGCTCGTGCATTCTTTGCTGCCACCCGGCATCAATGCAATCGGGTCTTTTCTGATTCAGGTGATCTGCGTGACTTTTTTGCTGGTATTGTTCGGAGAGGTACTGCCAAAGGTATACGCAACACAAAACAATCTTCGGATGGCTCTATTCTCTGCGCCATTTCTGCAGGCACTTACCTGGCTATTCACTCCCGTTAGTGGTATACTCGTTTCATCCACCCGGTTTATTGAAGGGCGTATGGGCACAAAATCTTCCAATATATCGAGCGAAGATTTTGAACACGCTATAGAACTTACTGTTGGCCACACTGCCACTCGGGAAGAAGTAAATATCTTCAAAGGCATCTTGAAATTCGGCAACATTACAGCACGGCAGGTAATGCGTACCCGGCTCGATGTAAGTGGTATCGATTTTGATATGTCGTTCCCGGAGGTAAGGAAGTATTGCATAGAAGTCGGCTACTCTCGCCTCCCTGTATACCAGGAAAATCTGGATACCATAGCCGGTATGATTCATACAAAAGACTTTTTGCCACACATTGACAATGACAGTTTCGATTGGCATACTCTTATGCGGCCTGCCTTCTATGTGCACGAAGGAAAACTGATAGAAGACCTGCTAAAAGAATTCCAGCAGAAACGCCAGCATTTTGCGATCGTAGTGGATGAGTTTGGCGGATCTTCCGGCATCATCACACTTGAAGACATAATGGAAGAAATAATAGGCGACATTAAAGACGAGTTTGATGAAGACGACCTCCATTACAAAAAAATAGATGACCACAATTTCATGTTCGAAGGCAAAACACTAATCAATGATGTGTGTCGTATAATCGGACTACCCTCCGACGAATTTGAGAAAGTTCGTGGTGAAAGCGATTCGCTGGCGGGACTTGTACTGGAAATATCAGGAAAATTCTCAGCGGTTAATGAAGTTATCAGCTACCAGCAATACGACTTCACAGTGATTGCAGTAGAAAAAATGCGTATTACAAGGGTGAAGCTCACCATCAACCCGATAAGCGACGAAACAGAAGAAAACAGCTAACACCCTGGCTCGCCAATCTACTGGCAGCAGTTCGCGACCAAAAAATCCGTTAGTACCCCCCGGGTAACCATTACAATAAGTACCCGGCTATTTCACCAACATTTGTTTCGTCAAACAACTTGTGCCCTTTAGGAAGAACAATAACCCGCATACTCGTTGCGCCCTTAGCAAAACTATGTGCCAGTTGAGGTGGCAGCACTTTGTCATATTTGCCCATTATCACTACAACCCGTATGGCATGTGCATTTATGACTGATCGCAATTTCTCGGGCGCCACAACCAAATGACTGAGACTGTACCAGCCGTTATACAACTGAACGCGTTTTGCGCTGGTATCTGTTGCGCCTACAACAAGTCGGTACCGGGTTGGAGAAATGACCCTGAGCCCATGAAGCGCCCGCGCAATACTATGCGCCGTTTTCGGAGCACCCAACATGAACTTGAAAAACGACCTGCCAGCAAACGTTCGCGTCAGAAAGAGATAATTATAATTGAGCGAAAGCCCATCGGTAGCCAATAATAGCACCTGCTCAATGCTATCTGGCACAGTCGCTATGATACTGAGGCAAACCCGGCCGCCGATACTGTATCCCATCAGAGAAACAACGGATACAGCAAATTTTTGTTTTACATTCTCAATAAGTTGCCTGAGTCCATCAGCATCCAATCGCACGCCATACTGCCAGATCGAATCGCCGTGATGTGGCAGATCGAAAGCGAGTATTGTGTAACCAGCCGCTAGTTCGGGGTTAAAAACCAGAAATCGTGATGACGATTCACCAAAACCATGGAACGCCAACAGGACTCGTTTACCAGTTCCGGACTGCACATAGTGCAATTGCTCTTTTCCAGTAGAGATATACGGCATAGCATTTATCTGGTTGTGCACGCAATAAGATCCAGGCTCACAAGACTCGCAATAGAAATGGTCCTGCATGCTGGTAGCAGGCAACCCCGGTACATTCACATTATTTGTTAAAGATCATCCGGTAGTCAGTCTGCACCTTGCCTTTTGATATGTCGTCGAGCTTTTTCTTCAGCAGCCGCTTTTTCAGTGGCGAAATGTAGTCAATAAACAACTTCCCTTCTATGTGATCATATTCGTGCTGGATAACACGGGCAGTAATGCCATGAAAAACAGCTTCATGTTTTTTGAAGTTTTCATCGAGGTAAGCTAGCCTGACATGGCTGTTGCGCAGTATATCCTCGCGCACCTTGGGTATGCTCAGGCAGCCCTCATTGTAAGGCCACGTTTTGCCGGTTTCTTCTATTTTCCGGGCATTGATGAATACTTGCTTTATAGGTTCTTCACCAGGGTATTTCCGTTTATCTTCATCATTAAAATCCTCAACGATCTGTATGGTGTCAACAATAAACAACCTGATCGGTTTGTTGATCTGAGGCGCAGCCAACCCTACCCCACTGCTGTTGTACAATGTCTCCCACATATCAGACAACAGCTTGGAAAGCTCAGCATACTCAGGTGTCAAGTCTTCACATACTTTGCGCAATACCGGGCTACCATACGCTACTATCGGTAAAATCATCTAAATGCCTGTAAAATGATGAATAGAAAAACCGGTTTGTTGCGCCCATTAAGAAGACAATCAACCGGATGTCAAAATTTTTTGAAATGCAAAGTTACAGTGATTTTCATTCGGGTGAATGAAAAAACGCTTCTGTCTTTCATAAAATGCTGCAAGAGACAGCTTATTTGGCTGCTTTAAGGCATTTCACATATTGCATTACCGCATTGGCGCTATCAGCAGGAAAAGCCCGTTCCTGCCCGGCAATCACAAACTTTGTGACTTTTTTGTTGGATAACTCAGCTACCGATTCAGGTGTAAGTGAATAATATACATATCTAGTAGCCTCAGTTCGGTCGTCAGTAAAGTCATGGCTGATCTCAACAGTATCATCTACTATTTTCGAGTTGTCGTCAAAGAAAATAGTAAGTGATTTTTCCTTTTTCTCGTCCTGACCGCCATCTGCTGTTTTATTGTAAATATCATCCAAAGGGCAGGTCACATGAAACATCATAATGAAATTGTCATATGGATAGTCTTCGTCCGTACTGATACTACGTTTCACCCTGATGGCAGGCATTTCGTCAAACTTGAAAGGAGATGAGTAGTCGGTCTGCACCTTGTTTTCAGATACCTCTTTCTTGATCAGTTTACAAAAATCCTGCCCGTTGGCAGCATGAACCGAAACAAGCAATAACAATACAAAAATGAGTCTCATAAAAACGAATTGATGTTAAGGGTATAAATGTAATAAATTTTGAAAAACTGCTCCCTAAAAATCAGACCGTACACCTAGGCCCTCACCTTTGGAAACAAAATAACACAAATGCGTTATTGCCCAAGGGGGCAGCACTGGGTAGGTTTGCAGAAAAAAAACATGAAAAAACTACTGCTTTTTATCGCTTCATCTGCATTGCTTACCGCATCTTGCTCTAAAAAGGAAGATCCGGCACCTGCAACACCATCCACACCCACAACATCCGGAATCCCCGCAAATGGCTGGAAACTGGGAACTGTATCCTACACATCAGCCATAGTAGCCAAATCGGGAGCAAACATCCTGAGCGCCATGGATGGTATTCCCTCTGGCAGCAGTCCTGCAGTCAACTCTTTAAATGTTTACTTTTCCGCATTGCCCACTGCAAACGGCACCTATAGTATCGTAAAATACCCCTCCACGACTTCGCTAACTGCAACACAGATCGGCGTAACTGCTGGGCTGTATGCAACATCGACCACTTATTCCACAACCGGATTTGATGGCATAAACGCTACTGTGACCGTAACGGGCGGCAAAATAAAGGTAGTAATACCAGAGGTATGGGTTAAAGTTACAGGAGGTGGCACAGACAGCCTTAAACTTACTGGCACTGTTTTGGAACAGTAATTAGTTCCGTTAGCATCGAAAGTATATACCGGCTTTAACGCCGGTATATTTTTTTTCGCTATGCAAGCAACTATCAGTTCGGTAAAGCAATACTGCTGACCGTTTGTATGCGGCAACCACAACAATACGACCTATCTGTTTAGTTATCAGGAATTCAGAATCAGTACTTATGAAAATAAGTGGTTTGAGCATACCCATCCACGGTACCGCTGCGCTGCATGAAAAACAATGTATCCTTGGTATAGCGCAGCCAGGTGGCATTATACCGGGTAGATGAGCGCTCGTTGCTGTAATAATTACTATCGGCCAGGTAGACTAATTTGCCGCTCCACGCACCTACAGCATATTCATCTATTGGCGACACCACAAAGGAAGTGTCAGCCAGACTATGATCGGTCAGCCCTGGACAGCAATTGCCATGAACAGAAAAATATCCTCCTTTCCACACATGGTTACCTGCTACGTCATTAACATTAGGCTTGAGCTTGAAAAACTTGTAGTTGGGCCGGTAAATGTCATTATTAATAATCAGTGTTACCGTATCATCGATTATAGTTGTGCCATTGTGAGCAATTGAATAGTACGTATACTCCGGACTTACCTGTGTAGAAACATGACCGTCGCCAAACTTCCAGAGGTAGGTGCTCCCAGCAGGTGCATTACTCTGAAATTTCAGTCTCTGTCCAATGTACAAATTACCACTATACGTTATATCGTAAGCAGATTGGGGATTCTTCAGCGGCACTTTCTCACCGCAGGCTGCAGCAATGAGCGCACAACCCAGAAAAAAGCAACAATAGGATATGGGACTTATCTTAGAAAACATACTCAGCGGGTAAAGATAAGGAAAATTTACGCTCCTGTGAACACATCAGCAAAAGGACGATTTTCTGCACAATGAATGGCTGTGAATGCTTTGCGGGTCTTTGACACGGACTGACCAAACAGTAAGTTTCAGACATTTTATCCGTGTCGCCATTTTTCACCAAATCAAGATCGTAAAAATGCCACCCAACCCTATCGCCTTGCTCATACAGAGACAAACATTGGCTGCAATCACATATTACACAACCACACATTGCAACAAGTCCATTATCCGATCATTAACAACGTGCCCTATTTTAAAGAAGTAATATCAAAAATAATATTGTATGTTTGAAAGCATGTACCAGAGGGGTTAACATTTCTATTTTATGAAACAATCAACTAGAGCCGGCAGAGCCATATTCGAATTTGCCGGATCATATATCACCAGAAATCTATTAGGCTTTATCTGCTTAGCGATAATCCTGTTATCCTGTGTGCATACCTATGCAAAATGGCATGCAAGCAATACGTTCAACACCAACGCGGTAAAGAATAGAAAAACACCGAATAACGCGGTGGCATCCAGGCAAACAATAAAAACGCCTTCAAAATCAATAGAAAGCGGAAAACAGCTTTCATTTATTGAAAACAAGGGGCAGGTCAAAGATCAATTTAACCGACCACGAACCGATTTGAATTTTAAATTATCGGGTGGCAAAGGGCTGAATATTTTTGTAGGCAACGGCAAGCTGATATACCAATTCAGCTCCGAAATGAAAAACGGCAAAAAGAGCACCGATACCAAAAACCAGAGTGAAAATGAAGTGGTCACGAATAGCTATCCCGGGTTTGCCGCCGACCAGAAATACATTATGCACAGGCTGGAAATGACCCTGTTAGGCACCAATGACAATGCAACTATTGAAACCGGGACAAAAGAGACCTACCACGAAAACTATTACACCTCAGCAAACAAAACAACTGGTACCACCTGCTATAGTTACAACCGGGTCACTTACAAGGATATTTACCCCAATATCGACTGGGTATTGTATGTAGAGAATGGACAGCTCAAACATGAATTTGAAGTCCACGAGGGCGGCAACCCAAATAATATAAAACTGGCTTATGGCGGAGCAACATCGCTCAGAATCGCTGACGACGGCAAACTTATGGCTGGTACAACACAAGGCACAATAACAGAAGATGCGCCCTACTGTTTCCAGCAGGACGGACGAACAGTCAAAAGCAAATTCAAAATCAACGGCAACATTGTACAGTACGAAACAGATGCCTTCTCCGGCAACCTAACCATAGACCCCGGATTGAGCTGGGCTACATACTATGGTGGCAGCGAAGATGAGCGCGGGTATGCGATGGTCATGGACGACGAGGCAAACGTATATATAACCGGGCTTGCACAAAGCTCGGCCGGCATTGCTACTGTTGGAGCCTACCAAACTGTAAAAACAGGATCAGGTAACGATGCAATGCTCGTCAAATTTAATAGTTCGGGTACCAGACTTTGGGCCACCTACTATGGTGGAGAAGAAAACGATAATGCGAACGCTATTGCAATGGACGGTTCGGGTAATCTTTTTATAGGAGGGCTCACCGGCAGTACCGGAAACATTGCGAGTTCGGCCGGCCACCAAACGTCTTATGGTGGCAACTTCGACGGTTTTCTGGCAAAGTTCAACAACTCCGGAAACCTGCTTTGGTCTACCTATTACGGTGGCGCCGAACTGGACAATGTGAATTCAGTAGTTGTCGACGGATCAGGCAACGCTTTCATCTGCGGGCAAACACAAAGCAGCAGTGCTATCTCAACCAGTGGTGCTTACCAGACAACATTTGGAGCCGGTGGCTCAGATGCTTTTCTGGCAAAATTCAACAGTGCGGGCGTTAGGCTTTGGGGCACCTATTATGGAGCCGGGGGCAACGAATTCGGCAGTGGTGCAGCCACAGACGCTGCCGGCAATGTATACATAACAGGATTCACCGGAAGCACCACCGGAATTGCAACAACCGGTGCACACCAGTCAGTACATGGGGGCGGCATATATGATGCCTACGTCGTTAAGTTCAATACTGGGGGCGAGCGGCAATGGGGAACCTACTTTGGTTCAACAGGTAATGAGGAGGGGAACTATCTTACGATCAGTAACACGGGCAATATCTACCTCACCGGCTACACGACCAGCACCGGACTTGCTACAACTGGCGCACATCAGACATCGTTTGCAGGCAGTTCTGATGTGTTGCTGCTCAAAATGACGACAGAAGGTGTTTTACAATGGTCAACCTATTATGGTGGTACCGGCTCAGAAGAAGGCAATGCATTGGTACTCGACGATTCAGAAACCATTTACCTAACCGGCTCTACAATGAGTACGTCCGGCATTGCCACTGCCGATGGCAGGCAAACAACAGCTGGTGGTGCTAACGATGCATTTCTGGCTACTTTCACAAAAAACGGAACACGTGTATGGGCCACATATTTCGGCGGCACCAACAATGAAATTGGCAGATCGGTAGGAGTCGACAGCCTCGGGAGTATGTACCTCACAGGGCTGGCAACAAGTGCCACTGGCATAGCTACTTCAGGTGCTTTCCAAACAGTATTGGGAGGAACCGGTGATATGTTCCTCGCCAAATTCTATGGGCTTCCACCCACAATCACAGCAGTTACCCCGGGCATTGCCAATCCCGAAACAGAGGTAACGATAACTGGTACAAATTTCAATTCCGTACCGTCAAACAATATTGTGTACTTCGGTGCTACACGGGCTGTGGTCAATACCGGCACCACAACCTCGCTTACCGTAACTGTGCCGATCGGAACAACATTCATGCCGGTTTCGCTCAACAATACTGCGAGCTCGCTGGTCGCTTTTTCACCCCAGCCCTTCCTCCATACCTACGACAACTTCATCTACATGAAGGACAGTATTAACTTCAACGGATCAGTCGACTTCGTTACAGGAACAGACCCGAGACACATAGCACTCGGAGACCTCGACGGTGATGGCAAAACTGATATTGCCGTTGTAAACAACACCTCAAATACAGTATCAGTCTACCGGAATACAAGTAGTTCGGGCACCATTAACAGCACCTCATTTGCGGCGCCGGTTGATTTCGCAACGGAAACTGCACCTGTTATGGTAGCGATTGCAGACATAGACGGCGACACCAAACCCGATCTCGTTTGTGCCAATAGCGGTCCGTCTAGTTTTTCTGTTTTTAAGAACACGTCCACTACGGGCACTATTAACAGCACTAGTTTTAGCGCAAGAGTCAATTTTGCTGTAGGTGGTGGTGTCAGGGATATCGCTTTCAACGATCTGGATGCCGATGGCAAAACTGATATTGTTATCGTGGTACAGGGCAGCCACAACATTTCTGTTTTTAAGAACCGGTCTGTCACCGGATACATTGAGACCGGTTCGTTCGCACCAAAAGTCGACTTCAGCACCGGTACCTCTCCTTTCGGGGTGGTTGTTACCGATATTGATGGTGACAAAAAACCAGACATAGCTGTAGCCAATCAGGGTGTAAATGCTGTGTCCGTATTCCGGAACACAACCATTAAAGGAGTCATCAGCACTGGCAGCTTTGCTGCAAAAAAAGACTTTCGCACCGGCACTGCGCCCAAATACATTGCCGCAGCTGACATAGACGGCGACGGAAAACCCGAATTGGTGACCGGCAATAACGCTGCCGACAGTATCTCTGTTTTCCGGAACAACGCTACCACCGGTTTTATCGACAGTAGCTCATTCGATACGAAAACCGATTTTGCTACTGGCGATGGCCCCCTAAAGATTGAGGTAGCTGATTTTAACGGCGACGGCAAACCAGATCTGGCTATCATTAACAACAACTCCAATACGGTATCGCTATTGCGGAACACAGCCACTACCGGTGCTATCAATAGTGCCACGTTTGCACCTGCTGATGTTTTTGGCACCGGCAATCAGCCCACACATATGGCCGCTGGTGATCTGGATGGAGATATGCGCCCAGATCTTGCGATCGTTAACTTCGGAAGCGACAATATGAATATCCTGCGAAACAATCCATTGCTGGAGCGGCCTGTGATCTATTCTATTTCCCCCAACCCGGGTATTCCGGGAAATACAGTTACCGTAACAGGTGCCAACTTCAACACAACCCCTTCCAATAACATTTTGTTCTTTGGCGCCACACAAGCTGTTGTATCCGCCGCAACCAATGGTACAATAACAGCAACCATCCCCACCGGAGCTACACATACATCGGCAACACTGCTCAATACTGCCTTTGCCCGGATGGCTTCATCACCGGTTCCATTCCTGCCCACATTCAATAATGGCAGCTACGTGCAGGGAGTGACAAACTTTGCACCAAAGGTTAGTTACACATCCGCAGATGCGCCAACCAGCCCTGTCATAGCCGACATAGACCTTGATGGAAAACCAGATATGATCGTGGCAAATCGAAATGCAAATTCTATTTCTGTTTTCAGAAACACGAGTACAACCGGTCTTATTGCAACCGGGTCGTTTGCTGCCAAGGTTGATTTTGCCACAGGAAGTCAACCAACCAGTATAGCGATTGCAGACATAGATCTGGATGGTAAACCCGATATCCTGGTCACCAATCAGGGCGCAAATTCACTGTCCATCTTGCGCAATACAGCAACATCGGGCTCAGTAAATTCGGGCTCACTTGCATTAAAAGTCGACTTTACCACCGGAGACAGCCCTGCCGGACTGGCAGTGGGTGATGTTGATGGCGATGGCAAACCGGATATCGCTGTTGCCAACAATAACGCCAATACTATTTCTGTTTTTCGCAACACAGCTGCCCCGGGAACCATCAGCACCGCTTCTCTGGCCGCCAAAACTGATTTCACAGCCGGATCAAATCCCGTCAGCATAACTTTTGCCGATTTCGACGCAGATGGCAAAGCTGATATAGCTGTTGCAAATAGTGCAGACAACAGTTTATCAGTTTTCAGAAACACAAGTATTGCCGGAAACATCACCACATCCGCATTTACGCCCAGAACCGACTTCCCTACCGGTATCGAACCCAGCTCCATAGTTGCCATCGATATTGACAACGACGGCAAACCTGATCTGGTAGCAGCGAACAGAAACGCCAACACTATTTCTGTTATACGCAATACAGCGGCATCAGGCATTATTAACAGTAGTTCGTTTGCTGCAAAAGTCGACTTTGCTACCGGCTCCAAACCTCAGGGAAACATTGGAACCGGAGACCTCGATGGAGATGGAAAACCAGATCTTGCTATTGCAAACTTCGATGGCAATACAGTAACCGTATTGCGCAATACAGGCACAGCAGGTGTAATCAATGCAGGATCACTGGCTCCAAAGGTTGACTTTGTGACAGAATTATCAACAAATGGTGTTGCTATAGGCGACCTTGATAACGATAACCTGCCAGAGTTGGCGACCACAAACACTGGTAATAATAAAATCGCTGTACTGAAAAACAACCCATTGTTGCCAATTGCCGGAACCATTTCTGTTTGCCAGGGCCAGACAGGCACCCTCACCAACGGAACGCCAAACGGCTTGTGGAGCAGTGCAAATACGGCAATAGCAACGGTCGGCACGGTTACTGGAATCGTTACCGGTATTGGTGCCGGTACTGTGCAGATACGTTATACAGTTGCCGGCGGACAAACATCCGTTATAGCAACAATAAACGCGATTCCGGATGCATCCTTCACTGTGTCGCCCAACCCCGTCACACCAGGCGTTCCTGCTGTGTTTTCAAACACCGATCCCTTGGCGACAATATATAATTGGAGCTTCGGCGATGGCAGTTTTTCGACATTAAATAACGTCTCCCATACGTACACTACATCGGCAGTATATAGTCCTTCACTTACCGTAACAACAAGCAACGGTTGCAGTGCTACTGCTTCTGGTATTGTCACTTCCGGTGTCTCCCAGACCGGGCTCAATCTCGACGGAAACAATGATCATATTGTTATTGGCAGCCCTTTGCCTTCGGGATCTTCCTACACAAAGGAATGCTGGGTATTTGTCACGGCACTTTCCGGAACCCGCGACCTGATCTCATCTGCTGATGCACGGTTATATATTTCGGGCGGTATGCTTACAGCCGGTCAGGGCGGCTCATCAGCCGTTGTTGCTGATATTACTCCTTTTCCCCTGAATATGTGGACTCATGTTGCACTGACATATGAAGCCGGAACCAACACCATGAAATTGTACAGGAATGGCAATCTTGTGGCAACAAATACTGCTGCTCCACCGTTCAGCGGCTCGGCAGCTTTTGTTGGTTCACTCGACGGATCATCCGGATTTCTTCAGGGCACTATCGATGAGGTCAGAATTTGGAACAGTGTCAGGAGCAGCACCGATATACTAGCCAATATGAGTTGTGATGTGGCCCAACACGCCAACCTCAAAGCATATTACCGGCTTAACCAGGGCATTCCGACCGGCATAAACACACACTTACTTTCTGTCTATGATTACAGTGGCAACAACAACTGTGGCATAGCGCTCAATATGACTATGTCGGGTTCAACATCAAACTATGTAACCGGAATAGTGGCTGGTTGCAATAGCATAAGTGAGCCAGCAGTGACCGGTTCACTGACCATGTGCCCGGGTAGTACTACCCTGCTTTCTGCAAGTATATCAGGTGGAATTTGGACCAGCAGCGACACCGTTATCGCAACAGTAAATCCTTCTTCTGGTTTGGTCACTGCACCTGGTCCCAGTCTTGGCACCGCCATAATCAGCTATACAACAGGCAGCAATTGCACTATCGGCAAAGTAGTAACAGTGGGCGCATTGTCGCCCAATACCGGAATTCCGCAAGTATGCCTTGGTCAGCCTACCGCTGTTCCAATACTGTTCAACGATGCTCCCGGCGGCACATGGAGCAGTAGCAATACTGCAAAAATAATAATCAGCCCGTCATCCGGTGCAGCAAAGGGTATGAGCGCCGGATCGGCAGTGATAACCTATATGACCGGCTCCGGATGTTTTGCCACTACTATAGTTACAGTCCTTGCGGCGGTAAACAACATCACGGGTGCTGTACAAGTGTGCCCGGGCAGCACTACACTTTTTTCCAACACTACAACTGGCGGTGAATGGCAAAGCAGCAATACAGATATCGCTGCTGCAGGCACAGGAGGAGTAATTACTGGTCTGACAGGTGGCAGTGTTGTTATTTCTTATTTCGTAAGTGCAGGTTGTTATAAAACAAAAAATCTGACCGTACTACCAACGATCACACCTATTACCGGTCCTGATGTAATATGTCCCGGACCAACGGTAAACTATGTAAGCGGTCCGGCGGGCGGCACATGGTCCAGCAGCAATACCACAAAGGCTACAATAAATACTACTTCTGGTCTGGCATCTGGTATTGCAGCCGGAACTTCCATCATTACCTATAAGTTGAGCAATGGATGTTTCCTTACCCGAACGATCACAGTCAATAGCACGGTAGCAACTATTACTGGCACCACAAACATCTGTCCCGGCACATCGGCGAGCCTGGCTTGCACTACACCGGGAGGAACATGGCTGAGCAGCAACATAGCCAAGGCAACTATTGACAACGCTGCAGGAATTGCAACCGGACTGAGTAGCGGAACAACCACCATTTCATATGTGGTCAGTCCGGCATGTTACAGAACTACTACACTGACCGTATTGCCTGTTCCAACCACTATTACCGGCACGGCAGCTTGTGTTGGCAGTGGATCTTCGCTGGCAAGTAGCCCGGCCGGAGGCTCCTGGAGTAGTAGCAATACATCAAATGCCACAATAAACGCTGTCTCCGGTTCTGTTTGGGGCCTGACTGAAGGTACTTCTACAATTTCATACACGCTCAGCAACAGTTGCTTTACTACGCGTGTTGTCACAGTTAACAGTACTCCATCCGGCATCTTAGGATCACCAAATGCTTGCATCTCGCAAACAACTTTGATGACCTGCACTCCCGAGGGTGGGCTATGGAGCAGCAGTAACACGGTCAAGGCCTCTATCGATGCAACAGCTGGTCTGTTAATCGGCCTGACTGCGGGTACTACCAACATCACCTATACTTTACCCACCGGTTGTTACCGGAAAGTAACGGTATCTGTAAATCCCCTGCCTGCTACAATTGCTGGTCCGGGTGTAGTTTGTACCGAATCATTCATAGCACTTTCCAACACTACCGGTGGTGGTACCTGGAGCAGCAGCAATACCGGTGTGGCCACTATCACATCAGTTTCAGGGGTACTTACTGGTGTTGGCGATGGCACTGTAACAGTATCATATCAATTAGGTAACGGCTGCACTACAACCCGGCAAATAACGGTAAACCCAATACCCTCGGGTTTATCCGGTCCTGTATATGTTTGCCTCACACACCCCACTCCTCTCACCGCTACCCCTGCCGATGGAAGTTGGAGCAGCAGTAATGCAACAATAGCTACAGTGTCTGCTACCGGGGCGGTTACCGGCATGGCAATCGGAACAGCATTTATAACGTATACACTACCTACCGGCTGTTACAAAAAGATAACTGCACATGTGGTACCCTCACCGGCACCTATTACAGGCCCCGGCGACCTGAACATTGGTGCCTCCGCAACCTTTTCCTCTGCAACCAGCGGCGGAGCCTGGAGCAGCGCAGATACCGACATAGTACACATCCACACGGCAAGCGGAATCGGAACCGGAATAAACGTCGGTATTACTACCCTGAGTTACCATTTGTCGACAGGATGTTATGTTACAAAAGAAATGGTAGTGAATGTTGCCACATCAGGGAAGTCGGCAGTCATTGCAAATTCAGCGCTATACCCCAGGCCAAAAGAACTGTTTACTATGTTCCCAAACCCTACGAATGGCATTCTAACCATCACTGCTAATAATCCGGGCTCACTAAAAATATACGCATTGGATAGCAAGCAACTGCTGCATGTACCGATACTCGAAGGGCTGAATTCGGTAATGTTGCCCGGCGACATTGTACCCGGCACCTATATTGCCAGCTTCCTGGATGTAGGTGGACGTTCTGAACAGATACCACTCGTTGTCTTTAGGTAAATTTGTTGTAGATTTTGTCTTATGCCAATTATTTAATATTGTCTTTCACTAGCGTTAAAACCGAAGTACGCAGGAAAAATAATTGAGCCGGCAAAAACCGGCAAAACAACGATTTGATTGGATAACAACCTATCTGCAGGTTCCTACATGGCACATTTCAGCAAATCACCTTGAAATATGCAACTTTTACTGTTTCGTTGATTCGCAAGCGCCTCGGAAGTTAATATATTAAATATACCACGATACTCAAAGCAGGCTTCCGATAGACTACTGAAGCCTGTTTTGTTGTTAAGAACCTGCTGGTCAACTGATTGCATACAGCATTTTATCATTCTGGTCTATGACCTGATTGAGCATTTTTCAGGCCACATTCCTGCAAAAATTAGCGTTAAAAATATAACAAAATCAGTTAAACATATTCTGATATTAATATTACAATCAACTATTCGTCTATAATTATCGTGTTACTTTTTTATGTCAATTTGATTTGTAAATTTGTTCCTATTAGCGCCGGTGCAATATATTATACAATACGAGAAGGTCTATTGTCTTTTTGCATCGTGTGGCCCCAATTGTTATCTCTAAAAACGAAAAAATGAAACGGATCTGTACTTTGTTTTTGCTTTGTTGCATTAGCTTGATCAGTAGCGCCCAAAGTGTGCTGATCAGCCCGACCGGAGAGGGCGGAATGGAAAGCGGTAACACACTTGCCGCCAATGGCTGGACTGTTGTAAATGATGGTCCGGGCAATCAATGGGTTGCAGGTATCGGAACTTTTTTTGCTGGCTCCCGTGGCGTTTATATTGGTACACCTACTCTTTGGACCGGTGCACATGCACACAATGTTTGTCATTTTTACCGGGATATTTCCATTCCTGCCGGTTCTACAAACGTTTTGCTGTCTTTCCGGTTAAAACAAACAACGCTCGACGAAGGTTTTGACCATTTCTCTATCTACACTGCAACTGTGAACGATACCGTAAAGCCCCATGTTATTCCGGGCACAGGGTTTACACAGATCTTTAATAATACTAACATCGATCTGCCCACGTTTACGCCAATAGGGCCTATCGATCTTACCTCGCTGGCAGGAACAACTGTTCGGTTGGTTTTCACATACAATACCAGCGACGCTGTAGGACCGCCACTCAGCGGACACCCTGCATTAGACAATATATCGCTTACATATAACTGCGCCGCACCACCTGCAAATACCGGCACTACTACCGTTTGCGTTGGGCAACCAGTTTCATTACCACTGCTCAGCAATGCGCTCGTAGGTGGAACCTGGACAAGCAGCAACATTGCGAAAGCTATAATTAGTCCTACTACCGGCCTGATAAAGGGGCTTGCTACCGGCACAGTCACTATGACCTACAGCACTGGTAGCGGATGCTTTACAACAACAGTCGTTACTGTAACTCCCGCTGTAAGCGCGATCACAGGTGTTACACAAATTTGCCCCGGTACCACAACCAACCTGTTTAATGCAACACCCGGTGGAACTTGGACGAGCGCGAATACTGCTTTAGCTACTGTAAATTCAGCTACCGGTGTCGTTTCCGGCCTCACATCAGGAACCGCTATGGTCACTTACAATGTGAATCCAGGTTGTTATAAAACCACCAATATTACGATGTCAACACTTATCACGCCTATTGGTGGCATTGATCTCCTTTGCCAGGGCTCAACTACATCTTTGTCTAGCACACCAACGGGAGGCACATGGAGCAGTAGCAACATAACTGTTGCGTCTGTTAATTCTGGCAATGGTCTGGTTGGCGGTATTAACTCTGGTGTCGCTACTATTACTTACAAGCTAAGCTCAGGATGTTTTGTTACACGCCAGGTTACAGTAAACGGACCTGCTGCAACCTTTACCGGTGTAACTAATATATGCCCCGGCACTTCCAACACAATCAGTACAAGTTCGTCTGGTGGCGCCTGGGCCAGCAGCAGTCCGGCAATCGCAACTATCAATTCCACATCGGGAACAGTAACGGGCATCAGCGGCGGCGTTGCCACAATTTCTTATATCATAAGCCCAACCTGCTATTCTACAGTAAAACAAACTGTTAATCCTTCTCCTGCACCAATTGGCGGACCAGCTTCAGTATGTGCTGGTGCTGCTGTTGTGATGACCAGCGGACCTGGTGGTGGTTCGTGGAGCAGCAGTAATACGGCAATGGCAACGGTGAGCGCTACTGGTTCTGTAACAGGCTTGACATTGGGTACGCCAACAATAACTTATACATTAGGCACTGGTTGTATCGCTGTCAGAGACATCACGGTAATTGATGCTCCAACAGCAATAACAGGTGGCCCGATCGTATGTGTGGGCACTACCGTAACTTTCAACTCCACTCCTGCGGGAGGTGTCTGGAGTAGCAGCAATACAGTAAAAGCAATAATTAATTCTGGTACGGGTATCGCTACCGGCATTTCTCCCGGAACAGCTAACCTTACCTACACGCTTACCAATGGCTGTTACAAGAAAATGACCGCTACAGTGGGTGCAAATCCAGTTGCAATCACTGGCAAAGACACCGTTTGTGTTGGGTCTTATGTTCCGCTCAATTCTACTACGCCTGGCGGTATATGGACTTCAGATAATACTGCAACAGCAACAGTAAATGCTGTTTCAGGTGTAGTTTATGGTGTAGCCCCGGGATCAGTTGCAATCTCATATGCTGCAAATGGTACAGGTTGCTTTGTTACCCGTCAGGTTACCGTGAACAGCACACCATCTCCAGTCACCGGTGCTTCAAGTGTTTGCACCGGCAACAGTATTGCAATGACCGCAGCACCAGCAGGCGGCTTCTGGACAACGAATAATACCTTTGCTACCGTTAATACCTCTGGCCTGGTTACCGGCAATACCCCCGGCACTACTAATGTTTCCTACACTTTGCCGGTTGGTGGTTGTTATAGCACAGTTGTTGTAACAGTCAACGAGACTCCGGTTATCAGCGGTCCATCTATGGTTGTTGAAGGTGGTACGATTTTCCTCACCGCAGCTCCCGGTGGTGGTAGCTGGAACAGCGCTGGCTCTTCTATCGCTACAGTTGGTTTAACTACCGGCGTGGTTTCAGGGATAGCAATCGGAAATACCAACATCTCTTACACTTCACCTGCTGGGTGCTCGGCTTCTGTGGCAGTTACCGTGATTGCAGATCCTGCTGGTCGTCCAGCATTATCTGGTGCCGGCAACAATGCTTCTTCACCTATCTTCCGTGTATATCCCAATCCTACTAACGGTACGGTGACGATAGAATCAGGTAGCGCTGGAGTATTTTCTGTTAATTCTATTGATGGCAAATTAATCGTACAATACCCTGTAAGTGGTGCAGTACAGACTATAGATCTGCTTCAGCACGTCACCCCAGGTATCTATGTTTGCTCATTTACCGGCAAAGATGGCAGTACGAAAACCGTTAAGCTGGTTCTGGAAAGATAATATTGCAGCATACCAGATTACAATTCCAGATATTTATTAAGGGGCTGCCTGAAAAGGAAGCCCCTTAATTTTTGAATCCAAAAAGCAAATTCCGGTAACAAAAAGCCTACCCACATTTTGTTACATTCAGTATTAGCTCACCAATAACTAACGTATGAAAACAACTGCTGAAACAATGAAAACTATGGAATTGAAGTCAAACAAAATAGACCTAAAAAAAGAACTGGCAGAGCTCTATTCGGCAAAAAAAGACAAAGTAAAATTTATCGAGGTGCCCGAGCTTCAATACCTGATGTGCGATGGTTATGGCGACCCCAACAATTCGCAATTGTTTGCAGATGCTGTCGAGGCATTGTTTAGTCTTTCTTACACAATCAAATTTATGTTCAAAAAAAGAACACCTTCGATAGACTATGCTGTAATGCCTCTGGAGGGTCTGTGGTGGTCTGACGACATAGCCAATTTTTCCATGGATGACAGATCAGCATGGCGCTGGACATTGATGCTGCTTCAACCTGATTTTGTGTCGGCTGCAGATATAGCAACAGCCAGCGATCAATTGCAAAAAAAGAAAAATCCGAAAATGCTATCCGCAATTCGTTTCGAAAAAATGATTGAAGGCACATGTGCTCAGACGATGCATCTGGGTCCATTCAATACCGAGCCTGAAACCATAAAAATGCTGCATAACACGATTGCAGCCAACGGCTACAAATTAACAGGAAAACACAGGGAAATATACCTGAGCGATATGAGAAAAACTGCGCCTGAAAAACTCAAAACGATATTGCGACAACCGGTCGAAAAATAATCTTTACCTTGTATGCAAGGAAATGCAGCCCTTCAGGCGCATTTGTCGCCTCCAACCTGCTACAACTGGCAAACATTTGCCATCTCATTCAACCATCCCGTATTACTGAAATTCCACCTGACTTTGCGTACATCGGTGGCTGTGGTATTACAAATTCGTTGCGCCATTCCTGCAAATTTTGACTAATTTTGCACCACTCAACCACGTTATATGAAATTTTTTATAGACACGGCAAATCTTGCCCAGATACAGGAAGCCAATGACCTTGGCATACTCGATGGTGTAACCACCAACCCTACGCTAATGGCCAAAGAAGGCATCAAAGGCACAGAGGCTATCGCAGCCCATTACAAAACAATCTGCGAAATGGTTGATGGCCCGGTTAGCGCCGAAGTGCTTGGTACTACTTTCGAAGGAATTGTTGAGGAGGGCAAAAATCTGGCTGCTATTCATCCCAATATCGTTGTGAAAGTGCCAATGATAAAGGACGGAATCAAAGCCATTAAGTGGTTTACCGATCACGGTATCAAAACAAACTGTACGCTTGTGTTCTCGGCAGGTCAGGCTATCCTTGCTGCCAAAGCTGGTGCTACTTTCGTATCGCCATTCATTGGCCGTATAGACGACGGTAGCTGGGACGGCGTTCAACTCATAGAGCAAATAGTTAACATTTACAATACACAGGGCTACATGACAGAGGTGCTCGCAGCATCGATTCGTAATCCGCTGCACATCGTGCGTTGCGCTGAAGCCGGTGCCGACGTATGTACCTGCCCATTGAGCTCCATTCTTGGTCTGCTCAAGCACCCGCTTACCGACATCGGACTGCAGCAGTTTCTTACTGACGCAAAAGCTATGCAATAAAAACACAGCACTATAGCGGCTCACGTCGCTAAATAATACTCAAAAAGAAACTGCCACATTCTTCGAATGTGGCAGTTTCTTTTTGTTTGAAAGTACAATACCGCCTAACGGGTATAACCAAGTCCCATATTCCAGAAAAGGAAAGACCATTTATCTGCTTGCTCTGCTATGATCATATCGGTAGGTTTGCCTGCACCATGACCTGCCTTAGTTTCTATACGAATCAGCATCGGATTCTGGCACGACTGACCTTCCTGCAGTGCTGCTGCAAACTTAAATGAGTGTGCAGGCACTACTCTGTCATCATGATCGCCGGTGGTCACCATTGTCGCCGGGTAGCACTGCTTTTTTACATTGTGCACCGGTGAGTATTTGTACAGATAGTCAAACATTTCCTTGCTGTCTTCAGCTGTACCATAGTCATACGCCCAGCCGGCACCAGCTGTAAACTTGTTATATCGCAACATATCCAATACACCAACTGCCGGAAAACATACACTGAACAGATCAGGACGCTGTGTCATACATGCGCCCACAAGCAGCCCCCCATTCGATCCACCTGAAATTGCCAGATACTTGCTGGATGTATACTGCTCCTTGATCATGTATTCGGCAGCCGCAATAAAATCATTAAATACATTCTGCTTCTGCATTTTTGTTCCTGCATTATGCCATTTATCACCGTACTCACCACCTCCTCGCAGATTTGCCACAGCATACACACCTCCGTTCTCCATAAAGGCAACATTGCTTACGCTAAATGACGGAGAAAGGCTGACGTTGAACCCGCCATATCCATACAATAAAACCGGATTCCTGCCATTGAGTGCCAATCCCTTTTTACTGGTGATGATCATCGGCACCTTTGTTCCGTCGGCAGAGGTATAGAATACCTGCTTACTCTCAAATTTAGACGCATCAAACTTTACATTAGACGTCTTATAAATTTCCGATTTACCAGTTTTTATATCGTACCTGAAAATAGTCGGTGGATACAGATAAGAAGTGTAGGAATAATAATTATCAGTATCCGACACTTTGCCACCAAAGCCGCCGGCAGAGCCAAGCCCCGGAAGTACAATCTCACGCTCCCTTACACCATCCAGCGAATACTGATATACCTTAGACACAGCGTCCTGAAGGTACTGCGCAAACAGCTTCTTTCCGCAAGACGAAACACTCAATGGAAACTCAGTTTCATTGATCACAGTTTTCCAGAATTCTTTGCCGGGGCGGCTCAGATCCACTATCACCAATTTGCGGTTGGGTGCACCCTGATTAGTCAGCACAAACAATTTACCCTTTTCACTGTACACCACATCCTGCTCAAAATCAAAACCTGTTACCAATGGAACAATGGGAGCATCAGCAACAGACAGGTCTTTGATGTAAAGCTCATTTCCATAAGTTGCATTTGCAGCTGTGATGATCAGGTAATTTTCATCTTCAGTTACGCCACCACCTACATACCGCCGTGGCGTACTTTCTCCCCCAAACACCAGCTTATCTTCACTTTGGGTTGTACCCAGCTTGTGGTAGTACAATTTGTGTATCTGAGTTTTTTCAGACAATTGGCTTCCCTTCGGCTTGTCGTAACTACTGTAATAAAAACCTTCATTCTTATACCATGATGTGCCGCTAAACTTCACATCAAAAAGTGTATCATCTGTCTTTTTTCCTGTTTTTGTATCTATCACAATTACCTTGCGCCAGTCAGATCCACCTTCACTTACCTGGTACGCCGCCAGAGAGCCATCCTTGGTAAAACTGATTCCTTGTAGTGAGCTGGTGCCATCTGCCGAAAACTTATTGGGATCCAGAAAAATTTCCGCCTTCCCCTTGCCCTGCTGACGATACAATATGCTCTGATTCTGGAGGCCATTGTTTTTGTAATAGTACGTATACCCACCTTCTTTGAATGGAGCACTGTATTTTTCATAGTTCCACAATTCCGTCAGCCGTTTTTTGATGTCTTCCCGGTATGGAATCTTCCCCAGATAGGCAGCGGTTACTTTGTTTTGTTCAGCAACCCAGCTTTTTGTCTCTGTTGAGCGGTCATCCTCCAGCCATCTGAACGGATCCTGAACCTTGGTTCCAAAATATTCGTCTGTTTGTGTTCCTTTATTTGTCAACGGATATTGTCCCTTAAAAAAACCACGTTGCCCATGCGCCATCATGCCCGAAAAAATAAAAGTGATCAGTATTGCATTTTTCTTCATAATCAAAAATTCTATTGATAAATATTGGGGGTCAAAATAAACCTTTTCATTGTATTTACCCAATCGCCCAATCGAAATCACACCACAACTCACCTTGTCCCTATGTATTGCTCTGCACGCGAATTGGTGTTTATGCCGGCATTGGAGGCCGCATTGTTCGTGGTATAAAGATACATCCTCCACGACAGGTTCACGGCTTCGCCGGATACCGTCGAGTGTAGCAGCCGGTACTCACTCATCATTTGTGCCGGCTTGTAAAACAGAAACAGTGCATTCGCAAGTTCCTTCTTATTACTAAACTGGGTTATCGTATTGTATTGCCATATCTCATAGGGCAACGAACCTGTCTCACCAGATACAGTAACTACTTCCGATGGCTTGCCATAACGCAGATAAATGAAGCCCCGGTCTGTCTCATATCCTGCACGACCTTGTTCCGTATATTTTTTGTTTACCTCACGCACCTGTTCTGAATATTGTTTCCACGCTCGCTCCGGGTTTTCCTTATCGATATCCAGAAAATAATTGTATATATAATACCTCATGTACATTTCATCAGGCTTTTTCAGAAAATTATTGATGGTATTGGTCTGCATAGCGTCGCTCATTGGCAACAGCATTTTCAGCATCGCCCTGATCTGCGGAAGTGTATACTTGGCGAGGAATGTTTTCTCCAGATTCAACACCGTTACGTTCTCCATTCCCGTATCCTTAAATATCTCTTTGATTTCCTTTTTTACAACTGCTTCCTTTTCCGGATTAAGATTCAGACGTTGAAAAAATCTGCTGCGTGTCGCCAGTACCGTGCCAAATTTATCTTCGAGTGAAAGTGTAAAATAATAATTCCCTGAAACCAATGTTCTGATCGGAAAACTCTTTGGAAAATCCGGCACCACCGCATTCAACATGGTGTCGTTAAACGAATATTGCGGAAAAAATGCCTCATTTTCCTTTTTCCCTATCCTCGCCCTTTGCACCAGCGGGTACTGTGCCGGAAGCACTTTATCAAGATTATACAACTCGCAGTAGTAATGAAAATTGCGCTTGTTATCATCCAGAAAATCGGCACACAATGGTATCATCTGTTGACCATCCCTGGCAAACGGAGTTTTCAGATCAGACCTGAAAAATGTGTCCAGCAGCTGAATATCACTGTAAAAAAGGCCTGGCGTGTCGCCTGGTACATTAATAGTGCTGTTGTAGGCAAATTTGCTGGTGGTATCATTCATATCCGTTAGCTGCACATTCAATTTCAGCACTCCGCCTTCAATGTCATAATTTCTTATTTCCAGTACACTTAGCGAGGCCAGTTCATCCAGTGTACGGCGGGGATTGGTCTGCAGAATGAAATGATCTTCAGCAACCATTTGTTCTCCTTTCAGCACCCGGATATCTGCTTTTATTCTGGCTACAATTACCTTATCTGGCTGCCGTGTCACAAAATGAAGTGATTTCGGATTGATTTGCCAATACAGCGACAATACCGGCTTAGATTGCTCCTGATTGTTTTGTTTTGCCCTGAAAAACACACTGTGTGCCACCGATGCATCTATTGCCCACAAACGTAGTGTCATAAAAACCATCGAAACAGCAATACCAATCCACCGGAACATCATTTAAATTTTAGTGCAAAATAACGAATTAAAAGGTGTCCCGTTCGAACCAAACCACGTCCCCGCATAGATTCATCATAACAATAACATAAAAAACAGCGGTATTTAATTTTACAAAATGTAGATTTGATTCAGGAAATACTATGCGAAAAAGGAAGCTGATCTTGATTTTCATTGCATTCGGTGCATCGTTCATAATAATGATTGCTGTGTCGTTGTTCTCTATTAGCCGATTCAGCATGTTCACTGGCTATTCAGACGAGTTGCTGCATAGCAACAGGGTAATTCGGACGCTATACAAAACGGAGGTTTTTCTTAAAGACATGGATAGGTGGGAACGGGGTTATATTCTTACAAGCGACACATCCTACCTGAAGGTTATGAACAGCGTAATTGACAGCATCTACCCATCGCTGTATGTACTCGAAAAACTGCTTGCCGACAATGCAGAACAACGCAAAAACATCATAGCGCTCAAAAATTCAATCGCTCTCCGTATCAATTATTCTCTTGATAACATTGATTATATCGACTCTACACGATCCAAAGTCGCATCTCCGTATTACTTCGAAGGTCGCAAGTACATGATCGCAGCCAACAAAATAATGAGAGACATGCACAACACAGAAAATATTCTCTTGTCTCAGCGATATAAAAAACAGCAGTTCTATGAAAAACTAACCACGCAGACAATCAAATCATTGCTCCTCATTTTCTGCACGGTTACTTTGTTCCTGTTTGTGCTGCTCATGAAGCTCATCAGATCCGGAATGATATACCAGGAAGAGCTGAACTCAAAAATTGCGGACCTGAAAAAGTCACACCTTGAACTGCAGGATATAGCCTATGCCATTTCGCACGATCTCCAGGAGCCTTTACGCAAAATACAGGTGTTCAGCAACATGCTGATTGTAAGAAAAAAAACAAACAATGCAGAAGAAACCAAAACAACGCTGCAACGGATCAATAGCTTCGCCAGTCGCATGCAACTACTTATCGCAGATCTTGTAAGCCTTACCAATCTCATTAAAACGGATGAACAAAAGAAGCCTACCGACCTCAACAAAGTAATAGACGAAATAGTCTCCGACATACAACAGGTTATTGCAGAAAAAGACGCGATCGTAAAAGTAGAACCACTACCGCTCGTCCTGGGCTACGAGCCACAGCTCGCCATCTTGTTCAGAGCACTGTTCGACAACGCACTAAAATTTACCCGCGACGCAAACAGCCCGATCATTGCTATTAAATACGAAAATGTTGTTGGCAACGAAATTCCGGGGGCCGGCCCTACGCTAAGAAAAAAACGTTTTCACTGCATTACCGTGGCAGACAATGGCATTGGTTTCGACAATAAGTATATATCCAACATCTTCAAAATATTCAGACGGCTGCATGCCGAACAATCTCAGTACGAAGGCAAAGGCATAGGTCTGGCAATCTGCCAGCGCATCATTGCAAACCACGACGGCTACATTGATGCAGAAGGCGTGCCGGGAGCTGGCGCTATTTTCAGACTATACTTTCCAATAGAGTAAGTAATCACCTATTTGCCAAATTTGTTCTTTAGCAGGCTCAGAGCGTCATTCATACTTATTGGCTTATCTGGTTCTGCCGGCTTTTCCCGCCCACTTGGCTTTGCCGGTGCAGGTCTGCCCTTCAGTGTGAGCGCCTCCTGTGCCTGTTTTATCGACAATGCTATTCGTTTACGTGCCACATCCACTTCTGTAACCTTTACAGTTACCTCCTGATTCAGCTTCAGTGCTTCATTCGGGTCAGAGATATACTTGTGCGCAATTTCAGATACATGCACCAGCCCATCCTGCTTCACACCTATATCTACAAAAGCACCAAACCGGGTCAGATTCGTCACAATTCCGGGTACGATCATACCAGTATGTACATCGCTGATACTATAAATCGCCGCAAATTCAAATTGCCGCGCCTCACTACGGGGATCCAGTCCGGGCTTCTTTAATTCTGCAAGTATGTCCTGAAGGGTATGTGTGCCTGTTTCCGCTGTGATGTATTTTCGGGTGTCAATCTCCTTCAGCATTTTTTCGTTGCCTATAAGTTCCTTCACCCCTACCCCCAGGTCCGCAGCCATTTTACCCACAATCCCATAAACCTCAGGGTGCACCGCACTCGCATCCAGCGGATCCGATCCATCTTTTATTCTCAGAAAGCCAGCACATTGCTCATAAGCCTTTGCTCCCAGTCGGGGTACTTTCAGCAACTCGCCTCGGGTCTCAAAGCGACCCGCTTCATTTCTGTAAGCGACAATATTGGCCGCTATCGACGGGCCAATCCCGCTCACATAAGACAACAGGTGCTTACTAGCTGTATTAAGATTCACTCCCACAGCATTCACACAACTCACCACCGTCTGGTCCAGCCGCTCACGCAGCCGCACCTGGTTTACATCATGCTGGTACTGCCCCACCCCAATACTTTTCGGGTCTATCTTAACCAGTTCCGCCAGCGGGTCCATCAGGCGCCTGCCTATGCTCGCCGCACCACGTATCGTGATGTCCTGATCCGGAAACTCCTCACGGGCTATCTCAGACGCAGAATAAACCGATGCGCCATCTTCATTCACCAGAAATACCGGCAATCCCAGGTTCAGTTTCTTTACCAGTTGTTCCGTCTCTCTGCCTGCCGTTCCGTCACCTATTGCAAATGCCTGTATGGCATGTTTTTGAACAAGTGTGCGTATTTTGTGCTCTGCGTCAATCAGCCTGCCGGGCTCGTGTATGTATATCAGACCGGTCTCCAATAGCGCACCTTTGTCGTCCAGCACCACCACCTTGCAACCCGTACGGTATCCCGGGTCTATAGCCAGAATCCGCTTGCTCCCCAGTGGGGCGCTCAATAGTAACTGCCGCAAGTTTTCCGCAAATACATTGATCGCTTCCTCATCCGCCTTTACCTTTAGTGCCGTACGAAACTCACTTTCCAGGCTCACCTGTAGCATTCTGCGGTACGCGTCTTTCACAGCCTTCTTCACCTGCTCTCCCGCCAGATTACCCCGCTTCACAAATAATTCCTCTATCAGAGCGAGTGCCTCTTCTTCGTCCGGTGCTATCGTCAGTCGCAGCACACCTTCCATAAAGCCACGCATCACCGCCAGCAGCCTATGTGAGGGTATCTTCGAAACAGGCTCCGAAAACGCGAAATAGTCTCTATACTTTATCCCTTCAGCCTCTTTATCAGCCAGTACCTTGGCCTGCACTGCCGCCTTGGTTTCAAATAGCCTGCGCATAGTTGTCCGCACCTGCACATCTTCATTCACCATTTCTGCTATTATATCACGGGCTCCTTGCAGTGCTTCGTCTGCCGATTGCACATTATCATTCAGGTATGCAGCCGCCTCGCTTGCAGGGTCTATTGCTCCCTGCTCCAGCAGCAGCAATGCCAGCGGTTCCAGCCCGTTCTCTCTGGCTATCAGCGCTTTTGTCTTGCGCTTAGGTTTATAAGGCAGGTATATGTCTTCAAGTTCGGTAATAGCCTCCGCTTTGTTTATACGTGCCTGAAGCTCATCTGTCATCTTACCTTGCTCGGTTATCGTCTTTTCTATAAATGCCTTGCGCTCAGCAAACTCCTGCTGCCTGCCAGCTTCATCCTGTATCTGTTGTATCTGCACCTCATCCAGTGCGCCTGTCTTATCCTTACGGTATCGTGCTATGAACGGTATTGTAGCGCCACCTGCCAGCAGTTCCAGCACCGCAGCCACATCCATTGTTCTCAATCCCAGCCTGGCGGCCACACTCTTTGCGTAATCTGTCATTATCTCTTGTTTTTCAGGATTGCGAATGTAGGTGGATGATGGGAAACGAAAAAGATATTTCTGCAAGTCATTTGAAAGTGGTTTCACTTGCCGGTTTTGGTACAAAATCCGGAGATATACCCAACCCTACCCAAACAGATACAGAAAAGCACTACTCCGCTCCCTTCCTGAGTTGCGATGTAGTGCTTATCTTTACACCAATGAGATTAATTGCCATATACCTGATTCTTGCCATCACTGGCATCACAACAGCCTCGGGAAGCACAGACACCACTTTTCTTACGCCTTTCGAACGCTCAAAAGGTAAGGAATCAGCCACCTACCCCGAAGTAAACGAGTTTTTCAAACAACTCAAAGCAGCCTTTCCCACCATAAATATCGGTGATATGGGGCCCGCAGACAATGGCTATCCGCTTCGTTATGTTGCCTACACCAACGATGGCAAGTTCGACAAAGACGAGATACGTAAAAGTGGCAAACTCGTCATCCTCGTGAATAATGCGATACACCCCGGCGAGCCAGACGGTATTGACGCGAGCATGATGTTGCTGCGCGATGCCGCCACCGGAAAAATTAAGATTCCCGACAACATACTGCTCGTTGTGGTTCCGGTTTACAACCTGGGTGGCGCGCTCAATAGGGGCAGCTTTAGCCGTGCCAATCAGGATGGTCCCGACAGCTACGGCTTTCGCGGAAATGCACGAAACCTCGATCTTAACCGCGACTTCATTAAGTGCGATGCCGCCGAAACGCTGGGACTTACAGATCTGTTCACCAAAATGAACCCCGATATATTTCTCGACAATCATGTGTCCGACGGCGCCGACTACCAGCATATCATGACACTTCTCGCCACGCAGCACAACAAACTTGGTGGCGAAACCGGTGCCTACATGCACGACACGCTTACCCCTCTGCTGTACAAAGACATGAAGGAACATGGATACGACATGGTGCCGTACGTCAACGATTTTGAGCATACCCCCGACAATGGCTGGCGCGAATTTTACGATCCGCCACGATTCTCCAGTGGCTATGCCGCCCTCTTCCAGACAATGGCTTATGTTCCCGAAACCCACATGCTCAAACCATTTGCCGACAGGGTACGTGCCACCTACGCACTCATGCTGGGGGTTATAAAAACCGGTAGCGAGCATGCCACGGCAATCAAAACCGCCCGGGCAAATGATAAAAAGGCACTGCTTACCCAGAAAGATTTCCCGCTTGATTGGCGGGTTGACACAATAAAGTGTGATTCGGTTACATTTATGGGTTACCAGTCAGGGTACAAAAAAAGCGAGGTGAGTGGCCTGCCCCGTCTCTACTACGACCGCAAAAAACCATTCACCAAAAAAGTACCATTTTACGACCAATTTGTGCCCACAGCATCTGTAAAAGCGCCCAAAGCCTACATAATACCCAAGGCATGGACACCAGTTATTGTCTGCCTTCGCGCAAATGGTGTTCGCATGCAGCGCATCAATTACGACAGCATGATGACGCTCACCGCATACCACATCGACGATTATGAAACATCACCAAGACCCTACGAACGACACTATCCACACAAAAATGTGAAAGTTACACCTGTACAAACCAAAATTGAAGTCACCCAGGGCGACTACTTGATCGTCGTAAATCAGAACGCAAAACGATACCTCATCGAAACCCTTGAACCCACCGGCCCCGATGGCTTTTTTGCCTGGAATTATTTCGATGGTATCCTGCAACAGAAAGAGTATTTCAGCTCCTACGTATTCGAAGATCTGGCGGCAGCAATGCTAAAAAAAGATCCTGCACTCAAAAAACAACTTGAAGACAAAAGAAATGCCGACCCCGAGTTCGCCAAAGACGCACACGCCCAGCTCGACTTTATCTACCGCCACTCGCCCTACTTCGAAAAAGAATACCTGCGGTATCCCGTTTATCGCCTCGAATAATCATAGCATACTACTTTGATATTTAACTGATTAAACACTTCCACTGTTCTATTAAAGTTGTTACATCGTTTGTCTGGTGATGAATTTCATCAGGTATATGTCTTCTGTTTTCTGCTTGTTAATAACATCCAATTTGTAAACAATTGGAACAAAATAATACCAATTTAGTTATTTTTACAAACTAATATATTGTAAAATATACACCTCATGAATAAGGTCTCCTCAATCTATCGTGCATGCGTTTGCACTAATTTCTTCAAGACAAGGGCATTCATTCTAAGATCAATCACACTCCTATTGACGTCCCTATTTTGCATTATAGGCACAGCCCATGCTCAAATATCGGCCACACCTGAGTCCTATAACTTCCCTGCAAACCACCCCACTCAATGCGAAATGATTATTGACAGTTTCTTAATTAGCACCCCAGTTGGAAGCGCATATTTGACTTACGCAGACGCAACGGGTGCCCCACATCTGAATATTTCTTTAGATAAAGTGACCTGGAGTACGCACGTCGAATACCCTATTACTCCTGGTCCGGAAACTTTCGGAATACGGAAAATGTATTATAGGTTTATAGCACCCTCTGTCGCCGGTCCTGTGCCATCTGGGGACAATATTTTCCAGGTCCTGGTCAGCACTTTGAGACTCGTTACAGGTGGAGGATGGGGTACAGGTATAATAATACCAGTACCCACTGTTTTTCCGGTCACAGCAAGTAATACTAGCCCTTATTGCCCGGGGGAAACTATTGTTGTGTCTACAAATGCGACTGGCACTCCCTCCTATACCTGGTCTGGTCCGGCTGGTTTCTCTTCGTCCCTGGCCAACCCTACAGTAATTGGTGCGACACTTCCGATGAGCGGGATATATTCGATCACGGCGGCCAGTCCGGGTTGCTCTGTCACAGCTACAACAAATGTCCTGGTCACTTCCAGTATTCCCGGAAGCATCCTACCCACTTCGAATATGTGTATTAACAGTAATCGAACTTTGACATACACTGGTGCACCAGGAGGTTCCTGGTCTTCTTCAACCCCTGCGGTAGCAACAGTTGATGCGTCAACAGGAATAGTTAGAGGTATTACTCCAGGCACCACTACGATCGAATATTCTGTCACAAATGGTTGCGGATATACGGCTGCTACCACTGTCGTTACTGTTAGTATTCCTCCGGTTGTAGGAACTACTTCCGGTGCTTCAACCATATGCGTAGGCACCCCAACAACATACACCAATACATCACCTGGTGGCTACTGGCATAGCAACCATACCTCCGTCACGGTCGGGAGTGCTACTGGTATAGCAACCGCAAGCACTCCTGGCACCTACCAAATATTTTATACTGTGCCTGGTAGTTGTTCAAATGCCAGTGTGACAAAGCCAATCACCGTGGATGCCCTGATTTCCCCATCTATTGGTGAACTTCTTCCTTCCGCTATCACAACAATAGCAGGCACCGGATCTGGAGGATTCAGCGGAGACGGTGCTCATTCAAGCTTCGCTCTTTTTAATTCACCATCTGCTGTTTTCAAGTCCAATGACGGTAACATATTAGTATCAGATTATGCTAATCATAGAATACGGCGAATAAGTGCTTCCGGGACGATTTCTACAATTGCCGGAACCGGCACCGCCGGGTTTAGCGGCGATAACATACAAGCAACTGCTGCCAAAATTAACTGTCCATTTCAAGTTGCAGAAGATAGCTATGGCAACATTTTTTTCGCTGACCGCATGAACAATCGGGTAAGAAAAATTAGCACTACCGGTATTATCACTACCGTTGCGGGCACAGGTGTGGGTGGTTTTAGTGGCGATAACAGTCTTGCAGTAGATGCCACATTGAGTCAGCCAAATGGTATTGCTATCGATGCAGACAACAATATCTACATCACTGACCTCTTAAACCATAGAATAAGGAAAATCAACACCTCCGGGATAATCACAACAATTGCTGGTACTGGCAGTACTGCTTACGCTGGTCATGGAACGCCCGCTACCTCTGCAAATTTAAGCTACCCCAATTATTTGCATCTGAAAGGCACAAACCTTTACTTAACGGACAATGGAAGCAATCGGATTCGCAAGATAGACTTGACTACCGGCATCATAACTACCATCGCAGGAAACGGTTCATCAGGGTTGTCCGGAGATGGCGGCCCAGCCACTGCTGCTGGTATTCCGGGACCCTATGGTATCACCGTTGATGATGATAACAATATATATGTTGCGTGCCCTACAAACAACCGGATAAGAAAAATAAACAACTCAGGCATAGTTAGTACTGTAGCTGGCTCCGGAGTTGCTGGCTTCTCTGGCGATGGAGGTCCTGCAACAAACGCCAAAATAAATTTCCCAATAGACGTAACAGTTGACAATGATCAAAATCTACTCATTGCGGACTATAGTAACCACAGAATTCGTAAAGTCCGTAGGCAAAACGCGGTTTTGTCTGGCACTGTCAATTTATGTTCAGGTAGTGCGATTGTATTGGAGAAGTCTATTACAGGTGGTGTTTGGATAAGTAGCAACATTGCTGTTGCCTCTGTTGGATCAACCGGAATTGTCACCGGAATTGCCCAGGGTACGGCTACAGTTTCCTACCAGACTACAAATGCATGTGGTACAGAAACCGCTACTATATTGATAAACGTAAATTCGGCAGGATCGGGCACAATAACCGGCAGTTCAGATATTTGCGTTGGGGCGGCTAGTCTACTTTCCGTACCTATCGGCAGTGGTGCGGGCACATGGTCCAGCAGCAACCTTGCAATAGCCACAGTTGGCTCAGGCTCAGGACTCGTCGGCGGCTTGGCACTCGGAACAGCAACAATCGGGTATACATACAACAACGGTTGTGGCCTCGGCACTTCCTATAAAGTAGTCACCGTTAATGCCGCACTTGATCCCGGCACTATTTCCGGATCATCTACTGTTTGCAATGGCTTAGATTTAATCCTTACCGCAACAGTTCCAGGCGGAACATGGACCAGCAGCAATACCGCCGTTGCAACAGTGGGCACCAGCGGCACTTTTACGGGCATCACTGCCGGTACGGTCCTCGTTTCTTATACTTTGGTCAATAGTTGTGCAGCCTCAGCAGCAACAAAAACCATTACAGTTAACGCTACGCCCGATCCCGGCAACATTTCCGGAATTGCCACCGTATGCAATGGGCTCACCAGCTTGCTCGTCAGCAGTGTATCGGGTGGTACATGGTCGTCCGGAGCACCAACGATCGCAACTGTAAACGCTACAGGACTTGTACATGGCCTCTTGCCGGGAACCGCTGTAATTACCTACACAATTGCGAATACATGTGGTAGTGAATATACGACACGCACAGTTACAGTAAGTTCAGCACCCTCTGCTGGCGGCATTTCCGGCGCTTCTGCCCTTTGCGCAGGTGCCAATGCCCTTTTCATCAGCAGCATTCCAGGTGGCATTTGGAGTAGCAGCAATACTGCTGCCGCGACTATTGGCACCTCAGGTGTTGTAACTGGCATCGGCAGTGGCATAACAACAATCAGCTATCTCGTAGCTGGTGGTGGTTGCCCCGATGCCTTTAGCACCATGTCACTCACAGTCAACGCATTTGCAAACGCCGGTACCATTACCGGAAACAATAACGTATGTAACACACAGGCCACAACAGTAGTCAGTTCGGTACCCGGTGGCATCTGGAGCAGCAGTAACACATCGGTAGCAACCGTAGCTGCCGACGGCACGGTTAACGGCATCGGTAGCGGCAACACAACAATATCCTATTC
>CAIJXT010000020.1 GCA_903824665.1 uncultured Bacteroidota bacterium | reverse complement strand
CGGCACCGGGCCTTGCAGTAGAGACGGGCAAGCCGGTAACGCTGCTGGCAGTGGTTACGGACGGAGGCGCGAATCCGAAGTATCAGTGGAAGGTGAACGGGTTCCCGGTAGCAGGTGCGACACAGGATACGTATACGAGCATCTTCAACGATTATGACTCGATCACATGTATGGTAACGAGCAGCGGCGTGTGTGCGAACATCGGCACATTTGACTGGGTGTTTATCACGGTATCACCACTGGGCAATGGCAGTGTGGGTAGTCTTGGCGGCGACATCAGGCTGCTTCCCAACCCGAACAAGGGTATGTTTACGATACGTGGTACACTGGGCAGCACTGGTAATGCGGAAGTGGAAGCCGACGTGACGAACATGCTGGGTCAGGTAGTATACCGTGGTGTGCTGCAGGCCAGAAACGGCACGATAGACACACAGGTACAACTGGACAACACGCTGGCGAACGGTATGTACATACTGACCATACGGAGCGGAAACGAACAGAAGGTGTTCCATTTTGTTATGGAGCAATAAACTAAGATCAACAATAATCCAAAACGGGGTTGTCTCTTGGGAGGCAACCCCGTTTTTCGACATAGTAATATTGTAATATGAAAACAGGCAACGCCTGCAGTAAAAATTTATTTAAGTATCCTCTAAGTAAGTGCGACAAGTGATCTGAAAAATTGAGGTAATTTACGCGCCGGATGAGTATTAAAGTGAAAATTGTAAATGATCCGGTGTATGGATTTATCAGGTTTCCTGAAAAGGAACTGATGCAATTGATAGACCACCCATGGTTTCAGCGACTGCGCAGGGTAAAGCAAATGGGTTTGGCTCACCATGTGTATCCCGGAGCAGAGCATACCCGGTTTGCCCATTCGCTGGGTGCCTGTCACCTGGCTGGGAAAGCAATGGATGAGTTGAAGGCAAAAGGTATCTGCCCTGAAAAAGATGAATATCTAGCAACAAGGATGGCTGCATTGCTGCATGATATAGGGCACGGGCCATTTTCGCATTCGCTGGAGAAGTCGCTTGTGGGCGGCGTATCGCATGAAGCGCTCTCGCGGCTGATCATGAACAGGTTGAATAATGAAACCGGTGGGATGCTAGACAAAGCAATACAGATTTTTGACAGGACCTATCCGAAAAATTATTTGCACCAGTTGGTATCGAGCCAGCTGGATGTAGACCGTATGGACTATCTGAATAGGGACAGTTTTTATACGGGTGTATCGGAAGGTGTGATTGGTTATGACAGAATACTGCAAATGCTGACCGTGCGGGACAATGAGCTGGTAGTGGAGGAAAAGGGCGTGCATTCGGTGGAGAAGTTCATCATAGCCAGAAGGCTTATGTACTGGCAGGTTTATCTGCACAAAACGGTGTTGAGCTCGGAGATGTTATTGATCAATATTTTGAAACGAGCTAAGGAACTGGTGAAAGACGGCACGAGTCTTTTTGCTACCCCGTCGCTATCTTACTTTCTTACCAGAGATCTCACCGAAGAGGATTTCAGAAATAATCCGGAACACCTGAACCGTTTTTGTGAATTGGATGACACAGATGTGATCGCATCCATAAAAGTATGGCAAAACCATAAGGACAAGATACTGTCAGCGCTTTGCAGAATGCTCGTTTTGAGAAAATTGTATAAAGTTTTGTTTAGTTCTGAATCTTTGGCAAGCTATTTGACAGCGTATAAGGAACGGGTGAGAAAAGCGTATGATATCGCAGACTCAGATCTACATTATTTTGTATTTGGGGGGGTAACATCGAACAGTACTTATAATATCAATGATGAATTGATAAAAATTGAAACAAAAAGCGGAATTATCAAAAATATAACAGAAATTGACGATACTTTAGTAAGCGCAGCTCTTGCCAGAGCGGTACATAAAAACTACATTTGCTATATTCAATGATTATTTTGAGCGCAATTTGTACCCCACGGGCTGATTTAACGTAACAGGAGACAGAAGTGAAAAAGGTGTTTGTATCAGTTTGAACCATAGAAACTAAACCATACATGCAGTTTACAGCGCAGCAGATAGCTACACTGGTACAAGGCAAACTGGAAGGAGATCCGGACGCCAAAGTAAGTGGGGTTGCTAAAATAGAGGAGGCACAGAAAGGGGATTTGTGTTTTTTGTCGAATCCGAAATATGAGGAGTACCTTTATTCTTCAACGGCTTCAGTGATCATTGTAAATGAGACACTGGAGACCGTGCATCCGGTAATCCCGACATTGATCAGGGTAAAGGATGCATACAGCAGTTTTGCGTTTTTGCTGGAGCAGTATAACAAAATGATCTCCGGCAGCGATAAGACAGGAATTGAGCAGCCATGTTACATCTCGCCTACCGCAAGTATAGGCAAGAATGTATACATAGGCGCATTTTCGTATATTGGAGACCAAACAGTAATAGGTGACGGGGTTAAAATATATCCCGGCAGTTATGTGGGTAATAATGTGGTGATCAACGCAGATTCCAAGGTGTTTGCGGGGGTGAAAATATATCATGGGTGTCAGTTGGGCAGCAGGGTAGTGATTCATTCCGGTTCTGTAATTGGTGGCGATGGGTTCGGGTTTGCGCCACTGAAAGATGGGACTTATAAAAAGATTGCTCAGATAGGTAATGTGATCATAGAGGATGATGTGGAGATAGGCGCAAACACAACGATTGACAGGGCTACCATGGGGTCAACGATTATAAGAAGCGGCGTGAAACTGGACAATCTGATACAGGTGGCGCATAATGTAGAAATAGGAGCCAATACGGTTATAGCAGCCCAGACCGGTATATCGGGCAGTACAAAGATCGGCAGGAATTGTGTTATAGGCGGGCAGGTGGGCATAGTAGGTCACATTCATATTGCAGACGGAACGCGGATAAACGCCCAGAGCGGCTTATCGAAGTCTGTGAGCAATGAAAACACCACTTTAAACGGAACGCCCGCATTTGAATATAAAAGTTCATTAAAAAGTCAGGCAATTTTTAGAAATTTGCCGGAGTTGCAACACCGGCTACTAAAGCTGGAAGAAACAGTACATGAATTAACCGCGTTGTTAAGCACGCAAAATCTGGAATATAAAAAGTGAGCGAAGAAATATTTTTGAAAGCGGAAAGCAGGAAAAAGGCAGATACGCTGCATGTAGGTAACGGAAACCAGAACCAGCATACGCTGAAGAGTCAGGTTACGTTGCGTGGTGTGGGATTGCATACCGGTGCCGATGTGACCATGACCATGAGACCGGCAAATCCCGGACATGGTATTCGTTTTCAGCGGGTAGATCTGCCTGAGAAGCCGATGGTAAAAGCGGATGTGGACTTTGTTGTAGATACATCGAGAGGAACAACGATAGAATATAATGGCGCGCGGGTGAGCACGATAGAGCACACCATGGCCGCACTGGTGGGCCTGGGGGTTGACAATGTGCTGATAGAAATGGATGGCCCTGAAGTGCCGATAATGGATGGCAGTTCCAAACAATTTATGGACGCCATAGAAAGTGCCGGAATAGAGGAGCAGGAAGCCAGGCGCATTGTTTATTCTATAGACAGCAACATTCATTATTATGACCCTGTGAAGAAGGTAGACATGCTGGCACTGCCATCTAATGACTACCAGATCACAGCGCTGATTGATTTCAACTCGCCGGTATTGGGCACGCAGCATGCGGCGCTGAAGCATATCTCTGAGTTCAAGAGTGAAATAGGCCCATGCCGCACATTTTGCTTTCTGCATGAGCTGGAGTATCTGCTGGACAACAACCTGATAAAGGGTGGTGATCTGAGCAACGCTATTGTAGTGGTAGATAAGGTGGTGGATCCGGAAGAGCTGGAGCGGCTGGCAAAGGTGTTCAACAAACAAAAAATTGAAGTAAAACAGGAAGGTATCCTGAACAATGTTCAGCTGCATTTTACCAACGAGCCTGCACGCCACAAGCTGCTGGATGTAATAGGAGATCTGGCATTGGCAGGGCACGCCATCAAGGCGCATATAATAGCCAGCCGGCCAGGCCACGCTACAAATGTTGAATTTGCGAGAAAGATCAAGCAGTACATAAAGAAGAACAAGCACATAGCGGATATCCCTCATTACGACCCGTCAAGAGAGGCGATATACGACATCAATCATATTACCAAGGTGCTTCCACACAAGTATCCGTTCCTGTTTGTAGATAAGATCATAGAACTTAGCGATAGCCATGTGGTGGGTATTAAGAGTGTAACCTTTAACGAGCATTTCTTTCAGGGGCACTTTCCCAATAATCCGGTGATGCCGGGCGTATTGCAGATAGAGGCACTTGCGCAGACCGGCGGTATACTGGCACTCAACACGATCAGCGATCCGGAAAATTATGATACTTATTTTCTGAAGATTGACAAGGTAAAGTTCAAACAAATAGTACGGCCAGGAGATACGCTGATCCTGAAACTGGAACTGCTAAGTCCGATAAGGCGCGGAATATGCGAAATGAAGGGAACGGCATATGTAGGTAATAAACTTGCTACTGAGGCTGAATTGGTAGCACAACTCATAAGAAAAGACAAAAAATGATCCACCCGCTTACATATGTCCATCCGGACGCAAAAATTGCACCAAACGTACGGATCGATCCGTTCACTACTGTTCACAAGAATGTGGAGATAGGAGAAGGAACATGGATCGGATCGAACGTGACGATAATGGAAGGAGCGCGAATAGGCAAGAATTGCCAGATATTTCCAAGCTCTATTATCTCAGCTATTCCGCAGGACCTGAAATTCAAAGGAGAGGACACCATTACGATAATAGGTGACAATACCACTATACGTGAATGCGTGACGATAAACCGTGGCACAACAGACCGTAATGCGACAAAGATCGGCAACAACTGCCTGATCATGGCGTATACCCATATTGCGCACGACTGCGAGATCGGTAACCATTGTATATTCTCAAACAATACAACGCTTGCTGGGCACATCATAGTTGGCGACTGCGTGGTGCTTGCCGGCCTTACGGCAGTGCAGCAGTTTGTACGTATAGGGTCGCATGCTTTTGTGACCGGCGGGTCGCTGGTGCGCAAGGATATACCACCTTATGTGAAAGCCGCACGCGAACCTCTATCCTACGTAGGTGTAAACTCAGTAGGCCTCAAGCGCAGGGGATATTCGATAGAAAAGATCAACCACATACTTGACATTTACCGTATTCTGTTTGTAAGAGGGTACAATGTATCTAAGGCGCTGAGCATCATCGAAACCGAAATACCGGTATCTGATGAGCGCGATGAGATTATCTCGTTTGTAAGGGATACGGGAAAGGGCATTATGAAGGGATACATCCGCAGGCATTCGGAGGATATGCCCTGATCATAAGGGCATGTCTTTGGGTTGTGTATTTTGCGGATTGGGCGTTAAAACATTCTTCGAACCATCCGGAGATTGTGCGTCCGTTTTTTCAGCGCAATACTTATTATGCCCTGTTGGTCTATCCGGTCTATAACAACCCTTCCCGCGGTATCTGTGGCATGAATAATGGTTTCATTGTCCAGGAGCATGCCTACATGATTGATGTTGCCTTCTTTTTCTTCAAAAAAGGCCAGATCACCACAGCGGCCATTCAGCAGAAAATCGACCAGTTTGCCCTGTGTAGCCTGCTGTGCCGCATCGCGCAGCAAGGGGAAGTTGCAAAGTTTGTACGCCATTTGGGTGAGCCCGGAGCAATCTATGCCTGCCACAGTGCGACCACCCCATTGGTAGGGAGCGTGCAGGTAATGGGCGGCAGCCTCGCCGAGTGATTTCTCGTTGGGTACTGCTTTGTGAAAGTTATCTTTTATTCCTTTGAATTTTCCGGATTCACTACCTATTATTATTTTTCCGCCTTTCATGCCATGCAATACAGCACCAAGGGGCAGCGGCATTTCGCTGGCAGGCATCTCAATCCTGCCATAATGTGAGCCTGAGCAGCATTTTACATTTTTCCGGTATTCTTTTTTCTGAATTATCGCCAGTTGCGACAATTTGCACCAGCCTTCGTAGCCATCCCATTCGCAGCGGATCTTTGCCCAGTCGCGGTTGTTGGTTTGTTGTACTTCAGCCTTTTCGCCAAACAGGAGTTGGGTAGTCTGCTCGGCAGTATGGTAGGGCTCTTTGCGAACCGGCAAAACAGATACATTGCAGTATGCATAACCCAATACCATTGCCATAGCTAAGTACATTGTAGACCAGCGTAAAGTTACAGTGCTATATATAACCTGTCATAAGAAGTTTTTAACATTACGTAATTATATGTATGGGATGTAATTTCCGATGTACGGAAATCTTTTATTAACTTAGCACGTTAATACTATGCCCACATTTATATAAGTAAAAAATGACTATAATGGGTATGAGGACATTGAATATTTATCATATAAAACTACTTAAAAATTATGGATTCGACAATCATAGCCGCAATCGTAGCGATCGGGGCTTTATTAATAGGTGTATTTCTTGGCAAGCTGGTATTTGCCAAGAACACAAGGCAGCAGGTTGAGGAGGCCGATGCAATTGCTAAAAAGACTATTGAAGATGCGAAAACACTCGCAGAAACCCTGAAAGAAAAGAAATTACTGGAGGCAAAAGAACATTTTTTACAATTAAAGAGCACACACGAGAAAGACGTAACACAGCGCACACAAAAAATAGCAGAGAACGAGAATAAACTGAAGCAGCAGCACCAGCAGCTGAACGAAAAGACATCGGCACTGCAGCGGCAGACACAGGAAAATGAAACGCTGAAGGAGAATCTGGAAAACCAGATAAAGGCATTCAACATCAAGAAGACGGAGCTGGACAAGCACCACGAGGAGCATGTAAAGCGGCTGGAAAAAGTAGCTGGTTTGTCGGCTGAGCAGGCCAAGACAGAGTTGATGGAGGTGGTGAAGGAAGAAGCCCGCACCCGTGCCATGGCCCATGTGAAGGACATTATGGAGGAGGCGAAGCTGAATGCCTCTAAAGAAGCTAAAAAGATCATCATACAGAGCATTCAGCGCCTTGGCTCAGAGCAGGCGATAGAGAATGCCATTACGGTGTTCAATCTGGAGAGCGATGAGATTAAGGGACAGATCATAGGCCGCGAGGGCCGTAACATACGCGCGCTGGAAGCCGCAACCGGTGTGGATCTGGTAATTGACGATACCCCTGAGGCAATAGTGCTGAGCTGTTTCGACCCATTGCGCAGAGAAATAGCCCGCCTGTCGCTACAACGTCTGGTACAGGATGGTCGTATACACCCCGCCCGTATTGAAGAGGTGGTGGAGAAGACCAAGAAACAGCTGGAAGAGCAGATCATGGAGATCGGTGAGCGTACCATTATAGAACTGGGCGTACATGGATTGCATAAAGATCTGGTGCGTTTGGTGGGCAAGATGAGGTTCCGTTCGTCTTACGGTCAGAACCTTCTTATGCACTCGAAGGAAACTGCGAATCTATGCGGAATCATGGCATCGGAACTGGGGCTGGGGCAGAAGGTAATAAAACTGGCCAAGCGTGCAGGATTGCTGCATGATATAGGTAAGGTGCCTGACGAGGAAACAGAATTGAGCCACGCATTGCTGGGTGCCAAGGTTGCAGAGCGTTGCGGTGAGCATGCCTCTATTGTGAATGCGATAGGTGCGCACCACGACGAAATGGAGATGCTCTACATCATATCGCCGATAGTACAGGCTTGTGACGCCATAAGCGGTGCAAGACCGGGTGCAAGGCGCGAGATGATGGCAAGCTATATGCAGCGGATAAAGGACCTGGAAAACCTGGCTATGGCTTATACTGGCGTAGAAAAGGCTTATGCTATACAGGCTGGACGCGAGCTGCGTGTAATGGTGGAGGCTGATAAGATAAACGATGCCGAAAGCCAGAAGCTGTCTTTCGAGATAGCCGATAAAATACAGAAGGAAATGCAGTATCCGGGCCAGGTGAAAGTAACAGTGATCAGGGAACTGAGGGCTGTGAACGTGGCGAGGTAGTGCGACTGAATTGAGATACACTAAAAATGCCGCGAAATTCGCGGCATTTTCTATTTCAGATAACGTGATCAGTAGGCAGATGGGGAAGGGTGACAAGCGCAGAGGAATAAACACAGGCTTTTCGGTAGGCGCATGACCCAAGAGGTGCTTTCGTCAGAGGGAGGGGTGACCCAGTTATTATTCGATTATGGCAACCTTTTTTACCACAGTGCCAATACCCTCGCTTCTGAGTTCCAGCATGTATGATCCGGTTGGGAGTCTGAGGCCGGTAAGATCAAGTTTAAATTTGTTGTCCCCGTCCACGAGGTTTATGGGCATGCCAGCTACCACAGTGCCCAGACTATTGTAAAGTTTCAGCTGCCCGCTACCGGCGGCAGGAGCGTTGATCTGGATATTGAAATAGCCCGAGGATGGGTTTGGGTATATCTTGATGGTTGGTGGTGCTACCGATAGGTTGCGGATGGAAAGATCCGGCTTAATCCATTTTATAGCGGTTGTGAGCACATTGTCTTCATTGTTGCATACACTGGCACGGTTGAACCACACAAAAGAATCTATGGGGAAGTTTCGGTGCGAAAGAAAGAATGTATTGTCTTCGGCACGGTAGCAGTCGCCGTTTTGCCGCGATGCAAAATAGTTGGAGTAGGGCATTGCTATGTTGCGGTAGGAACCGAAGGCGCCTGCTGTTGGTTTGCCAATGATCTTTAGTGAAGGGTGATGGGCATACATTACCTGCATCATGTCGCCGGCACTCACCGCGCCCGGCCCCACGAGCAGCGCTACTTTTTTGTCGAAAAAATTTGGATCATCGTCTGTGTCGCCATAGATATAGGGCAGGCCTACAGATGGATTCATATTATACCTGTCGGTAGTGTTAAAGCGATTTGCCCACCCCATCCATGGGAAATCACCATAGCTGAGGTAGTAAAATGCTTTCATGAATGTAAGAATGGAGCCACCGAAGTTGGTGCGGATATCGATGATCAGGCCTTCTGCCAGGCTGTCTTCTACCAGACTTTTTACGGTGTTGTACAAAGAATCTCCCGAAATGTCGCCGCAGTCGTAGAGGGCCACATAACCTATGCCTGTTCCGGTAATGACACCTGATGTGATCATGCGGTTGTTGGTATAGAACTCGTTGTAGGTCATTTTGTGCACGCCTGCAACGTCCAATTGTTCGGTGCAGAAATTGGTGCCCGAATAAGGTACCCAGACCTCAGATGTAGGGAAGTTGACTCTGGTGCCATCGCATTTCTCTACATTGAGGGTATCGAAAAGCAGGGCGTTGGTGAGGATAGCAGAAACATAGTTGTGCCAGGTGGCTGAATCTGTAGACCGGTGTGTGACGCCATTGGGCAATTGATGTCTCAGGATCATAGCGATCAGCTGTTTCCAGGGTATGCCGTTATACCCCAGCAGCAGGTCTCCGGGAGCCAGTCCCAAGGGGTTGCCCGGCATAGCGGTATACACCATTGCAGAGGAATCGTCGAGCATGGTAACACAGGCGCCAAACGCCCCGGATGGACCGTATAGAAGCGGTTTGCCAAAATAAGACGGACTTGAAAACATATCATAGTCATAGAATTGACCGTGGCCGTCATTGATATAGGAAGATAACTGGCCGATAATGCCTGCAAAACGCCCTTTACTTACTCCACCGGAGATTTCGGTACGCATGGCATTGATGATAGAGTCCCAGTTGTACATGGGCAGACCGATAAAGCTGGAGTAGAAAGAGTCGACCTGACCCCAAAAAGTGTTGAAAACATTGAGCTTTTCGGCGGTAGACAGACCGGCTCCCCATGTGCTGTCAATGTGCCATGCCCATACTGTTGTATCGAAAATGGTACTGGCGGTTGTTTTGGCTGCTGTCTTTTTTGCGGTTTTGAAAGACATTGCCTGCAGGCTGTCTAATGTTCTTTGTTGCTCTTTGAGCGGTACAATGATTTTTTGTGAAGGCGTTAGTTCCTGGGCACTGAGTATGCCGCAGAGCACAAAGGCAAGCAGGAAGAGTGTGCATTTTTTCATGCAAATAGGTATTTATGGTTAACGTTATACAGTTACCGACAGGTTGCATCTGGCATACAAATGTATTAAATACTTTAAATATTCTAACGGCTTAAGTCTTTGTCTCGCACTTCTACTATTTTTGCACCCACAACAACAACCACGATGAAAGACTTCTCTAATGCCATAATAGAGTGCGTGCCTAACTTCAGCGAAGGACGCGACATGAATATCATTAACCAGATCACCGCGGAAATAGAAAAAGTGGAAGGTGTGCGGCTGCTGGATGTGGACCCCGGCAAGGCTACCAACCGCACTGTGGTGACCTTTGTGGGAAACCCGTATGCAGTGATAGAGGCTGCATACCTGGCAATAAAGAAGGCCGGCGAACTGATAGATATGCGCAATCATACCGGCGAGCATCCGCGGATGGGAGCGACCGATGTGTGCCCGCTGATACCTATTTCGGGCATCACTATGGCAGAAACAGTAGAGTTTGCAAGAAAGCTGGGCGAGCGCGTAGGCAGGGATGCCGGAATACCCGTATACCTCTACGAATATGCTGCAACTGCCGAATATCGCCGCAATCTGGCAGAGATAAGGAGTGGCGAGTATGAAGGGTTGCCGGCAAAAATTGTAAAAGAAGAGTGGAAGCCCGACTACGGTCTGGCAAAGTTCAACGCACAGAGCGGCGCCACGGTGATAGGCGCACGCGATTTTTTGATCGCATACAATGTCAATCTCAACACTACCTCTACCAGAAGGGCTAATGCCGTGGCATTTGATATCCGGGAGAAGGGCAGGCAGCAGAAAGACGAAAAGGGCAAAACCGTGAAAGACCCTAATGGAGACCCTGTTTGGACGCCGGGCCTGCTCAAAAATGTAAAAGCAATAGGCTGGTTTATAGAAGAGTATGGTGTAGCTCAGATATCTATTAACCTCACTAACATGAATACCACACCACTGCATATCGTGTTCGATACCGCGTGCGACCGCGCGGCGGCACGGGGCATGCGTGTTACGGGCAGCGAGCTCGTTGGGCTGGTGCCGCTGCAGGCACTGGTTGAGGCCGGCAAGTACTTCCTGCTGAAGCAGGAGCGTAGCATAGGAGTGGGAGAGGCAGAGCTGGTGCGGATAGCCATAAAGTCGCTGGGGCTGGACGAGTTGGGCCCCTTTGACCCACAGAAGAAAATCATAGAATACAGGCTTAGGGATACCAATGCCAGGAAACTGGTAGATATGACGGTGACCAGATTTGCGCAGGAAACAGCCAGCGAATCGCCGGCGCCTGGTGGCGGATCGGTGTCGGCACTGTGCGGGGCTATGGGTGCGGCACTGGGTACAATGGTGGCCAACCTGTCGTCGCACAAGAAGGGTTGGGACAGCCGGTGGAAAGAGTTCAGCGACCATGCTGCCGCAGGGCAGGCACTGATGACCGAACTACTGTACCTGGTAGATGAAGATACCAATGCCTTTAACGCCATCATGGCGGCGTTTGGCATGCCGAAGGGAACCGATGAAGAAAAGGCAGCCCGCAAAGCAGCCATAGAGGCGGCTACCATTTATGCAATAAAGATACCGTTCCGTACGATGGAGGTAGCGCTGCAAGCCATGGACCTGGCCATAGAGATGGCTGCCAAGGGCAACCCCAACAGTGTGAGCGATGCCGGCGTAGGTGCACTATGCGCCAGAACTGCTGTAAAAGGCTGCTACCTGAATGTGAAAATAAATGCGCAGGACCTGAAGGAGCACCCGGAGGTGCAACCACTGCTGCTAAAAGCAGAAGAAATAAATGCCGCTGCCGACACCAAGGAGCAGGAGGCATGGAACATAGTACTGGCGGCAATGAAGTAAAAACGGAATCTTTTTTGCAGCTGCAACAGCAAGTATATTCAACAGCGATGCCCGGTGGGTGTCGCTGTTGTGGTTTGTGGGAAGCAGGAATGAGTGATCAATGCACCGGCAGCGACTACTGGCAATCGCGCGCCAGCCTGAATCCGTAATATTTCCCTACAAGATCTGGTTCCTGACCATACACTGCCCGGCACTTTATGGTTACTCCCGGAGCAGGTATCGAAAAGTCGCCGCCACGCACTACCTTCTTAGTGCCGGATGCCGGCCCCTGAGGGTTGCTGACCGGTGAGCGGCTGTAGAAGTGGTAATCCCACCAATCATTGCACCATTCTTCCACGTTGCCAGACATATCAAAGAAGCCCAGTTCGTTCGGTTTTTTTTGCCCTACCGGATGTGTTTTACCCTTGCCATTGCCCCAATACCATGCTACTGCTTCGGCATCATTACTGCCTGCATAAATATAGTGTTTCGAATAGATGCCTCCGCTGGCAGCAAACTCCCATTCTGCTTCTGTGGGCAGCCGATAATGTTTGCCTGTTTTTTGGGACAGTTTGCCAATGAACCGTTGTATCTCATTCCACGAGACATTTTCTACCGGACAGTCTTCGCAGTTGAGGTGTTCGCTTTCATTGTACCCCATTACTGTTTTCCATATCCGCTGGGTGATCTCGTATTTGCTGAGGTAAAAACCGCGGACAGCTACATTGTGGGCAGGCATCTCTTCATCCAGATTATTACTGCCCATAACGAAGGAGCCCCCATGTACAAACAAAAACTCAATGTCATTTTCTTTAACGGTTAGCGAGTCGCCGGCAAGTAATACCCGCTGGGCATGGGTGTAGGTGCTGCTCAGTAGCAAGCAGGTTATCAATGCCACTTTCGCGATGAGCGCGGTATACCAGGATCTGTTGCAACGTTTTGGAGTAAGTTGCATATATGTGGTTTAGTCGGCTTAAAGTTATTGTGTTTTCTGTTCGAAATCCGGCTCGTTATTTTAGGATTCAAACGCCTTATTCATTTTGAATTGCCTTCCGCAGGAGGCAGGTTGGTTATTTTAAAATAATAAGCCATCCCACTTTGTACAACACTATCGCTGCACCATCCCTTTTTCTTTTGTATATCCGCTTTGCATGGGCTTTTTCCACAGTTTTTGTGGTGCATCAAGCCCCTCGACTTTTTTTTATCATGTACAGCAGGCTGTTTATCATAAATATTCATTTTGGGCATTTCGGCATTCTTGCCGATATTCATATCAGACGCCAAATCGATATAGTTATTGAAATTATTATTATATGCTGCGCAGGAAGAAAGTGCGCAATTTTTGCGCAAAAACATGAGCCTAGACAGAGTTGCAATGTATTGATAGTCAATTGATTATATGATTTTGTCCTTTGCTGCAAAAAAAATTGCGCACAGTGCGCAATTTTGGGCTCACGACACGTCTACCGCTGTTGCTACGAGTATCCGCACACCGATTACCTGGCCAGCTTCAGGTAGCAATTGTGACGATCTGTTGCGTGATTTGGGGAACACAAATACCACTAAAGTGGTATTGACACCGGCAGGTGCAATTGTAGTTTTGTGAATGTGGCAGGGACTGCATTGTTTGCTGATGGTATGGAACCTGCCGGTTATCAAACGAACTACATGAGAAAAATCATTTTGTTTTTGCAGGTGATCCTATGCGGGTTGGCGGCACAGGGCCAATCGCTGAAGAAACCAGACGTACCAGAGCCCACACTGAAGATGGTGAAAGCACCCAAATACAGGGCCAACTCTGCCGGCAGCATGGGGCTTTTCGACTGGAATTTTTCGCTGGGCTACATCAATAAAACAGCGACGGTGAAGCAGACGGGTACACTGCCGCTGGATGTGGAAAGCAGTGGTCAGTATGCAATGTTTCACCTGCAGGAAAGTATACTGAGCAATTATTTTCTGGCAAAAAAATACAAACGTAACAAACGCTTCAAGATAGGGTTTCAGAATACGTTTGACTTTGGTATGAAGCGTGGAGGTGCCACCATTGATGCCACCAACTACGCGGTGCCGTCGCCCTCGCAGGAAACCAGCATCGATTTTTACTTCAATTATCAGGCTGCTATTGCTACCGCATTTCGTATCAACAGCAAAATAGATGTGGGCTACAGTTACTACCTGTATGTGAAGTCAGTCTTCAGCCCTGAGACCGACCGGTATTCGAAGGCGCGTGTGCGGTTCGGGCACTTCATGGGTGAGTACTCGTTTGGCGGATTGAGTGCAGTAGAGCTGAAGTATGTAAAGAACAGAAAGGTGTACTACGGATTGGGGTATACCAAGAACAATCAGCAGTTCAGCAATGGTATTGCTACCTCGTCGGCAGTACAAACAAACTGGTACCAGGTGAGCATAGGCAGGGTTTTTTAACACTTTGCTGATTGTAGCAGCTATTAACAAACGTCAATCATCAGGATATTTATGAAAAATTGCAATCTGAAGAAATTGTTTTTGATTTTGCCGGCAATTTGCGTGGCGCAGGAAGTGCTGGCGCAGTATGTGCCGCCATTGCCGCACAACAGTTATTACAAGGCGTACTACCATATGTATACGCCACCGAAGACGTACTATACCCCTCCGGTAAAAAGTTCGTATACACCCTATAAATCGAATTATAATAGCAGCAACTACTATAGATCCAACGATTCTTACACGCCCTATAAGTCGTCTTACAAGTCATCGGATGATAAACCATCCAAATCGACGTACAAATATTCTTACTACAGTAGCGGCAGCGAGGAGCGGGCGAAGGTTGTGGAAGACCCGATAAAGAATGGCAATCTCGCCAACAAGAATGGTGATGTGTTTACCGGCGACTATAAGAATGATGTGCCCTACCGCAAGGGTACGATCACAGCACCCAACGGAGATAAATATGTGGGTGAGGTAAGCGGATGGTCGAAACATGGATTTGGTGTGATGACCTATGCTGCAGGTGGCAAATACTCGGGAAACTGGTCGTATGACAAGAAGAGCGGAGCCGGAAAACTGTATGATGCTGCAGGTACACTGATCAATGATGGATACTGGAAAGACGACAACTATGTATGTGGCTATACGGGAGCCTATGCCAATGGCAAGCGCAATGGACAGGGCACCGAAAAAGACCTGGATGGTAATACCTATGAGGGGGAATGGAAAGACGATCTGAAGCACGGCCTGGGTAAGCAGTACAATAAGAGCGGAACGCTGGTAAAAGAAGGCAACTGGGAGTATGGCAGCTGGAGCTACTATTACGACGGTGCATATAAAGATGGCAGGAAGCATGGCCCCGGAACGTTTAAGGATAAAGACGGCAACACATTTACCGGCACCTGGAATGAGGGTATGCGCGAGGGTCAGGGTACGTATACACGGAGTAACGGAGATACCTATACCGGCAACTACAGCAACGACAAAAGAAACGGGCAGGGCACCTACAAATCGGTGAACGGGCGCACTTATACCGGCAACTGGGTGAATGACTACAGCTCAGGAACCGGTACAGAAACGACTGCGACCGGGCGTTATGAGGGGCAGTGGAAGGACGATAAAAAGCATGGCGAAGGAAAGGAGTACGACAAAAGTGGTAAGCTGATCCGTGAGGGGCTGTGGGTGAATGATAGGTGGCAATACAATTTTACCGGCGAAATGCGCAACGGCAAGCGTACCGGCAAAGGCACTAATACGGATGCTGAAGGTACCTACACCGGCGACTGGGTAGAAGACAAACGCAACGGCAAGGGTGTTTTTATTGGGGTAAACGGAGAGCGCTATGATGGTGAGTGGTTGGATGGGAAGAAAAGCGGCACTGGAGTATATACCCGTCTGGCCGAAAGCTATGACGGACAATGGCGAAACGGCGAAAAGAACGGCAACGGGAAAATGACCGATGAGTATGGTGTATATACCGGTGCGTGGCAGGGGGGCAGCAGGCATGGGAGTGGTACCATAACATGGACTACCGGAGAAACCTATACCGGTAACTGGTCTTACGGACATATGGACGGTGAAGGCACCTATACGTGGCCCGAAGGGAAGCAACCGAAGGAGATGAAGAATGTGGTAAAGTATGTGGGTACATTCAAGAGTGATATGTTTGACGGATTTGGCAAATGCTACGCTGCCAGTGGTAAGCTGGTAAAGAAAGGATACTGGGAACGCAATAAATACAAAGGGAAGAAGAAGCCCAAAAAGTAACCGGATATGTACAGAATGTTGCTGTTGTGTATGATGATGGTGGTGTGCGCTGTGCAGCAGTTGCGTGGCGCCGGGAGGGATACCACTTCGTTTGCAGGAATAAGGCTGAAAACGACAGCGGGCAGGATGATGAGTATGGGTACGGTCAGGGATGCGAAGGCAGCAGTTTTTGTGCTGCTGGCTCCGGAGTGTCCGATTTCGCAACAATGTACGGGCGAGCTGAACAGGCTTGCGGTTGAGTACACAAAAATAGGGGTAGTGTTTTATGGTGTTTTTCCTGGTGATTATTACAGTGTGGAGGAGGTGGCGGAATTTGGTAAAAAATATCAGGTGAATTTTCCATTGTTGGTTGATGATGCGTACACGCTCACCAACAATCTTGGTGGCATAGTAACACCCGAAGTATTTGTTCTGAACAGCCGGTTTGCGATCGTGTATTCCGGAGCGATAGATAATGCCTACCTGGAGCTGGGCCGGAAAAGTGCCCGTGTTACGGGTCACTATCTTGCAGATGCACTAGCAGCGGTGGTGAAGGGCTCGGTTGTGACAGTGCCCAGAACACGGCCGATAGGCTGCCTGGTAGAACAACCCAAAGCAATGGCGAATGGCAAATAGACAGATGAAAAAACTACTACTACCATGGCTGTATTGTATGCTGCTTTTGCCGGTGGTGCAGGCGTTGGCACAGAAGAACGGAGGCGTTACTTTTTATAAGGATATACAGCCGACCATATTCCGCAACTGTACCAGTTGTCACCGGCCGGGACAGAGCGGCCCGTTTCCGCTGATCAGCTACAACGATGTGCGCAAGCACGCAGCCATGATAAAACATGTGACTGGAACAGGCTACATGCCACCCTGGAAGGCGGATACCGCTTACCGGCATTTTACTGACGAGCGGGTACTGAGTGCAGCAGAGGTGGCGGCGATAGCCGAGTGGGTAGCAAAGGGTACGCCGGCCGGCAACGAGCGCGATGGCGTGGCAATGCCGGTGATCAGCAAGCCATCAAATCTGGGGCAGCCTGATCTGGTGCTAACTGCGCCAGAGGTATTTAAGGTGCCCGGTAATAATGCCGATACAGTTGCTTACTTTATAATGCACTATAGCATACCCACAGATACCAACGTGCTGGCGTTTGAGTTCACGCCGGGAAATCCGGTAGCGGTACACCACAGCAACACATGGGTGTTTCCTGAGCCCAGCGAGTATGACCGCATTTATGAGGCTATACCCACGGAGGTCATCCCGGCACCCGTTATGCTGCCGGAGCAGGTGCCAACAGTATACCAGATGCTGATCTGCTTTGACTTTGGTGCGCCACTGCCACCACCTATGGCAGAAGGTGGTTTTGAGTATCCCGATTTTTTTCCGAGGGTTGCACCACTATATTATGACGGCTGGGTACCGGGTGCCACAGCCCGCACCTGGCCACCGGGTTTTGGTTTTAAGTTGCCCAATAAGGGTGTGCTGATCATGCAGATACACTACGGCCCAACGCCAGTGGAGCTGGTGGATCAATCGTCAATTAATATGTTCTTTACACCCAGGCCTATAACCCGGTTGATAGAGAGCTACAATATAGGTACCGGCGGCGGCATAGCGGAACCTGAGCCAGCACTATCATTGCCTCCCGATTCGGTAAGCACATTTGTAATTACAGCAGAGGTGGGAGAGGATCAGTCGTACATAGCGCTCAATCCGCATATGCACTATCTGGGAAGGGAGATGAAAGCATTTGCGATAGCACCGGCAGGAGATACCATTCCGCTGGTGTGGATCAAAAAGTGGGACTTCAGGTGGCAGGAATTCTATAAACCAACTTCGCCCATCAAGGTGCCCAAGGGCGCACTGGTGAAAATAGTGGCCAGCTATGATAATACTGCGGCTAACCCGGAGAACAGATATAGCCCGCCCAAACGGATAGTGAGCGGGGCCAACAGCACAGACGAGATGATGAGCCTGATAGTGATGAGTGTGCGGTACGAACCAGGAGATGAACTAATGACGCTCAACTCTGACCAGCCTGTGATAGCCTCGCCACCCAAAAACGGTAGCAACTAGACGTGTCAGCCTGCCGGTTTCTGATTGGCAGGTGGTGTTTTTTCTGACAAATACTGTGTGTTTCTCTAAGATAATTTGAATCCATGACGATAATGAACATGAAGCTATTACTGGTGGCTGTTTTGATAGCCGGGTACGGTGCTGACGGGTATGCGCAGCGGTATGATACATCGTTGATTCCTTACCGGAAGGGCGACAAATGGGGGTACTGTGACCGGAACAAGCAGGTGGTGATCGCACCAAAGTTCAGAGAGGCAGCAATGTTCGAAGGCGCTTTGGCTATGGCAAAGGCAGACAGCGACTATTGTGTGATCAATAGGCGAGGTGAAATCATCTATCAGAGCAACAGCTATACCGGTATCATCAATGATGGTACCCATTATGTCACCCACACTAATTCGTACACGCAGCAGCTGTTTGATGAGTATGGCAAGGCTGTGACGAAGCCTTACAATAGCATCGTCCGGTTTAATAGCTATGGGTACATGACCATTACCAGCGGTTTTGTGAAAGTGGGTCTAATGGACAGGACCTTCAGAGAAGTGCTGACGCCAGCGTACGGGTCGATATCGTTTCTTTCGAAGGATGTCATTGCAGTGTATGAAGATAAAGCGGGTTACAGCCTGATGCACCTGCCAGACCAACGCAGGATGACCGAACCCTATGGATACATCTATCCGCAGCACGATGGGCTGATGATGGTGATGAAGGATGGCAAGTACGGGTTTATAGATACCACAGGCAAGGTGGTGATTGCGCCGAAGTATGACAAAGAGACGCCGGACCGTATAGCCAGAGGTGAACGATATAATGAAAGTACCTATGAAAACTACAGGTACGACGGATTTTATGAGGGTCTGGCTGTGGTGGTGCAAAACGAGCGGGCGGGCTACATAGACAAATCAGGACGGGTGGTGATACCGTTTCAGTTTGAGAAGGCGTATGGTTTTGAGCATGGGCGGGCATGGGTAAGGCAAAATGGCAAGTGGGGTATGATCAATACCACCGGGCGTCTGGTGCTGCCGGCGGTTTATGCTTTTCCCAGCTATCTTTCTGCCAAGGAGTTGCTTGCGCTCGATGGGTTTCACGAAGGGTTGATCCCTGTGGCAAAAGATACCGTGTATGGATATGCCGATACCAATGGGGTCATGGTGATCCCATTTAAGTTTACCCGCGCAGAACCATTTTATGAGGGTATGGCAGCAGCATACAAGGGCGAGCAAATGGGTTTCATTAACCGCAGCGGTGACTGGGTGATACCACCCGTGTATAAATGGGCAGAAGGCGTAGGGCAGACCGGTGGAGGGCCATTCGTAAACGACCATATCATAGCACTGCTGCCATCAGACAAATGGGTAATGCTGGATAAGAAGGGCAAACAGATTATCCCAATGAAATTTGACCTGGACAACAGCATCTGGTTTGGCGACGGACTTGCAACAGCAACATCGGGCGGAAAACGTTATCTGTTTGATACACGGGGGCGTATCCTGCATACGTTCAGTACTGCTGGCTATGTATCGCAGTACACACCAACTCTGTTTTATGACTACGACGACAAGTGCTTTATCAATGTTAAGACCAAAGTAAGGTATTACGACTAATGGCAGGTACTACTCCAGCAGGTATCCGCTACCATCGCCCGGGGTGAGGTTGAGGTCTACATCCATGCCGGCGATACCTTCTATTGAGCCACGGATATGGGCGGCATTGAGCAGTACTTTTTCCAGTTGTTTCTCGCGGGCTTTCCAGAGCTTTTCCATTTGCTCGCGCTCCCGCTGAATAGATGCTTTCATGCTGCCGAAGCCTTCGCTGATCGCTTTCCATTGCTGTGCAAACTCGGTGCTGGTGAGGTAATTGTAGAGTAGAGCCATTTTGTCGCCTTTGTTTTCGTTGCTTTTTGACGCAACGTGTACTTTGATGAGCAGATCCCTGAGTATGTGAACGAGCGCGCTTACCTCGCCAAAGGTACAAATCCAGATATCGTCGCGCTTGCCGAATGCTGATATGCCCTCGGGCAGCGCAGTGGTGACCAGTACTCCCAGGTCGGCACCCTGTATGCGCATGTCGGCTTTAAGTTTTTCGGTCCAGTCTTTTCCGAAGTCTTTTGTGCGTTTGCTTTCGAAGATGATTTTGCCGCACTCCTGTCCGTAGTTGTTGCGAACAGTGAGGATACAGTCCGCGCCACGTTTACCCTTGCCTACTTCATTTATCAGATCGAAGGGGAATGCATTGCGCAGCAGTTCTTCCAGTGCCAGTTCCTGCACTTCGCCCTGCAGCTGCATAGAGCCCTGTTCTGATTTTCGCTTCATTTCTTCGATCAGCCGTTTCTGGTCTTCGAGTTGTTTGTCGCGTTCTTTCAGCTTCATTTCAAACTCTGTGATATTGAGTTTGTTCTTTTCTTCTTCGCCTTTTTTTATCTGTTCCTCCAGCCGTGATCGCTCTTCCATCATTTTGCGTTTCATTTCCAGCTCCATCTCCTGTTCGCGGGTCTTGAGCTCTTGCATGCGGCTGATGAACTCCATTTCTTTTTGCCGGGCATCTGCGAGTTTTGCTTCGTTTGTTTTATTGGCTTCCTCCAGCAGGCGCAGCTTATTCTCAAAGTCGGCACCTACCTTTTGTTGCAGTTCTTTTCGCAGTGTGGTTTCTATTATTTTTTTGTCTTCTTCGAGTTTCTGAGCAAGGTCGGCCTGCTGTTTTTGCAGCAACAGTTCTTTCTGGCGGAATTGTTCGTCTTTCTGCCTTGCCCGGTCTTCGTTTTCTTTTTGAAGTACTACCCACTTCTGGTTGTACTCTCTGGTGAGCTCATCTTTTACAGATTGGGCTATTGCGGCTGTCGGTTCGAACTGGGTATTGCAATTGGGGCAAACAACGAGTGTGGTCATAGACTAAAATGGTAAAGATGTAGACGATAAATGAACTGGGCGGTCTGAGAAGTTGGCTTAAAATGTTCGGGCGAAGTTCGGGATTTAGCGCAATACTATAACACAGGTAGCATTTTTGCTGTATTTTACACACCCATGCGGCTGACTTTATTCTTATTATTATTCGGCTTGTTGTATGTTTTTCCGGCTGATGCACAGTCTGAGAAGAAGGCTGCCTTTTATTTTAATGAGGCATTACACCTGAAAGCAGCGAAGAAGTATACAGATGCGTGCCGTAACATGGAACTGGCTATTGTAAATGATCCGGCTACAGCCGATCCGTATAGCATACTGGGTCAATGGTACTTTGAGGGGCATGAATTTGTGAAGGCAGCGGAGACGTTTAAGAAAGGGTCGGTAAAAAGTAATAATGGCAAACTGAGGTTTGCCAAGCCGCTGGCAAAGAGTCTGATCTATGCGGGCAATGCTGATGAAGCATTGCAGCTGATTAGTAATTTTGCTACCATCCGGGATAGTGCAGACTGGAATTTTCTGCGGCAGCAGGCTATGTTTGTAAGGTCAGCGATCATCAGAGGGTGGGGTGTGATGCCGGCCAATCTGGGATTGCGGGTCAACAGCGAGTATCCCGAGCTTTTCCCATCTATGGCGGTGGATACGCAGTATCTGTATTTTACCCGCCGTATGAATAATATGGACGAAGATCTGTACCTGGCAAGGGCTGACTCGTGCGGTGGGTGGTTTGCGGCCCGCAATATGGGCGATCCACCTAATACACCCGATCAGGAGTCTTCCCAATTTGTGTCGGCCGACGGCCACTACCTTTTTTTTAGCCGTAGTGAGAACAGGAGCGAAAATGGCTGGGCAGAGGGTGGCTGTGATCTTTTTATGGCGTACCGTGCAAAACAGGATACAGACTGGACTGTAGCGCAGCCCTTCGGGCATACTATCAACACCACTTTTTATGAGGGTATGCCATCGTTGTCTCCTGACAACAGGGAACTCTATTTTGTAAGTGACCGGGATGGTGGCCGGGGTGGTTATGATATCTGGTATTCGGTGTTTGAAGACGGACTGTGGCAGTTGCCGGTAAATGCTGGTCCCATGGTAAACACGCCGGGCAATGAAACCACACCGTATATATCGGCAGACAATAAGACGCTGTTTTTTGCAAGCGACTGGTGGCCCGGTCTTGGCGGTACAGACTTGTTTGTAAGCAGGCGCAAAGCAAACAATAGCTGGAGCCGTGCGGAGAATCTGGGCTATCCGATCAATACTGCACATGACGAGAAGAGCGAGTTTGTATCGCTGGACGGGAAGACACTGTATTTTGCTTCTGACAGGCAGGGCCCGGCAGGTAATTATGATATTTACCAAAGTGAACTGCCGGCGGTGGTTGGGCCGGCACCCATGAGTTATTTGCAGGGATATGTTTTTGACAGCATATCAGGGGAAAGGCTCAACTCGGCTGCTATGCTTATTGTAAATGCAGCAACAGGAGATACGTTGTATGAACTGCGGAGTAACAGGGGCGATGCTACATATGTGATCACCCTGCAGCCCGACCGGAAATATGCGATACATACATCGAGGATGGGTTATCAGCCTGTATCTGATACCGTACTTTTCAGGAAGGATTCGGTGAGCACTCCGGTTACACTCAACATCGCGATGCTGACACTGGATTACAATCCGCTGAAGCCAATTAAAGACAGCATTATCGCAAGCATCCACTATGATGTGAATATCACAGAACTGTCGGCAGCAGACAAGTCCGCGCTGCAGGCAGCAATAACACCCTGGCTAGAGGAGAAAGAGATAGTGGTGTACGTGAACGCCTATACCGACAATACCGGTACGCCAATGATTAATGAAACACTATCGTACCGGCGTGCAACCGTGGTGGCGCGGGAAGTGGTGTCTTACGGCATTGAAGAGTCGGCGGTGTCGGCAAAAGGGTGGGGCGAGTCCAATGCCCTTGCAGACAATGAGACGGAAGAAGGGCGGTATAAGAACCGGCGGGTAGAGATAATGGTGAAACGTTAAAAAGGGGTTATTAGGAAATCATTCACCACAGCATTTATCAGACATTTTGAATTTGCTATTTTTAAGGTATATATTCACACTGTAATATTATATCCAGAAAATTGTTGATCCGGATCACATTAACTGTTTTGTCTTTTTTGCTGTTTTTCTCTTGTACAGAACAGCGTAAAGAAACAACCAACACAACACCTGCATTTGACAGTGTGTTTGTTGCGGCCGATAGACTTGCCGATGCCGGTTACAGGGATAGCGCGATGGCAATGGTGCGCGATGCACACAGTAGTTTTCCGAATCTGACTGTTTCTGACAGAATACACTACTTTACTTACTGCAATATTGTTTTTAACCATGATAAGCAGCACGACAAATCTATAGGAATTGCCGATAGCATGCTACAGGTGCTGGACGAGGCTGAAGATAGTCAAAATACGAGGTCGTGGAAGATTGTGGCTTATAACATCAAGGCCGACGCTCTGTTTGCAATGGGGATGTATAGTGATGCGTACCATTACTACCATATAGCGCAGAAGATGGCGATAGACAACAAGGATTACTGCTCGCTGCGCACCTATACTTACAGGTTGGCCATGACGTTGTACAGGCAGCAGCGTTACCAGCAATCTGCAGCGCGATTCAAAGAAGCCTATGAACAGTCGCTGCCCTGTAATGAAGATTTCAATTTGTTTTACTTCAAACAGGAATTGCTCGATAATATCGGATTGTGCTATAACGCGCTGGACAAGTATGACAGCGCACTGTTTTACTACAAAAAGGCACTCACCTACCTGAATGAGCAAACAGGTAAACATGCAAACAAACTGAGCAGTGTATATGAGGCTCCCAAGGCGGTAGTATATGGAAATATGGCGGAGGTATATGTGCACCTGGGTAAACTGGACTCTGCCAAAATATTGTATGAACATAGTATCCGGATCAATTTGCAGAAGGGGTATACGAATTCGGATGCGATGATTGATCAGGTAAAGCTGGCGGAACTGTACTTCAGAACAAAAGATATACAGAATGCCCAGCAGGTATTGTTCAATATCAAATCGGAACTGGATAGCTTGCCGGATAAGAACATTGAGATGAAGTGGAACAGGCTGATGTGGCAATATTGCGAAATCAGCGGCGATTCGCTGAAAGCATATCGTCATCTGCGGGCATACACTTTGATGAACGAAGATTTCATCTTGTCGAACCGGGGGGTGATGGAGTCGGATCTGGATATGCGTGTAAATGATCTGGAAAAGCAATACAGGATAAACCTGCTGACCAAAGATAAGAGGCAGCAAAAAATCTATCTGATCGTCCTTGCAATTCTGGCATTGATGGCTATCGCTATTATAGTGCTCGTATGGCGAAATGCACAGCGGTCGCAAAAGAACATAAGGCTGCTCACAGCACTGAACAACAAGGTAAATGAGCAGAAGGAGCAACTGGAAGTAGCACTGGAGGGGCTGCGTCAGAAAGAAAAAGATAAAACCCGAATACTGAAATCGGTAGCCCATGATGTAATGAATCCGATAGCCGCAATCGTATCACTGACAGATATATTGCTACACGATACAGAAGGGTATTCGGAGGACCAGTTGGAGGTGATACATCTGATAAGGGAAGCAAGCAATAACTCACTTAACCTGAGCCGCGATATTCTGGAAGCATCGGAAGAGATTGATGAATCGAAAATGGTGAAGGAGCGCACGGAGATCAATCTGCTCATTTCCAAGTCGGTGGAGTTGCTCCATTTCAGAGCACTTGCCAAGAAACAGCAGATAATAGCCAGCTACCCGTCTGAGCCCGTTTTTGCCTACATATACAAAGACAAGATGCGGCGGGTGATTAACAATATTCTTGCCAACGCAATCAAATTCAGTTTTGAGAATTCCGTGATTGAGATCAAGCTTGAGCAACGGGGAGATGAAGTACATATAGCGGTGAAGGACACTGGTGTTGGTATCCCCGAGAAGAATAAGCCGCATGTGTTTGATATGTTCACAGATGTGAAATTGCCCGGAACATCGGGGGAGGTACCACATGGGCTTGGGCTTTCTATATCACTACAAATAGCAAGGGCACATAACGGTGATATATGGTTTGAAAGCGAGGAGCAAAAAGGCTCTGTATTTCATCTTGTTTTTCCGGCAAGCGATGAGGTGTAAGCGCAGGTGACATACGTATCATCTGCCAGGTGCATAATTGATCTTTTGTGCAAGCTTGTGTGATGGGTATTCAACAAGCAGGTAGGCTATATAAGATATTCCCAGAGAGAGGACTATATACAACAGGTAGGTGTATTCATTATACACAAGAAATGTGCTGATGATAATGAGGCACAACTGGTGACACAAATAAAGTGAATAGGAAAATTTGCCAAAGTACTCGAAAACACGCGATGGTTGGTGGGAACGGTAGTACACAATTTCCTGCTTCAACCAGAGGTAAAGAACAAGAGCATAGATGTTGAGCGATAGTATGCAGCTAAGGTAGTAGTGGGTTGCCAGCGCAAAGATGGCCATGCTGAGCAGGAAAACCCCAGCCCGGCATGCATAGATTTTGAGGGTGCTTACCTGGAAATTGAAACGATCAGCACGCTCTGCGAGCAAAACACCCAGCAGCCAGCAGGGCAGGCCTACCAGCCAGGTGAGTGAAATACCCAGTTGCCAGTAATTTATGTTGTATCCCAGATTGGCCTGATGGATGAATGAGTTGATCTCGGCCAAATTTAGTGCTATGATAACTGCATAGGAGAGCACAAAAGATATCCAGAACTGCCTGCCCCAACTGATACGTGAACGAAAAAGGAGTGGATAGATAGTATAGTAAATGATTTCGCAATACAGACTCCAGACAGGAATGTTATTGAAGTAGCCAAAGTAACCGGCTATGAGTCCGATAACCACCATGGGGATTCCGATTCGCAGCCAGCGACGGAGGAGAAAATTGACGACGTTAATTTTCTCTTTGTGCCTGTTGGGGTAATGAATCACAAAGCCGGAGATAATAAAGAACGCAATGACTGCCCCAACACCCAAAAACAAATGACTGATGGCGCCACTGAAAAGCTGTGCTAGTTTGTTTTCTGAGTTTTTGAAAAGGAGAATAAACGGGTTTCGGTAATGAGAAAGCAATACAATTAATGCTAAAAAAAACCTTATGCTATCAATACCTTGTACCCAATTCTTTTTTTCGGACATTGAACAATTTTATGACCTGCAACAACAAATTAATAGATATTGAAAACTGATGAATATGTAGGTGCTTTATTTTTCAAAGGTAAATTTAGTTTTCTGATTGTACAATAAAGCGATGAAAAAGTACCGAATTCGGTCTGTAAACGCTATTCCGACGTAGTTCTGTACGTTTGGTGAAAGACCTGTGCCATGGGCAAACAAGTGGATAGGTGCTATTATTGTTAATTCAAAAATATGTGAAAAACCAACGAATAAAATATTAAGTTTGTTAGTTCTAATTTAACAAATCTCATTCGGCATAGCATGAAACATAATTCCATCATATGCATCCTGACGATATGCCTCTTTGCATCGGTTTCGTCGCATGCACAGAAATCACAACAGCGGTATTTGGACTCGCTGGTACGTGAGTTGCCAAAAGCAAAAGAAGATACCAACAAGGGCAATATGTACTTTAATTTGTCGACATCCTATTTTGGGATTAATGTAGACAAAGGTATCAGTTACGGTCAGCAGGGAGTAGACCTGGCAACAAAACTGGGCTGGAAGCGGGGAATTGCAAAACTCTCGAACACACTGGGTAACTGCCTCAGTTATAAGCGGGAATACCAGAAAGCAATTGATGTATACCTGAAGAGCCTGAAGGCCTCGGAAGAAATCAACGATAAACGTGGGCAAGCGATAGCATTAAAGAACATTGCCAATGTGTATTCCTATAAAACGAAAGATTTTCAGAAGGCCTCGGACTACTATATGAAATGCCTGAAGGTTTCGGAAGAATTGGGTGATGCACGGGAGTCGGCTGATATCTACGCTGAGTTGGGAAGTCTGTATCATACGCGCCGCGACTATGCTAAAGCCACAGAGTACTACAAACAGTCGATGGGTAAGGGAGAGTCGCTGGGTGATAAGAAAATTGTAGGAGAGAATCTGGGCAATATAAGTCTGGTGTATAAAAGTCAGGCCAACTATCCACAGGCGCTGGATTATGCATTGCAGTCGCAAAAGTTTTACGAAGCTGCGGGTGACAAGCGTGGTATAGCGTCGGCGTTATATAAGGCTGGTTTGATTTATGGTATCCAGAAAGACAATCAGAAAGCACTAGATTGTTTTCTGCGCTCGCTGAAACTCTCAGAAGAAACCGGCAGAAAGGACCTTATAGCTGACAACCTGCAGAACGCTGCTGATGTTTACATCATGCAGGGCGACTATCCGAAGGCGTTGCAGTTTTCGCTGCGGGCATACCAGTTATCTGGCGATCAGGGGGACAAATCGGGAGTAGGTGTAAACCTGCTGAATATAGGTAAGTGCTATCACGCAATTGCCGAAAACAAATCAAAAACAGCACTGCCAGATACGTTGACTGCATTGCCGGTTCCGACGAGGTTGCAGCGAGCACACTATTACCTGGCAAAGGCGATAGATGTGCAGAAAGAGGCCGGCGATCTGGGGCAGCTGGAGGAAACTTACGAAGTGCTGTCGAAAGTGCAATATCTGGAAGGAGATAAGGAAGGTTCAAAAGAGAGCTTCAAGCAACACAATGTGTATCTGGAGAGCATGTACAACCAGGACAAGAGCAATGAAGTGGCCCGCAAGGACATGCAATATGTGTTTACCAAGAAGCAGGAGACCTTGAAGCAGGAAAGCCAGGAGAAAGAAACGGCGATGCAGAAAGAGATGATGCTGAGCTCGCTGAAGCATGAGTATGAAATGAAGCAGGCTGCTGCAACGTCGGAAAAGGAGCGGGAACAGCTGCGCTATGAAGAGGAGCTAAAACAGAAGCAGATATCGCTCGAATACGAACGCAAGCAGGCAGGTCTTGAAGCGCAGGCAGCTGTGGCAAAGGCGGAGCTGGAAAAGACCAATGCGCTGAATGCTGCCAAGAGTGCACAGGCCAAGAAAGAAAGAGTATTCTACATCATCTGCATAGGTATGTTTGCTGCGATGTCGGTGGTATGGTACAATCGATTCAAGCTGATGCGCGAAAACAAGAAAGTGCTTGAAGAGAAGAATAAGCAAATAGCTGCAGAGAAAGAAACCGCCGAACTGATGCGTGAGCGCGCTGAGAATTCAGAGAAATTCAAGCAAATGTTTCTGGCGAATATGAGCCATGAGATACGCACACCTATGAATGCGGTGAGTGGTATGACAGAAATACTGCTGGAGAAGCAGCCAAGGCCAGATCAGGTAAGCTATCTACAGGCCATCAGCAAATCGTCTGATGTGCTGCTGCATATCATCAATGACATTCTGGATCTGTCGAAGATTGAGGCAGGTAAGATGGAACTGGAAGCTATAGACTTCTCGCTGTCTGATACTGTAAAACAAGTTAAGGATACGCTGGCTCACCGTGCGGATGAAAAAGGACTGCAGCTAACAATAGACATACACAAGGGTCTCACCGACGTTGTTGTGGGCGACCCTTTCAGGCTCAATCAGGTGTTGATCAATCTGGGTGGTAATGCCATCAAGTTTACCGAGCGTGGTGGCGTGCAATTGGAGTTGCGTGAAGAGCACAGAGATGATAAATCCGTGTCGGTACGATTCTCGATCATCGATACCGGAATTGGTATACCTGCCGATAAGATCAACAGTCTGTTTGGTAATTTTGCGCAGGTGAACAGCTCGGATACCCGCAAATATGGCGGTACGGGTCTGGGTCTATCTATTTCCAAGCAACTGGTAGAGCTACATGGCGGTAAGATTGCGATAGAAAGTGTATTGGGCAGCGGCACTACATTTTACTTCATTATCAAGTATCCTAAGGGCTCTACGGAATTGCTGGAGCAGCGAATAAAGCAGGAAAAGAAAGCAGATGGCAGCATACTCAATGGGCTGCGCATACTGCTGGCCGATGATAACGAATACAACCGCATAGTAGTGAATGAGACCTTGCTGCTGAAGGCAGATGTGCAGATAGACAATGTAATAAACGGAGAAGAGGCACTGCATGCAGCCAGAGACAATAGGTATGATGTGGTGCTGATGGACGTGCAGATGCCTGTAATGAACGGGCTAGACGCTACTATAGCTATCAGGAAATTGCAGGCACCCAATAAGGATGTGCCGATTATAGCGTTGACAGCGAGCACATTGCGGAACGATATAGATAAGTGCATACAGAGCGGCATGAATTCTTATGTGCCTAAGCCCTTTAAGGCATGGCAGCTGATCAATACTATTGCAGAGCTTACCGGCAGAAAGAAGGATGGTGTAGTAGTGCCCGGAAGTGTGCCGCCACCTAAGAAAGGTAAAGAACAACAGCAAGCTAAGGAAAAGGAACAAAAGGCTGAATTTGTGGAGATGGAGTCGGCCGGTGGAGATACGGTAACCGATGCCGCTTATTTGCACAATTTTTGCGAAGGAGATGATAAGCGGATCAAGAAGTACATAGCCATGTATTTGAAAGGTGTAGCGCCATTCAAAGAGAAGCTGAATGAAGCCCGCGAAGCAAAGGATATGAAGGAGATAGCGCTACGTATACATGCCTTTAAGCCCAATATGCTGATAATGGGTATGAGAAGTACCGGCGAGCTGGGATCGAAGATAGAACACATGTGCAATGACAATAACGAAGGCGTGTATGCCAGCATAGACGAACTGCTGGTGCATATAGACCGGTCGGTTAAGGAACTGGAAGGACGGAGTTAGCTTCAGTCAAGCCGGTTTTTGGGAACGAGAAAATTTTTGAAACAATTTAAACATTAATAAATAAAACAGAATGATACAAGTAGGACAGCAAGCTCCGGATTTTACACTGCGTGATACAGAGAAGAATAAGGTTACACTCAGTGAGTATAAAGGCAAAAGTGTTTTGTTATTGTTTTTCCCGCTGGCATTCACTGGCACATGTACCAAGGAACTGTGTATGACGCGCGACAATCTGGCGGCGTACAACGATCTGAACACAACAGTTTTTGGTATTTCAGTGGATTCCCTGTTTTCGCTGGACCGGTACAAACAAGACCAGCAGCTCAATTTTACGTTGCTCAGTGATTTCAATAAAGTGGCTTCTAAGGCTTACGACAGTTTGTATGAGCACTTTTACAATGATATGGATGGGGTAGCCAAACGCTCGGCATTCGTGATAGATGCGAATGGCGTTGTTCAGTATGCCGAAGTGCTGGAAAATGCATCTGAGATTCCGAATTTTGATGCTATCATGGCATGTCTGAAAGGACTAAATGGTTGATATCGCATGTCGGCAGGTGACTGTTTTCTTTCTGGAAGGCAAAACGCATTGGTATAAAATAACTATATAATGTGCTAATTTTTATTTAGCCGACGTGCTTAAATTGCATTAGATTCGTTTTTAACACACCCAAATACAATCGTATGAAAAAACTGTATTTTACTATTGCATCTTTTTTGATTGCCGGTACCACTTTCGGGCAAACGATAGCTAATGCCGGTATGGAAAGCTGGCGCACCGGTGCGGCAGGTACGGCTCCGGTGGTGCCTATTCAGGCTCCCAATCAGTGGTTTGGATTTGACTCGATCGTCGTGTCTTACGGGCAATTGTTTGGGAGTATTATTGGCGCCGGATCTGACTGGCACCAGCAAATCTTTGAAGAGACAACCTTTAAGAATGGCGGAGTAGCATCGGCCAGGGTGATGACAGAAACACAGGATGTGATCGGGGCTATGCCCGGAATACTGTCTAATGCCAAAATAGACGTTGATCTGGGTATTTTATCAGGTGGCGGTGACCCGATGAGTGCTGTATTGTATGATGGCGGCACGGCAGTGACAGAGCGCCCTACTACAGTGAGTGCATGGGTGGCCTACTTTCCTGGTCCGGACACCACTACCGGGTTGCCCGGAACAGATGAAGGTGTGCTTACCGCTCAGGCACTGGCAACCGTAGGAGCGGTTTCTGATTCGGTGGTTGGTACCGGTACATTCAATATTGCGCCATCAGCATCATTTACACAAATCACAGCCAACATTGTATATGGCACAACCGATTACGCTGTGCATACACTGCGTATTATTTTTGCCAGCAGTGGCGGTGCAGGGTCTGCACTGGATAGCAGCATACTGTACGTAGATGATGTTAGCTATACCGGTGTACCACAGTCTGTAAGAAATGTGGCTGGTAATGTAGAGGTGGTGCGCGTTTTCCCTAATCCGGCAAGCGGTAAGCTGTACCTGAGCAGTGCAAAACATGCAGGTTATACATTTAGTCTGGTATCAGTTAGCGGTCAGGCAGTGGCATCGCAGCAATTGACCGGTGCTGATCAGGTTGATATCAGCGATATGGCTGCCGGTTTGTATCTGTATGTAGTGACCGATAAGAATGGCAACACGCTACAGCGGGGTAAAGTGAGCGTATTTTAGTACGATTACTCCATTTTAATTGAAAAGTATTCACACCCGCATATATGTGTACGATGAGTACAATAATATATGCGGGCTTTTTTTCAGGATTAATATTATTTTTGCCCCCTGTTATGCTTAATGGTAAAAAAATAGTGATCGTATTGCCTGCCTATAACGCAGCACTGACGTTGGAACGCACTTATAAAGAGATTCCGTTTGATATAGTCGATGATGTGGTGCTGGTGGATGACAACAGCCGTGATGACACTGTTGGCGAAGGTCGCCGCCTGGGCATAAACCACATTATAAAGCACGAGGTGAATAAAGGGTATGGTGGAAATCAGAAAAGCTGCTACCGCAAGGCGCTGGAGCTGGGTGCTGACATTGTGATCATGCTGCACCCCGATTACCAGTATACCCCAAAGCTGATACATGCGATGTCATCTATCATAGCTATGGACGTATATCCGGTGGCACTGGCATCGCGTATTCTGGGCAAGGGCGCTTTGCGTGGTGGAATGCCGATGTATAAATACATATTCAACCGTTGCCTTACCTTGTTTGAAAACATAATGCTGGGGCAAAAGCTGAGCGAATACCATACTGGTTACCGAGCTTTCAGCGCAGAGGTGATCCGTTCAATCGACTTTTCGCACAATAGCGATGATTTTGTGTTTGACAACGAGATGATCTCGCAGATTTTCATGAATGGTTATGAGATTGCAGAGGTAACGTGTCCAACAAAGTACTTTGAGGAGGCATCGAGCATCAATTTCACACGGAGTATGAAGTATGGCCGTGGGGTTTTGCGCGTGTCGCTAACGCACCGTTTTCATAAATGGGGCCTGCTGAAGAGTAAGTTGTACGGCCGTCCAAAGGCGTAAAAGCCTGTTAGAGCACAATCGGGAGTGGCTATGATTTTAATAGCCGCTTACTGTCACTTCGTCAGGTACAATCATGCTGGGGCTGAACATGGAGTTGGCCACGCGGAGCATTCCTTCTGCCTCGTGCCGGAAGCGGAAGTCGCCGACCTTTACCCTGAAGCCAGGCGCTATATACATTATATAGCTACTCACACCCGGATTATGCCTCATAAAGGCTGTTTTTGCAGCGAGTGCTTTTTCTCTGCTGGGGCCGTTGTATATCTGTACTCTGAAACCTTTTCCGGAATAAGTGGTACGCATATCGTGGTGTACCAGACCCGACGGTCCAATGGTCGTTGTGCCAGGAGCGGGTCGAGCGGCTATTTCCGCAGGTTTTGGTGGCTCGGGTGTTGAGAGGCGCACATAGCTGTGGTTTTTACGCACCAAAACTGCCAAACGGGCATCAGCGTGAATTACCACAGCGCCCTGCTGGTCGGTTTGGGCATGGGTAGGGCTAACACCGGCAATCAATGTAAACAGCGATATAGCGCGAAGGAGCGGAACCATTTGACAAGTGCAAAAATAGACAATTGGAGTACAAAAAGCCAATGGCGGATAACGCTATTTCCTCGCTTCTTTAAACTCACGCATGATCTGCGTGCTGGCACTGCAACCAATACGGGTAGCACCCGCATCTATCAGGTCTTTAGCAAATGCGAATGAGCGTATGCCTCCTGACGCTTTTATTCCGATGTGGGCAGGCAGGTGCTCGCGCATGAGGTTTACAGCATGAACAGTTGCTCCGACACCGGAATAGCCTGTTGAAGTTTTCATGAAGTCAATGCCATAGTTTCGGTACAACTCGCAGCAGGAAATAATCTCGCTGTCTGTGAGCATCCCACTTTCCACAATCACTTTTATTTTTTTTGCAGCTGCCGTGACGGGTATAAGGCATGCCTCGATTTCTTTGGCTAATTGTTTCCAGTCGCCGCTTTTAAGCGCACAAAGATCAATGACCATATCGACCTCATCTGCCCCCATGAAGATGGCCTCCTGGATTTCTTTGACTTTTATATCGGTTGCATTAAACCCAAGAGGAAATCCGATGACTGTAGCTACTTTAACTTTCGAATTGTCGAGGAGCTTTTTGGCTCCCAGCACATATTTGGGGGGGACGCAAACAGCTACAAATCCTGCGATAGAAGCTTCCACGCAGAGCTTGTCAACTTCAGATGCAGTGGTTGTCTGCTTGAGTACAGTATGGTCAATATAGGACGCAAGGTTGAGTGTCATTCACTTATTCAGAAAGGTACGCCTCAAAATTACTATTAAATAGAAAATTATGAGCCGTTTTTTCTGCATTTATTATTTTTGTTAATGCAAATGAATGGGACTGACGAACCCGGTTAAGAGACCATGTTGCCGTTCCTGATGATCTCAGCAGCAAACTCGCTGGTTTTCAGGAGGGTTGCATCGTGCATAAGGTTGAAAAAGTCGATGGTAACGCGCTTGCGTTTTATGGTTGTGGCCAGTGCGTTCTCGATCAGTGAGGCGGCCTCGGTCCAGCCCATGTATTCGAGCATCATTACGCCACTCAGCAGCAAAGATGAGGGGTTCATCGTATTGGTGTTGGCAAACCGCGGTGCAGTACCATGTGTAGCCTCAAATACGGCATGTCCGGTAAGGTAGTTGATATTGGCGCCGGGAGAAATGCCTATGCCACCAACTGCAGCGGCAGCGGCATCGGATATATAGTCGCCGTTCAGGTTGAGGGTGGCGATTACAGAATAGTCTTGTGGTGCAAGCAGGATCTGCTGCAGGAAGTTGTCGGCAATGACATCGTTGACAATGAGCTTGCCTAAAGCCTGCTCCTTTTTAAGGCGTGCGTTGGCAACATCTTCTCCCTGTGTTTTTTTCGCGTTTTCCCATTGTCCCCAGGTATATACCTTGTCCCCGAATTCGCGTTCAGCAAGTTCGTAACCCCAGGTTTTGAAACCACCTTCCGTGAACTTCATGATATTGCCTTTGTGTACCAGTGTTACAGATGGCAATTTGTTTTCGAGTGCGTATTTGATTGCTGATCTTACCAGTCTTTCTGAACCTTCGCGTGAAACCGGCTTGATACCAAATGCCGTTGATTCTGGAAACCGGATTTTTTTGCCGGCACCCAGTTCGTCAGTAAGGAAGCGGAGCAGTTTCGCTGCTTCGGGGCTGCCGGCGGGGTATTCTATGCCGGCATAGATATCTTCTGTATTTTCTCTGAATATCGTAAAGTTTACATTTTCCGGATGTACAACAGGAGATGGTACACCTTTGTACCATTTTACCGGGCGCAGGCATACATACAAGTCGAGTTCCTGACGCATAGCTACGTTGAGCGAGCGAATGCCTCCGCCTACAGGAGTGGTGAGGGGGCCTTTTATAGAAATGAGGTATTCTTTGGCGATATCGAGTGTTTCTTTTGGGAGCCACTCGCCAGTTGCATTAAACGCTTTTTCGCCGGCAAGAATCTCTTTCCATTCTATACGGCGTTTTCCGCCATATGCGTGTGCTACTGCTGCATCGAGTACCATTTTGCTGGCATTCCACACGTCTGGGCCAATGCCGTCGCCTTCAATGAAAGGAATGATAGGACAATCTGGTACATTGAGGCGGCCGTCGGCGCCCATCGTTATTTTCTGTGGTGTCATCTGTTACCGGTTTTTTCGAGGTGCGAAGTTAATGGTCGGCAGGCTGCCTCCCAAAACAAAAGGCGGGAAATATCCCGCCTTTTGTGTTTTTAACAAAAAGAATTTTCAAATTGATTTCTGCCGAACGCCGGATTAGCAATACGTTTCGAATGCCTGCATCAGGTTGGCAGCAATCATCTGTGCCGAGCGACCTTCGATATTGTGGCGTTCGATCATGTGTACTACTTTACCATCCTTGAGCAGTGCAATAGCTGGCGAAGAAGGAGGGTATGGCAGCAGGTATGAACGCGCCTGCTTTACCGCATCGATGTCGAAGCCAGCAAAGCTGGTAGTAAGCCTGTCTGGTACTTTACCTGCATTTTGTACCGCCATCAGTACACCGGGACGGGCAGTGCCGGCTGAACATCCGCAAACGCTATTGATCATTAGCAGAGTGGTTCCATCCTGCTTTAGGGTGCTGTCTACGTCTGACGGTGAAAGTAATTCCTGAAAGCCGTGACTTGTCAATTCTGCCTTCATCGGGGCAACTATCTGTTCTGGATACATTGTAGTAGAATATTTTATTGTTCCCCAAAGTTACGACATGTGCGTATGGGAATACTAATCTGGCAATAACTAAAAATTATTGGTCTATGGCTAAAGTGCAAAACCGGCAGGAAATTGAACTAAACAGTCATCGTCCGAAAGAGGATGAATTGAAGTGGTCACCTAATATGCCGGAGTAAAGCAATTATCTGAGTCCCTGACCGAAGAATTTGCAGAAATAAGATGATGTGTCTCTTTCTACCCGGTATACCAGCCACAATGAATCGTTGCTTAGTTTTCCGGTGCCAATATACGTAAGACTGTTGTTGCTACCCTGAAATGTAAACGAGTCGACACCCTGCATAGTGCAAACAGCGCTATCGTCCATATCGTTGAGTACATTTTTCATCGTCATCTCGCGAGGGTCAGTGAGCATGGCGCGGAAGTAAATAGGGTAGGACGCATAAAAAGATGTGTCAGATGTGCAAGTGTCGTGACCGTTGAAGGTTTTGATAAATCTGTCGCGGCTGAGCTTTTCGCATCTTTCCCCCTCAAATCCGGTGGGGCAAGTGCAGGAGCCACCATCGCAGGCGCCGAGGTTAAGGCAAATAACATTGTCGCAAGGGTCTTTTTTGCAAGCAGTATAGCTGATGGCAGTAAACAGGGCAATGGTAAGGCATACAGTCAGCAATATGTTACGTATCGGCATTGTTATCAAAGTTTGGAAACGCTAAAATATTAAATGTTTGCTCAAAGATAACGCACAAAACGATAATTTTTACTCCCGGAACGTGATTTGTGCCAGTGTATGAAAAAAAACGATTTTAAATATTGCGATTGATTAATAAACACAAGAAAGCCCCGCAAAAAACGGGGCTGGCAGTTCTCACGGTGCCAGGGAAATATCTTTGAGTGAATAGTTTTCCTGTATCGTGACACAAATCTAAGGATAACTAATCATCATTGTACTTTTTTTCTGAAAAGAATTGTTATTTCAATTTTCGGTGGTGTTATATGATACGGTGGACATACTGTATCTTCGCAACTGTTCGTTATGCTGAACAAAAGCTACTACATGCGATACGGCAAGGCAACCGCTATAATCATACTGCTATTGTGTACATTCAGGGCATCGGCTCAGCGGCCACTGCTGAATATGCCGGATCACGATGATAAACTGTACTATTTCGGAATCACTTTCGGGCTCAATTTTTCTGTACACCGTATCAATTACACCGCATCATTTGCGCAGACCGATACCTTTAAGCGGATACAGCCAAGGTGGCAGCCGGGTTTTAATCTGGGGCTGATGGGCAATCTGCGGTTGAGCAGGTTTGTGGATTTCAGGTTTGTGCCTTCATTGGCGTTTGCCGAAAAGCGGCTGATCTTTGAATATGGCCCACCAATAGATAGCGTGTCAGACAGGGCTATCGAGTCAATTTACATGCATCTGCCGTTTCAGTTTAAGTTTAAGAGCGACAGGATAAATAATTTCAGGTTTTATGGACTTGCCGGGGGCAAATTTGACTATGATCTGGCTGCAAATGCACGCTCAAAACGCCCAGATGAATTCATAAAAATCAACCCGATCGATTACGGATTTGAGTTTGGGGTGGGTTTCGAGTTTTTCAATCCTAATTTTATCTTTTCGCCTGAGATCAAGCTGAGTCAGGGTTTTAATAACCAGTTGTACCGGGATCAGGGGCTGCAGCTCACCAATGCGATAGACCGGCTCAGTACACGCATGATCGTGATCTCCATTCACCTGGAGGGGTAGTGTAGGCTGCAAAGGCAGTAGCACCGAACGGTTATAAAACCCCTGTTTATTACAGTCTCCGGTCCATTCTCCTTTTTTAGTGTTTGCAGCACCTTCATGGTGATTTATTCGTGTTATTTCTCCCCCGACTGTATTTGAGGCTTTACCCTTTATTATTCGGAGCATCGGCGTTTCCCGGTGTGATCTGCACTTTCGGTATCGGTCTAAAAGACACCCAATAGGAATCGCCCGAACGTGCATTTATGTGCAACATTCGGGCGACAATTTGAATTAGTTTCTGTATTTATTCTACCACCACCTTCCGGGTAAACCGGGCGTCAGGGGTTGTTACGTTTACGAGATACATACCGGCCGGGGCGTGTAGGCTGATTTTGGTTTCTTTGTTGGTTACAGACATTGTTTGGCTGATCAATCTGCCGGTGATATCGGTAACGGTAATCTGCATAGGCTGGGTCAGTGCGGCTGGCAGCAATATGGAAAATGCACCAGACGTAGGGTTGGGGTAGACCTGCAGTTGCTGCGCCTCAGCAGCAACTACCGAAGGTGTGGCTGCTATTGCGAGACCACAGAGTTTTCCACCTTTCAGTTTTGTGGGCGTAATGGCACGGATATTAGCCAGAACACTACCCAGCAACATATTGCCGCAACTATCGAAGCACATGCCATGAGGTACCAGACGAGCAGCAGTGGCAGGGCCGTTATCACCGATCTTGTCAGCGCCAGAAAAATATACACCTGTGCCGGCGAAGGTAGAAATGACGCCAGTGGCGGCATCAACCCGGCGAATGCGCTGGTTAGAAGCATCTGCAATGAATAAGTTGCCTTGCTTGTCTTTAGTGACACGGACGGGCTGATTAAGCAAAGCAGCATTTGCGGGACCGCCATCGCCACCGAAACCCAAACCAGCACCTACTACAGTATTGATAATGCCTGTACCGGGATTGACCGCCCGGATGCGATGATTGTTGTAGTCGGCAATGTAGAGCGTGTTGCCATTGTCTAAGTAAACACCATGAGGCTGATTCAGCTTTGCGAGGCTGGCTGGACCACCATCGCCGCTAAAACCGTCAGCACCTCTGCCAGCTACCGTAGTTATGATGCCTGTAACGGCATTAATGCGGCGAACAGCATTGTTATAGCGATCGGCAATGTAAATATTGTTAGCTGCGTCTACGGCAACATCTACCGGTGCATTGAGGAGTGCATTACCGGCAGGGCCATTGTCGCCGGTATAACCGGTCACATTGCGCTTGCCTGCAATGGTGCTGATGGTGCCTGTAGTTCTATTGATTTTGCGTATCGTGCTTTTCCCGTCGGCAATCAGAATATTACCTGCTTTGTCTATGCATATGCCTGCACAACCATATAGTTTTGCGGCAGTTGCAGGTATGTTTTCGCCTATATTAACTGAGTCGTCGGCAGCATTTACCAAGCCCGCTATCGTGGTGATAATACCAGTAGCTTCATTGATCATGCGCACACGGCCATCGTTTTTGTATCCAAACGGACCACCGTCGGCAATATAAATATTGCCGGTGTCGTCGATACAAATACTGGAAGGGCTGCGGAAAGAAGCATATAATGCCATGCCGCCATCGCCGGTGTATCCGCCGGTGTCATTGCCAGCGAGATGGACAATGTAGGGTGATTGCGCATTTGTATTGCCTGCACTACCAAACAACAAAGCCCCAAGTGCAAAAGAGTATATTATTTTCTTCAAAATCGGGTGGTTTTTGAAATGATTAAACGGACGTAAATGTAGTGTATTTTTTTTGTAAGGATACCAGCCCATATCCGGAATATTTTGAAAATCAGCGATAAATGACAACCAGATACAAATGGGTTGGGCATAGAATACAGGCAGACCTGCTAACGACGTAGGAATTTCAGTTTTAACTCCAGATCGTCTACCGAATCTATTACAAATGTCGCACCAAAGTTGCGTATGCTGGTGTTGCCGTCGGCATCGGTAGTGGTTCCACCCTGAATTTCAAAAAATATGTTTCCTTCGGTATTGAGAGCGTATCTGATGGAGTAGGAGAGGTTAATGTACTCGTTGCATGTGCTTTTGAAAGAGCTGTTCTTCCCCATTTCCCAAAAACACGTTTTTGTATTATTCTGCTTTTTCTGCAATGTTAGTCTGGAGCCTGGTTCGGGTTTGCCCGGGGGAGCGGAAAAATACCACTTGCCATGCAGCAACGAGCTAAGACTGTCTGTAAATGCTCTGCGACGGGCATCGAGCTGTGTGTAGTATTCTGAGAAAAGGGCACTACGCAGATCGAAGAAGTCTATCCCATCCCAATCACAATCGCCCTGGATGGTGGTGGTTTTGTTGTTTGCGGTGATCTGGTAGGTTTTTGGCACCATGCTCACTTCAGGGCACTCTGCCGGCAGGGTGCCTGCTTTTTTCTGAAATTGCATACAGGTGGCTACTTGAGTGGCATTCAGCTCGGTGCGCCATAGGTCTACCTTGTTTTTTCCGATATAGAACTGTGGTGCCGCATTTTCTGCAAAATATTTATTGCCCAGTCTGTACACTACTATCTCCGCTCTTTCGCTGGCGTCGTCGCCAGCCATATACACTACCCTGAATGGGGTGAGCGTGTCAGGCAAGGGTAGGCAGGTAGTTTTAGCAGTTGCCAGTAGTGTAAGTACAAGAGCCGTAATAGTGATAAGGGTGGTTTTCACTCGATATTGATTGAATTCAGATCAAAATTACGTACCAATGGGGATGCATAGCGTATGTGGGATGTTAAAATTGCAGGCTGGAATTGCCGATCGGCAGGTAAGGAATGTGCCTTTTTCAGGCCTGTGTCAGGGTGGGTTCTTGTATTGATTGGTGTAGTGTAGAGGCACAAAAGGAAGGTGGATAATGCGCGGAAAGTGTTGTAAATTTGCCCTCCCTTATCCGGCAGTAGATTTATAGCTTGAAAGAAATATAAAAATACTCCAAAAAATATTTTGCCAATCCAAAATGTTGCTTACCTTTGCAGTCCCAAATTTTTAAGGGGAAAAGCTATTTACAAGTATGTCACAGCGTATCAGAATTAAGCTAAAATCTTACGACCACAATCTGGTTGACAAATCAGCAGATAAGATCGTTAAGACGGTGCGCAACACAGGAGCAGTGGTTACAGGCCCTATTCCGTTGCCTACAGAGAAGAAGATCTTTACAGTATTGCGCTCGCCGCACGTAAACAAAAAAGCTCGTGAGCAGTTTCAGCTGTGTACGCACAAGCGTTTGCTGGATATCTATACTTCATCTTCGCGCACTGTTGATGCATTGTCGAAGTTGGATCTGCCAAGTGGCGTAGAAGTAGAAATCAAAGCATGATGAACGCTACCCTTTCAGCGCTCAGTGCTAAAAGGGTAATCGCCGGCAAGCAGTTAATAAGCAGGTTGCAGGTGAGTAAAAGCGGTAAGCAGGTAAAAAGTTCTTTTAGAGTACAATAAACAGATAACAACTCCTTCATTCTAATGCGGGATCAGGAGTAGTCATTTAGTTCTTAATAACATTGAAAAAACAGTTAATCCCGGCCCACACAATAAAGGACCCGGGCGCTTAGCTAAAACATAATAATAATGAAAGGTATTATTGGTAAAAAAATCGGTATGACCAGCATTTTTGAGCCTAATGGTAAGCAGACAGCCTGCACCATTATCGAAGCTGGACCTTGTGTGGTTACTCAAAAGAAGACCGTTGATACCGACGGTTATGACTCGCTCCAAATTGCATTTGGCGAGGCAAAAGCAAAAAACACGCCTAACGCGCAAATCAATCACTTTGCAAAGGCGAACACTACTCCCAAGAGTGTTGTAAAAGAACTCCGTAATTGTTCCATTGATAAAAATATTGGCGAAAGCATTACCTGCGAAATATTTACCGAAGGTGAAAAGGTAAGTGTTATTGGCACGTCCAAGGGTAAGGGTTTTCAGGGTGTTGTAAGGCGCCATGGTTTTAGCGGTGTGGGTGAAGCAACCCATGGCCAGCATGACCGTCAGCGTGCACCGGGTTCTGTGGGTGGTTCATCTTACCCTAGCCGTGTATTCAAAGGAATGCGCATGGCTGGCCGTATGGGCAATGACCGCGTGAAAGTAAAAGCACTGCGTGTTGTAAAAGTTTTCGCTGACAAGAACTATATATTAATAAGTGGTTCAGTACCGGGACATAACGGATCTATTGTTTTAATTCAGAATTAATTTAGTCATGCTAGTTGACGTTTTAAATAGTAAAGGTGCAAAAACAGGCCGTTCGGTTGAACTTCCTGAAGAGATTTTCGGTGCGGAGCCAAACGACCATTGTATTTACCTCGCGGTAAAGCAATATATGGCTGCAAAGCGCCAGGGTACCCACAAAACCAAGACCCGTGCAGAAGTGCATGGTTCTTCGAAGAAACTGCACAAGCAGAAGGGTACAGGTGGATCGCGTAAAGGTAACATCCGTAACCCATTGTATAAGGGTGGTGGTACTGTAAACGGTCCGTTGCCACACGGTTACAACTTCAAACTGAACCGCAAGGTGAAAGACCTGGCTAAAATATCAGCTCTGGTGTACAAAGCCCGCGAAAACAGGATTGTAGTTGTTGAAGACCTGAATGTTGCAACACCGAAAACCAAAGATTTCGCAGCAATGCTCGAAACGCTTCGTGGTGATGCACGTAAGTCGATGATGGTGCTGCCTGAGTACGATACTAACGTATACCTCAGTGCACGTAACATCTCCAGCAACAAAACAGTGGTGCTGAGTGACCTGAACACATACGACATTACCAATGCAAATGTGTTGATCTTCACTGAGTCTGCCGCAAAGATGTTCAGCGAGGAGCCAGCAGCAGAAGTAGCGTAATTGGTAGGCAGTAAACGACAGTAAAAATAAATTGAGTCTTTATATACCACAGGTCTTTTGACTTTGTATTACGGACTTGAGACAAACAATATAAAAAAGCAATAAAATGAGAGCATCTGAAGTGTTGGTACGGCCGGTGATCACCGAAAAGGTAAATCTCCAGATGGAGCGCAGTGGCCGCTACACATTCGTTGTGGGTCACCAGGCAAACAAGCTGGAAATCAAAAAAGCGGTTGAAAGCTTTTACAGCGTGCGCGTTGCCAATGTAAACACAATAGTAGTACCTGCTAAAAGCAAATCAAGGTTTACAAAAGCAGGTTTGCTGAGTGGTCGTAAGCCATCTTACAAGAAGGCAGTTGTGACACTTGCTGAGGGAGAAACAATCGACCTGTTTACAGCATAGTATACCGGCGGCCCTTTGGGGAGCGGAAGTTGAAACAAAAAAGTTAAATGGTTAAAAGGCTTGCAAAGCGGGCCGCAAATCAAAAAATAAAATGGCATTACGTAAATATAAACCGGTAACAGCCGGAACACGTTGGAGAATAGGTAACGCTTACGCGGAAGTTACAACAAACATCCCCGAAAAGAGCCTGTTGGAAGCACAGTCTGGCACTGGTGGCCGTAACGTGCAAGGCCGTCGTGCGATGCGTTATATTGGTGGTGGTAACAAAACCAAGTACCGTATCATCGACTTCAAACGCAATAAGCATGAGATCAAAGCAACGGTGAAAACTATTGAGTATGATCCTAACCGTACTGCATTTATCGCTCTGCTAAACTATGCTGACGGTGAGAAGCGTTACATCATTGCACCACAGGGATTGCAGGTGGGTACCACAGTAGTAAGTGGTCCAGCGGTTGCTCCGGAGGTTGGTAATGCATTGCCGCTGAAGAATATGCCACTTGGTACTGTAGTTCATAACATAGAACTGCAGCCAGGACGTGGAGGTGCACTTGCCCGCTCTGCAGGTACTTACGCACAGCTGAATGCGAAAGAAGAAAAATATTGTGTACTCAAGATGCCAAGTGGTGAATTGCGCAAAGTGCTGAGCACATGCATGGCTACTGTAGGTATCGTATCTAATAGCGATCACGCACTCCAGTCAATGGGTAAAGCAGGTCGTAACCGTTGGAAAGGCATCAAGCCACGTAACCGTGGTGTAGCGATGAACCCAGTGGATCACCCGATGGGTGGTGGTGAAGGTCGCTCTTCGGGCGGTCACCCACGTAGCCGTAAGGGTAAATACGCTAAGGGCCAGATCACACGTAGCAGAACCAAGCCATCCAACAAGCTGATCATTCAGCGTAAGAACGGCAAGAAACTGTCTTCGAACTAAGTGTAAAGGGTAAACAGGTAAAAAGTTAAAAACAATCTGCTCTGGCAGATAAAAATAAAAAGTCAAGAAAATGGCTCGTTCAATAAGAAAAGGACCTTACGTAGATGCTAACCTGAATAAAAAGGTAGAAGCTATAGCTGAAGGAAAGGCAAAAAAGGGTGTTATCAAAACCTGGAGCCGCCGCAGCACCATTACCCCGGATTTTGTGGGTCAGACATTTGCGGTGCACAATGGCAACAAGTTTATACCGGTATATGTTACCGAGTATATGGTTGGTCATAAGCTTGGTGAGTTTTCACCAACCCGCAACTTCAAAGGCCATAGCGGAACCAAGTAATTGAATGTTAGCGGATTGAGAGGTTGATCCGATAATACAGTAAAGCGTAAAAATTATATTTTTTGGAAGGTCTGGTACCTCCAATCAAAAACAACAAACAAATGGAAGCTGTTGCTCGTTTAAGAAATTTACCGACATCCCCCCGCAAGATGCGCCTTCTGGCGGACCTCATCCGCGGTATGGAGGTGGAGAATGCACTGAATACACTTAAATTCAGTTCAAAGCATAATTCAGTACCGCTGGAGAAGCTGCTGGTAAGCGCTATTGCTAACTGGAGAGTGAAGAATGAAGGTGTGGATGTAGTAGAAGCGAACCTGTATGTGAAGACAATATTTGTAGACGGAGGCCGTATGCTGAAGCGTATGCGTCCGGCACCACAGGGCCGTGCTTACCGTGTGCGCAAGCGCAGTAACCACATCACCATCATAGTGGATAGCCGCAATCCGGTTGCAGTAACAGAAAACGAGAACAACGAAAATTAAAATATTCAAGCTTAATAATCATCGTAATGGGTCAAAAATGTAATCCTATAGGTAACAGGTTGGGTATCGTCCGCGGATGGGACTCGATGTGGTATGGCGAAAAAAGGGACTTCGGCCAGAAACTGGTTGAAGACCATAAGATCCGCAACTACCTCAATGCGCGTATCAACAAAGGCGGAATTTCCCGTATTGTTATCGAGCGTACATTGGGCAAGCTGATCATCACTATACATACTTCTAAGCCTGGTATCATTATTGGTAAAGGCGGTACGGAAGTAGACCGTATCAAGGAAGAGCTGAAAAAGCTGACCAAGAAGGACGATGTGCAGATCAACATTATGGAGATTCGCCGTCCGGAACTGGATGCGATGATCGTAGGTGAGACCATTGCCCGTCAGATAGAAGGCCGTGTTAGTTATAAGCGTGCGATCAAGATGGCGATCACTACTGCAATGCGTATGGGTGCTGAAGGTATCAAGATCAAAGCAGGCGGTCGTTTGAATGGTGCAGAAATAGCACGTAGTGAAGAGTTCAAGCAGGGTCGTACCCCATTGCATACTTTGCGTATGGATATTGACTATGCTTCTGTATATGCGATGACCGTATATGGTAAGATAGGATTGAAAGTGTGGGTGTGTAAAGGTGAAGTATTGGGTAAGCGTGACCTGAACCCGAATTTCTCTGCAAATTCAGATGGTCGTGGCAATCGCCCGGCTGGTGGTTTCCAGGGTGCTGAAAGCCGTGGCGGTGAGCGCGGTGGTGAAAGAGGTGATCGTGACCGCCGTGGCGGGGGTGGCGGTGATCGTCGCGGAGGCGGTGGTGCAGGTGGTGGTGACCGTCGTGGCGGTGGCCGTACCGGTGGCAACCCAGGTGGCGGCGGTGGACGCAGATAATCATATTAACAGGATACTTTAATAAAACATGTAACAATGTTACAACCAAAAAAGACAAAACATCGTAAGGCGCATAAAGGCAGGATCAGGGGTAACGCACAACGCGGGGCTACGATCGCATTTGGTTCATTTGGCCTTAAGGCTATGGAACCCAAGTGGATCACAAACCGCCAGATAGAAGCAGCACGCCAGGCAATGACCCGTCACATGAAGCGTGAAGGTAATGTATGGATCCGCATTTTCCCAGACAAACCAATCACCCGTAAACCAGCCGAAGTGCGTATGGGTAAGGGTAAAGGTAATCTGGAGTTTTGGGCAGCTGTGGTGAAGCCAGGACTGATCATGTTTGAACTGGAAGGAGTACCGATGAAGGTAGCACAGGAAGCCCTGTTGCTGGCCTCTCAGAAGTTGCCGATCAAGACGAAGTTTGTAGTACGCCACGACTATGTGGAGGCAGAAACCGGCAAAAAGTAACCGGTACTGTTTTTGAAGCAGTAGAGAGCAATTTTAAAACAGAGGTCCGTAAGTAGTCGTTTCTCAACTGAGAGCGGGTGCAAACCGGGATCAAGACTAAAAAATATAACAATGGCAAATGCAAAAAAAGCGAAGACGGACGATTACCGCTCGCTGGAAAACGAAGCGCTGAACGAAAAGATCGGTGACGAGGAAATGCGCCTGAAGAAAACAAAGTTCAGCCATGCGGTGAATCCGATTGAGAATCCGCTGGCGATTAAGGGCATGCGCCGCCAGATTGCGCGCCTGAAGACTGAACAGCGTAAAAGAGCATTAGGTTTATAATAAATTTATATTGTCAATTATGACGACCGAAAGAAAAAGCAGGAAAACCCGTATAGGGGTCGTAAGCAGCAACAAGATGATGAAGACCATCACAGTTACTGTTGAGCGTAAAGTGAAACACCCCATTTATGGTAAGTTTCTGAAAAAATCATCCAGTTTTCATGCGCATGATGGTGAGAACAATGCCGGTATAGGCGACGTAGTGCGTATTATGGAGACCCGCCCGCTGAGCAAGACGAAGCGTTGGCGTCTGGTAGAAATTATTGAAAAAGCTAAGTAACCTTTTAAGATGATACAACAAGAATCCCGGCTCAATGTAGCCGATAACAGCGGTGCCAAAGAAGTACTTTGCATACGTGTGTTGGGTAATTCGGGGCAGGACTATGCAGGTATCGGCGATAAAATCGTTGTTACTGTAAAGGATGCGCTTCCCGGTGGTGGTATGAAGAAGGGAACCGTGTCAAAAGCGGTTATCGTTCGCACCAAGAATAAGTTGCGCCGTAAGGATGGCTCTTACATCAGTTTTGATGATAATGCTGTAGTACTGCTCAATAATGCCGACGACCCACGCGGCACACGTATATTCGGACCGGTAGCCCGTGAATTACGTGACAAGGGATACATGAAAATTGTTTCCCTCGCACCGGAAGTATTGTAAAATTGTTGTACTTTTGCAGCCCGTTATAAAAAACGGCAAGGTATAACTCAAATTATTAAACAGTGAACAAGAGATTCAAACCAAAGTTCAATATCAAGAAAGGCGACAGCGTAGTGGTTATTGCCGGTAACGACAAGAACCGTACCCAGCCTCGCACCGTTCTGGCTGTATCACCAACCAAGGGCAAAGTTCTTGTGGAAGGTGTGAATATGGTTACCAAACACCTGAAGCCGAATGCTCAGAACCCACAGGGTGGTATCGTATCTGAGGAAGCCTACATGGCAATCTCCAATGTAATGTTGTGGGATGCTAAGGCTAAAGCTCCGGCACGTATCAGGCGTGAGCGTACAGAAACCGGTTTTGTTCGCATTTCAAAAAAATCAGGGGAGGCAATTAAATAATGGCAACGACAACAACATACACCCCACGCTTACTGAATAAGTACAGGGATGAAGTGGCGCCCGCACTCGTAAAGAAATTTGGGTACAAATCGGTGATGGAATGTCCCCGTCTGGTAAAGATATGTCTGAACCAGGGTGTGAAAGGATCTACGTCTGATAAGAAGATGATAGACGAAGCGGTAAATGAAATGACACTCATTACCGGTCAGAAAGCCATACCAACGATGTCTAAAAAGGATATCTCTAACTTCAAGCTGCGTAAAAACATGCCTATTGGTTGCCGTGTAACACTGCGCCATGTGAAGATGTATGAATTCCTTGATCGTCTGATCTCTGTATCTCTGCCACGTGTTCGTGACTTCAAAGGTATCAGCGAAAAATCGTTCGATGGTCGAGGTAACTATACTATGGGTATCACTGAGCAGATTATCTATCCTGAGATCAATATCGATAAGATTGCACGTATCAGCGGCATGGACATAACTTTCGTAACCACTGCCAAGACAAACGAAGAAGCTTACGAATTGCTGAAGGAAATGGGTATGCCATTTACCAACATGGAGAAGACTGGTAAATAGTCTTTACCGATAGAAAGCAGACAGACAAAAAGTAAAAAAGCAAGTAGAAGAACCATTGAATCCCGGAGACGTTGCGTTTCCAGAAACGGCCTCAGGAAGTTCGACTAAATCAAAAAATATATTATGGCAAAAGAATCAGTAAAAGCCCGCCAGCGCAAACGCGAACATCTGGTAGCAAAATATGCCGCCAAACGTGCAGCTCTGAAGGCAGCAGGAAATCTGGAAGCGCTTGATAAACTACCAAAGAACTCTTCTGCGGTACGTCTCAGAAACCGTTGTCAGCTTACAGGTCGCCCACGCGGTTATATGCGTTACTTCGGTATTTGCCGTAACACTTTCCGTGATATGGCGCTGGACGGCAAGATACCAGGTGTACGTAAGGCAAGCTGGTAAACCTCAGGTCTGCATGGCAGATCACAGAGGACATGTTTCAAAGTCGGTATCGGAGGTCCGGTGCTGATACTCGTAACAAATTTTATTTACAAAAACTTATTTCAAAAAATGGTAACAGATCCAATAGCAGACTTCCTGACCCGTATCCGTAATGCCCAGATGGCACGTCACCGTATTGTGGAAATACCGGCTTCTAATGTGAAGAAGCGTCTCACTGAGATTTTATATGACAAAGGTTATATCCTGAAGTATAAGTTTGAAGATGACAGCAAGCAGGGACTCATCAAAATAGCTTTGAAGTATGATGCGCAAACAAAAGAGCCAGCAATAAAGTCGCTGGAGCGTATCAGCCGCCCGGGTCTTCGCCAGTATGCTAAACCAGCAGAAATCCGCAGAGTTCAGAATGGCCTTGGTATCGCAATCGTTTCTACCTCTAAAGGTGTGATGACTGACAAAGAAGCCAGGACACAGAATGTGGGTGGTGAAGTAATGTGCAATATTTACTAGTAGTATTTGAAACGGGGTAGACGACTATTTACCTCATTGTTAATAAAGAGCAGCTGACAATATAAAGTTCTCTATACGGTAACTGAAAACAGCTAATCGATTTTTTAATCTTATTTATGTCACGTATAGGAAAGAAGGTAATTACCCTCGTAAACGGTGTAACACTCACAGTGTCGCCAGCAAATGAAGTAGTGGTTAAAGGTCCGAAAGGCGAATTGCGCCAGGAAATAGACCGCGATATCAAAATCAGAATCGAAGGAAACGAAGTATTCGTTGAGCGTCCTACTGATCAGATCCGTCACCGTGCGTTGCATGGTTTGTACAGGTCATTGCTTGCCAATATGATCACTGGTGTAACCGAAGGTTTTAAAAAGGATCTTGAACTGGTAGGTGTAGGTTATCGTGCGGCTGTTACTGGTCAGCAGATTGATCTTGCGCTCGGTTTCTCGCATAATATTATATTTGAATTGCCTAAAGAAGTGAAAGCTTCTGCAACGGCCGAAAAAGGTAAAAATCCGACCATCACTCTGGAGTCTAATGACAAACAGTTGCTGGGACAGATAGCGTCGAAACTGCGTAGCTTGCGTAAGCCCGAGCCGTACAAAGGTAAAGGTGTTCGTTACATGGGTGAGATTGTTCGTCGTAAGGCTGGTAAGTCTGCAGGTAAATAATAGTATATCCCGATAGGATATTACTGAACAGGCAGAAAGGTAAAAATCAAAGTATTTAAAACTCCGGTAGCCTCTGTAATAACAGAGAGCCCGTAACAAAAAACAAAAATAAAATGGCACAAGATCAAAAAGTAGTTCGCCGTCAGAAACTCCGCTGGCGTATCCGCGCCCGGGTTACCGGTACGGCGCAGAAACCAAGGTTGTCAGTTTTTCGTAGCAACAACGATATATATGCACAGTTGATCGATGATTCAACCGGTACGACATTGGCATCAGCCGATTCGCGCCAGAAAGACATCGTTGCTGTTGGTGGTACAAAGGTTGAAAAGTCTACTAACGTAGGTAAGACCCTTGCCCAGAAAGCTGCTGCAGCTGGTATTACTACCTGTGTGTTTGATCGTGGTGGTTATCTCTATCATGGTCGTGTAAAGGCGGTAGCCGATGGTGCACGCGAAGGTGGTTTGAAATTTTAATGCACAAGCACAACCGACAAACCGGTTACAGTAAAACAACAATATAGCCTGGCAGCCTGATGGCTGCTGAGTTTTTGGAAATAAACTAAAAAATAGTGTACGGCAGGTTAGCCTGTCAGTCACATCAGCTAATAAAAATAGTATGAAGACACAATTCAATCGCGTAAAAGGCGGCGACCTTGATCTCCAGGAGAAAGTGGTGGCTATAAACCGTGTGGTGAAGACTACAAAAGGTGGCCGTGCATTCAGTTTTTCGGCTCTGGTGGTTGTAGGCAACGGCAACGGTGTTGTAGGTCATGGACTGGGCAAGGCTAAGGAAGTACAGGAAGCTATTACAAAGGGCATTGATGATGCAAAGAAAAACCTGATCAAAGTTCCGGTAATGCATGGTACTATCCCTCACGAGCAGTTTGCAAAAGAAGGCGCTGCAAAAGTGATGATTCGTCCGGCTGCGCATGGTACTGGTGTGATCGCAGGAGGCAGCATGCGTGCTGTACTTGAGTCTGCAGGAATTACCGATGTGCTTTCCAAATCACTTGGTTCTGCCAACCCTCATAATGTGGTAAAAGCTACTTTTGCTGCACTGGGTATGCTGCGCGAACCAGTACAGGTTGCACGTCAGCGTAACATCAGCCTTAAGAAAGTCTTTAATGGCTAATTATTGATCTGTTCTTGTTTTGACCCCAAGGTGTAGCAAGATGATGATCGCAGAAGTTTTGAAATATTTTGAAATCCGAATTGATATGTCAAAGATAAAAATTACACAGGTAAAAAGCGGAATCGACCGTATGGAGCGCCAGAAGCGTACTTTGGTAGCATTGGGTCTTCGCAAAATGCATCAGGTTGTGGAAGTTGAAGCAACACCACAGATATTGGGCATGGTGCAGGCTGTACACCACCTGGTGAAAGTAGAAGCAGTAAACTAATTACTTAACTAATTTGCGAGCGGTTAAACAATCCGCGCAAGTTCAAAAATTGTAAACTATGCAATTGCATAATCTGAAACCTGCAGAAGGTTCAACAAAAAAAGGAAAACGTATTGGTCGTGGTGAAGGTAGCGGTCACGGTGGCACATCTACCAAGGGTAGCAAAGGTCAGCAGGCACGTACCGGTTATCAGGCAAAAAGAGGACATGAAGGTGGTCAGATGCCAATTCAGCGTCGTATGCCAAAACGTGGATTTATTAATCCATTCCGTGTAGAATACAAAGTCTTCAACCTCGGACAGATAGAGTTGCTGGTTGAAAAATACAACCTCCCCGAATTTACACCCGATATCCTCTACATCAACGGTCTTATCAACCGCACTGATCTGGTAAAGATTCTGGCCAGCGGAGAAATTAAAAAACCAATTGCATTCAAGGTAAATGCCGCAAGTGCAAAAGCCAAAGAAGCAATCGCTGCAGCAGGTGGCAGCATAGAAATTCTTTAAGATAACAAGACGCATTTTTTGGTTAAATGCGTCTTTTATCGTTTATTCGCATTTCATTTTTGATTAACTACAGTTACTGTGAAGAAATTTATTGATAAACTGAAAAATATCTGGAGCATTGATGAACTGCGCAAGCGTATTGTTTATACAATCGTTCTTGTGCTGGTTTACCGTGTTGGCTGTTATATTGCATTGCCAGGTATAAACCCTGCTAAACTTGTGGACAATGAAGGTCCTGGTGGAATACTGGGCATTCTGAATATGTTTGCCGGTGGTGCATTTAGCCGTGCATCTATTTTTGCTTTGGGTGTTATGCCCTACATCTCTGCGTCTATATTTATGCAGCTTGCAGGTATTGTAATACCGCAGATCGCTAAAATGCAGAAGGAAGACAGCGGACGTCGTAAGATTACTACTTACACCCGTTATCTAACAGTAGTAGTAACAGCATTTCAGGCAAGTGCATATGTTGCTTACCTGCGTTCACCACAGTATATCAGCTCTCTTGCACAGGATTACAGTCCATTCATGTTCTGGATTTCTACAGTAGTTGTACTTACTGCTGGTACATTGTTTGTAATGTGGCTTGGTGAGAAGATCACTGATCGCGGTATCGGTAACGGTACATCGCTTATCATCATGGTTGGTATCCTTGCACGTTTTCCTCACTCAGTTGTTCAGGAATTCAGCCAGAAGAACATCGGTGGTGGTGGCGGCCTGCTTATATTCCTTATCGAAATTGCGATCTTCATTGCTGTGATCATTGGCCTTATTCTCCTTACACAGGGTGTACGTAAAATCCCATTGAATTATGCCCGTCGTATAATAGGTAGCACAAATGCTGCTAAGGAAGTGAGCGGCACACGCGACTTCATACCATTGAAAGTGAATTCTGCCGGTGTAATGCCAATCATCTTCGCACAGGCAATGATGTTTATACCAACTATGTTCTCTGGTTTCACAACAAATGAAAATGCTGCTGGTTTCATTCAGGCGCTTAGCGATAACCGCTCTTTGTGGTACAACCTGATTTATGCGATCCTAGTTATTGCGTTTACCTATTTCTATACCGCACTTATATTCAATCCTACAGAAATGGCGGATAATCTGAAGCGGAACAACAGTTTTATTCCTGGCGTGAAACCTGGAGAAGACACAGCCAACTATATTGCTACAATTATGGATCGTATCACATTGCCAGGTGCATTTTTCCTCGCAATAGCCGGTATCCTCCCTGGAATAGCTTCTTTGCTTGGTGTTACAAGTGGTTTCGCATCGTTCTTTGGTGGTACATCTATGCTGATCGGTGTTGGTGTAATACTGGATACCCTGCAGCAAGTAGAAAGTTACCTGCTCATGAACCACTATGACGGTCTTATGAAAACAGGTAGAATCACTGGTCGTACTGTATCCGGCACAGGAACTGGTACAACAAGAAGTGTATCTGCCTAATATTTATTCGACACTCAATTGAATGTTAACCTGCCCTGTGGCGCAGAACAGATTTTACCAGATTAAATGATTCATATACGGAGCAAAGAAGAAGTTGAGATTATACGTAAAAGTGCTCTAATGGTTTCTGCCACCTTAACCGAGGTGGCAAAACTTTTAAAGCCCGGTATCACTACAATTTCTATTGACAAAATGGCCGAAACCTTTATCAGAGATAATGGTGGCATCCCCTCTTTTAAAGGTTACAACGGTTTTCCTTTTTCCCTTTGTATTTCAGTAAATGATATAGTAGTACATGGTTTCCCCGGTACTTACGAGTTGAAAGACGGCGATATCATCTCAGTGGATTGCGGCTTTTATAAAAACGGCTACCATGGCGACTCTGCATATACTTTTGCTATAGGCAATGTGCGTCCAGAGGTGTTACAGCTACTCAAAGTTACTAAGGAGTCGGTGTTGCGAGGTGTGGAACAGGCTAAAGACAATAACAGGGTAGGGGATATCGGATTTGCGGTTGAAAATTTTACATCAAGAATTCATCCATACGGGGTTGTACGGGAGTTGGTAGGGCATGGTGTAGGCAGAGAACTGCACGAAGACCCACAGGTGCCTAATTATGGCCGACGTGGCGATGGCAAGCGCTTGCGCGATGGTATGGTGATAGCAATAGAACCGATGATCAATCTGGGCAGCAAGGATGTGTTTACTTGGGATGATGGCTGGACTGTTGCAACCAAGGACGGTAAGCCTTCAGCTCATTTTGAACACACAACTGCGGTGCGTAAGAACAGAGGTGAAGCGCTTTCCTCATTTGCCGGTATTGAGGCTGCAGAAACAGCTAATATAGAGCTGAACAGTAGCTATTACATACTTGCTCAGCCTGCACCCGAAGTTCTGTAAAACGACTCCTGATTTGTGTGTGTTTTTTCTGTAAATTCGTTGATATTTGTTAGTATGAAAAAGTTCATTCCTGCAATTGCCGGTACTGTTCTGCTGTTTGCCTCCTGCAAAGAGAAAGCGCCTTATATTAATTTTGGTCAGGCAGTATCTGTAGATACTACCTACGTTCTGGCAGCAGGTTCAATACCTGCCACCGATCAGCATAATGTGCTGGTAGAGGAATATACGGGCGCCACATGTACCAACTGCCCGGCAGCACACGAAACACTTAAGGAAATTCAGAAATCTCATTCAGGAAGGGTTAACGTAATTGGACTATACATTTATGGCCCGTTGCAGGCCAGGCCACCTATTGGTGCCAAGTATGATTTCAGGGACAGTACAGCCACAGATATTGCCAACGAAATTTACCTAGGGGTGAATGCATTGCCATCGGGTGGTGTTGACAGGGTGCCGGTAGGGGGATTGATCAAATTGGACAAAAGTACCTGGACCAGCGCAATAGAAAACCGATTGCTTGTTGATGATTCACTGAATTTGAAAGTAGAAAGCGGCTATAACGCTACCGACAAAATTGATTCAATTAAAGTGACGATTACTTACACCAAGTCTGTTGGGTATCCACACAATCTGTCGATAGTAATTGTTGAAGATAGCCTGATCGATATACAGGAATATCCGAGTACGGATCCTGTGCATCCGGGCGCCGATGAAGAGTATGTATTTACCAACGTGTTCAGAGGTATGGCATCTTCCGGAAGTTCCGGAGATCCGGTTTTGCCTGCCATCCCTGTGAAAGAGCCAGGGCGAGTGCAAATCAAAAACTACTTGTACAAATTACCAGGCAAGGTTGTTGATCCTAAGCACTGCAGGGTAATCGCTTACATCAACAGTACCAATACCGGCGAAAAAAGGATATTGCAGTCTACACAGGTAAAAATGGTGAAATAGTCACCAGATTCAGGAAAAGGTTGCTATTCATTTGTACTGTTAAGCAGTTTTTCTCCGGCGTGTTGCCCTGATTTCAGACTACGCCAGCACTTTGTCATTTCGTTGAACAATGGAATGTTTTCGCTGCCACCAAAATCGTAAAAGTTTTTCATGCCAATTTCTATCGCCATGATTTTGGTGATTTCCTTTGCTTTCTTACTATCGCTGAGCAATACCATGTCTGTTGCTATCCCACCAAAAAGTGGTTTCAGCAAAGATTCATATCCGTGGGTATTAAACACCTTTATGACATGAGGGGAGCCGGTTATTGACTTGATTGCACAAGCCGTTTTGACCAATTCGTCTACCGGTGCAGATACATTGGCTGTAACATCCAGTATTACTTTGCGGCGCACATCTCCCAGCCAGTACGATGCTTCCCGAACCTCTTTGGGCTGTGTAGCTATAATGATCATGTCCGCAATATCTGCGGCATCGGTTATGGAGCAGAAATGAATGCGACCCTCTGCATCCGGTATTGCTTTATATTTTACATTGTTCTTTTCGCAGCAAGCCATAAATATTTCATGACCTGCATTTGCAAATTGAGCTGCATACAACATAGCAATGTTGGTATTGCCAATAATGGCGATGTTCATCGAAACCAGTTTCTTGAAATCCATACATAAAGTTTGTCAAAACACACACAACAAGCAGTTCACCTTTCCGTTCTAAGTCTGCAGCTGAAACAGTGTTTTGGGGTAAAAAATGGATAAAATGGGGAAATATTTACTCAAATATCGCAACTATATTCAGCAAAAACAACACCTTAAGTGTAATAAAAACAAGATTTTTATCTGTCCCTAATGTTAGTAGACATAATGCATTGACCGGTTATCCTCTACGTATATTTATTGAAATAAAATGACTAAAAATATCTTTGGCAAGCCGTTTGAATCCGTTAAAGTATCTGGCAACTATGCACATTTGCTGCATTCCCACTATCTTAGCATCCATGAGAATGCAAGAGGTGATCACCGAGGCTGATAAACTGGAGTTCCTCGAGGTGGCGTTGCGGATATACAAAGACGATCCCAACTGGATCCGTCCGCTTGATAAGGATATTGAAGAGGTTTTTGACCCCGGGAAGAACAAGTTTTTCAAAAGAGGGGAGTGTACCCGCTGGCTGCTGAAAACCGAAACCGGTGTTACTGCAGGCCGAATAGCTGCATTTGTGAACCGGCAATATAAGCAGGAACAACCCACGGGAGGCGTAGGTTTTTTTGAATGTGATAATGACTTCGAGCATGCGGCGTTTATGTTTGATCACTGCATGCATTGGCTGAAAGAGAGGGGAATGGAAGCTATGGATGGCCCTATCAACTTTGGTGAACGTGATAAGTGGTGGGGGCTGCTTGCCGATGGTTTTTACCCGCCTTTGTATGGTATGACCTACAATCCACCTTACTATCAGGTGCTTTTCGAGCAATATGGTTTTCAGCTTTATTTTAATCAGATCTGCTTTGCGCTGAAGGTGAAAAACCGGCTCGGCGATAAGTTTTATGAACGCCATGCCATGTATGCCGGTAATCCGGACTTCAGCGCTGTAAAGATGGATAAAAGTAGGCTGATGCAATTTGCCAGAGATTTCACCGACATCTACAACAAAGCATGGGCGGGACATGGTGGAGGAAAAGAACTGGAAGAACGTACAGTGATCAAGATGTTCAAAACAATGAAGCCAGTGATGGACGAAAACATCATCTGGTTTGTATACCACAAAGATCAACCCATAGCCATGTGGGTAAACATACCGGATCTGAATCAATACTTCAAGCATCTGAACGGGAAATTCGGTTTATTGGACAAGCTTAAATTTCTGCTGCTTAAAAAATTCGGAAAGTGCAACCGTTTTGTAGGTATCATTTTCGGTGTCATCCCCGAGTTTCAGGGAAAGGGCATAGATGCGTATATGATTGTAGAAGGTGCAAAAGTGATTCAACCGCTGAATAAGTATGAAGATTATGAAATGCAGTGGATAGGTGATTTCAATCCGAAGATGATCAATATTGCTGAGAGCCTGGGCACCAACAGAAGCAGGGTGCTGAAAACATACCGGTACTTATTCGACCGTAATAAAGAATTTCACAGGCACAAAATGCTCTAAGATGGCTGTCCTGCCCAATGAAACGAATTCCGAGAAGACTGTTTTCGGGCGTATTAGTAATGTGATGTTATTGTCCTAATTCTTCGTTAAGTACATCGTATTGAATTTATTAGTCTTATTTTTGCAGCCATTAAATTGCTTGTTTTTATGAAAATCGCAAAAAGGATATTTTTGATCATTGGTACTCTTGTGCTTTTGTTGTTGGCAACAGCAGTAATTATCCCGGTTTTCTTTAAGGATAAGATAATGGCAGTGGTAAAGAAGCAGATGAATGAGCAATTGAATGCTACGGCTGATTTTAAAGATGTAGACATATCGATCCTGCGCAGTTTTCCACGCTTGTCTGTGACCATTTCTGGTCTGAGCGTCATTGGTAAGGATGATTTTAAAAATGATACGTTGATTGCAGCCAACAGTATAGATGTGGCGCTGGACCTGATGAAGGCCATCAACGGCAGCTACGATATCCTGAATATTGGTGTGAATAATGCGCGGATACATGCGATTGTACAGGCCGATGGTAAGGCAAACTGGGATATAGCCAAGCCGGCTACGGAAACAAAGCCCGCAGAGGAAAGTGCTCCTTTTGCCATGAAGTTGCGGAAGTACTCTATTGAAGAAACCTATATTGAATACAACGATAAGCAAGGCAAGATGCACCTCATCATCTCGAATCTGAATCACAGCGGATCAGGTGATTTTACGAGTGATGCGTTCACATTGTCAACGAAAACAACAGCGGATGCTATCACATACATGATGGGGGGAGTACCTTATCTGAATAAGGTAAAAACCTCTGTGGATCTGGACCTGCAGATAGATAACAAGTCAGGCAAATACACCTTTAACACAGATAAAATTCAACTGAATGGGTTGAAGCTGTATACTAAAGGATTTGTACAAATGCCCGATACCAGCAATATTGTTATGGATGTTCAGTTCGGCACTCCTTCAAACGACTTTAAAGATATACTGTCGCTGGTGCCCGGAATTTATACTGCTGATTTCAAGGATATTAAGACTACCGGCAAGTTGGCTTTGAGTGGCTTTGTGAAAGGCACGTACAACGCAAAACAGATGCCGGGCTATATGCTGAACCTGGCCATACAAGACGGTTCTTTCCAGTATCCGGCATTGCCACAAAAGGTGTCTAATATACAGGTGAAGCTGAAGGTGGTGAATCCGGATGGCTTTACAGACAATACTGTAGTGAGTCTTGAAGAATGTCACATAGAGCTTGGTTCAGAGCCGTTTGACCTGCGGTTGATGCTGAGAAAACCCGTATCGGATCAATGGATTGATGCAGCAGCCAAGGGCCACATAGATTTGTCGAGAATGAGTCAGTTCATGACGATGGAAGCAGGGACGAAAATGGCAGGTGATATCACTGCTAATGTGGCTGTGAAAGGCTCTATGGCAAAGGCGCAGAAAAAGCAGTTTGACGAAATAGATGCAAGTGGCACTGTCGCGATAAAGGACCTGTCTTACAGCTCCAAAGATTACCCTGATGGCGTGAATTTGTATAGTCTGCTGCTGACCTTCAATCCGAAGAATGTGACTGTAGCTAATTTGCGCGGACAATACATGAAGACCAACTTCAGCGGAAATGGTAGTGTAGATAACCTGATTGGCTACTACCTTACCAATGAAACGCTTACCGGTAGCTTTACTCTGCTTGCTGATCAGGTAGATGTAAACAAATTTATGGGTACTGCGCCGGCAACACCCGAAACAACAGCAGCGGCACCACCTGCAACAGATCCGTTCATAGTGCCTGCCAATCTGGATCTGGATCTGAAAACAACTGTAGGAACTGTGAAGTATGACAACATAATACTGACAAGTGTAAATGGTGGGATGTCTGTACGTAATGAGACGGTAACACTAAGGGAGATCGCAGCCAAAGCATTTGACGGTACAATAAAAATGAGTGGTACTTATTCTACCAAAAACGACAAAAAGAACCCGGATATTTCGTTTGACTACAGTGTACAGAGTGTAGATATTCAAAAGACGTTTAACAGCTTTGAGACGATGCAGAAAATGATGCCCTCAGCTAAATACATGTCTGGCAAAATTACCTCGAATCTGGGCATGACCGGAAAGTTGGGTGCCGATATGAGCCCCGTGATGAACTCATTGTCGGGAAAGGGAGAATTGATGGTACTGAACGGATTGCTTAGCAACTTCCCGGTAACCGATCAACTGGCCGAAAAACTGAAGCTAACACAGTTCAAAAGTTTTCCGATCAAGGATGCAAAGATCTTTTTCTCTTTTGAAAACGGCCGTGTAACTGTACAACCCTACAAAATGAAAATTGGTAATGATATTGAAACGGAAATTGCCGGTAGTCACGGGTTTGACCAGACACTGAAATATGGTGCTAACGTGATGGTGCCGCGTGCTTTGCTGGGTAGCGCAGGAAATGCTATGGTGAACAACCTGGTTAGCAAGGCAGCCGGTAAGGGCATTCCGATAACGCTGGGCGAAAAGATCAATTTTACTGTCAATATTACCGGTACGACCATGAAGCCCAAGGTGGAAACAGACTTGAAAAATGTGGCCGGGAATGCGGTGAATAACATAAAAGAAGAAATCAAAAAAGAGGTAGAGCGTAGAGTGGATAGTGTAAAAACAGTAGTTAAAGACACTGTAAAAGCGATCAAAGCACAGGTGGTAAACGATGCAAAAGAGGAGATCAAAAAGCAGATAACCGGGCAGGGTGACAAGAAGCCGGAGGAAGCGGTAAAGCAAGCCGGCGAAAAGGCCAAAGAAGGTCTGAAAGGCTTGTTTAAAAAGAAGTAGTGCCCACTGCTTGAATTTGTACGGTATTGCGAGGGTATTTCGATTTGCAGGTGGCTGGTAGCTGCCTGCAAATTTTGTTTTTGGAGATAAGCGGCGTTAGTAAAGATTATTCTAAAGTAGTCTGGCCCACGGTAACTTTTTTTCTGGGGTTCCATTTCAGTGTAAGCTTGCCGTCTTCGTCAGCTGTTGCTTTAAGGTGAATCACAATTCCCTTCATGTTTCTTTTGTAGCGAATTACGTCGTTTTCTACCAGCTCATCTTTTGACGGATTGCGAAGCGGAATATCGATATCGATATCTGTACCCGAATTGTCGAATGCGTATATGCCGCCGATATGCATATTCACTGCACTCGATTCTATAAAGAAGGGGTGGATGAGTATTCTGTTTCCCTGCAGTACAAATTTGTTTTCAATCTCCTGAAACACGATATGATCCAGATTGCGTTTGCGAAACACAAATTTGCTGATTTTGCGAAGTGGCTCAAAATCGTCGAGGGCGCCATTTGTCAGTTTAACAGCTACAGCACCATGTACAGAACCAGGTATAGGTTTGCCATTGCTCATTAAGGCCCCTGTAAGGTCGAATGTCGCTGATAGGTCTCCACTGATGTTTCTATCCACAATGACATCCTGATTGAAATTCTCAAAAGCAGTCAGAAATTTGCGGACATTGGTGTGTGCAACAGTAGACGTAAGTTTGTAATTGTTTTGGTCTCCGTGCTGCCAGATGTGTCCGTTGAGTTTCATGGTGCCATCAGCATGCTGAAAGCTCACATCTTTTAGAATCACGTTCCTGCTGTTAAGGTTTATGGTGCCCTGAAGCTGCCGTGCCGCAAAACTGCGAAAGAACAGGTGTTCCAGATCGAGGTGTAGTAGTACTCCCCCTTTTGCAAAAATCCGATCCAACTTTCCGGAGACATTTTGCGATTTGTTTTCTTTTGGTTTTACGACTATAGAATCTGGTTGTCTGTTTGGCAAAAATGCGATCAGCTCATTAAGGTCTACATCTTTACTCCTGATCGACCAGTTGAGCTTGATTTTTTCCGGGTCATTAAAAAACAGGTTTCTGAAATTGAGCATGTCTCCCTGCATGTTCAATACCGTATTTCCTCGTTGGATTTTCACATCTTCTATCAATAGGTCATTACCAGAAAGTCTGATTGTAGCATTGGTATTAGTGAATGCAATTTTTGCAGGTACATAGGTCAATCCGGCATCTTTTAGTTGCAATCTTGCTGCTATAAATGGCTTTGTGGCGTTGGCGGTATCTATACCGCCCTTGTACGAAACAACGATATTTACAGTGCCCTTATTAAATACAAATGTATTTGGTCCAATAAGTTTATTCAGCTTACTCAAACCGAATCTGGATGTGAATTTGCCTTCTATGTATGGATTCAGCAGGTTGGTGATGGTAACGGTATCGGCATGTACTGTAAAATCAGACCACGTTGCTTTAAGGTTTTTCATGCCTATCAATGCATTAACATCGGTATGGCCGCCACCGATCACGCGGTGATTATTGTACATGCCCACAAAACTGCAGTTGGTAATAGTTCCCGCGGGTGTAATCAGTGTATTGTTCTTTATGATGCTGGTAACAAGAACTTCCGGGGTGTCCAGATACTTGGTCCGGCCATGCAATATCGCACGGAATGTGATAGGTTTTGTGAAGTCAAGAATTGATACTTTTGAAGAAATAGCCGGTGTAAGCATAGAGACCGCATTTCTGAAATTGATGTCTTCGCCATCTATTGTAAGTACAAATGTGCCGGGCTCGCTTTTTAAATCGAAGATAGCACCGATTGCAAATACATTGCCGTCTATTCTTATTTTCCTGGTTGGAACTGAAAGCGTTTTGTTAGTTGTATTGTAGCTCAGATTCAATTTTGTGGCGATGTTCCTGTTTGATAGAAAACTTCCTTTTGACGTATTGAAAGACATACTTTCTACACCCGCCGATAAGTTTAATCGTGCGTCCCACCCCAGCCTGGTAAAGTCCCAGTGCGCTGTCATTTTATGAATATTGAAGTGGAAGTACTTGTGTTTTGGCTCGTGTTCTATCACCAGTGCTACGTCGGATAACGAGAGTTTATTGATCTCAAATTTGTTGGTGTTTGTTTTCGTACCTGTGTCCTTGCCACGGATCAGGGCCGAGGTATTACTGTAGCCGGTCGTATCTGTGAATACATGAACCAATCCGCTGACAATTGTAACGTCGCTGATGCGGGGTGTACCACTGAGTATTGATAGTGCATTGACCGATACATTGATGTAATGCGCGTTAAGCAGGTCGTTATGGTGTGTTTTCCAGAGGCTATCGCGTAGTACCACGTCCTGCAGTTGGATAGCAACATTTGGAAACCCTTTTACGAAAGAAGCCTTAATCTGCCCTATAGACAGTGAGCCGGATATGTCTTCGTTAATTTGTTTTGTTACGTACCGGATGATTGCATCCTTGTTAGCGTTTACATATATAGCAAAGCCTGAGAAAAGGACAAGTAACAAACAAAGAAGTATTCCTATAGCCTTGAGCACTCCTTTCAACTGACGCATATCAAGCCCGGTTTGAGTTGTTTGTTAATCATATTTCGGCACTGGCTGGCTCGCAGTGTTAGGCGCAATCGGAGGAGTGGTCATTGTTTCCGTTCGGTTTTTTTTGGTGCTGTATCAGCAACAAAGGTTTTGATTTTCAGTTTGAGATCTGTTAGTGTGCGGGTTGCACATTCAGGGCATGTTGCTCTGATATTTGTAAATTCTATTACGCCGCCATCAGGTGTTTCGTTAATAGCAGTAAGGACAGGTGTATTCAGCATAAAGCTATTCACAACAAGATTTGCCTCACCTTTATTGGTGCGTGACTTGAAAGTGTATTGGCGAATAGTATATGGGTAGCTGTACAACGAGTTTGGGAAAATAACCCGGAGTTTGGTTTGTGACAGTATTGTTTTTTTGAATGACTCATCTTTCTGAATACTGCCCAGTCGGGCTTCCGGTGCCGGGATGCTGTCTGATGTAAACGTAAGTGTCTTAAGTATTTTATTATTTCTGGCACCTAATATTACAAGCCGCATTATTTTAGATTTGCCCGGGTAAGGCATAGCTAGTACAGATAATGTATCTCCTGATATTTCGGGCTGCCCAATTCTAAGCGTTTTATCAAGACTCTTTAGCTTCAGGTCGCCTGGTTTGTGATTTTTACAATACACCTGGATGGTATTGTTGCCACCATAAAATAGTAGCAGGGTGTCTTTTCGCGAGCACCATTTGTTCCAAACGTGAAAGCTATCGGCCTGCGCCCACACTTCACCGTAAGTCAGCAGCAGTGCTATCGTAACGAGTAATCGCATAGCAGATATAGGTTGAGAAATTAGCGTTCGTACCTGTTGCCGTGGTTGTACCTAAGGCAATAGGGTTTGCGTAGTTGTGATAAAGACAAAATACCCCTGTCCCGATCTTCGATAACCGGAACAGGGGGATTGTGGCTAAGCATGCCTTTATTAAAAACCTTTTGTGGCTACGCCATCAGCGATCGCCTGTAATGCCTTTACTTCATTAAGGATTGCGGCCATTTTATTGCCTTTTCCATCATTTCCTGCAGCCATGTATCCACCTCTTGCGGTACGGGTAATAACAGCATCCTGCATGGGTACGTTTTTCTCTTTTGTTTTCAGGCAATATGCTTTGATCATTTTTGAAGTGTCCATGTTTGATTTTTTAAGTGTTAAAGATTGTATTTCCAATTATAAAGCACAATTTACAGTTTTTTTTCAGGAATAAAAAAATGAACGAAAGTAAAATGTGTTAAAGTGTTTGAAGGAAGACGTATAGTTTGAATACAATACAAAGACCGAATGCAACATGCCAGCACCAAACGACGGGCAATGTGCACGTTTCAGACTATTGCATGACAGTATACGAACCGTTGATTGCGGCTATATACATCAATCCAGAGCGAAGCCCTGATCAGCGTAAAGTGTGTACTGGAGCGGAAATTTAGAAAACTAAATCTTACCCTGCTGGCGGCGATAGGTATCGTAACCCGGGTCTTCTACACTGGCGTAAACGATGCACCAATGACCGAGCAGGCACAAAGCCCAGGCAGCAATTGTCCAGGCATGCCATGGGTATGCCCAACCCTTTACACCTGCATCATAGAACATTACAGAAAGAACTGTAGCTATTGTGAATACCACGCAATGCAGCACAAACATTGACTTTTGCTTTGCGGTAGGTTTTATTTTTTTTGGCATTTTTCCTGATTATGTGCAACAAAGATAACAGGCAGATGTGATAATTTCAAAATTCACGGCAGATAATGTCGATATTTTTAATTTGGTCCACATTTTGAATTCAAATGTTAGGCTTATATTTACGTCATATTAATTGCACCCTGGGCAATACCATTAATCTGCAAAAAGCATCAATGAATACGACACAATTCAAACGGTCATCAAATTATTTTAGTATCGGGCTCCATGGCGTATATCTGCTGCTGTTGGTGGTGTTGCTTGTAATCCCCGGAAAAAGCTATGCCCAATACGATGATGATTACGTTTCGTACGATGATTTCTACCAGAGTCTGGCCCCGTATGGCCAGTGGATACAGGATCCTCAGTATGGCTATGTATGGTCGCCCGACGAGGACAATAATTTCAGGCCTTATTACACCAGCGGGCATTGGGTCATGACGGAGTATGGTAATACATGGGTGTCCGATTATCCGTGGGGATGGGCGTGTTTCCATTACGGTAGCTGGACTTTCGATGAATACTACGGGTGGCTGTGGATACCCGGCAACTACTGGGGGCCGGCATGGGTAAGCTGGCGCTATGGAGATGGTTTTTACGGCTGGGCACCGCTTGGACCAGATTATCGTTCGGGTATGTCGCTTATAGGTTATACTTGTCCAGGAGATTGGTGGGTGTTTATTCCACCACAATACATTTATTCGGGTCGTTACTACCAGTATTGGCAGGGGCCTATGGGCAACACACGCATTATCAAGCACACTACAATCATCAACAACACATTTGAGTACAATAGTGTGACCTATATTACAGGGCCGCATATAGCACAGGTGCGTCAGGTTACCGGAAATCCGGTTCAGGTATTCAAGGTAAGGAATTCGAGGAACCAAAACACCAGAATACACAATGATGTTGTACGCATGTATCGTCCGGCAGAAATAAGAGTATCGCCACGGGCTACCGGGCAGGTGCCTACACCACCCAATGTTATGACTGCACCGCGTCCGGTGCGGCAGCCTCAGGCGGTAACTTCCAATCCCGGAGCGACTCCGCCCTTCCGTACCATGGTTATCAATCAACGAAATGAGAAGAGCCAGACTCCAGGCACAAATATTAACCAGACTGCGGAGCCGCAGCGTCCCACGCAGCGGAGTGGTAATAATCCATATGAATGGGACGTTAGCCGTCCTGTAAAACAGGAATATACCCCCCCGGCACCAAGGCAGTCGGCACCTGCCCGTAATAACCAACAACCTGCCCGGGCCAATACACCTGCCCGCCAGCAACCCGCCAGAGAGCAACCAACAAGGCAGCAACCTGCGCCACAGACACCATCGCAGCCTGCTGTACCCACACCGGCACCGCAAGCGCCCAGTCAGCAGCAGGGGCAGCGGCCAGGAGGAAGAAGGTAGTTTTTGGTTTCTGCACGTTTATGTACTGGCATACGGATTCAGCACATCCAGAGGAATAGTGTATTTTTGAACCTTCAATGAAAGCAAGCTTAAGTCGTTTTTTGTTGGTATTAATGACCGGTAGTTTGCTGGGGTGTGCCAATATTTCAACCCCCTCAGGTGGTAAACGGGATGCTACACCGCCCAGGTTATTAAAAGTTAATCCGGGTGATTCGCTTCTGAATGCCAGAGTAAGCAGAGTGGAACTTACGTTTGATGAATATATTACTCTGGCGGATGCGCAAAAAGAAGTACAGATATCCCCAATGTTGTCCATACCCCTTACGGTCAGCGGCGTTAATAAACGCGTTGTAGTAAAGCTTACAGACTCCCTGCTTGAAGATAATACTACTTACAGAATATCATTTGGCAAAGCTATCCGTGATCTGCATGAAGGCAACCCGTTTTCAGGCTACACCTACACATTTAGTACGAGTGGTTATTTTGATTCGTGCAGGTTGCAGGGGCAGGTAGTGAACGCCGCTACAGGGGCTCCTGATACGGCTAATGTATTCATACTACTCTACAGCAATAGGGAAGATGATAGTGCGGTAATAAAGAAAAAGCCAAAATATATTACAAAGCCAGATAATAATGGCATTTTCAGGTTTGGCGGCCTGCCATCTCGAAACTTCAGAATATACGCTGTGAAAGACGCGAACAATAATCTGATTTATGATGGTGGTACCGAAATGATTGCATTTTGTGATACATTAGTCAGGTCACAAGATTCGGCAACAGGCATTGTACTGCGGCTATTTGCTGAGCAGGCAGATACTACATTGAAAGCTGATACACTAAAGTCTGCCAAGAAACCGACTGTTGCCAAAGGAAAAATGAACAGGCAACAGATTGATAGTAATCTTGTTTTTACCACAAATCTTGATACAAGCAGCAAAGCAAAAAGAACATTCAATCTAACAGATTCTATAAAGCTGGTGTTCAACAGACCGGCTGAGATTAATGGCAACAAAGTGGCGCTGCATTTTGATAGTGCTGATGTTGCCGTAAACAGGCGGGTTCGCATTCGAAATCATCCATCAAAACCGGAAGTGTTTTATTTTGTTGCAGATCTTTCGGAGAATACTGTATACACACTTGATCTTCAGGAAGGATTTGCAACGGATACAGGGAAAAAACAGGCTGCATCAGGGAAATATGTTTTCCGAACATTCAATAACGATGATTTTGGTAAAATTAAGCTCAATATTCCTGCGAAGTACGTAAGCAGTAAAAGTGGCGCTGGTACAGACCACTCTGATCACCTACTGATGCTGTTGGCTGATGCAGATACTATATATTATCAGAAAATAACTGATACGGTAGTGCATTTCAGAAGATTGCCGCCAGCAAATTATACATTTCGTATTATTGTTGACAAGAATGGAAATGGGAGCTGGGATACCGGTGATCTGCTGGCGAAAAGGCAACCAGAATTTGTAGTTCCCGGCGGCACCCAGTTGACTTTAAAGGCAGGTTGGGAGCATAATATTGATTTTGAATCCAAGCCAAAACCAACAATGAAAAAAAGTGGTTTTTCAGACAAAATACCATCAAAAAAATAGTTGCATATGAAATCGATTTTTTTTAGAAGGCAATTCATGCCGTTGCTACTGGCCTGCTGTTCGATGGCCGCTACTGCTCAGAACAGGATGACACCAGAGACCCTATGGGGTTTGCACAGGGTAAGCGGCAACAGCATCAGTAAGGATGGCAGGTTTGTGTATTATTCGTCGAAAACAGTTAACTGGAAGACAGAGAAAAGTACTGTACACCAGTACCGTATAAACCTGGAAGATGGAAGCAGGACAGAATGGACAGCCGAAGGGCGAACCATTACTCAACGTTATGGAAATGCGTGGTATTCCTTTTCCGACAATTTCCTTTACCAGAGCACTGATAGTGGCAATACCTGGAAAGAAATATACAGTGGTTTGCAGGGCGCAGAAAATGTTTGGGTTTCACCGAATGGTAAGTATGTTGCTTTTTCGAAGGACGTAATGATCAAGCCGGCTAACGGGACTGATATTTACAGTGATCTGCCCAACACAACAGCGAAAATTTATACAGACCTCAATTATCGTCATTGGGATGCATGGGATGATGGTAAGTATTCGCACATCTTTGTGGTTAGCCTGAAAGAAGGTACAGTAAAGGATATTATGGAAGACGAAGCCTATGATTGCCCTCAGAAGCCGTTTGGTGGTGCCGAGGATCTGGCATGGTCTCCAGATAGCAAGGGGTTTGTGTATGTGTGCAAGAAAAAAGCAGGTAAGGAGTATGCACTGAGTACTAATACAGACCTGTTTTTTTACAGTATGAATACAGGTACTACAAGTAATTGGACAGAGGGGCGTATGGGTTACGATACTCAGCCTTTGTTTACTGAGGATGGCCGCAGAATTGCCTGGCTCAGCATGTCGCGCGATGGTTATGAGGCAGATAAGAACGATGTTGTCATGATGGATGTTGCGACGAAAAAAGTGATCAATCTCACATCAAAGTGGGATGGAACGGCTGAAAGCTTTATTTGGAGCAATACAGGTGATCGAGTGTACTTTAATGCACCTTTTGAGGGTACGGTACAATTATTTGATGCAGAGGTGCCACGCACTGACCGGGATAAGGTAGTTGTGAACAACCTGACCAAGGGTAAGTACGACATTAATGGAGTTATTGGTCAGGCTGGGGGAGAGATTATTGTATCGAGGTGTGATATGAACCATGCAAGTGAGCTGTTTGCCGTGAAGCCCAAGTATGGAGATATGAGGCAGCTAACCCATGAGAATGACCAGGTGTACCAGAAAATGGAGATGAGCAAAACTGAGCTGAAATCTATACAAACGCCAGACGGTGCAACTCTTCGCACATGGATCATTTACCCACCTGATTTTGACCCTAAAAAAAAGTATCCTACTTTACTCTATTGCCAGGGTGGTCCGCAATCACCGTTGTCGCAGTTTTATAGTGTTCGCTGGAATTTTCAGCTGATGGCTGCTCAGGGGTATATCGTAGTAGCGCCAAATCGTCGCGGAATGCCAGGTTGGGGTGTACAGTGGAATGAGGCTATTAGTAAAGATTGGGGCGGACTTGCGATACAGGATTACCTAACCGCTATTGACGAAGTGAGTAAGGCAAGTTATGTAGACAAAAACAGAATGGGCTGTGTCGGTGCCAGCTATGGAGGATATAGCGTGTTTATGCTGGCTGGTGTGCATAACAATCGGTTTAAGTCTTTCATTGCTCATGACGGTTTGTTTGACCTGAAGAGCTGGTATGGCACTACCGAGGAACTTTGGTTTGCTAATTGGGATATTGGTGGCCCTTATTGGAAACAGCCGGCTCCGGCGAGTTATGAGAAATTCAATCCGATCAATTTTGTGAACAAATGGAATACCCCCATCATGATAGTACAAGGCGGGCTCGACTACCGGGTGCCATTAGAACAGGGGCTAGAGGCTTTTCAGGCTGCAAGACTGCATAATGTGAAGGCAAAACTGCTTTATCTGCCTAATGAGAACCATTGGGTTTTACATCCACAAAACGGCATAGCCTGGCAAAGGGAGTTTTTTAAGTGGCTGGATGAAACGTTGAAATAGATGTTGCAATCTTTTTCAACGTTTGTATTTCCTGTCGATAGACATATTAATAAAAAAGCCCCGAATCCGGGGCTTTTTTATAAGGGATAATTAGTGGCAATTTAGTTTCCTGCTTCTTCAGAATTAACCAGCTCATTCACGAATTTAGCAACTGCTGCAATGCGGGCATGGTTAAGTGCATAATGAATGAATTTTCCGTCACGCTCTGTAATCACTATGTTAGCACGGCGAAGGATAGCAAGATGTTGTGAAGCTACTGACTGCTCCAGGCGCAATTTTACATAAATGTCGGTTACATTCATGCGTTTGTTTTCTTCGAGCAACTTCACGATCTGCTGACGCAGTTTGTGATTGATTGCCCTCAGCGTCATAGCTGCATTTTTTACAGCTACGTAATCCAATTTGATTTGTTCATTCGAACCTTTGATAACCAGAGTGTTTGCTGATACCGTCGTTTCCATTAAATTAAATTTACAATGTTAATTGATTAAAAAAATTATTTTTACTCTACCCAAATGATATAATCAATATGAATATTGTGCAAACATACGTATTAAAAGCGATATGAAGTGCAGATTATTTAATAAAAAAGTTAACATTGAGTTAAAGTGTTTGCCGCAAAATGCGTGAAATCAGTTTAACTGATTGAAATGTAGCTACTTATGTGTGTAAACTTGTTTCAAGTAGAGGGGGGTGGCACTACTTAGATTTACAAATGTTTGACATTTATACTTTTCATAGGCATTTGCAACCCAGGATTGATAGTCAATTGTAATATTTGCAGAAAACGATAAAAAATTAACTTTTAGTTTATAAAAAACTTCCATTGGCGCATTGGATACAATATGTAATTTTTCCTTTTCTTGTAGTAAATCAGCTAATTGCACCTCTGGAATGTGGTGGGGAGGCATAACGCAATCGCCTTTATAGTTGTAGATGCCGATGAAATATTCTTGTTCTCTTGCAATTAATATAGTCGCAATATTGACTGTTTCGATGCCATCGGGAATTTGAAAACTGGTCGCTAATAATTCCAGTTTGTTGTCTATAATTAGTGGCATGTCTGCTGCAAAACAAATCCCTTTTGCCGAGGCCATTGCTATTCTGAGGCCGGTATATGACCCCGGACCGGCACATACTACTACGCCGGATAGTTGCTGCAAAGACAAATGTATCTCACCCAGTAAGCGGTCTATTAGTTGATTGATTACTGCTGCATGGTTTCTGGGTTCGCTATTGCTGGCACTGCAGAGCAACACACCATCACCGCTGATAGCTATACCACATACGTCCGCTGACGTGTCAATATGTAAGAGGTAGATCATAAAATTGTCTGCAAATGTACATCCGGTATTACATTTGCAGTTATGGAAAAGAAAATCATCAGAACAAATAATGCACCGGCGCCAATTGGGCCGTACAATCAGGCTGTACTTTGCGGCGAAATGCTGTTTATTTCAGGGCAAATTGCTCTGGACCCCGTTAACGGAACACTGGTTGACGGAAATATTGAGGCTGAAACCACTCAGGTTATGAAAAACCTGTTGGCTATACTGGATGCAGCTGGGATGAACTTTAGTAATGTTGTGAAAACATCTATTTTTCTAATGGATATGGGACAGTTTGGGTTGGTTAATGAAGTATACGCCCGATACTTTGAAACGGATGCACCCGCACGTGAAACTGTACAAGTAGCTGGCCTGCCGAGAGGCGTTAATGTTGAAATAAGTATGATAGCAGCAAAATAATAAAAAAATTTCCTGTTTCAGACAAATGTCCGTAATTTTGGGACAAATGGCATAATATGAAAATCCGGAAAAAGACAAGTCTAAAATCTAACGCCGGGAAATACAACACCGATGCCGGGGTGCATGCATCTGATGTCGCTGAGCCAGTGTCGCATTATGTTTCAGTACCCGCAACTGCAGCTTCCCGTACTTTAGGAATCATGGGGATGGCTGGCAGGAAGGAGTTTGAAGCAGTATGCAACGAAAATGATTTCATTGACATCATAAGGTCAGGTATACCCAGGCGAGTTATGGATACTATGATGAGCGTTGCCGACATATCGCTCACCGAAATGGCCTCAATAGTTCATACATCAGACAGAACGCTCAGACGTTATGGCCCGGGTCAAAAACTATCTCAGGAGCAATCAGAAAGAATGATTGAATTGGCAAGGCTTTATACAAGGGGAGAAGAGGTATTTGGTACACTAATTGATTTCAGGCAATGGATGAGTACTTCGTTGTTGCCATTTGGTAATAAAAAGCCCAAAGAGTTTCTTGATACTTCACTGGGGATTGGTATGATAATGGAAGAACTGGGCAGAATTCAATACGGAGTGTTTGCGTAATGACAGTATACAGAATAAGCGATTGCAGGTATATCAGCGATCTTTCAGGAAAAGGCGCGGCAATGTATGGCGGCAGATGGAATAGCCGGGATGTTTACATGCTGTATACAGCCCAATCGCCTTCGCTGGCTTTGTTGGAGTCTGTGGTGCATTTCGGCAGGCTGCCACCAAAGAACTATTGCATGGCGACTATTGCTATTCCCGATAGTATTGCACCTGCAATTACTCCGCACTCATTGCCGGAAAATTGGTATACCTGTCCTGCGCCGGATTTTCTAAAGGCAATTGGAGATGAATTTATTAAATCAGGAGAACATCTTGCGTTGCCGGTCCCGTCGGTGGTCATGACAGACGAATGCAACTACCTGATCAATCCAAGGCATGAGTTGTTTTGCAAAATGAAAATAGTAGTCGAAAAACCAGTCAGGCTCGATGAACGGATTTTCAAAGCAATTGCATAAACTCACAGAAATCGATGTTTGCCGATGCACTGCACTAATTCCTTTTTTGTTCCTTAGCCCATGCATCTTTCAGTGTTACCGTTCTGTTGAAAATGAGCCGGTCCGGGGTACTGTCTGTGTCGGCACAGAAATATCCCTTACGCATGAACTGCACGCTTTGGCCAGGCATTGTTTTTGCCATCGCAGGCTCTATGAATACCGAAGGGAGAGTTTGAACAGAATCAGGATTAATATAGTCTTTGAAATCTCCGTCTTCGTTTGAAGGATCCTCTACCCGGAACAAGCGGTCGTATAGGCGTACTTCAGCCGTTTTTGCATGCTGAATACTTACCCAATGAATGGTGCCTTTTACGGTAAGGCCACTGGTATCATTACCACTTTTGCTTTCAGGCAAATAGGTACAATGAATCTCTGTTATAGTCCCGGATTCGTCTTTTACACATCCGTCGCATGTAACGATATACGCGTTTTTCAGCCGCACCTTGTTGCCGGGTGCAAGGCGGAAGAATTTTTTCGGAGCTTCTTCCATAAAGTCTTCGCGCTCAATCCACAGCTCTCGGCTAAATGGTACCTCGCGGGTGCCCGCTGACTGATCCTCTGGGTTGTTTTCGGCATGGAATACCTCGGTAACGCCCTCGGGATAATTGGTAACAATCAGCCTGACCGGATCAAGAACTGCCATTACCCTGTTGGCCTTTTTATTGAGCTGTTCGCGTACGCAAAACTCAAGCATGCCTATGTCTACTATATTTTCACGTTTCGCGATGCCTATGGTATCGCTGAAGGTGCGCAATGCCTCCGGTGGATAACCTCGGCGCCTCATTCCGCTGATTGTGGGCATGCGTGGGTCGTCCCAGCCGGTTACGTGTTTTTCATTCACAAGTTGCAGTAGTTTACGCTTGCTCATCACCGTGTAGGTAAGATTGCGACGGGCAAATTCGTACTGGCGTGACGGGAAAATCCCAAGCTGCTCTATAAACCAGTTGTATAATGGCCGGTGATGTATGAACTCCAGTGTACAGATAGAGTGAGTGATTTCCTCAATGCTGTCACTTTGTCCATGTGCGAAATCGTACATGGGGTAGATGCACCATTTGTTGCCGGTACGGTGGTGATGTTCGTGTTTGATGCGATACATCAGGGGGTCGCGTAGTAGCAGATTGGGGTGTGCCATATCGACTTTTGCACGCAGTGTTTTTTCGCCATCCTTGTATTTACCAGCACGCATCTCTGTGAAAAGATGAAGATTCTCCTCAATGGTGCGGCTGCGATAGGGGCTATTGGTGCCGGGTGTAGTGGTAGAACCTTTTGTGGCAGCTATTTCTTCGGCAGTGCTATCGTCGACATAGGCAAGTCCTTTGCTGATCAGCAGGGTGGCAAATTCATATAGTTTGTCGAAGTAGTCTGAAGCATAAAACTCATTGTCCCACTGAAACCCAAGCCATTTGATGTCGTTTTTTATGTTCTCGACATATTCGGTTTCCTCGGTAGTGGGGTTGGTGTCATCAAACCTGAGGTTGCATTTGCCATTGTATTTCTTAGCCAGGCCGAAGTTGAGGCAAATAGAGGTGGCATGTCCTATATGCAGATATCCATTGGGTTCTGGAGGGAAACGGGTATGAACCCGGCCATTATGGGTGCCTGCGGCTATGTCTTGTTCTATTATTTCCTCCAGGAAGTTAAGTGATCTTTCTTCGCTCATGACAACATCAATATGGGTGCAAATGTACGTATAGGTAACGCTTTTTGTGTGGTCAATTAAATGTTGTACCACAAATTCATTTAAAACTTAAATTTGCCGGCTGTCTTTGGTGACTGCCCAGCTTATGGCCGATATGAAAAGAATTGCGTTCCTATGTCATCCGTACCATAGGGGAGGTGTAACACGGTGGATGGTTGATGCCGCTGCTCTAGCTGCGCAGGACGGTTTCGAAACATGGTTTGTGACTGTAGAGCCATCGAAGGAATTCTACAGTTCAGGCGGCAGGGAGACTATGGTGTCGCTGGTGCGCAATGCTCATAAGAGTATCAGGGTTGTGTGCTGCATTGTGGGTTATGAATTCGAATTTGGTGTTGAGGACTACAGGGCAATGCTTTACAGCAAGCTGATTTCGGCTAATGTGCCTGCAGGAACGCCTGTGATCGTGTCTGACGATAGTGCGGTATGGAAAGGTGCGGCCAATGTTGCCCACACCCATCCGATGGTGGGTGTGCTGCACTGCGACGACAAATACTACTATGAAATAGGCAAACAGTATCGCAACCAAATGTCGGTTTGTGTGGCCGTATCTGAAAGGGTGAAGCGTGTTTTTGAAGAGCAATGCAGCAGCTACGATGCCGCGAGGGTGTTTGCAATACCATGCGGTATACACCTGCACCAGTTTGTACCACATCAAGCAAATGAAGCATTTACAAGGCTGGTGTTTGTAGGCAGGTTTAACGACCACCAGAAGCGTGCTCATGATCTTGTAGCAATCTGTACGCAATTACATGAAGGAGCTTTTGCGTTCCGGCTGGATATTGCGGGTAATGATGAGCCATCGAGAGTGGAGTTTACCGGCAAGTTTGCAGCGCGAGGCGTGGGTGAATTCGTGACTTTTCATGGATGGCAGACGGCGGAGCAGGTGCAGCAGCTATTGAACAAGTCTGATGTGCTATTGCTTACGTCCAACTTTGAAGGTACACCGCTGGTGATGATGGAAGCGCTGGCTGCTGGCTGTGGCTTTGTGGGTACAAGGGTCAGTGGTATCGAAGACTACGAACATCACGAATTGGCGAAAGACTGCCTGGGAGTGTTTGCTGTGGGTGATATTGCAGATGCAGTATATAAGATAAAGCAGGTGGCGAAGGTACCTGTGCCAGTGCGGGAAGCCGCTGCACGTAGCCTTGCAGAATCAGCATTCAGTATGCAGGTGTGCATGGACAGGTATTACGGGGCGATAGCGTGTGGCATAACAGAAGGTGTAAATGCAGCAGACATAAAACTCTCTATGTCTGGTATTACTTTTTCCCGGTTGCTGGCTTTTGCCCGCCATATGAAAATGAAACTGACAAGATAGCGGTGACACATAAAAAAAACCTCCACAAGTAGTGTGAAGGTTTTCTATGTATTGAATCTGATAGATTTTACATTTTCCACTCTTCTACACCTGCACTGTCGTCTGCGGCGGCAGCTATAGCTGCTGAAACGGGCATCTCTTCGGTGATATTTGCAACCATCTGAACAGCGCCTTCTTCGTTTTCCTGATCATGATTGAATGCATCGAAATCAAAGTTGGGCATGAGGTCGGTCTTTACGTAGTTAATGGTTTCGGTAAGACCGGCAAGAAACTTATTGAAATCTTCCTTATACAAAAACATTTTGTGGCGATCGTACCCATTATCATCAAAACGCTTCTTACTTTCGGTGATGGTGATAAAGTAATCATTACCGCGTGTGGCCCGTACATCGAAAAAATAGGTTCTTCTTTTTCCTGCTTTTATACGTTTGCTGTATAAACTTTCGTTACGGCTATCGCTCCTGTTATCTTCAAAATTTTTGTTTTCGTACGCCACAATGCTGTGTTTTAGTGATGATTCGGACACAAATTTAATTAAACCGATGAAGTATCCAAATTATTTTCAATCCGGCAAACAGGAGTTTTGCACCCAGAATAATACGCGTATGTACCTGTAAATTCTGAATGGCCGGATCAGGTATTTCTGTCTGCGGAGGTGGTGGTCTCAGACTTGCAGCAGTTATTGTATTTCTGTTAAAATAACAGACCGACTCTGGCAGGCAAAATTATTGGGTCGTTCCTTTTCGCAATATCTTTTATATTTGTTGCCATGAAAGTAGTCATTTTTGCGGGTGGCAGAGGAACCCGTATTTCGGAAGAGTCGTCGCTGCGCCCTAAGCCGATGATAGAGATAGGCGGCAAACCTATTTTGTGGCACATAATGAAGATATACGCTGCATTCGGTCATACCGAGTTTATAGTATGTCTGGGCTATAAAGCGCACATGATCAAGGAGTATTTTGCCAACTACTTTCTGCATACTGCAGACATCACCGTGGATCTCGCAAACAACTCTCTGGAGGTGCACCGTAACTCGGCAGAGCCTTTCAAGATCTCGCTTATAGATACCGGGCTTGATACAATGACCGCTGGCAGGCTGAAGCGTGTATTGCCCTATACCGGCAATGAGACTTTTATGCTTACCTATGGCGACGGTGTATGCGACGTGGACCTAGACGAGGTACTGAAGTTTCACCGAAGCACTGGCAAGATATGCACGATGACCGCGATACAGGCTACCAGCCGTTTTGGGGTAATCAAAATGGAGGACAACGGCACCATAGACAGCTTTGAAGAGAAGCCAGAAGACTCTGGTACGTGGATCAACGGGGGCTTCTTTGTGATAGAGCCGGGTATTGCCGAATATCTGCACGACGACGCTGACGACATCATGTGGGAGCGGCAGCCGATGAATGATCTGGCACATGACAAACAAATAGCAGCATACAAACACCACGGATTCTGGAAGTGCATGGATACTCTGCGCGACAAGGAAGAACTGGAACAAATGTGGGAAACCGGACCGTTATGGAAAAAGTGGTAAGTGCAGCCTATCTGCGCCAGGTATACAATGGCAAGCGTGTGTTTCTGACCGGGCATACGGGATTTAAGGGGTCGTGGCTGCTGCAGATACTGCATTCGCTGGGGGCTAATGTGAAGGGCTACTCGCTGGCACCTGAAAAGAGTAATGATCTGTACAACCAGATAGGTGGCGACAAGCTGTGCTACAGCTCGGTGATAGCTGACATAAGCGACAAGCAGAAGCTGCAAACTGAACTGGTGCGCTTTGAGCCCGATTTTGTGTTTCACCTGGCAGCTCAGCCGCTGGTGCGCAGGGGGTACGATATGCCTTCTTATACGTTTATGGTGAATGCGCAGGGAACGGCACATGTGCTGGACGCTATGCGTAATCTGAAGCAGCCCTGTACGGGGGTGATGATCACTACCGACAAGGTATATGATAACCCTGAACGGGGACTGCCCTTTGCTGAAGACGATAAGCTGGGTGGGTATGATCCTTACTCGGCCAGTAAGGCATCGGCAGAGATCGTGATTGATTCTTACCGCCGGTCTTTCTTTAACCCGGCCAAGTATGACACGCACAAGACCTCGATTGCTGCTGCACGTGCAGGCAATGTAATAGGTGGCGGCGACTACTCTGACGACCGCATAGTATGTGATATAGTACGGGCGATCTCCTTTGGGGAGACGGTGGGACTGCGCAATCCGCAGTCTGTGAGGCCATGGCAACATGTGCTGGAGCCGCTGGGCGCCTACCTGCTGCTGGGTGCCAAAATGACTGAGGACCCGGTGCGATACAGCACAGCTTACAACTTCGGACCGAATCCGGATGAGATGCTGACTGTGGAGGACCTTGTAAAGATATTTATTGATCATTATGGTGCGGGTGATTATAAAGATGTATCGGACAGTAGTGCGCTGCATGAGGCAAAACTGCTGTTGCTGAACAGTAACAAAGCAATGGCAGACCTGGGCTGGCAGCCGATGATGGATGGCCGTACGGCGATACAGTGGACGGCAGCATGGTATGCTGACAGACACCGGCCAGCACATGAAAAATGCATGGCCCAGATTGCTGACTACTTCTGACCGGTAGCAGCCTGGCAGGAAGGCTCAAAGCCTGCGCTGCCCGAAGCGCGCATAAACAAAATACCCAGTATGACGAAAGGCTGCCGGGCAGCAAACTCACAACATGCAAATTGAACCCATACCACTTGCAGGCGCCTGCCTGATACAAATGCCTTCTTCGCAAGATGCCAGGGGCAAGTTTGTGAAGAGTTTTCACGAGTCGCTGCTGGGTGATGCAGGTATATCGTTTACCCTTCGCGAAAGCTATTTCTCGTTTTCGAAGAAGGATGTGATACGGGGTATGCACTTTCAGCTACCGCCCCACCAGCATAGTAAGATCGTTTTTTGCCCGGTGGGTGCGATACTTGATGTGATCGTGGACCTACGGAAGGGCTCTGCAACTTACGGACAGTATTTTGCGCACGAACTGTCTGCGGGTAACAACAAAGCATGCTATATACCGGAGGGTTTTGCCCATGGTTTTAAGGCACTAACGGATGATGCGCTGACTTACTACCTTGTATCGTCGGTGTACAATAGTGCGCACGATACGGGGTTGCGGTACGATAGCATAGAGTTTGACTGGGGTGTGGCTGCACCGGTGCTCTCTGCAAGAGATTTGTCGTTTGGTACGCTGGCTGCTTTTGATAGTCCGTTCTAGCTATCCCCTACATTTTTGCGCACGCTGTGCAAATTTTTTTGAGCGTGCATGGTTTTTCTTCAACTTGTTGTTTTTCAGTGCTTTATGTTTTATGGGGCCGTTTGGTTTTTGCGCAAAAGTTGCGCACTTCTTTCCTGTGGGGTCGATGCCGGGGTCGTTAAACCGGGTATCTCTATCGTCTGGTAATTCTGTTGGTTGGTTGGACTGTTGCCCGCTATCGGTGGGTTCAATTTGTTCTCCATCGGAGCAATGGGTATCGCTTGTTTCGTTTGAATTGGTGGGAGCAGCACTGGTTTGCGGGTCGCGAGGGAGGGTGCTGATCTCTTCTTCGGAGGGGAAGGGTATGCCCCAGCGCTCGTAGGTTTCTACGGTTTCGGGGTCGGAGAAGAATGCCTCGCGATGGTCGATCAGCGTTTCGGTTCTGTCGGGGTCGGGGTATGGGATGGTGCCCGAGAGGCCTGTGAAATGGGCCGGAAGGAGGGTGTCCCGGTTGATGTTGGCACGGGAGGTCATGTATTCATCGAGGTAGGGCATGACGGCTTGTGCAAGCTCGGGGTTCTTTGCATGGAGCAAATCCATGAAGTGGCCGCATAGCTCGATGGACTCGTTGAGGGCAGCACGGCTTTTGAGGTTCTTGATGGTGCGGGTGAGCTTGTACAATGCGTCGATCTCAACGGGCTTGACAGGGTCTGTAACACGCCGCTCTGACAGGTACCGCTCGGTAAGATTGCCGAAGATGTGGTAGCAGTTCTCTATCAGTATAGCCGGCAGGTGCTCGGCGGATTTTTTGAGGCGGTCCCAGTCGCCCTCTCTGACCCAGTAAGAGAGGCTGCGCCGGCTGATTTCGAGCATGGCGGCGATCTGGGTTTTGTTGAGGCCGGTCTGGAAATAGAGATTGCGGGCCTGTTGCTTTTTTTCGGTATTCATAGTGATAGGTTTTGGTATTTGGGCATAAAGGTCGGGTAGGTTTTGGGGATGGGCAAACGGGGTGTATATGATATGCAGTTAGCTGTATATCATAAGACGTATACGCGATATGATAAAAAGTTCTTTCGGCTGTGGGCGCGGGTTTTGGGGTGAAAAATGCTTTTTAGACTGGGGGAGGTCGAATGAGCGCTTTGCTCGGGTTGAGGGGTTTACCACCCCAGCTGTAAAAAATGGCTACGCCTTTTTTACAGCATCCCCTCCTTAAAAAAGGAGGGGAGTTTACGCGAATGAGCGCTATGCACGGCGCGAGAGGTATTGAGTGTTCCTGTTGTCTGTATAGATGTTTCTCTGCGCGGCCACCCGCGTAGCAATGCGCTTGATCAACATGACAAAACACGAGTAGTACTGCATTGCCATTGCAAATGGGTTGGGGAGTTTACTCGAATGAGTGCTGTACTCGGGTCGAGGCTGATGGTGGCGAACACCAACAGCGGCTGCGGTATAGTTTTGACGCTCAGGAACTGTAGTAAGCTGATGAATATCAACAAAGGCTGAAAAGACCTCCATGAGTTGTGTTGGTGCAGGCTTCCTTCTGCGGAATATCGGCAAGTTGATGAACTCCTACATAGGAATTGAAAAGACTACCCAGGCGGGCATCATCCGGCATAGTACATCTTCATCATCCCCTTGCCCTTTGCTTCTACCTCACCTCTGTACTCACAATTAAATTTATCCTTTACTAAATCATACGTTGTTTCTGAGATATTCACCATACCCACAGTGCCGCTACTTTCCATACGGCTGGCGGTGTTTACGGTATCGCCCCAGATGTCGTAGGCGAATTTCTTGATGCCCACTATGCCTGCTACTACCGGCCCGGTGTGCACTCCTATCCTTATCTCGAAGAAGAGTTTTCCGGCGGCCTCCCGCTCTTCCTTATGGCGGTGCATGAAGGCCTGTATATCCAGTGCGGCTTTTACTACGTCTTCGGCATGTGTTTTATTGGGTGTGGGCAGGCCACCTGCAGCCATATAGGCATCGCCAATGGTTTTTATTTTTTCCACGCCATGCTTTTGCATAATGTTGTCGAAGGCCGAGAAGCAGGTGTTTATTTCAGCCACCAGTTCTTTTGGCGATAGCTTTTCGGAAAGTTGCGTGAAGCCTTTAAAGTCGGTGAAGAGTACCGTGACTTCATCTATAAGTTTTGCTTCGGCGCTGCCTTTGGCTTTTAGTTCTTCGGCTACTTCTGATGGTAATATATTGAGTAATAACAGGTCGGCTTTTTTCTTTTCTTTCTGAACGAATAGCAAGAATACCAGTAGTAAAGCCAGGCCACCAGCCGCAGCATATATGATTGTTTTTTGACGTTTTTCATTGGCCTGGTGAACAGCCTCCGCTTTCGCAGCTTCCATTTTCACCGAGTCCTGTTTCTTGTCGAATAGCGACTGCAATGTCAGTTCGTTGAATCTTTTGTAATTGTCAGCTGAAAACTGTGAATCTTTGATGGTTACATACCGCACATGGTCTTCCAACGCTCCCTTATAGTCGCCCAGAGCAGCCTTTGTTTGGCTGTAATTTTGATAGACAGCGTTGGGGCTTTCCCCAGTTTCCTTGCAAATAGCAAACGCGGTGTCCAAAAAGTCTTTCGATTTCTGCAACGCCATCTTTTTATTGCCTTTGCAAATCTTATTCAAGCCATTTTTGTTGCTGTCAGTGGCTAGCGCGAAGTAAAACCTGGCAACACTGGTATATGCATAAGAAACGTTGTCTGACCTGTCTGCAACATGATCGTAAATTCGTAATCCTGTTGAATAATGGCTTAGTGCTTGTTCATAATTTCCAATTTTTGTGTAGTAGTCTCCTAAGGAAATTTGAACCATCCCAACACCGCTAACCACTCCTGCTGCTTCAAACACATTTAATGCCTTTGAATAGTACTCAAAGGCCATTGTGTAGTCTCTTTGTTCCCAGTAAAAATTGGCAATATCATTAAAGGTTCCGGCAATACTGTATTTGTGATCAATTTCCCTGAATATATCAAGGCACTTTAAAAAGTAAGACAATGCACTTGTAAAATCCCGCTGGTCGAAATAGCTCTTTCCAATATAATTCAGGGTCCATCCTGTCATACGTTTATTCCCCAGTTCTTTGTAAACGGACAAAGCTTTCAGCAAATTTTCCAGAGCTTTAGGGTAATTCACCTGTGCCCGGTATATGCTTCCCAATGAAAAGTATGCATCTGCAATTCCAGGTTTCCAATTTAGCTTGATAGCGAGCTCCAACCCTTTGTTCGCGTCTGCTACCGCCCCGGCATAACCATAAGTACCGCTTAGCTTAAGCAGCAACTTCACCTTATTCGTGTCCTCCTTTTGCTTTGGCAGTTCTTTCAGAAGGGAGTCCACTCTTGCCTGCCCCTGCACCTGTGCGAAGACGTGCGGGCCCGCTGCCATGACAAGCAATAACAAAAGACATATTTTAAAGGCCTTCATTCTCATTTTTACGATACAAAATACATTTTCATTACCCCCTTTCCTTTTGCCTCTACTTCACCCCTATACTCGCAGTTGAACTTATTTTTCACCAGTTCGCACGTCGTTTCAGAGATGTTTACCTTTCCCACTGTGCCACTGCTTTCCATGCGACTCGCGGTGTTTACTGTGTCACCCCAGATGTCGTAGGCGAATTTCTTGATGCCTACTATGCCTGCTACTACGGGGCCGGTATGTACGCCAATCCTTATCTCGAAGAATAGTTTTCCCTCCGCCTCGCGTTCCGTCTTGTGGCGGTGCATGAAGGCCTGTATATCCAGCGCGGCTTTTACTACGTCTTCGGCATGTGTTTTATTGGGTGTGGGCAGGCCACCTGCAGCCATATAGGCATCGCCAATGGTTTTTATTTTTTCCACGCCATGCTTTTGCATAATGTAGTCGAAGGCAGAGAAGCAGGTATTTATTTCGCTTACGAGTTCTTTGGCAGTCAGTTTTTCGGATAGTTGTGTAAATCCCTTGAAGTCGGTAAAAAGAACGGTTACATCATCTATCAGTTTGGCTTCGGCACTGCCTTTAGCCTTAAGTTCTTCTGCCACTTCAGCGGGAAGGATGTTGAGCAGTAATTCGTCAGACTTTTTCCGCTCACGGTCTGCTACTTCACGCGCTCTGTCTGATTTCTTTCGCTCTTTTGCAATAAAGAAAGAAAAACCGCCAAGGAGTACAATTCCAGCAATGGCAGCCAGTTTATACCTTTTCTGACGCTGGTACTTTGCAGTTGCTATTCGCTCCATCTCCACTGTTTTCATGCTATCTGAAAATCGTTGCTTGTCGAAATCATACTTCATGCCCATCCGTATCATTTGCTCTTTGTTGTCTTGTGAGAAAACTGAATCCTTGATAGCATGGTAGTTTGCCAGCGCTTCAAATGCCTTTTTGTGATTTCCGGTTAAAATATAGGCCTCTTTGAGATTGTTGTAGGCACCTTCCAATGTACTTAACGATTGATTCTCCTCTGCAATAACTATGGCTTTAAGAATGTATTCGATCGCTAACTCCGCTTTGCCAATTCGACCAGCCGGCATGGGAATTGTTAAACTGCGCAGGTCTTGCGGTAGCGTATTCAATTGCTGTTTGCCTTGATACCTTTTAGCAGAAGTGTCTTTGGCCATTTCAACATAGGTCATTCCGATGCTAGCCAGCGTAATAGCCTGGCCCAATTTATTGCCAATAGCCTCAACCATCCTGAGTGCCTTGAATTCGAAGGCTAAAGCTGCCGGGAAATTCTTCAGCTTCACATAGATAGCCGCGATATTATCGGTGGCATCTACAATACCTGTTTTACTGCCCAACTCTTCGTATAGTGTAAGTGCCATAAGTTCGTGTGTCAGGGCAACATCGTAGTTTCCCTTATCGACATAGATAGCTCCAATGTTTGCGTTGATCCTGGCAGTATTGTTTTTATCGCCAAGGCGTTCAAAAATCTTCAGTGCTTTAGTATTGTACTCTAATGCCCGTGGATAGTCGTGCAACAAGTAGTGCACATTGCCGATATTTCCGGTGACGGTAGCGATACCGATGCTATCCTGCGTTTCTTCTCCTATTTTAAGGCGCATCAGGTAATACTCCAAAGCTTTAGGATAGTTGCCCTGTGCCTTGTAAATGTTGCCGATATTGCCCAGAACTGTGCCAATCAGTTCTTTGTCCCCTAACTCTTTCCGCAACCTGAGTGAGACTTCGTAGTAGGAAAGCGCCCTTGAGAAATCTCCGCGCAGCTTATAATTTACACCTATCTGCATGTTGACATTCGCCAGTGCTGATTTGTATCCGAAGGTTTCATTTATTTTCAGCGCTTTTAACAGATATTCCAAAGCTGTTTCATAATCAGACTTTTTCTGGTAGTTCATGCCAACGGCGGTGTTGGACAGTGCGATGCCCTGATTCCAACCTAAATCTGTTGCCAGTTTCAGCGCCTGATTACCGTACTTCAACCCTTCATCGGGATTGATCAGACTGTATCGCGTAGAAAGTTCGTCAAGCAATACTACTTTGTTTGAATCGTTGCCCCGGGAGGGCAATTCAGCCATTAGTGAATCGATGTAGGCCTGTCCTTTTTTATGACCATATGCAGCCGATGTTTGGCCTAAAATCAAAAGCAAAATTGCTGCAACAATTGTTTGCCTCATATTCGTGAGTTATATGGTAACAATATACAATGAAAAATTCAATCTTTATTATTACGAGGACCTGGAGCAAAAAAGTACGGAGGCTGACATCTCCGTCGCTTTGAAGATTCTGGAAGAGGTGGCAAAATCTGATGGTGGGTATAGAAGTTTTAATAACTGGCCTCCCGAATGGCTATGCGGTAGATCAACATAGCAAAAGCCGGGTGGCAGTACGTTGCTTTTGGTTTGAGGCTATTTGGTTTTAAAGGGGAGGTGTGGCACACTTTTGGAAGTGTACCACACCGTGGGATCTGAAGCGTAAACTACTTGTTGAATTCGGTCATGGCTTTGCCGATGCCTTGTGTGGCGAAACACTCTATGGCGTCGACGCTGCGCAGCAGTGCCTGCTGCACGATGGGGAGCTCTGAGGGTTTCCACTTGCCGAGTACAAAGTCGACCTGGCGCCCTTTTGGGAAGTCGTTGCCGATACCGAAGCGGAGCCGGGGATACTTATCGTTGGTGAGGACAAGCTGCATATTCTTGAGCCCATTGTGGCCGGCATCGCTGCCTGTAGCACGGAGGCGCAGGGTGCCGAGGGGTAGTGCGAGATCGTCGACGAGGACGAGCATGTTTTCGGGGGCGATCTTTTCTTTGTCGAGCCAGTATTTGGCGGCTTTGCCACTAAGGTTCATAAATGTGGTAGGCTTGATAACCACAAATGTGCGCCCCTTCCAGCGGACCTCGGCGACGAATGCATGGCGGTCGAGTGTGAAGGTGCCACCATTTTTGATGACGAAAGTATCTGCTATGTCGAATCCGATGTTGTGACGGGTAGCGTCATATTCAGCGCCTATATTGCCCAGCCCTACGATAAGGAATTTCATGTGTGCGAAGATAACAGGAATTGTACAGAGTTGCAGCGATGTGGCCGGCCTGAAACAAACCAGGCACCACTGATGGGTGCCTGGTAAACAGTAAATTAATAATGAGCGTATTAATTGAACTCGGTATCAGCAATGCCTTTGTTGACCTCTACAGATTGTACCTTGAGGTTGAAGCTCATGCCGCCGGCGGGTATGCTCATGAAGTAGGGCATTTTGTAGCCGTTGGTGCCGGGTATCTCGCGGTAGTCGGACATATCTGTAGACTGTGAAACGGGATTGCCCTGCGGGTCTTTGTCATACTTGGTCTGGCGTACGAGCAATCCGTTTTTCGTATCGTAGTATTCGGTGGTTTTTACGTTGGCTGCATTCACCGACTCTACGATGTATGCGTCGATACCGTCGAGTGTTTCGATGCCCTTGAGCGTGCGTTTGATACCGTACTGTGCATCGTGGAGCTCTGCCTGAAGGTCTGCTTCCTGCTTCGTCTCGGCGATTTCTGCCGCGGTGAGGTCTGCTTTTTTGCCCTGCTGCTCCTGATAGCCGGTAGTGCCATTGAATACTTTTTTCTGAACGGTCATTTTGTTGCCGCCCATGCTTGCGTCAACGGACTGTTTGAGCTTGTAGCCGCTCTTCTTCATGATGGTAACTGTGATGGGCATGCCCTGAACCTCGCTGGTGCTGGAAACGGTGATGTCTTTGAGGGCGTTGAGTGCCTTCTCGCCTCCAATGGCTGCAACATACTTTTTGTACACATCGTCGGCAGTGAGGCCGAGTGGCACAGCTTTTACTTCAGAAGGAGTGATAGGCTTGCCGGCATAGTCGTAATAATCAACTTTGCCGTCGGCAGAGAACCGTGCGAGTTTGTTGGCTACTTCTTCTTTGCTACCGGCAACGATGATGTTGGTATTGTCGGGGCGGATGTACTTCTGAGAAATAGCGAGCACATCGTCGACGGTTACAGCGCTGAGGTTCTTGAGGTAGTTTTTGTAGTAGTCCTTTGGCATGTGGTAGCGCTCAATATTGATAGCAAACTGCGCGATGCGTTTGGGATCTTCAAGCCCGATGGCAAAATTGCCGGACATAAAATTGATGGTATTGCGGAGCGTTGAGTCGCTTACTTTTTCGATGCGAATAATACGCATTTCGTTGATAAGGGCTTCGAGCGCACTGTCTGAAACGTTGTTCTTGCACTTAAGTGAAGCGGTGAAGTTGCCACAGATATCATCTTCGCTGATGGCAGAGTAAGAGCCATATCCCCAGCCGTGTTTTTCGCGGATGTTCTGGAAGAGCCTGCCCTGAGAGCCGCCACCGAGGATGGTGTTGGCTACCTTGACCTTGATCACATCGTCCATGCCGGGTTTGAGTTCTGCAATAGGGTAGGTGACACTCACCACACTCTGTACTGCTGAAGTACGTGGCGCAAAGGATACCTTGGTTGATTTGCCTGAGGCTGTGAGCGGAGCTGGATAAGCTGCTGAAGGTACATTGGCACGCTGCCATTTGCCGAAGTGTTTTTCGATAATTGGCTTGAGCTCGGCGGCTGTAACATCGCCAATGATGGCCATGTAGGCTACATTGGGGCGGAAGTAGGTTTTGTAGTAGCTACGACAACGCTCGAGGGTGATCTTTTTTACCGACTCCTGAGTAGCGATCTGGCCATAAGGATGTGCTGCACCATAGTTGATCATAGCGCTGACATTGCGGACCATGGCATCTGGTTCGTTTTTCTGGGTTTCGAGGCCGGATAGTACTTTCTTTTTAGCGCGGTCGAGCTCGTCCTGCGGGATTACGGCATTCATAGCGACATCGGCCATGAGTTCGAAAATTTTGTCCTGATATTTTTTCAGGCCGCTTGCTTCGATGCTTTCATCATCTACATCTATGCTGGCACCCATCTGGTCTATTTCGGCGTTCAGCTTGTCTTTGGAGCGGGTAGCGGTGCCTGCCATAACGAGGTCCGACATCATCTGACCAAAACCAGCCATATCTCCTTCGATCTCTGGTTTTATGTCGAGCTGTATGCTACATTCTATGGTTGGGAGTTTGTGGTTTTCGACCACAAAAACCTTCATGCCATTGGCAAGGGTGAAACTCTCGGATTTGCCGAGTGAGATTTCCGGAGCAGGGCCGGGCTGAGGCCTGATACTGCGGTTGACGGTTTGCGAATAAGTAGTCGCTGCCACCGCCAGGGCTATAATAGATAATGTTATCTTTTTCATTCTTTGATTTTGAGCTGGTTAGCGGTATTATTTTTTAGCGGGCGTGTTAGCGCTTTCTGAGTTTTTGTTTTCTTCGGATTTTGGCAGGTAATGCACTACGAGGCGGTTTTCCTTAGTGAAGTATTTGTTGGCTACCCGCTTGATATCGTCTTTCGTAACTTTCTTGTAGCGGTCGAGCTCGGTATTGATGAGATCGGCATTGCCCATGAAAGTTTGGTATGTGGCCAGATTGGTGGCTATACCGAGTACTTTCTGGTTTTGCTCTATAAAGTCGTTCTCGGCCTGATTCTGCAGTTTTTTATATTCTTCGTCGGTGATGCCGTCTTTTTTGAGTTTTTCAATTTCGGCCAGCATTGATTTTTCCAGATCTCCTGCAGGTACGCCCATGTTGCAGATGCCGAGCATGATGGCCATGCCAGGCTCTTCGTTGCCAAGATCGAAAGCGGCTGCCTGAATTGCTTTTTCCTGCTTGTCTACTACTTCCTTCTCAAAACGAGAGCTTTTGCCTTTGGACATGAGCTGGGTGAGCAGCTGAATGGCATAGTAATCGTGCGTGCCCTGCTTAGGCATATGGTAGGCCAATATTACGCCGGGCAGCTGTACATTGTCGTAGAACTTCACGCGTTTTTCGGCTTTTTGTACAGGTTCTACCTCGGTAGGGCGGGGAATTGGTTTGGTGCCTTTGGGGATGTCATTGTAATATTTGGCAATCAATTCTTTGGTTTTGGCAGGATCGATGTCGCCGGCGATGACCATCACCGCATTGTTGGGAACATAGAATGTTCTGTAGAACGCCATGAATTCGTCCATAGTGGCTTTGTCGATGTACTGCTCCTTGCCTATGGGGCTCCACCGGTATGGGTAGGTGGTGTAGGCGTTTTCGAAGATCACATTGATCAGTTGTCCGTAGGGTGTGTTGTCGTAACGTTGCTTTTTCTCTTCCTTTACAACCTTACGTTGGGTTTCGATGCCGATGTCGTCAATTTTCGCATGTAGCATACGCTCAGACTCCATCCAGAGTGCGAGTTCTAGCTGGTTGGACGGAAGTACCTCGAAATAGAATGTACGGTCCTGGGTTGTGTTGGCATTGAGCTGGCCGCCGGCAGACTGAACCAATTTCATGAACTCGCCGCGCTTGATGTTTTCGCTGCCTTCGAAAAGGAGGTGCTCGAAGAAGTGTGCAAAGCCGGTGCGCTCGGGGTGTTCGTTTTTGGAGCCTACATGGTACATTACCGAAACGGCAACGATAGGTGTAGAGTGGTCTTCGTGCAAAATGACATGGAGACCATTTGGCATGACGTACTGGGTAAAGTTAATTTTCGCGTCGGCCTGTTTGGTACCGGAGAGCAGTAGTGCAGCACCGAGCAAAAGACCTTTGAATGCGCTTCGCTTCATAATAAGTAAATATTTGGGGCAAAAGTAGCATTTGAGCGGTAAAAAGAGCGGTATTGGTTAAAATTCCCCCGCAATTTCACTTTTAGGGTTGCTAATTGGTGTGTATTGCCGTATCAGTGCTTTTTGAATCTGTCGTCGGAGAGGGTAATCAGAAAGTTTTCGAGATCTGTTATTTCTGTTTCCGTGAGATTGAGTGGTTGCAGCAGCAGGCTGTCGGTATTGATGGGGTGGGGTACTGTTTTGAAAGGATCGTTGTAATAGTTGAGTACCTGACGCAGGGTACGGAACATGCCATTGTGCATGTAGGGTGCGGTAACGGCAACATTGCGCAGGCCCGGTACTTTGAATTTGCCAATATCGTTCATGTCTTTGCTGATGGTAAATCTGCCGGAATCGTTGAGGCGCTGTCCATCGAACAAGCCGATGTTCCGGAATTCGTCGCCGGTAAAATCGGGTGAGAAGTGGCAGTCGAAGCACTTGGCGCGTGGACTCATAAAGAGCTCGCGGCCGCGCTGGGCTGATACGCTGATGGCCGTGCTGTCGCCGTTCATGAACCGGTCGAAGGGTGTGTTGGAGGTTTCCAGTGTGGTCATGTAGGCGGCGAGCGCCTGTGCTAGGTTTTTGCCATTGGGAGGGGCTCCGTAGACTTTTTTGAAACGTGCAAGGTATGTTTTGCTAGCGCTTACCCGAGCCACGGCTTCGGCATATGGCAATCCCATCTCGTCTTTGTTTTCGATGGGGAAGTGTATCTGATCGGGCAGGGTGGCTGCTCTGCCATCGTAGAAGAAGTAGGGCCTTTCGGCGAGGTTGGTGCAGGAAGGTGCATTGCGTGTGCCTTTGCGGCCATGTATGCCTGTGCTCACAGCGGAAGTATCGGCAAAGCCGAATGCAGGGATGTGGCAGGAGGCGCAACTGATGGTGCGGGTAGCAGACAGGATAGGGTCGAAGAATAACAGTTCGCCGAGGTGTTCCTGAGTGCCGTCTTTGGTAGCAAATGGACTGCCGGCGGGTAGTGTACCCGATATGAATGCAACGGAAAGGATGCAAAGCACAGCAGCAGACAGTATCGCTACTTTTTTCATGGGGGCAAATGTACGGGATATGCGGGAACGGGTAGCTGACGGCGGGCAGGAACTACAGGTGAAAAGAAATGCTATTTTTAACCCACTAATTGCCAATCAGAAAAATGGTATCCATAGTTACAGCCGGGAAAATGGCCCTATCGCTTGCGGGAGTAGAGGAGAAGGAGCATTTCGGGCATCCTTCGTTCAGGGTAAAAAACAAGATATTCATGACGCTGTGGCCGGCAGACAAAAGGGCTATGGTTCGGCTTCCTATTATTGAGCAATCGGTATTCTGTTCGTTTCCGGGTGAAGTTTTCTTTCCGGTGCCCGGAAAATGGGGTGCCGGCGGTGCTACTTTCGTAGATCTGACCAAGGTGCGCAAGGGAATGCTGCAGGATGCCATCGGGGTGGCTTACAGGCATACAGCGCCTAAAAGTGCCAGATCGGTTGGTGGATCGCAAAGCTAAAGGCTACAGATCAGGCGGGTCACTTTGCGAGTGCTACAATGTCTTTTACTTCGAGGATGTTTTTGTTGTAACCGCGTGTTGTGACATGGATCATTGCCCTGCCGAGCTCGCCAAGGGTAGATGCTCTACCGGGCATGAGCAACTTTATAACGGGATACATCCAGGATATCCACTTATAAAAACCGAGTGTGTTTTTGAGTCCAGGAGTGGGTTGCATATAGCCGGGGCGAAACATGTAAGCAGCCTTGAAGGGTACCTTGAGCAGAGCGTTTTCGGTGCGGCCTTTGACACGTGCCCACATCATGCTGCCTTTTTCGGTACTGTCGGTACCTGCACCTGAAACATAACAGAAAGTGGCAGACGGAGAGCGCCGGGAAAGCGTTTGGGCGGCATGCATTGTAAGGTCGTAGGTCATACGGGAGAATTCCTCTTCCTTCACCCCCACAGATGATACGCCCAGACAAAAGTAGCAAGCGTCGTAGCCGGACAATTGGTTTTCGACAGGGGAGAGGTCGAAGAAATTGCTGTGCAGGACTTCGGTGAGCTTTGGGTGTGCGATACCGCAGGTCTTGCGACTCAGTACGAGTACATGGGAGATGTCAGGGTGCTGCAGGCATTCGTGCAATACACCTTCGCCTACCATGCCGGTAGCGCCGGTTACAATTACTTTCAATTTCATAGGTGCGTTTTGCAGGGTATTAATCTTTCAAAAATCCGAATTTGCCGGCATTAAAATCTTCTATTGCCTGCTTTATCTCGTCGTTTGTATTCATAACAAAGGGGCCATAACTTACGTAGGGCTCGTTGAGTGGTTCGCCGCTGAGTACCAGCAGAATGCCTTTCTTTTTTGCTTTTATGTGAATATCACCAGCTTCGTTTCTGAGCTGAATGTAGTGGTTTTCGGGTACATCGTGATTGTTTACCGCAATTTCGCCGTCTATGACCAAGATGCCGGAATTGTAGTGTGCAGGCAGGCTGAAGGTAAAGTCGGCACCCTGATTGAAATGGATGTCGTACATGTGTACAGGTGAAAAAGTACTAGCTACGCCCTTAACGCCAGCATATTCGCCTGCTACGACGTATACCTCGCCCATATTGCCTGGTAGCTGTACTTTAGGCTTGGAGTCGTGGGTGATGCTTTGATATTTGGCGGGCGTCATTTTGTGCTGTTTGGGCAGATTGATCCAGAGCTGCAGCATCTCGAACGCGCCGCCGGTTTTGGTGTACGTCTGGTCGTGGTATTCTTTATGGAGCACACCGCCACCAGCGGTCATCCACTGTACATCGCCGGGTCCTATGATGCCGTGGTTGCCCTTGCTATCGTGGTGCTCTACACCACCTTTATAGGCAAAGGTGATTGTTTCGATACCACGGTGCGGGTGCACACCAACGCCACGTGAAATTTCGGATGGCGGGTAGCTGACTTCGGCGTTGAAGTCGAGGAGAAAGAACGGACTCATACGCTCTTCAAAACCTTTGCCGTTAGGGAAGAAGTTCATGACCTTGAAGCCATTGCCGACCATGTGTGTGTTAGTAGGAGACAAAACACCTTCAACACCCCTGTAGCGGGCATCAGCAAGCTTGGCTGCGGCCCGGGCAGAACCGCCGAAAGATCCCTGAATCCAGGCGAGCGCGCTGGCGAAAATTCCTTTTTTGATAAATTCTTTCCTTTCCATTGGTATGGTCGTTACGTTAACTCAAATATATGTAAAATACGGTATCCGGAATTGTGTTGTCTGATGCTTAAAGTATATATACCGTACATATCGGTGTATATACATGCAAAGTACCGGAATCTGCACGAGAATGCGATGAAAAGTATTATTGTTTTAGGGAATGCCGATATAGTAAGGTTTTATGAAAACCCAATTACCTTTGCGGTCTCAATAGCAGAAATTCAATATGAAAGAAGCATATATAGTTGACGGCATCAGGACACCAATAGGGAACATTCGCGGAGCACTATCGGGCATACGTGCCGATGATATGGCGGCACTGGTGATGAAGGAACTGGTGGCGAGGAATCCGAACATACCTGCAGCGGTAATAGATGATGTGATACTAGGTTGCCACAATCAGGCAGGAGAAGATAACCGGAATGTGGCCCGGATGGCGCTGCTACTGGCGGGAATACCATGGAGTGTGCCCGGCGAGACGGTGAACCGGTTGTGTGCCTCCGGGATGTCGGCGGTGATAGGAGCGGCAAGGGCGATAAAGGCGGGAGATGGAGATGTTTTTATAGCGGGAGGAATGGAGCATATGACCCGCAGCCCGTGGGTGATAGCGAAGACATCGCAGCCATTTGGCGGGGATGCACAGATGTTTGACAGCAGCTTTGGGTGGCGCTTTGTGAATCCGAAAATGCATGAGCTTTACGGAACAGACCCGATGGGTGTGACGGCTGAAAATGTTGCGGGCATGTACAACATCGGCAGAGAGGATCAGGATCTGTTTGCCTACCGGTCGCAGATGAAAGCAGCAGCAGCGCAGGCGAGCGGGCGGCTGGCAGAGGAGATAACACCGGTGGTGATGCAACAGAAGAAGGGAGACGCGATAGTGGTGAGTAAGGATGAATTTCTGAAGCCAACAACTACGATAGAGCGCCTGGGTCAGTTGAAGCCATCGTTTTCGAAAACAGGAACTGTGACAGCCGGCAATGCCTCGGGGCTGAACGACGGCGCTGCAGCATTGTATATACTGTCGGGGGAGGCTGTGGCGAAATATGGCGTGACACCGAAAGCCCGGATTGTGAGCTCAGCGGTGGTGGGTGTAGAGCCCCGGATCATGGGTATAGGGCCGGTGGGCGCTACCCGGAAGGCACTGGAGAAAGCCGGACTAACGATGAATGATATAGACATCATAGAACTTAATGAGGCTTTTGCGGCGCAGAGTCTGGCATGTACGCGTGAGCTGGGGCTTGCCGATGATGATGCCAGGGTGAATCCGAATGGAGGTGCGATCGCTATAGGTCATCCGTTGGGAATGACCGGTGCGCGTATTGTATACTCTGCAGCACTGGAATTGCAGAAGACCGGTAAGCGGTATGCGTTGGCAACGATGTGTATAGGGCTAGGTCAGGGATATGCTGTGATCATAGAGCGGGTATAGGCGCGCACTTATGACAGGCGTGCATGGTGGTGATATTGATGGGGTTGAAGTGGCGAAGGGCCTGCGTTACCGACGGCTACCGGACAAGTATACTACCACCGGGAAGTGATCGGAGTATCCATTGATCCAGTAGGTGCCTTTGAATGAGCGATGGGGCTCGCCCTCGTGTCCTTTGTATGTGTCGATAATAAAACCGGGTTTAAATATTTCTGCCTCCTGAAAGTGAAGTCCTTTTCCGGTGAGCAGTGTGCCTGAGCAGATAATCTGATCGAACAGGTTCCAGCGATGACGATACACTTCTGTGCCGGTGGTACTGGTGTGCATAGACGCAAAGGGATTGAACAGCCCTGTTGTTGAGACATTGCCCCGGTCTGCCTTTGCCCCAAGTATTACGGATATGCTATTATCGGTGGGATTGTCGTTGAGATCGCCCATGATGATAATGCGCGCGTTTTTGTTTTTTCTGAGCAGGGCATCTGTAGTTGATTTGTTGACCCGTGCGGCGATAGCCCGTTTTTCTTCACTTTTTTCTTCGCCACCTCTGCGGGATGGCCAATGATTGACAAGTATGTGCAAGGTGTCTCCGGCGAGTATGCCTGTGACATGCAGCACATGGCGGGTGACAGCTTTGCCGCCAGTAGTGGAGATATTGACCGGCAAGGGCGCACTATTGAGTACGCGGAAGCGGGCGGGGTCATACAATAGTCCTACGTTGATGCCGCGCGGGTCTGGACCATCGTGCAGCACATATCTGTATTTGCGACTGCGGATAGCGGGCTGCTCGGTGAGATCGCGCAGCACGGTTGTGTTTTCTACCTCTGCCAGACCTATAACAGCAGGGCCGGACCCGTTGTCCATCTTTTGGATGACAGCAGCGATATTAGCCAGTTTCTGACGGTATATTTTTTGCGTGTAGTGGTATTTGCCACCCGGTGTAAACTCCTCATCGGCAGTGAGTGGATTGTCGAAGTAGTCGAACAGATTTTCGCAGTTGTAAAATGCGACCGCATAGTGTGTGCCGGTAGCTGATTGTGCAAAGGAAGCGCCTGCAAATATTAACGAGACAAAGAGGAGGGGAAAAATGTTAAGCAGGCGCATGGCAGGGCTGTGTTTTGGTAAAAATGTTTATTTTCACAAAAATACAAAGATTAGCATGCCACTAAATCAACCTTTGATAACAGAACTGCAACAGGAAGCAGCAAAAACGCGGAAAATACTGGAGCGTGTACCGGTGGAACGCGGCGAGTGGAAACCACACAATAAATCGATGAAACTGGGTAAACTGGCGATGCATGTGGCTGAAATCACCGGATGGGTTTCTATGACAATGCTGACAGATGAGCTGGACCTGACACAGTTTGATTACAAGCTAAAGGCACCAGACACACTGGAAGAACTGCTGGCCAAGCATGATGAGCATGTGATGCAGGCAGTGGCAGTACTGGAGGGTTGCAGCGATGCTGACTTTGACCGTATGTGGACAATGCGCAGGGGAGAGACTGTATACTTTACCATGCCCAAGCATGCGGCGCTCCGTATGTTTGCGTACAGTCATTTATTTCACCACAGAGCACAACTGGGTGTATACCTGAGGTTGCTGGACATACCAATACCCGGTATGTACGGACCTACCGCAGATGAACTGGAAGCGATGGGGTAGGAGTGGGAAGCAAGGAACTATACCAATTCGTTAGCGTCTCACATCCAACCATTGTCGCAAGTGATTGTTTGTTATAAACAATTCTGTTCAGTTTAGTTTGTTGGTTAGGGCTAGTACTCCAGAAATAGTTATCACGAGAAACCTATATTTGATTATCTGAATCTGGTGATGCAATTGTGCCAACAATCGCAAATCTGATTCCTAACTTTTACTAAACTGCTATTTTAATACTTTATTTACCATCATTTTATTGGGGGATTTTATATTTGGGATTGAAGAATATAAGTGCTAATTTTATCTATGCACTTTGTATTCTAAAAATCTATCAATGAAAAAAGCCCTATTCGTTTTTCTGTTGTTTGTAATTGTTTACAATGGCTATTCACAAGAATACCGATGTTTTCACGAATCTAACAGGCGATATTTTACGAATGGTTTGGGCTACCTAAGAGGTATGCGAATAGACTCAGTTTCTATTTATCCGGATTCTGCAATTTATTATCCTTTTAAAACATGCAGAGGGGATTATAACACCACGGGATTTTCTACGATTCTCGATACTGCCGGTGGAAGTTGGCTTGGTAAGAAGGTAATCCGATATACAGACGGCACTTATTTTTTTGACAATGTATGGAATGACACAGTCGTGATAAAGACACAGGCATCCATTGGGGATTCGTGGGATTTTTATACGGATACGTCGAATATTTATTACAGGGCTGAAATGGTTTCGCAGGGGGTACGAATGATATTTGGTGTGGCAGATACAGTAAAGACGATTGTTATTCGTGCCTTTGACAGAGACACTGGGTTAATCCCATCGGACCCTGTAAATGGCTACAAAGTAAGCATCAGTAAACACTTCGGATTTTACGAAGTATTTGATTTGTATTTTTTCCCACACAGGCGTGTTTCACCTGGCCCAAGTGCTATTCTGGATACTTCGGACTATTTTTTCTTTAAGTGCGAGCAACAGGAATTCAGATTGACGGATTTCTACAATCCGCCGCAAAATGAGCTGTTTGATTTGGGAATCGGAGATATACTCGAGTATAGAAAAGTCACCGATTTTGCAACAGGGGGGCTTTCCTCCAGTGTATATTTGGATTCGATCATTGGAAAAACCGTTGTCAGCAGTACCGTCACTGAATATGTGTTTGTCAGGAACGGATACGCGGCTTCTCCATTTACATTAACCGTGAATTCGGAACGAAAGTTTGATACCACACTAATGCCCGAGGAAAAAGGGGTGAATTCAATGATGTATTACTTTCCTGATATACTGACTTCGTGTAACACAGGAAATTTGTACAGAGTATTCTCCGGCACGATATTCAACGAATTTGAGCCGTGCGGGCAAATTGAGGAATTTAGAATGGGGCCGGGAAAGGTGTATGAAATGAACTGTACAGCCTCCTGGACCTTATGGGATTATACAAGAAAAGATCTGGTTTATTATACCAGATATGGTGAGCCATGTGGTACTTATATTCCGATCGCAAGTGGCATTGAACATTTGGCTGAACAATGCCAACATCCAAGTATAGTGCCGAACCCAGCAAATGAAACGTTGCAGATAACATTTACCAGTGCAGACGTTCGCCAAATAGAGATAACTGATATGCTTGGTGCTTCTGTGGTGCGTTTAAGTTGTATGGGTAAATCAGAACGAATCAGCACTGTTGACTTACCGGCAGGGCTTTATTGCGTGCGAATTGTTGACGGTAATGGCCGTGTATCGTTGCAAAAGATGTCTATTGTTCATTAGAAAAACCCATAGTAATGAAACATACAATGCTCATAGTATTTTGTGTCTTTGAGGTGGGTCTTTGTTACGGCCAAAATTATGCATGCATTCAAACCGGAATGAAGCATTATTTTAATAATGAACAAAGTTATGTGAGGGGCATCCGGATAGATTCACAGCGAATTTATGCCGATTCGACCATATACTATCCGTTCCGGACCAGACGTGAAAAACTTGAAGTTCCACATACGTTTGATGAATATGGTGGTTGCTGGATTGGAAAGAAAGTCACCAGGCGGAACGATGGAAAGTTTTTGTTTGAGAACATCTGGGGCAATGCGATTGTCATAAACACCTTTGCCGCGGTTGGTGAATCGTGGCTTTTTTATGAAGATACCACGAACGTATACTACAAGGCGGAACTTGCATCAGTGTCGACCCGTGAAATATATGGTGTAACAGATTCTGTAAAGGTTATTAAAATCCGAGCATTTGATCGCGATACAGGTTATATACCATTGGATCCTGTAAACGAACTAAGGCTTACCATCAGCAAAAATTATGGATTTTATGAAGTGTTTGATTTTTTCCTTTTCCCTCATAGGCTAGTGGCACCGGATTCCTACTCTGGCACATTTCCGATTCAGGATTATTTTTTTCGGCAGTGTGGTAGTCAGCAGTTCGTGCATGAAATCATCAATACTGAAACGGACAATGATCTATATGATTTTGCGGTTGGGGACATCGTGAATTATGTAGACCCGTGTGGTGATTTTCTGGTAGAAGGATATACTAGCAGAGTTGACACAATTGTTTCAAAAGAAGTCATCAGCAGTACACAAGTGCAATACGTTATCCATCGGAAATCGTATGTAGACTGCAGTTCGAAAAATATTTCTGTAAATGTGGACGGGATCCTAACGACTGGTACTCGTCTAAACTTTGTTGATACGGTGAAGATGCCGGAGGAGACCGGAATTCAGACTATGTATTTTTATTGCAGGACTGACTCTACAATGTGTTACAAAAGTCCCAGATACTGGTGGCGGTCCGGATCTCTTTTCAATGAATTTGAACCTTGTGAGTCTGGGGCATCATATAAAATGGGATTGGGTAAGACATCGCATTACAGGTGTTATTATTATCCAATAGAGCGATTGACAAGGTATGGTAGTTTGAGCTTTGCATATAAAAACGGGATTGCCTGCGGTAGCGCCTTGACATTTCCGAGTGCTATTTCGGGTGAGCAAGCAGGTGTTGGAAATATTGTTGTGTATCCCAATCCGATCAATGATGAATTTGCAATCAGCGGTCTAATGTCGGGTGTGTTCAGGATGAGATTGCTGGATGTGACAGGGCGAATTGTGCTGAAGTTGGAAATCGACAAAATTCAGGACAGAATTGATGTTCGAGAGCTACACTCAGGGGTTTATGTGCTTATTGTTGAAGATGAGGTGGGGCGCAGATATCAACAAGCCGTTTCAATCCTACATTAAACCTACTACGCTATGAAGACAAGATTTCTTTTTCTTTTATTTTTCGGTTTTGGGTATTCGCAGGCCCAGGACTATAAGTGTATACAGGCCGGTGCGAAGCGGTTCTTTATTAATAGCGGAGGATATATGCGTGGAGTAAGGGTGGATTCGTTTCAGGCTTCTGCAGATTCGATTGTTTGGAGCATATTTCATACGCCGAGGGGGAGTTACCCATGGAGTACAGCCAGCACCTGTTTGCTGGATACGAACGGTGCAAGTTGGCTTGGGGAAAGGCCGGTTCAATACAGCGATGGATTGTTTTGCAGTAATACTATGTGGGGCGACACGATAAAAATCAGAACACAGGCCAACATAGGGGATGTCTGGACGTTTTATGATGACACCAGCCGGCGGATATACCGCGCGGAGATGGTGGGGAAAAGTACAATTTCTATTTTCGGGATTACGGATACCATAAAGAAGATTGTGATCACTGCTTACGATGACTCAGGAATCGTGTATGGTGATCCTGGTAATAATCTGGAGGTTTTTTTGACCAAGAATCATGGTTTCTATAAGATATTTGACTTGTACACTTTCCCTTACCATGCTCCAAATAATGAATACACTCCCGGGCAAGATTTTTACCTTGACAAAGCATGTAACAGCACGCTGCCCCATGGACCAACAATCGATAATACTCAGTTTACACTGGTAGACCGATATCCGTATCCGCGTTACGAGGATGTTTTGCATTTTACTGTAGGAGATGTATTGCAATACAAGATTTTTGATAGGGATCATCCAAGTAGTGGTATCCGACCATACCAGTATTTGTACTTTACGATTAGTAGTCAGATTTTGGTTGGTAGCACGATAGAGAACCATTATTGGGGTTGGATAGCAACGCAAAAATATGATGGTGCTTATGTGCCGGATTACCCATACCTCTATAACAAAGTTTCGGTAACGGGCTCGTTTTCGGAGCCGCGCGGACCATTTACTGATTCGATGTATATGCCGGAAGAGTTCAGGCAGCCAGATATACTTTATTATTTTCCTAAGAAAACAAGCTTCTGTTTAACTGCTAACGAGTATGGAAAGGAACCGAACAACATTGTGGGGTCGCTGTGGAATAACTATTTTGACAGCTCGGCGATAAAACGAAGCTATAAAGTTGGGCTTGGGCTGATAAACCACAACTGGTATCGGATAGGTGGCAGTCAAATTGAAGATACTACACTTGTGTATCATAAAAGAGGCACTGCCTGTGGGGTGCCGATAAGCCCGGCAAAGGTGGACCGGATCGGGCGGGACCATATTCAATCAAATGTAGTGGTTTATCCCAATCCTGCAGATCGTAGCATTACAATCGCCGCGTCAGTTGCCGGTACTTACAAGGTTGCCCTGTTTGATCTGCAAGGGATTGAGTATCTATCAACCCAAATGGTGGGTGAAAAATTAGCAATCAACACTCATGAGATACCGGATGGTGTCTATCACATATATGTGGTTGATGACAGCGGTTGCGGCTATACAGAACTTATTATTATTTCACATTAGCTGTATCGGACTGTGTTCTGTCAGCTTTCCATTCGGCCCGGTGTTTTCTCAGGGGGTGTTCTTTTGATTTGTTGAAGATCATCATACCGTTTTCGCGTCCGGCACGGCGGTCGCGCTGCTGGTCTTCGGGCAGATTTTTCTCTTCGCGGCATTCTTCGCTGCAGCAGCCTTCGTATTTCTCGGCACAGGCGGGGCACTGGATGAATAACAGGTGACAGCCGTCGTTTTTGCAGTTGGTATGGGCATCGCAAGGGGTGCCGCAGATATGGCATTCGGCCAGAATATCGTCGGAGATGCGTTCTCCGAGCCGCTCATCGAAAACGAAGTTTTTGCCTTTGAATTTTACCGGCAGGTTTTCTTCTTTGGCTTTGCGTGCATATTCTATTATTCCGCCCTCTACGTGAAAAACATTTTTGAAACCATGATGCAGCATGTATGCGCTTGCCTTCTCGCAACGAATGCCACCGGTGCAGTACATGATGATGTTTTTGTCTTCATTGCCTTTCAGCATGTCGGCAGCCATGGGCAACTGATCGCGGAATGTGTCTGAAGGGACTTCTATGGCATTCTCGAAATGCCCCACCTCGTATTCGTAGTGGTTGCGCATGTCTACAATGATGGTGCCGGGTTGTGCAGACAGCTCGTTGTATTCTCTGGCCTTGAGGTATTTGCCGGTGCGGGCCATATCGAAGGTAGGGTCTTCGATACCGTCGGCAACGATCTTGTGTCTTACCTTGAGGCGCAGCACCCAGAAAGATTTTCCGTCGTCGTCTAGAGCGATGTTGAGCCGGATGCCATTGAGTGCGGGGTCGGCGTTGTACAATGTTTCTTTGAAGGCTTCGAAATTGCTTTCGGGAACGCTCATTTGTCCGTTGATTCCCTCGGATGCGATGTAGATCCTCCCGAAGACTTTGAGGGCAGAAAATGCAATATAAAGGCTGTTGCGGAACGCCGTTGGGTCGGTTACCGGAAAATACTTGTAAAAGGATACTGTGGTGCGGGGCTCGGTCTCTGCGAGCATACGCTGTTTCAGTTCCTCATTGTTGACGCGGTTGTGTAACACTGGCATGGTGTACCTTCCTGTTTTTAGATAAAGGAAAGCGCAAAGTTACAAAAGGCAGGCGAGTGAAAAATGATTTTGGTCAGGATGGACGCAGGGGGTCGGTTACAGCCACCGGAGCGGATTGCGGCGACTGAGGAGGATGTAGCGTTTCATATTCATCCAGAAGGCAAGGATCATATAAACAATGATGGGAGAACCGAGCGTGAGGAAAGAAACATAGAGAAACCAAAGCCTGATACTGGACGTGGCTACACCAATACGCTCGCCAATGGCACTGCATACGCCGAATGCTTTCCATTCGATAAAATTCTTAAAGTGGTATAGCCGGTACATAGTCTGTGTCACAAATTTAGCGAATGCATTGGGTTTTGCAAGAATGGAGCAAATTTTGTGCCACGAATTGATGAAAAGGTAATGAAATCGTAAAAACGACATAACCCATCCGAAGATGGGTTATGTCAGGCTGAATTTGTGTTTTTATCAGTTGCGTGCGGCAAATTCGCTGCGGATCACATTGAGTGCGCCGCCGGCTCTGAACCACTCTATCTGCTGATCGTTGTAAGTATGGTTTACTTTGATTTCGTCTTTGCTGCCATCGGCATGATTGAGCACAACGGTAAGCTGAACGCCGGGGGTAAAGGTGGTAAGACCGAGGATATCGATGCTGTCATTTTCCTGAATCTTATCGTAGTCGGCCTTATCCGCAAAGGTGATGGCCAGCATACCTTGTTTCTTCAGGTTGGTTTCGTGGATACGAGCGAAGCTCTTAACCAGTATCGCCTGAACACCGAGGTGGCGTGGCTCCATAGCTGCGTGTTCGCGGCTGCTGCCTTCGCCGTAGTTTTCGTCGCCTACTACTACGCTGCCCATGTTTTGGGCTTTGTATGCGCGCTGTACCTGTGGAACTTCGTTGTATTCGCCTGTAAGCTGGTTTTTCACCTTGTTGCTCTCCATGTTGAACGCATTGATAGCGCCAATAAGCATATTGTTGGAGATGTTATCGAGGTGACCACGGTATTTGAGCCAAGGACCTGCCATAGAGATATGGTCGGTAGTACACTTGCCAAAAGCTTTGATGAGCAGTTTGAGACCGGTCATATCAGCGCCATTCCATGCGGGGAAGGGTGCGAGCAACTGCAGGCGATCGCTCTGCGGACTAACCTTCACTTCAACACCTGAGCCATCGGCAGCTGGGGCGTCGTATCCGGCATCTTCAACATCGAAACCGAGTGGTGGCATTTCGAAGCCTTGAGGCTCGTCGAGCATCACTAGTTCTCCGTCTGCATTCTGCAGTTTGTCTTTCAGTGGGTTGAAGGACAGGCTGCCAGCGATTGCAAATGCAGTAACAATCTCAGGAGAGGCTACGAAGGCATGTGTTGACGACAGGCCGTCGTTGCGCTTTGCGAAGTTGCGGTTGAAAGATGTAACGATAGTATTCTTTTTGGCAGGGTCGGCTACGTGGCGCGCCCACTGGCCTATGCATGGTCCGCAAGCATTAGCGAGCACCACACCGCCCATTTGGTCGAAAGTGTTGAGGAAGCCATCGCGCTCGATGGTGTACCTTACCATTTCTGAACCAGGAGTGATGGTGAATTCGCTTTTTGCTTTCAGTCCTTTGTCCATAGCGTTGCGGGCGATGAATGCAGAACGGGAAATATCTTCGTAAGAAGAGTTGGTGCAGGAGCCTATCAGGGCTACTTCTACCTGATCAGGCCAGCCATGTTCTTTTACGGCTGCAGCCATTTCGCTGATGGGTGTAGCCAGATCTGGTGTGAACGGGCCATTCACGTAAGGCTCCAGTTCGGAGAGGTTGATCTCAATAAGCTGGTCGTAATAGCTGGATGGGTTGTCGTAAACCTCTTTGTCTGAACGGAGGTCGGCGAACACACCATTTGCCAGATCGGCAACATCTGCACGGCTGGTACCGCGGAGATAGTCGGCCATTTTCGCGTCGTAGGCAAACATAGAACATGTGGCACCTATCTCGGCACCCATGTTGCATATTGTAGCCTTGCCAGTGCAGCTTAGTGATTCTGCACCGTCGCCGAAGTATTCAACGATTGCACCAGTACCACCTTTTACTGTTAGGATACCTGCAACTTTCAGGATGATGTCTTTGGCTGAAGTCCAGCCGCTCATTTTTCCGGTAAGTTTTACACCGATCAGTTTAGGCATTTTGAGTTCCCATGCGAGACCAGCCATTACATCGACAGCGTCGGCACCGCCAACACCTATGGCAATCATGCCGAGGCCGCCTGCATTGGGTGTGTGGCTGTCTGTTCCGATCATCATACCGCCGGGGAAGGCGTAGTTTTCGAGTACCACCTGATGGATGATACCTGCTCCGGCTCTCCAGAATCCGATACCGTATTTATTAGATATGGATGCGAGGAAGTCATACACTTCTTTGTTTACATCGACCGCTGTAGCGAGATCCTGTACCGCGCCGGTTTTGGCCTGAATCAGGTGGTCGCAATGAACAGTGCTGGGCACTGCAACCTGGCTGCGGCCACAGGTGCTGAATTGCAGCAAGGCCATCTGTGCGGTAGCATCCTGCATGGCTACACGGTCGGGGGCAAAGTTTACGTAGTCTTTTCCGCGTTCGTATGCCTTGGTTGGTGTTTCGTATGAGTGTGCATACAATACTTTTTCGGCAAGCGTAAGTGGTCGGCCCAGCAATGTGCGTGCTGCGGCTACTTTGGCGGGTAGTTGTCCGTAGATTTTCTGAATGAGATTGATGTCGAATGCCATTGGGAAAGATTAAGTGCTTTTTTTCAGGTTGCAAAATTACCAAATCTGACACACAATAGGAAATTTGGTATTGAAGTTGTTGAGGGCGGCGCAAACAAATGACACGCAGTTGCATTGAAGAATTGTGAGTCGTGCAATTGTTTTTTGGTACAGTGGAAAAGGCGTATGGTCTGTGACAGCGCATGATTGACAGCGATGCAGCGGTAAATTTGATCAGGTACCGGCTGTGTTGATCTAAAGAATTGGTTACCTACAATCCAGGAGATCCATTATGTTTGTGATAAATGTGTTTTTTCGTTTTGGGGTTCAAACAGTCGATAATGTTTGTATTTCATTTGTTAGTTGGCGAAAAATCAATATGCATTTTGTGTACTACACCTGTTTTACCGTTTTCAGCGGTATTTGGGTGGATTCGCGAGAATAGTAGGGTAGGTGTGTGGTAGTAATAGTTGTTGATAAAATGTGATGTAAAAGTATTTTTTCCGGGAAACCAAACGAATTTGTCGAATTATATGTCTATATTGTATCTCCAACTAGGGGGAAAAAGTCAATAAAATGATTTCTAACCTATTTTTTTGATGTATATTTTATGAAAAGAACAATACCACTTTTTTTTCGGAGCCTGATCATCGCGGTAGCTTTCCTTTTTTCCGGAGCATCGTCGTTTGCATCGCACATTGTAGGCGGAGATATTTATTATACCTGGATTAGCGGGCTGACTTACAGGGTAACTGTAGTGCTGTATGGTGATTGCGGACCAGCCAGTGCGTCGGTTTTTGCGAGCCTGCCAACGGGAGCGCCGCAGGTGTGTGTGTACAATGGTGCTACCTATGTTGCGACCATTGGTTGTGCTATTCAGGCACCAAGTGCAGGTACGGAAATCACCCCGGTATGTCCTGATTCGCTGACTAAAACACAGTGTACGAACAGCAGTTTTGCGATACCGGGTATCAAGAAATTTGTTTATTCTGCGAATTACACGCTACCCGCTACATCGTCGAACTGGAGGTTCATTTTCAACTCTAATCACATATCGGCGTCAGCTGGTCGTGCAGCTGCAATTACGAACATAGTTGGCCCAGGTAGCACGCTGATGCAACTTGAGGCGACGCTGAATAATACACTTTACAATAATACTTCTCCGAGTCTGACTGTTGTACCAACGCCTTTCTTTTGCCTGAACACACCGATATGCTATACTCCGGGAGCGATAGACCCTGATGATGACAGTCTGAGGTTTGACCTTGTGCCTGCGAATAATGCGACAGGCAACTGTACATCTGTAGGTGGGCCCGTAACGTACACAGGAACAGCATGGGGAGCAACTCCGGTTTCTGCAACAACACCATTGCGTTGTGTGGCAGGCAGTTTTAGTTTCAGTACGGTGAGTGGTCAGGTTTGTTTCAATCCGAACTTTACACAGCGAAGCATTGTAGTATATAATGTAAGTGAGTACCGGGGCGGAACACTTGTAGGCACCTGCCAGCGCGAGATGACCTTTCTGGTGCGTACGTGCGCTACGGTGGTGCCTGAAGCAGGCCCTGTAGATACGGGAGGAGTTATTATTCCTGATGGCCCTACGTCATTCCACGTGTGTGGAGATGAAGGAGCGTTTACGATAGAGTTGGATCCCATTGCGGATCCGACACCAGTGGTGCCGCTGCAGGTAACCTGTACTGCTACGGGACTGCCAACAGGCATCACCTTCACTGTAACAGGTAATGGTACAAATACACCGCATGTAAAATTCACAGGTAATGCATCGACGATGTCTCCCGGAGTTTATACGTTCTTCCTGAACCTGAGAGATAATGCGTGTCCGCTGAATGGTAACAATACGATTGCATATACTATCACGATCTATCCGGTGCCAACGATAAGCCATACTATAGTAGCAGAAGCTGATTGTACGCACAAAGCGGTGGTGCGGATACAGCCAGGCGGCACCGGCCAGCCCTGGACGATCAAAGTATCTAATCCATCATTGCCAGCGCCGACAGATACGATACATACGTTTGTAGACTCTGTAGCGTTTAACGACACATTGGAGCCTGGTCCATTGCCTGGTCCGAACTTGTACATACTGACTATCTTTACTTCTGTATCTACAGAATGTGGCTTGTGGGATACCGTAAGACTGACAGTACCAAGTAAGCTGCTGCCTGTATGTGATACTATTCATCCGAGCCATTGTGGTAAGAATGACGGATCGATCATTATATCAAACCTGAATGCAGGTGGCATAGACACTATAACATATGACAAGTATGGTGTGCCACAGCCGCCGATCATAGCAATTGTATCGATGGCAGGAACAATAACGATACCCAACCTACGTGGAGGTATATATTCGAACATTGTTGTTCATTACGGATATTGTACATCAGACCCGATAGGACCGGTGACACTGGTAGATCCTCCATTTACATTGCGTGCGGTTACTTATCTGGATCCTACAAAATGCGGCTTCTGCGATGGCTGGATAAAACTGGATGGTCTGCAT
>CAIJXT010000019.1 GCA_903824665.1 uncultured Bacteroidota bacterium | reverse complement strand
GTCGAGAGGTGTAGTGGAGTTCAAGATGAGTATCTACAACCGTTGGGGTCAGCAGATATATGAGACAAGCAACAAGGACGGTCAGGGCTGGGATGGTGCGCTGAATGCAACACCACAGCCAGCGGGCGTGTACATTTACTCGATAGATGTGACGTTCAAGGACGGTCAGATAGAGCAGCATACAGGCAACATAACGTTGCTGCGATAGCGGATAAAAAAGGATTATTGAAAGAGCCGTTCCGGGTATGGAACGGCTCTTTTAATGAGTAAAATAAAATATTTTTTCCGGTGGACGAATTTCTATAACTTTAATGCAGTTTGCCCAAAGTGTGTGCAAACCAATACTTGCTTATGTAGTTTTTATGCACTTCGAATTCAGCCAAATGATTCGTAAAACCCTATCAACAGCGGCTCTATTGCTCGCTTGTTTAACTACTTATGCTACCCACCTTGTGGGCATGGATCTTTTCTATACCCACGTAAGTGGGAATACCTACCGTATAACACTGATAGCTTACGCTGACTGTGGTGCAGCTGGTCCGGGTTCGGCCTTTGGGTCGCTGCCGACCAACACACCGGAGATACACATTTATGACGGCAACACACTGCACAACTCTATAAATCTTTCTATACAGGCACCATCAGCAGGTGTGGAGATCACGCCGGTATGCCCAGGATTTCTGGCGATGACGCAATGTACCAGTTTGGGTTTTCCGACACCAGGTATTAAGAAGTTTGTGTACAGTGGTACTTATACATTGCCCTATACATCAACAGTTTGGCGTTTTCTGTTTACCGGAAGGCTGGATGCTACAGCTATAGCGGGCAGGGCGCCATCGATAACAAACATATCGAGCACACCGCTAACGTACACGCAGCTGGTAGATACATTGAATAACACTGTTGCGCCAAACTCTAACCCCACTCTGACCAATATTCCAACACCTTACTATTGTGTAGCAACACCCAATAGCTACAATCCGGGTGCTGTAGATGGTAATGGAGATATGCTGCGTTTTGCACTGGTGCCTGGCGCCGCCGGTACAACAGGTTTAGCCCCAGGGCCGTCTGTAACTTACATTGCTCCCTTTACCGGTGCAGCACCGCTTGCCGGGAGCAGTATGACCTTTGACCAGACTACGGGACAAATTGGATTTACACCAACCATTTTGCAAAGGTCCCTTGTTGTATACAACATCAGGGAGTTCAGAGGCGGTAATTTTGTGGGTTCGTGTCAAAGGGAAATGACCTTTCTGGTGCAGTCGTGCACCAATACGCCACCCAGTGGCAGTTTGTCGGGTGCAACAGCCGGTACATTAGTAGATAATACGCATTTTAATATCTGCCAGAATTCAGGGGCGTTTACCCTGAATATACACCCATTTCAGGTTGTGACTACTAACAATATCACGGTAACTACATCCGGGTTGCCTGCAGGGCTGTCCTTTGTTACTACCGGGAATGGTACGCCCACACCGCATTGTGTAATATCGTGGACATCTACAGGTACAGCTGTTGGTTCTTATACTTTTTATGTGACCTATACCGACAATAATTGTCCATTGTCTGGCACACAGACCATAGCCTATACCATAACGATCCTACCTCAGCCAACGGTAAGCTCGACACTGCTGTCTGCCGCAACCTGTTATAAAAGGGCAGCTATTTCAATTGTTCCCGGAGGTTTGGGATCGCCGTGGACAGTCAAAGTTTCGAATGTTGGAGCGCCATTTGATACCATTCAGGTTTTTAGCAGCGTTACAGCAGCATTTGTAGATAGTCTGATGCCGGGTAGCTACAACATTACGATAGCTGCCGGGGGTGTAGCAGGCTGCCGGTCTACTATTCCGGTGACGCTTGCTTCGCCAGCGATTCCTTCTCCCACGGTTACGTTTACAAATCCCAGCTATTGCGGCAACAACAATGGTTCGATACGACTTTCTGGCCTGACAGCCGGTACATTGGATACGGTTCGTTTTTATAAGTATGGCATATTGCAGCCTGCAGTGGTGGCAACTGTGGCCGCAGATGGGTCTATAACGATCGGAGGATTGCTGGCGGGCGTATACAGCAATATAACAGTAAAGGAAGGCCGCTATTGTGTGAGTGCACCTGTAGGGCCTGTAACTTTGATCAACCCACCTTTCACTATGCGGGCAATAAGTGGAACAAACCCACCTTATTGCGGATTTTGCACGGGAGAGATCAGATTGTATGGTCTGCGTCCGGGACAGACGGATACCATAAACTATTGGAAGGATGGAGTGCCACAGACACCAATAGTAAGGTTTATAGGTGCAGACAGTATGGTTGTGATTACCGGATTGTGTGCAGGTACTTATTCGAATTTTGTAGCCCGTACAGCGGGTGTTTGTATATCTAACACACTGGGGCCGATAACGCTTTCTGTACCGCCCTTTACTGCACGGGGCGTGAGTTTTACGAATCCGCCTTACTGTGGATTTTGTACCGGTACGATCACCATTTACGGGCTTCATCCTTTTCAGACAGATACCATCAGCTACTGGCGTAGCGGGATACCACAACCTCCGGTAGTGCGCACCATAGGGGCTGATAGCATGGCTACAATAACAGGGTTGTGTGCAGGTGTATACACCAACATTGTAGTACGTACAGGCGGGGTATGCGTGTCTAATACACTGGGGCCCGTGACGCTGACGGTGCCACCCTTCACGATGCGGACATTCAGTTTTACCAATCCGCCATACTGTGGCATTTGCACCGGTACAATCACATTGTATGGTTTGTATCCCGGGCAAACAGACACTATCACGTATACTAAAGGAGGAATTGCCCAGCCACCTGTTGTAAGGACTATAGGGCCAGACAGTACGGTGGTATTGACCGGATTGTGCGCAGGGGTATATGATAATTTTGTGGCGCGGACAGCGGGCATTTGTGTTTCCAATACATTGGGGCCGATAAATATGACGGTGCCTCCATTTACAATGCGCGCGTCAAATCATACTAATCCCACTTATTGCGGTATATGTAACGGAGTGGTACGGCTGTATGGTTTGTACCCAGGCCAGACAGATACAATAACGTATACGAAGTATGGTGTACCCCAAACACCGCATGTGCAGGTGGTAGGCGCAGACAGCATAGTAACGATCAGCGGACTTTGCTCTGGAGTGTACGATAACTTTGTAGCCCGCACTGGCGGGGTATGTGTATCGAACACACTGGGACCTGAAAATCTGACGGTACCGCCATTTACAATGAGGGCCATAAGTCATACCAATCCTCCTTATTGCGGGATATGCACAGGAACTATAACACTATACGGACTGCATCCCGGCCAAACCGATACAGTAAGCTATACCAAGGACGGCGTGGCTCAGCCACCCTACATACAAGTGGTGGCTGCAGACAGCACGATAACACTGACCGGCCTGTGTGCCGGCCTGTACGATAACTTTGTGGCGCGGACCGGTGGAATATGTGTATCGAATACGTTGGGGCCGGCTAACCTTACGGTGCCACCATTTGTGATGCGCGACATCAGCCATACCAATCCGCCATACTGCGGTATATGTACAGGCACCATCACGCTTTACGGTTTGTATCCCGGACAGTTAGACACCATTTATTACACCAAGGATGGTAACCCACAGACACCGATTGCGCAGACTGTGGCGGCAGATAGTACAATAGTACTTACCGGACTTTGTGCTGGATTGTATGACAACTTTGTAGCCCGCACCGGTGGTGTATGTGTATCAAACACACTGGGGCCGGCCAACCTTACAGTGCCACCATTTACCATGCGAGCACTGGATCATACCAACCCAACCAAATGTGGCTGGTGTGATGGTGTAGTGCGACTGTATGGGCTGTATCCGGGTCAGACAGATACGATAACTTTCAGGCGAAACGGAATTGCCCAACCACCACTGAGTTTCAATATAGGGCCAGACAGTATGGTTGTAATTACGGGTTTGTGCGATGGGGTGTACTCGGACTTTGTAGCGCGCACGGCAGCAGTTTGTGTGTCTAATACACTTGGACCAACGACACTGGTAGATCCACCGATTATTCCCGGATTCAATTTTGCGATTTTTGAGAATTGCAAGGCTGATACCGTTGTGTTTACGAACACATCAACACCGGCTGCTGACCTGACGTACAAATGGTATTTCGGAGATGGCGATTCTTCCACAGCGACCAATCCGGTTCATCTGTATTATTTGCCGGGCAATTTCAAAGTAACACTGATCATTACCAATACAAGGTGTGTGGATAGTATTACGAAGTTTGTAGCGATAACCAACATCGTTAAAGCAGGCTTTACGGCAATGCCGGATAGTTTTGTATGTACCGGTGATCCGGTGACGTTTACCAACACATCGTTGGGCGTGCAGCTGAAGTATGCCTGGACATTTGGTGATGGCACTACTGCAACCACCGCAAATGCGGTACATACCTATAACCGTACAGGCGCTTACAATGTAGTGATGGCTCTGTCGAACTATGTGCCCTGCCGTGATACGGCACGCACGGTGATTACGGTAGATTCTATCAGCGCCATCAGTGTACAAGCAACAGATTCTGTGTTGTGTGGTGGGCATACGGTAACATTCACAGGGAAGTATACAAGTATAGGCAACACCAGTATCCGGTGGACATTTGACGATGGATCATTTATTGATAATGTGAACCCGATTGTGCACGGCTTTGAGCGGTCAGGCAATCTGACGGTAAGGCTTGATGCCTACTACCGCGCATGCCCTGATACATTTGCAACGAAAAAGGTATGGGTCTTTGACCACCCTCATGTGTACCTGGGAGGTGATACGTCTATCTGCCCCGGCAGCAACCCGATAGTACTGGCAGATAACCAATACAAAGGTGTACCTGCGCTGCGGTGGCTATGGAATACAGGTGAAAAGACCAGTAACATACAAATAGCTAGTCCCGGTACTTACTGGGTGAAACTGACAGTGGATGGGTGTACTGCTACAGACTCGGTGGAGGTGAAGGAGGATTGCTTTATGGATATCCCTAACGCCTTCTCGCCAAATGGTGACGGCATTAATGACTACTTCCTTCCGCGTCCGTTGCTGGCAAGGGGGCTTGTTTCGTTTACCATGACCATATACAACCGGTGGGGTCAGGTGATATTCGAATCGGGCAATACTGAGGGCAGGGGCTGGGACGGTAAACTCAATGGGCTGGAACAGCCGGAAGGCGTATATGTATACCTGATAGAGGCCACCTTCAAAGATGGCCAAATGGAAAAACATCAGGGAAATGTGACATTGCTGCGGTAGTAGAGGTATCGTTGTTTGCGGATATACTCCGAGAGCAAATTTCAACTCACGTTAACGCGTTTTTTGGTAATTTTACTAGTAAATATCATTATATGTCTGTGAATTATGTGTCAGATAGTTTCGGAGAAACGATAGCTGTTCAAATCTCAATTAGTGATTGGAAGAAGATAAAAGACAAATACCCTGGTGTCGACGACATTGACAACGAGTTGCCACAATGGGAGAAGGATATGATCGATAAAAGACTGGCAGCGATCGCAAATGATCCAAACTCAATAGAGGATATAGCGGGATTGTTTGATGAACTTGATAAGAAAATAGGTTGATCTGTGAATTATAGATTAGCTTATTTCATAGAAGCGCGGGAAGATATCAGTGCAGCCAAAAATTGGTACTTTGGACAGCTGCCAGGTCTTGAAGTCAGATTTGCTAAGGACGTTAAACGTGCTATCGAAAGATTAAGATCCACGCCTTTCAGCCATTCTATCCGTTACAAAAATATCCGTATCGCTCATCCTGATGTATTTCCGTATTCTATACATTATTATATAGACGAAGACATGAAACGTATTGTCATCATTGGTGTAGTTCATTCGCGTCGGGACCTGGCATTTTTGGACGAAAGAACGTCTCGGTAGGTAGTCTCAATTGAAACCTGCATTTCGAGTGAAGCGCCACCATTTCCCTGTTCGTTGAAGCCCCTTCTACGGCAAATACAGGCGATCCTATTATATCGTCTTGGTTGGTGTCGGGTGTACCTATGTCTATATCCATTGCTGGGTATTTTAGCCAGTGTCCGGCCGGTAGAAAGCGGTAGCCGGTATTGAGCATGTTAAAGCGAAATGTTTGAGAGCTGATACCAATACTTTGGACAGCATAAGTATCTGCTACTCCTGCTGAAAGCACATTATCCGCCGAGTGCATTCCGCCATTTGTGGTGTTCTTCACTGGCAATGGTTGAATCAGAGTAAATGTTGTGTTATTTCGACCAACAATTTTCAACTCACCCCATATGAACTATGACTTCGGCGTCACGCTCCAGGCATTAGGTGGAGCTACAAACAGCGCCTTTGTGCGCCCCCATGTGTCTTTGAAAAATGCTGAAAAGCGGTAATGGTCGAGGTCTGACTGGGAATCCCATATGCTGTAAGTGAAGAATACGTTTGACTGGCTATTGTCCTGCCAAAGCTCGAGATGGCTGCAGCCCTGGAAGCAGCGTATCTGCTGTTTGCGCTCTTCAAACAATGTGACAAATTCCTGAACCTTATCTTCCCTGAAGGTCATTTGTACGATTCGTACGATCATCCGAATGTGATTTTGATGTCATTATGAATACCACCTGACCGAAAACCAAAGAGTACGGCGGCATTGCCCTGATTGACGCAGATTTCGAGGTGGCCACTGGAGTTGAAGCGGCAGAGACTTTCGCCGGAAGTTACATCGCTATAATGTTTGCTGATAGCTGTGATTTCGTTTACCCGCATAAACGTAAGCATGAACCGGCCACTGCGGTTAAGGGCCTCGAACGTTGCAAGGGTCATGTCGGTAACAACATTGCCGTACTGGTCGATATAGATAACCGAGCATGCAAAAATTCCGGGTTGTACCTGCTGGATATGGTGCAGGAAATTTATGAGCTGGTGCTTTGGCGTACCACTGCCCTGAGATTGGGAAAGCCGGCGGATTTCCTGAGCAGCAGCCAGCTGCCAGTCATAGAAGGTGTAAGTGTTGGACAATTCAAAACAAAGCCACGCGTCAATAGTGGCATTTGGAAAAGCCATGGGTATAATACCATTGTCAGGAGCGAGAAAGAACTGCCCGTCGTAATAAGCGGCAACCAACCTGGGCATGTGGTCGGCGTAGATATCTACACAGACCAGATGAATGGTGCCGGCGGGGAAATGCCGGTATGCGCTGTCAAGCAGGTATGCTGCCTGCCGCCTGTCGAAAGGAGGTACCTCGTGGCTGATATCGATGATTTGTGCCGCCGGTAGCGATCCGAGCAATATACCCTTGAGGGCACCTGCTGCGGGGTCGTGTATTCCGAAATCTGATATGAGTGTAATGATTGGCATGGCCGGCGCCGCAGCGATGCTGTAAAAGTACGAAGCAAAAGGGAACGGAGGGTGCAATATTCGTTGTCAGACGGACTCTGAAGAAACGTATAAGTGGTGCCGGTCTGCAAAGTTGCCGTGACTACGTACTTTTGTCCAATATGCAATTGGTAGTAGCATCAAACAATAAGGGAAAGATACTGGAGATAGCCGCACTGGTAGCAGGTGTGGATCTCCTGTCGCTGAAGGACATAGGATTTACGGATGAGATACCGGAGCCCTACAATACCTTTGAAGAGAATGCGTATGCAAAAGCAAGCGCCATATCGGCGTTTTGCGGGCTCAATGTGTTTGCAGACGACAGCGGTCTTTGTGTGACTGCGCTGGGTGGCGCACCGGGCGTGGACAGTGCTCATTTCTCCGGAGAGCGAAATGATGAAAAGAACCTGCAGGAGGTTTTGGACAGATTGAAGCAATACGATGATCGCAGTGCCTTTTATAAAGCGGTCATCTGCCTGATATGTGAAGGGGCTGTGTATTATTTTGATGGGGTGTGCGAGGGTAGTATCCTTTATGAGAAAAGTGGGGATGGCGGTTTTGGGTATGATCCGGTATTTGTACCGGACGGGTATACTCAAAGCTTTGGTACTTTGCCGTTAGCGGTTAAGAACCAGATCAGTCACAGAGCAAAGGCTGTGCGAAAAATGGTTGAATTTCTGGCGCTTAGGATTAAATGAATTTAATAACCCGGATTTGAAATGAAATTTTCGATAGGAGATAATATAGTGCTGAAACGCACAGGCGAGGAGGGGTTTGTTACTGCTTTCATTGATAAGAAAATGATTGAAGTGGAAGTTGCAGGGACCGTGTTTCCGGTGTATATCGAAGACATAGATCACCCCTACCTCAAGTGGTTTACGGAAAAAAATACTGCAAAGAAAAAGCAGTCGCCCATGATGCAATTGCCGGTAGAGAAGCCATCATTGCGTGCAGAGCGGCTGGCTAAGGGGGTCTATTTGTCTTTTGTTCCCGTTTTCAGAACAGACGAGATGGAGGAAGTAGTGAGCCAGGTGAAAGTCTTTTTGCTGAATGAGCTGCCTGTAACGGTGAAGTTTGTGTATGATGTAAGGATTGCTGAGCGTGGCTTATTCAGACATGAGGGAACGTTGCATGCTTTTGGCAATGTGTACCTGCACAGTATTGAGTATGGCGATATGAATGACCAGCCGAGATTTCAATGGACATTGACCGATGTGGCGCATGAGGTAAACGGCGTAGAAGAGGGGGTGCTGCGGATCAGGCCTGCCAAACTGTTTGAGCACATCACAAAAATCCTGCAGGGCAGTGAGCCATCATTCAGCTATCTGCTTATAGAGGGATTCAGTGTAAAAAAGGCGCCGGTGCCGCCACCAAAGCTGGAGCCGGTAATAAGAGGCAGCAAGATACAAGGTGCGAAAACGCACGCTCTTGCTGCTGCAAAGTCTGAAGTGGACCTGCATATAGAGCACCTGGTAGGCGATCCCAAAGGAATGACAAATGCCGAGATCATCACGATACAATTGAACGCACTGCACCGGTATCTGCACCTGGCTATAGCCCACCGGATGGAGCGAATGGTAGTGATACACGGGTTGGGAAAGGGTAAACTGCGTGATGAGGTACATGCAATACTGAAAGCGACACCAGAGGTGGCGAGGTACAAAAATGAGTGGAGCGGCAAGTATGGATTTGGTGCTACAGAAATCACCTTCAGGCGGTAAAAAAAATTGAGGGATGCAGCCTGTGGGCGTTTGATGCGCTTACATCAAAATATTGTTTTTGGGTTGTATTGCCGGAGGCAGATCTGTTTCGTCGAGCATTTCGCGCAGGTCGATCTCAATCGTTCGGCTGATAGCTGTAATCGGGATATCGTTTGCTCCGCCTTCGAAGGGGTTTTCGGTGCTGCTGCCAATCTGCTCGAGCGACGTAAATACCCAGGATACCAATACACTGAAAGGAATAGTGAGCCAGACTGCATGTGGTCCCAGTTTTTCGAATTCCTTCAGCATTCCGAAGGGTACCATGAACACAAACAGACGAACGAAGAACAAATTAATGCTCGCAAACTGGCGTGGGTAAGGGAAGTTTTTGATTCGTTCTGCCTTGCCCTGATGGTCGTACAAATCTTTAAGCAGGTTTTCGAGTTCAACATAATACAAAGGGTCTATATTGCCGGATTGGGAGAGCTCTTTGAGCTGGCGGGATTGGTTGCTGATCAACTGGGTGGCTCTGTTTTTTCTGGCAAGTATGTACTCTTTTTCGTCTGGCGCAAGGAATGCTGCCAGCTCGTCGGGTAGTTTCCCTTCCCATTCCTGCACATTGTAAAAGCGTCCGTACTCTTTGGCGTTGGCCTGAGTTTTGGAGTTTTCCCAGGCCCGTGGTTCGCGAAGCTGATACCGTAGTGCAGTAAGCCAGGCGATATGCCGGTAGATGATCTCGTGGTGGAGCTCATTGCTGCCATGGCCCCGTACATAGTCTCTTACCATAATGCCAAAGGAGCGGCTGGTGTTTACGATACCGCCATATATCTGGCGGGCTTCCCAGGCACGGGCATAAGTGGCGTTGTTTTTGAAGCCTACAATAAAGGCCGCCGCCGTACCGATGAGCGCAACAGGAACCCAGGGTATGGCCAGCCACCGCCATTCACAATACTGATACAGAATGGTAGGTATGAGAGCAAGGAAGGCTAGCCAGTAGATGTCGCGGCGTGTCCACATCACAAATTCAAAGAAGCTATAGTTGCGGCCAGAATGCATGGATCGTATTATTTTGGTGGCAGAAGAAGAAAATTAAAATAAAATAAAAACAGGTGATCAAAAGTATCAATAAATATGATTGACATAGCAGAGTGGGCCAATTTGCACAATATTGTGTTACAATTCGCGGGGCAGGACCTAAATAAACGCAGGTAACAGCATGGCTAGGGTTTTTTTAACGAAATTTGAATTTAAGTAAACAAGCAAAAGATATATGAAAGAACTGCCGCTTACAGTACGCCGATCGATTGAATTGCTGGGACTATGCGCGCTTGGTGTACTTATTGTTACCGGACAGGGCGTGATCATGCCTATTGTGATGGCGTTTTTCATATCGTTATTGTTATTGCCATTGCTGAGGTTGCTGCAACGATACAAAGTACCAGAGGTGCTGGCAATAGTAATTTGTATCGCCACATTGTTTCTGATCATTGCGGGTATCATTACTTTCCTTTCTTTCCAGATAGGGGGGTTTCTGAGCGATTTTGAAGCCATAGAAAAGAACCTCACGCTGCATTGGAATAACCTGAGTGAATGGATAAGTGCCAAGACACACTTTACTATGCGCCAGCAATTGGCCATGATACGTAAGCAGGGTGCCAGCCTGGGCGAAAATGTTAGTGGGTACTTTCAGGGGGCAATAGGGTCGCTTAGTAACATTTTTGTGTTTCTGGGGTTGCTGCCTATCTATATTTTTCTGATTCTGTTTTACCGGAATCTGCTGCTCCGTTTTGTGTATATGTGGTTTGAAGAGGCGGAGCACCCTAAGGTAGAGGAGGCCGTTCGTGAAACGGAAGTGATTGTGAAATACTACCTATTCGGCCTGATGATACAGATTGCATATTTGTCGGTGTTGTTGGGTGGTATTTTGTTGCTGTTCGGAATAAAACATGCCATTCTCATCGGTGTGACTTTCGCCATACTGAATCTGATACCTTATTTGGGCGCGCTGGTTGGGAATTTGATAGGTGTGTTGCTGACACTCACTACATCGCAGGAAATGTGGCAGGTATGGGCTGTGCTGGGGACAATAGCCTTTGTGCAGTTTCTGGATAACAACATACTGATGCCCAGAATTGTGGGGTCGAAAGTAAAAGTAAATGCCTTGGTGAGCATTTTGAGCATAGTGATAGGAAGTGCTGTTGCCGGTGTCTCGGGTATGATACTGTCGATACCGGTGATGGCGGTGTTGAAGCTCGTATTTGACAAGTCGACCCACCTGAGGCAGTGGGGTGTTTTGCTGGGCGATCACCGTCCGGAAAACAGCCCCAACGGCAGCCGGATGGAACGTATCAGGACAGCCCTGGAAGAGATACATGACGACAAGGTGGACGAAAAAGCCGAGGCGGCTAAAGGTGGAAAAAATTAGCCAGAGATACTGCGTGCGGCAGGCGTTTCTGCCCACCTATCTTCAGTGACTTTGTCTTGCCTGCGCATCAATACTATTTCGGCAAGCACTACGAACCATGCAATAATACAAGGAACGGCCTTGATGGTATAGGGGTAGATAAAGTGATTGCGGACAAAGGGCGGAAAGATATCTGTAGTAGCCAGGCTTGTGAACACAAATGCAAGGGCGAAGACAGTTGTACGCCAAGTGGTTTTGGCACTGGCATAATACCATATTCCCACACCTGCGATAGAGATTATAAAAGTGGGTGATTCGGCTTTGTGGTTGAATATTACCACCCAAATGAGCATAGAGGCAAGCATCAGCAACTTGTATCGCTCATTTCGATAGAGATCTAAACGAATGAACTGTATCAGGAACAGTAGCAGGCCGGCAATGCTAACGATAGATTTTACATTGTCGATACCGAACCATGTACGCAGCCAACCTGCAACTGACATGCCGGTGGCGGCCGCAGCATCTGCTATCATGAGCTCGCCCCAGTTTTGATATTGCCAAATCAATACACTTGCAGGTGTGACCATTAGCGGGAGTACAGCAAATATCAGCATCCACATAGCGGCGAAGAGAATAAACCGGGGCTTGCCGGGGTAAAAAAGGAAGAGGCAGAAACCGATAGCGCCATAAACTTTGATATAAACTGACAAAACAAGCCATAGGGTGGCCCAAAGCGGTTTGCCACGCTGCATAGAACCGTAAGCCGCAATCATGAGGCCGCACATCAGACCGTTGCTTTGGGTATTCTGCAGGCTGGTGAGCAGCTCCATTGCGGCAAACCACAACAGTAGGCATTGCACCTTTGTTTTGAACGGCAGCATACGGATGGCAAAGAACACCGTAATGGCATTGAGTACATTCCAGATAGACAGACCAATCACATCGGGCAGGTAGGCCATTGTGCCCATAAGCAGGGCGAAGGTGGGGCTGTATTTGAAAAAGTCCCAATGGCGGTCGGGGTATATAGTGTAAAGATTGGTGCCGTCGAGCAGGTGAAAGAATGAATACTTAAAGATGAGGTAGTTGTTGTACTCGGTCATTTGCTTACCATTGAACAGGTTCATGAACTCGGGCTTGTTCATGATGTCGTTTGGGTAGGTCCCTGCCAGTGGTGCAATGTATGGATGTGTGCCAAGCAGGATCATTTGCACTGCAGCGCCAACTGCTGCCAGTACATATACAAACAGCAATGTTCGTGGTTCGAGAATCAGCTTGGTAAATTTTTCCCGCATGTTGGATATTGTCCAGTTGAAGTATCAGTGTCTGACCGGTAAAACTGCGTTTATAATAATTGACTTTCGCGTCTGCTGATCACATTCAGCATATCCCGGTGTATCAGTCCGTTTGTAGCAAGTGTTTGTTTGTCGTAGACATTGCCTATTTGTCCATCGAAGTCGGTTATAGTGCCGCCAGCCTCGAGCAGAATGATGTATCCGGCGGCAACATCCCATGCGCTGAGGTTGTACTCCCAGAAGCCATCGAAGCGACCACAGGCCACCCAGCAAAGGTCTATAGCTGCAGACCCAAGGCGCCGGATGGGCAGGCCTTCCAATACCATTCGCTCGAATACCTTCACCGGATGTTCGAGTGTGTTCTCAGGCCATTTGTAGGGAAAGCCGGTAACCAGAAAGGCGGTTTTGAAATCGCTTTTGGAAGATACTTTTATAGGGCGGTCGTTCAATGTTGCGCCTTTGCCTTTTTCGGCAAAGAAAAGTTCATTCATCATTGGGTTGAATACCGCACCCATAATAACACTGCCATTATACAATACGCCAATACTTACACAGCAGATAGGTATGGCATGTGCAAAGTTCACGGTGCCATCGATTGGGTCTATGACCCACTGATAGTCTGATACCTGAATGAACTCGCCCGACTCCTCGCCAATAATACTGTGAGAAGGGTAGGAAGCTGTGATGACTTCAATTATTTTTTTCTCTGCAAGGTGGTCTACTTCGGTTACCAGATTGTTGACACCTTCTTTATGGTCTATTTTGAAATCGCCGTTGAAATAGTGGAGGATTATTTTGCCGGCTTCCCGGGTTGCGGTAAGCAATACGTCTTTAAGTTTGTCCATAGCGTCACAGTTTTAGTTCCCTGCCCAGATAGTAATCAATAACTTTCAGCTTAAAGATAAGGTCATATTTTGCACTGATGAGGTTGGCTGATGCAGCGAACTCAGTATTCTGTGTCACCAGCAAGTCTACAGTGCTGGTGAGGCCAAGCTCGTAGCGTTTCTGCGCGAAGTCGAGCGCGCGTTTTGCGGCGTTTTGTGCCCGTACAGCGGCATTGTATTTCTGAATGGAGTTCACCGCATTGTTGTGCGCTTTGTATACGTTCTGTTTCAGTGTGAGCTCAGTATTGTATTCGCTCAGTTCCTGCTGGGCAAGGTTTATTCTTGCCTGACGCACAGCATATTGCGACTGCCAGGAGTTGAACAATGGTATGTTGAGATTCAGCACTACCGACTGGCGAATGTTGTTGCGCAACTGGTTGTTGAATGGTACTGTGGGCGTAAGTGTTTTGTACTCTGGGCGGTATACTGTATCTCCGCTAGGGTAGGCCATACCTATTGGCACGAGTCCCAGCAATTCGCTGGTTTGCTGGTAGCTGAAATAATTGCTGGCATAGTTGGTGCCCACCTGGTAGGAGAGGCTAAGCTGTGGATACAGATTGCCTTTAGCTGCGGCAAGGGCTTTCTCTGCTGCATTTACCCTCAGGTGGCTACCCTTGATGGAGCCAAAATGAGTGCGTGCAACCTGATATACCTCTGCGGGTGGTGTTTGAGCAACCATCATCTGGTCGCCGGGAGATACTTCGGGAGCCTGAATAGTGAATGGTTCTGCAAAATCAAGGTTCAGCAAAGCTTTGAGGTCCAATATTGCGGCATTGTAGTTGGCTATAGAATTGATGAGATTGGAACTGTCTGACGCAAGTTGAGATTCCAGTTGTGCCACATTGAGCTCGGGCAGCCTGCCGGCATCTGCAAAAGCTTTTGTCTGATCGAGCTGAGCCTTTGACAGCCCTACCTGATTGGTGCTGATGTTGATCTGTTCTTTTGCCAGCAGGGCAATAAGGTAGCTGTTTGCAACATTGAGTGCTATGTCATCCATCCGCTGGTCGAGATCAGCGAGCGAAGCCTCGAGGCTATACCGGTTGCGCTCTATAGTATTGCGCACCTGCATCCAGCCGAACAACAGCACATTGCTTGATGCTGACGGGCCGAGGAAATTGTAGGCTGACTCAACGAACTGGTTGGTGGTAGGGTTGATGGAACGACCAAAACTGCGTCCATAGGAACCACTCACATTCAATGCCGGTATTTGTGACAACTGGCTTTGGGTGAGGGCGTGCCGGGCCAATCTCGCATTGAGCGAGTCCTGCTTAATGGTGATATTGTGTTCTATTGCATACTGAACGCAACGCTGCAGAGGCCAAACATTGTCCATTGTCCGCTGCTGCGCATTGCACCAGGTATGAATTAATAAGAAGACTACCAGAAGAGCAGGAAACGAGCGCATGCAACAAAAGTAAATTAAAAAAGTGTTGGTTGGAAATGGAGTTTAGTTGCTGTCGCCCGGATAAAGCATTAGATTCAGGTAGCATGGCCTGACAAAACGATGCCAAAATTATTTTTGAACAGGTCAAGGTGTCGGTTATTTCTGTATTTATATGACATTATTTCCGAATGGTTAGTTTGGAACGCTTTTTATAGTGGTAATGTAAACGACTATTTTATGAATTTGAGCAACTTCACTATCAAGGCACAGGAGATCGTACAGCAGGCACAGCAGTTGGCTTTCAACAATCAGAACCCAGCAATAGAGACCGCCCATTTTTTGCGCGCGCTGCTGGATGACGCAGATGGACCGGTGCAGTTTTTGCTGAAGAAGAACAATGCAAATATCAGCCATGTAGAGGCTAAGCTCGGGGAGCTGATCAAACGGCTGCCCACTATGCAGGGCGGAGAGCCCGCACAGTCGCTGAGCAGGGAGGCAAATGGTGCCTTGCTGCGTACCGCCAATGTGCTGAAAACATTTGGCGACGAGTTTGTAACACAGGAGCATATGCTGATGGCATTGCTGCTGATCAATGACGACACATCAAAGCTGCTGAAGGATGCCGGACTGACTGAGAAGGGGCTGACAGCAGCAATAAAAGAACTACGTAAAGGGAGTACTGTAAACTCGCAGACATCAGACCAGCAGTACAACTCGCTGCAGCGGTATGCCAAGAACCTGAACGAACTGGCAAGAGCAGGCAAACTGGACCCTGTAATAGGTCGTGATGAGGAGATCAGGCGCACACTGCACATACTGTCGCGGAGATCTAAAAACAATCCGATACTGGTGGGAGAGCCCGGCGTAGGTAAAACAGCGATTGTAGAAGGGCTAGCCCACCGGATCATCAATGGCGATGTGCCAGACAATCTGAAATCAAAGATCATTTATGCGCTGGATATGGGTTCGCTGATGGCTGGAGCCAAGTACAGGGGAGAGTTTGAGGAGCGATTGAAAGCGGTGATCAAGGAAGTGACCGAAAGTGACGGAGCTGTGATCATGTTTATAGATGAGATACACACCCTGATAGGGGCAGGTGCTATGGAAGGTGCGATGGATGCAGCAAATATTCTAAAACCTGCACTTGCCCGTGGAGAGCTGAGAGCCATAGGTGCCACAACGCTTAATGAGTATCAGAAATACTTTGAAAAGGACAAGGCGCTGGAGCGGAGATTTCAGAAGGTGTTTGTAGATGAACCGTCGCCTGAAGATGCTATTTCGATATTGCGGGGGCTGAAGGACAGGTATGAGAGCCACCACCAGGTGCGGATCAAGGACGAAGCTATAATTGCTGCGGTGGAACTGTCGAGCCGGTATATTACAGACCGCTTTTTGCCCGACAAGGCTATAGATCTCATAGACGAAAGTGCAGCAAAACTGAAGCTGGAGCTGAACTCGATGCCCGAAGAACTGGATGAACTGGAGCGCAGAATACGCCAGCTGGAGATTGAACGGGAAGCCATAAAGCGTGAAAAAGATGATGATAAACTACGGGAGCTGGGACAGGATATCAGTATGCTGACTGTGCAGCGGGATACACTGAAAGCAAAATGGACTGAGGAGAAGGAGATCGTAGATAAGATCAATAAATCGAAGAAGTCAATAGAGCAGCTGAAGCTGGAAGCCGAGCAGGCTGAGCGAGAGGGTAACTATGGTCGCGTGGCAGAAATAAGGTATGGTAAGATACAGGAGCAGGAAGCAACGATAGACAAACTGTCGAAAGAGCTGGATGATATGAGTGTGCACCACAAGCGGCTGCTGAAGGAAGAGGTGGATGCAGAGGATATAGCACAGAATGTGGCCAAAGCCACGGGCATACCTGTGCAGCGTATGATGCTCAGTGAGCGCGAGAAACTGCTGCACCTTGAGGATGAGCTGCACAAAAGAGTAGTGGGGCAGGAAGAGGCTATTACGGCGGTTTCTGATGCGATACGGCGCGGACGGGCAGGTCTCCAGGACCCGCGCAAGCCAATTGGGTCATTTATATTTCTGGGTACAACCGGTGTGGGCAAAACAGAGCTGGCCAAGGCGCTCGCTGAAGTGCTGTTTGACGACGACAGCATGATGACCCGCATAGATATGAGTGAATATCAGGAGAAGCATAGTGTGAGCCGCCTGGTGGGCGCACCTCCGGGATATGTGGGTTATGATGAAGGCGGGCAACTCACAGAGGCCGTGCGTCGTAAGCCATATAGCGTAATATTGCTCGATGAGATTGAAAAAGCGCACCCGGACGTATACAATGTGCTGCTGCAGGTGCTGGACGACGGACGCCTGACGGATAACAAGGGCAGAACAGTGAATTTCAAAAACACTATTGTGATCATGACCAGTAATATGGGTAGCCATATTATACAGGAGAACTTTGCAGAGCTGGAGGGGAAGGACATAGAGCAGGTGATGGAGGCGACGCGTGATCAGGTAATGGAGCTGCTAAGACAAACAATGCGGCCCGAATTTCTGAACCGGATCGATGATATCATTATGTTTCATCCGCTGATGCGCAAGGAAATAAAGGGCATAATCAGGATTCAGCTTGAAGGTCTACAGAAACAGCTAATGGGGCAGGGTATCAACCTCCAGTTTACCGACTATGCACTGGACTACATTGTACAGCGGGGTTTTGACCCACAGTATGGCGCCCGCCCACTGAAGCGGGTGATACAAAAGGACATCATCAATCTGCTGAGCAAAAAAATTATAGGCGGAGAGATAGATAAGACCAAACCCGTATTGATAGATGTGTTTGACGGTGTGGTGGTGATACGGAATGAGGGTGCGCCATTGACAGTTGCAGCGGGTGAATAACAAAAAATACCTGAGTGAATTAGTGCAATGTCCGCGATGCTGATGCATTCGCGGACATTGTTTTTTTATGCGATAAGTATGACGAATGAAATTTCTGGAAGAAATAGTAATTGGCAGTTAATATAACCGCGGCATAATAGAACAGAAAAATTTGTTGCGAAAAAAATTACAAAGACTTCACAAGAAAATGTGAAAACTGGCATGAATATTGTTGTAGTGTAAAAGAAATCAGCCCTTATAAAACCCTATTCTCTTTTGCCCACTATGAATCACTGCTTATCCCTACAGGTACTGCAACATTTTTAATGAAGATCTACCCGGATCTGAGTTGGATCGGTACGCCTTTTTCAGTGCGATGAAGTCGAAAACCACCTGCACCATTTTAGTGCATGGTATGGGTAGTTGTGTATTGCTGACGAAGCAGTAAATTGTTCAGTTAAAACTATTCTACACGCAAAGTGTGCGGAATAGTTTTAACTGTTGTTATTTCAGGCAACTGTGTGCGTTAAAGATGGCTATAAATACGCCAGATTATGGTTTTGTGTATGTAGCCAGTTTTTTGGCTGTCACATCACTTACCGGTACCAGTGGTAGTCTCAGGTATTGTTCGCAAATTCCCATTTGCTTCAGCGCACATTTTACACCAGCCGGATTGCCCTCTGCAAACAGCAGATCGATGGCCGGCAAGATCCGATAAAATACTTTGCGTGCTTTGTCAAACTTGCCTACAATAGACAGGTTTATAATGTCGGTCATGTCTTTGGTAAAACAGTTGGCAGCAACAGATATGATACCTTCCATACCGATGGCCATCTGGGCAATTGCAAGATTGTCATCGCCTGATAAAACGGTAAAATGGTCCGGTTTGTCTCTGATCAGTTCCATGCACTGGGTGATGTTGCCGCTCGCCTCTTTGATAGCGATTATATTTTCGAAATCAGTAGCAAGTCTAATGGCAGTTGCGGGCAATAAATTACAGCCTGTTCTGCCAGGTACATTGTACAGGATCACGGGCTTGCTGCTGGCAGCGGAAACGGCCTTGAAGTGCTGGTACAATCCTTCCTGTGATGGCTTGTTGTAGTAGGGGGTAACACTCAGTACAGCATCTACTCCAGTCAGGTCAAATTCCTTCAACTGCTGAACGACATCTTCTGTGTTGTTTCCGCCAATGCCGCAAACTACAGGCAATTGCCCATTACTTATGCGCATTACGGCAGCAAGTACTTCCTTCTTTTCGTCGGAGGTCAGTGTTGTAGTCTCGGCAGTAGTGCCAAGCGCTACAAGGAAATCGACACCTCCCTTAATGACATGCGCAATGAGTGTTTCGAGAGCAATAAAGTCTATGCTCCCATTTTTTTGGAAAGGAGTTACTAATGCGACGCCGGTTCCTTTAAGTTGTTGATAAGCCATTTTTTCGGGTTTTATTTATCTATGCCAAGTACAAATCAAATGCGGCTTCAGGTAGCCTGACAGCAGCGTGTTATTGTATTGGGTATTTTATTCGAAGAGGTGCCGGGTAAATAGTTTTATGCTTCAGATTCAACAAATCGGGGTCGGGTCATGAAAAAGTTTGTGCAAAAATACGGCTTCCATAAATGAAACCCAACTATTATACAACAAAAACAATATATAAAATTTCGTCTTTTACGTAACTGGCAGTATATCAATCAAAAGAATTGAAAACAGCTTTAATGCGAAAATAAGATATTATGTTGAGATTTTGTTCAAAAACCATCAAAAATATTTCCACAATGTTTATTGGGTAGCCGCAAAATCAGCTTCAGCTTCTATTTCTGACTCGTCATAGAAACCCATTTTCGAAAATTTGTCTATTCTTTCGATAATGCGGCCTTCTGCAGTCTTGGCAGAAAGTGTTGCCAGCGCTGCTTTCAGATAAGCTTTCAATGTGTCGGCCATGGCTTCCGGATTGGTTTGTGCGCCACCGACTGGTTCCGGGATCACGTCGTCAACCAGGTGAAAACCACTCATGTCTGTGGAGGTGAGCTTTAATTGTTCGGCCGCTTTTTCTTTGAAATTCCAGCTGCGCCAAAGAATGGACGAGCAGGACTCTGGCGAAATAACCGAATACCAGGTGTTTTCGAGCATGACAACTTTGTCGCCTATACCTATACCCAAAGCACCACCTGAGGCTCCTTCTCCTATAATTACGCAAATAACCGGCACTTTAAGATTCACCATTTCGAACAGGTTGCGGGCTATAGCTTCTGCCTGGCCGCGTTCTTCTGCCTCGAGTCCGGGAAAAGCACCCGGTGTGTCAATAAAGGTGATTACAGGCCTGTTAAATTTCTCGGCCATTTTCATCAGCCTCAATGCTTTTCTGTAGCCTTCGGGGTTTGCCATACCAAAGTTGCGCATCTGACGCATCTTGGTATTAATACCTTTCTGCTGCCCTATCACCATTACCGGCATACCATCCAGTTCGGCCATGCCACCTACCATTGCTTTGTCGTCTTTCACCTGCCTGTCGCCAAACAATTCTGTGAAATTTGCAAAGATCTTTTCGATGTAGTATAGCGTATAAGGGCGTTCGGGATGCCTGCTCAGTTGTACACGTTGCCAGGGGGTAAGATTTTCGTAAATACGGGCACGCGTTGTTTCTATAGTCACTTCAAGCTCACGAATACTGTTAGAAACATCCACCTTGTTTTTTGAGGATACTTCCTTTAGCTTGTTGAGTTGATGATGTAAATCTTCCAGTGGTTTTTCAAAATCAAGAAACAACATAACTTTTGTTTTTGGGACTACAAATGTAGCGGATAAAGCAGACAATAACCAATATTGACTACATCCCTACTAATATTAGTGTTATGTGTATGGCTATTCCGGCATACAAATGCCCGGTCTGGTACTCCTGTTTTCGGGGTGCAAAAACACTGACGTGACTGGTTTTGGAACATGTGCAACGATTGTTGAATATCTATTAGCGAATGCTGACGGGCGTACCTTATTCTGTTTTGTTTTTGGTATTCAGGTCTATTCCGGCATAAAATCCCAGATCTTTCTCCTTCAGCATTTTGGTATGCCAGGCAATCTGGCCGGTATGGTACGAAAGGTGTTCGGTAACGTGAATCACTATTCCTATGCCGGTAAGATCAAAACCCTGCACGGATCTTGCGCGCAGCAGCTCTTCTGCCGTGGTTTGCCCGATAATTGTGGTGGCCTGCGCAATTGTATGGTTCAGCAGATCCAATAGTTCCGTTTTTGAAAGTCCATAGGTGATCTGAAACTCTTCATCTCTATTTCTATTGTCGGGTAGGTGACCAAGTGAGGAGATGATATACTGGCGAATATTGCCACAAAGGTGCACTACAAGGTTGCCGATGCTGACAAGCTGAGTATTGGGGCGATGCCAGAGTTCGTTTTCGTTGAGCAGGTCAATGCATTGCGCGATGCGCCGGTTGTTTTCGTTTATCCGGAGAATGCATCCGCTTGTGAATTCGGAAACAAAGCTTGTAGCCATAATGATATCAGGTGATGAACAGCAAAGCTACGATGCGCGAAATCCAAAAATTGCAAATGGCAAATAGTTTTTGGACATTAGCAAAAGGAAATCTGTACTTATTTATGAACTGGAAACTTGTTTTAGTGTTGGCATTATCGGGTGTTCTTACCGGTGCACTGACACTTTTTTATATTCCTGCCCGGTTTGAGGCCATTATCACCACGCCGCTATTCATAGCAATGGCGTATTTGATCGGGCGTTATGCACAGGTGGCTTATTTTCTGCACGGGGCACTTCTTGGTGTGGTACATACATTTATCGTCACAGCTATTCACATTTTTTGGGTAGGGGTATATTTCGAACATCATACAAAGGAAGCTGCTCAGTTTGCCAAAATGAGCGCAGAGTCCGGTGCAACTGTTGTGCAGGCTATGATGCTGATGGGTCTGTTCTCTTCGGTGATAGCGGGTCTTGTGCTGGGATTGTTCGCTATTGCGGCAGGGCGCATGCTACAATCGTTGAGTGGTGGTAAAACGTAGACTGCTTTTGGGGTGCTATCAGGATACAGGTCTTTTGTGTTTCCATCTTTTGTGCGACCAAAGCCAGGTATGCGGATTGGCGATAATGTCGCGTTCCAGCCTGCGGGTATGCAGCTCTGTTATGTAGCCTTCGGCGGTATCTGCGGTTTGCTCTACCAGCAGTTCTGCATGCAGCTCGTAGTATCCTCTTTTTACCCTGCGCACCTGCACATAGATCAGCGGGCAATTTAGCTTTTGGGCTATCAATTCTGTGCCTTTGAATACCGGAGTGTCCTGATTCAGGAATGTGGTCCAGAAGGCATTGTCGGGTCGGGGAGTCTGATCGGCGATGAATGCTGTAGCATTGGTGTGGTCGCGGCGGCTGAGCATCTCCTTGAATGTGTTCTTCATCGGAATCAGCTTGGTACCAAAGCGGGTGCGCATTTTGAAAATAAGATCGTCAAAACGTTTATTGCCCAGCGGGTGGTAGATCACATAGAGCTGCTGCTGGCAAAGCAGGCTGAAGGTATTGCCTGCCCATTCCCAGTTGCCCTGATGCCCCATCACCAGCATTACGCTGCGCTGCTCATCAAACAACTTCCTGAACAACGCAATGGCTTCCGGAGTCATAGAGCAGTGCTTCACCATGGTTTTGGGGCTTATGGTGAGGGTCTTAAATGTTTCGATAAACAGATCGCAGAGGAAATGATAGAACCCTTTACGGAGCTCAAGGATTTCCTGCTGTGTTTTGTTGGGAAATGCATTGCGCAGATTTTGCAAAACCACGTCTTTACGATACCCGATCACATGGAACAACAGAAAAAAGACAAAGTCGGAAAAAAGGTAAAGCAGCGGAAAAGGAAGCAGCGATAACAGGTATATGAACGGTAACGAAATATAGTAAACCAGTGCCTGCAATGTGTTTTGTTTTTGGGCAAAATTAGCTGTTTTTGTTGAACGGGGATGAACGATCCCCAACAAGCAGCGAGCCGGACAATTCAATCCGGCGCCGGAGTTCCCCCATCGCAAAACCGATATAGCGTATAATGTGCTGCGAGGCTATAGGTAGCCATGCAGACATGCTACGCCACGTTACGGAAGGTCGACTCAGCCATAGCCCGGGTGCTGAAAAATAGCGTACCTTACATTTTTCCGGCTAGTTCCAGTATTTTGCTGACGGCTTCCGGACGGGGTTGCAGCAGATCTTTAGCCAGAGCATCAAGAATTCTTTTTTCATGCCTGAGCACGCCGAAAATACCCTCGTTTTCGGTTTTCACCGGTGGAGCGTAGTTGCCTGATTGGTTTGCAGTAAGTTTTCTGAGTAAAGTTTTGTCCATTGAGTGGTTGGTTTAGAATGAAAACGTACAACATGAACTTATTATTGTATTGAAACTAAAAATTAATGTTAAAGCGAAAAGCTTTTTGCGTCGCATAAATAAATGCGTCTAATTTTGATAATATATCCGGAAAATATGCAGACAATAGGAGTCACAGGGGGAACAGGGCTGGTGGGGAAACGCATTGTGAAACTACTGGCTGACAAGGGCTACAAAGTGATCGTGTTCACCCGGGGGCAACAGCGCAACACCGGGCAGAAAGGTGTGGAATTTGCTGAATGGAATGCAGCTGAAAACAAAATCGACATAGCGGCACTGAGCAGGTTGGATGGTATTATTCACCTGGCGGGCGAGTCGGTAGCTGCCAGACGGTGGACGGAACAACAGAAGGCACTTATCGTATCCAGCAGGGTAGAGGGCACCCGGTTTTTGGTGGCACAGCTGCGTGCGCATGCGCCATCCTGCAAAGTGTTCGTTGGTGCGTCGGCAATCGGGTATTATGGGCAGGATGTGCAGGGTGGGGCGCCATTTACTGAAGAAAATAAACATGATAAGGGTTTTCTGGGCGATACCTGTGCCAGGTGGGAACACGAAGAGCATGCAGCTGCACAAATGATGCGCACAGTGATATTGCGAATAGGTATTGTGCTTGCTGCTGACGGGGGCGCATTCAAAGAGTTGATAAAACCAACCGTATTCGGCGTACTGCCTATCCCCGGTAATGGGAGGCAGGTGATGAGCTGGATACATGCCGACGATCTGGCAGCATTGTTTGTGCATGCGCTGGAACAAGCCGGCATGAACGGCACCTTCAATGCTGTGGCACCGGTACCGGCAAATTATAATGAGATAGCAGCGGCTGTCGCAGCAACAAAAAAAGGTTTGTTGTTTTCATTTCATGTGCCCGCATTTGTGATAAAACTGGTACTGGGCGGCATGAGCATAGAAGTGCTGAAGAGTTGCACCGCTAGTGCGGAGAAAACTGTTGCTTCGGGTTTCAGGCACAAGTACACAGTACTGGCTGACGCGATCAAAGACCTGATGCACAAATAGTCAGATCAGTTGACCACAAATTTTTTGATCGTCCGCTGGTTGGTGGTGTCTACAAGCTTCATAATGTAGACGCCTTTTGCCCACAAATATACCGGAAGATCAGCCTGGCCATTGATGGTGCCCTGCCATTCAAGTTTGCCAACCATGTTGTAGACCGCAGCCTGAAGTACGCCTGTTTTATCAGTTGCGATATGAAGGTTGTTGCTTGCAGGTACAGGGTAAAGATCAATAGCTGCATCGAAATTGCGAACCAGCTTGAAGTCTTTGCTATTGACATTAAAGAACACATTGCCGGCGCCTTTCACTTTGATCCGTCCGTTATTGATATTTTTTTCAGGATTGGGAAGCTCTACCATTGCCGAACCGGTATTGGGGAAAGTACCCAGTGAATATTGCCAGTTGTTTCCGGTGTCGCTCGAAAGAAAGATCTCTACATTGGCTGCATTGATAGGGGCGCTGTTTGTGCCTGCTACATTCCATGTCACCTGTTCGCTGCTGTATCCTACATAGGTCAAACCACCTGTATTCTGCGATGTGACAGCAAAACCAGTGCTATTTGTGTTGATGACGCTGATGTGCACACTGTCGTCTGTGAGCAAAAAGCATCCCATACCATTGCGCAGGTTGCGGGCTGTAAGCTTGAAGTTCAGCTCTCTGGCAACGGTCGGTGTTTTTTCACCCGACGCTTTATCTATGCCGGCATTGCTCTGAATGCTGTTGCGTACAAGCCTCATACTGGGGAATGTACGAACTGGAGATTTTACAGGGGCGAAAGAACGGAACAGCGGCCCTGCTATGGTTGCATTGGTAAGTGTCTGCCCGAAGCCGCCCAGATCCCATTGTTCCCAGCAATAAAAAATTCCGTTATCGCCAGTAGAATCAGAAGCAAGCGGTGCCGTCAGCTCGAATGGGGTGCGGTATGGGATGGTGTAGGTAGCTGTGTATGCAGGCAGGCCGGGTTGTTTGTTGCCGGTAGGTGTTTTTACGGCACATTCATCGCCCTTGTGCGTGATGTAGTGTTGAATCTGCTGCAGGCTTGTGGCGTGAAAATAGGCATCACTGTTGGCCTGTATATTATCGGGTGAGCACAAGCCTGCATAGGCCATTATTGTGGATCCGCTACCGGGCTCATAGGCGTGGCTGGCAACACCATTGCCGGCACAAGCAGTGGAAACGCCATTGTTGAATGTATGGTCTGCGCCATATTCATGCCCCATTTCGTGTGCTACATAGTCTATGTCAAAGCCGTCGCCCACCGGCGTAACACTGCCGGTAACGCACTGAGCCTTGGTACTACTTTTGCACACCACGCCTACCTGCGAAAGGCCGCCTGCACCGGTAGTGAATGCATGCCCTATATCGTAGTTGGCATCGCCTACCAGCGAGTCGCACATTTTTTGGTTTACTTCCAGCAGTGTACTGGCACTGGAGTTGTACGGGCCGTAGGGATCGCCGGCAGCAACAGTGAAAATGATTGATTCTTCCTGCTCGGCGAAAATCATGGTAACGGAGAGCTCCCGCTCGTAAATGCCATTTACGCGGTTGATGGTGGTGGTCATTTTGCTCAGCACTTCTGCGACACTTGGTGCAGAGCTGCCTGTTACCGCCTGGGCGTACTGATGGCTGCATGCAAGGGCCAGTCTGTACCGGCGCAACTCATACCCATTACTGGTTCGGGCTGCGGTTTTTTGTGCTGCATTCTGGTTCGCTACATCTGCAATGCCGGGCAGGGTAGCGCAGGGCAGCTGGTCGCCATCCTGACGAAGTTCGTTGCGCTTGTAGTGTGCAGAGTACAAAGCACTTCCGACAGGGTCAACGAGAGATGTGTTTTCGCCATCATAGATCATGGCATGTAAACCCTGTGCAGTGTAGTCGATTTTTGCAGTGACAAATGGGTCGTCTGCAGCTATGCCGGTAAAGGTGCGCAAACCCGGGTACCTGGCGGCGAGGCCCGGTGGCAGTACGGGTGTGTTGCGAATGTGAAATAAACGTAGCGTGCCGTCAGGCATAGGCAACTCCACCTGCCGGTCGGTAAAATCAGTGCCAACTGAAAACAGCAGCTTCCTGATTGCTTCATCGTTTCCCTTAAACGTAAGGGAGCCAGATGGCAGATTCGTTTCCTGATCTGTAATGCCAGGCCGGGATGGTAGTAGTTGCCAAAGATTGCCGGCATAGGTTTGGCAAGTACCAGCCAAAATAATGGATAGAATGATAAGTATTGATAGTTTTTTCATCAGCAGGGAGTCAACTCTTGTAGCAATTGGTGCAAAGTGAATCAGACAAAGATAAAAAAATCGCATGATGTTTGTACCACACCATGCGATTTTCGTTGCAGGATACTGATTTATTGTATCACTACCTGTTTTACAGACAGTGTACCATGGGCAGCATCGGTAAAGCGGATATAGTATATTCCTTTAGCCCAGGCAGATACATTGATCTCTGCAGCCGCATTAACTGTTCCTTCCCACATACGCTGTCCCATAACATTGTATGCAGCAGCATTGACCGCATTGGTGCTGGTAATGTAGAGCACATTGTCGGCAGGTACCGGGAATACTTTTATGTCATTGGCCACTACCGGAGCAGGTGTTATACCATTGGGTGTAACCGGAATAGTCGATGTGTAAGTTACCTGGAAGTTGGTGGAGTTTACATTGAAGAACACATTGCCGGAGCCCTTCACTTTTATACGGGCAGAAGATGTATTTGCCGGAGGGTTGGGTACAGTAATGCTGGCAGTGCCTGTGTTGGGGAATGTGCCAACTAAGTATTGCCATGCATTGCCGCCGTTGGTCGACATCCAGATGTCTACATTCGCAGTGCTTACCGGCGCTGCAGTTGTGTTTACAACATCCCAGGTCACGGTTTGTGTGCTTCCACCTGCGTAGGATGTAGTGCTGCTGTTCTGGCTGGTAACTTTAAAGCCTGCACCTGTAGGAGTGGTTGATGCCGAAATGGTTAACGTTTCATCGGGGATTGTGATGCAGCCCTTGTTGTTGCGGATATTGCGGAACAGGCACCGGAATTTCAGGTCCCGGGCTACTGTTGGTGCTTTCTCATACTGTGTATTGAGATTGCCCAGCAGCACACTGGCTATTTTGGGGAACACACGTGTCTGTGACTTGGAAGGCACAATGCTCCTGAAAATAGGACCAGCGCTGGTTGTGCCAGTGAACGACGAACCGAAACTTCCCAGATCCATCTGCTCCCAGCAATAGAGTACCACAGAGTCGCTCATAGAATCTATGGCCACCGGCGCTGTAAGCTCAAACGGGGTCATGTAAGGGATTTTGTACGAAGTAGGGGTGAATGCATTGTACCTTACCAGCTTGTTGCCGGTAGCGGTTTTTGCAGCGCAGTCGCCGGTGCCGCTGATAAATGCAAGTATTTTAACCACGCTCGCAGAGTGGAAATACGCATCGCTGTGTGGCTGTACGTTGTCTGGAGCGCAAATGCCTGCATAAGCCATAATGGTAGATCCACTGCCGGGCTCATAAGCCATAGTGGACTCTGCATTGCCGCCGCCGCAACTGCCGCTGGAGCCATTGTTGAATGTGTGGTCAGAACCAAACTGGTGGCCCATTTCGTGCGCCACATAGTCCAGATCGAAAGCATCGCCCACGGGTCCCGGGCTGCCGGTAGTTCCCTGCGCTTTCATGAAGGTACATACACAGCCCAGTGTAGCCAGGCCGCCTGATCCGGTGGTGAATACGTGTCCGATATCGTAGTTGCCACTACCGATCAATGAATTGCATTGCGATTGATTGGTGGTCAGGCAACTACCGGGATTGCTGTTGATGCTATTAAACGGATCGCCGGCAGCAGTATTGAAAATAAGCGCGTCCTGACCCGAAACAAATGCCATGCGAACGGAGTATTCGCGCTCGTATACGCCATTCACCCTGTTCATGGTGGTGGTCATTTTGCTGAGCACCTGTGGCTTGGTAGGCGAAGGTATGCCCGTTGCTACACTTGCGTATTGATTGGAGCAAGACAAAGCAAGGCGGTATGTACGCAGGTCGTAGCCATTGACGGTTTTCTGGGCCAGCTTCGGCAAGCCTGTTTCAGTCGTCATCATCGCATCTCCACCGGGGTCTTGCTCTATGCCGCTGTGGTGCTGGCATATCATACGTTGGCTGGCTGGCCTGTCGAGATCTTTTTTGTAATAGGACATGTAATAGCCATCGTGGAAATTATCGAACGGATCGATGAATGCAGTGTTTTCGCCGTCAAAAACCATAGCATGAAAACCGTAAACCGTAAAGTCCAGTTTTGCACCTACTGTGGGGTCGTCAACTGCCGTACCGGTAAATGTTCTGATATCGGGGTAGCGGCTGGCCAGATCTTGTGGCATCATAGGTGTTTCCCATACCCTGAAGTCGCGGGTGCTGCCGTCTGGCATAGGCAGCGAAATGATCTCTGCCGCATCAGGACTGCCGGGCAGGTTCCACATCTTCATACGCAGTACAGTCTCATTCAGCGTATATACTTTAAACAGCCGCGGATGTATGAGTTGTAACTGTGCCGGTGCTTTGGCCGGATTCACTTCGGCCCAAGGGCCCGATGCCATAGACAAATAAGGGGTAACGATTAAACCGGCGCATAAAGCCAGTTTGACAAAAATCTGCTTCATCATTTTGGTTTTGTATACAAGTAATCAACACCGCCCTTAGCAAGCCGGGCGTTTCTACAAATGGTAAAAGTTAAAATTACGGATTTCGGACCGTAAAACCATATGTTCATCCCTTACTTTGGTAGCAGACATCGCCGCAAATTGAAGTATCTGAAAATGGCTGCCGTGAAATCGGCAGCCATTTCGTGGTTGAAGATATAAGGAAGATACTACTCCAGGATGATCGTTTTGGCGGTCATCTGGCCATTTGTTACGTCAGCAAAACGAACATGGTATACACCACGCGCCCAGGTGCCAACGGCTATCTCTGTATTGGTGCCTGCTATGCCGGTCCAAACCAGTTGCCCGGTGGCATTGTAAATGGCAGCAGTTACCGTACCTGTGTATTGTATGCTGATGTGCAGCAGGTCGCGGGCAGGTACCGGGAACACTCTCACAGCGCCGGAAAGGGACGCCGCAGCCGGTGCTACTCCTGACGATGCTGAAGGGTTGTGGGTAACGGTAATGTTTTTCAGGTTTACATTGAAAAATATATTGCCATCACCTTTCACCTTGAAGCGCACAATGTTGCTGGTTGCAGGTGGATTGGGAACAGTAATGGCAGCACTACCATTGTTGGGGAAAGTGCCCACTGTATAAGGCCATGTGTTGCCGCCGTCGGTAGACATAAAGATCTTCACATTTGCACAGCTCACGGGTGCAGCATCGGTACCTGCTACATCCCAGGTTATGGTTTCGGCACTGCCACCAGTGTACGAAATACTGAATACATTCTGACTGGTGACCTTGAAACCTGAATAGCCGTTGGCAGCGCCTGTGCTGATCGCATCTACGTGTATGGTGTCGTCAGGGAAAAGGAAGCTACCATAGCCGGTATGCATATTGCGTAGCGTCAGTTTGAAGGTAAGGAACCGGGTGGTATCGGGTGCTTTTTCGCCCATATTGCCACTGGTAGTTACACTTACAAGGTTGCCGGAGAGTACCATGCTGAGTTTGGGGAAGATTCTAATAGGGTCGTAGGACCGTGGATTGAACGAACGGAAGATAGGACCTCTGAAGAAGGTCTGCTGCAATTTGTTGCCAAAATCTCCACGGTTCCATTGTTCCCAGCAATAAGAAATCACCGTATCTGAAGCTGAATCGATGGCTGTTGGTGCAATGAGTTCGAACGGTGTTTTGTAGGGTATTTTGTACGAAGCAGAGAACGGGTCTATGTAAACCAGTTTGTTGGTGGTTGTGGTTTTCGCCGCGCATACATCCTGAGAACCAGCCAGTTTAGACTGTATCTGTACAAGGCTGGAAGCGTGGAAATAAGCATCGCTGTGCGGTTGAATATTATCGGCGGCGCAGATACCTGCATAGGCAAGAATGGTGCTGCCACTACCCGGCTCGTATGCATAGTTGTTGGAAGCATTGCCACTGCAGCTGCCATCTGCGTTATTATTGAAGGTGTGGTTGGAACCGAACTGGTGTCCCATTTCATGTGCTACATAGTCGATGTCAAAACCATCGCCAACAGGTGATGGCAGACCGGTGACGCTGCGCGCCTTGTGCTGGCCGCTCGTGTTGTTGCAAACAATACCTAAGCCAGATATGCCGCCACCACCGGTAGTGAAAACGTGACCACAATCAAAGTTGGTATTTCCAATGCGGTTTTGGCAGGTAGTTCTGTTGATACCCAGGCAGTTGGCGCCATTGGCGTTATCTGCATGGAAAGGATCGGCGCCATTTATTGTTCCGGTTGGTTGTGTCCAGATCAATGTGTCTTCGTTGGCTATGAAGTTCATTTGCACTGCAAATTCCCTGTTGTATACGCCGTTTACCCTATTCATTGTGGTTGTCATTTTGGCAAATGCCTGTGCGATGGTGGGAGCGCTCAAGCCGGTAGCAGCCTGGCAGTAGTAGTTGTTGGCACACAGCGCTAAACGGTAAGTGCGCAGGGTATGACCATTAACGGTTTTGGCAGCCATTGCCGGAAGTTTTGTGCCTGCTGTAATCATTGGTGTTCCGCCTGCTTCCTGGTCGTCATTGTCTTTTACCATGCACTCCATACGCTGGTGTACAGGTTTGGTTTCATCACGCTTATAGTGCACCATGTAGAAACCGTCATGGTAGTTATCGTAGGGATCAATGAATGATGTGTTTTCGCCATCGTAAATCATGGCACTAAAGCCGTAGCATGTGAAGTCCAGCTTTGCGGTAACCATCCTGTCATCCAGTGCTTCGCCTGTAAACGTGCGGATATCAGGATATTTCTGAGCCAACGAGCCTGGCATCATGGGTGTTTGCCAAACCTTGAAATCGCGAAAACTACCGTCAGGCATCGGCAACGCAACGATCATACCTTCGTTGGGGTCTTCAGATAAGTTCCACATGAGCAATTTGAGTGTTGCCTCATCCATTGTGAAAACCAGGAAATGCTCAGGATGTTGCCACTGGATGTTTTTGGGAGCTCTGCCGGCATCAACCTGATGCCAGAAGTTTCCCGCTTGTGCGTTAACTGAAAATAGTACTGCAAGACAAAAGAATAATTTGGTACAAAGTTTTTTCATTGTTTACTTTATTGGTTTAAAAAATGAGCTTATTAACTTCAGGTTAGTCTGGTGTCCGGGTTTGTTTTTTCAGTAGATTTATATGTTTAATACGCAAAGTGATACCTGCAAGGTAAATATTTTTGTGCTGCTTCAAAAAAAATGTTAAAAAGTTTTAAGTCTTTATTATTTTTTTCAGTGTTACTTTAGGTACTGTTAATCATGCAATTATTAGATATTTCTTATTCGTTGGATACTATTGATGTTGCTGCAGGCCGGTTTTGGGAGGTGGCAAAGGATTTCAGGATAATAACTTTTTCCGGAGACCTCGGCGCCGGAAAGACGACATTTATCAGCAGTTTGTGCAATCATCTGCATGTAGAGGATGCTGTTAGCAGTCCGACATTTGCGCTCATAAACCAGTATGGGTTTGCCGCCGATGGAGGAGAAGACGTGATTTTTCATCTGGATTGGTACCGCCTGCGTGATACCTCTGAAGCAATAAATGCCGGGATGGAAGATTGTCTGGATCAGGCCCGGGCGGGAGCTGCTTATTGTTTTGTAGAGTGGCCCGAAAAAGCGCAGGACTTGCTGCGGTCGCCTTATCTGGCGGTGTTCATCAGTACTACCGGCCCCGAAGATCGGTCGATGATCGTGAATCAAGTGTGAAACCAGGGTATTGAGTCGCGGTTTACTGACAACCGGTGGCATTGAAAACCCTAAGCTGCCGCTGCTTACGGGTAAACTGCAAACTTTTTATTACTTTCACCGCCCGAAGATTGATTTTATGCACGACATTTTAGAGATACTGAAGACGCTCCTCGCCGACCCGGACAAATTAATGAACTGGATTACCGATCATGGTGGTTTGTACCTGGTTATGTTCATCATTTTTGCCGAAACAGGGCTGTTCGTTGGTTTTTTCCTGCCAGGCGATTCCTTGCTTTTTGTTACCGGTATCGCAATTGCCAACACTATGTCTCCTTTCGGTAATACTATTGCGAATCTTGTATACTGGATAACGCTGATAAGTATTGCAGGGGTGTTGGGGAATTTCGTAGGTTACTGGTTTGGCAAGAAGTCGGGTCATTTACTGATGAAGCGGCCCGATTCGTGGATATTTAAGAAGAAACATCTTGTACAGGCACACGATTTTTACGAAAAGAAGGGTGGTGCTGCAATATTGCTCGCGCGTTTCCTGCCTATCGTTCGCACCTTTGCGCCGATAGTGGGCGGCATGGCCGAGATGGACTACAAGAAATTTGTGAAGTTCAATATCATAGGCTGCCTGGCATGGGTGATCAGTATGATCATGGCCGGGTACTTGCTGGGCGAGATTCCCTGGGTGAAGGCTAATCTGGAAAAAATTGTCATCATCATCATTCTTGTCACTACCGGTCCGGTACTGTTCAAAATGTTTTTCGGCAGGAAGAAAGAAGTGAAAGCTTCCTGATTGTATCTGCCCGAAGATTTTTTCTATTGTCGTTAAAACAGACTGGGTACCTCTAATTTGGTTATTGCACGTAATAGCATATTATTGTACTATTGCCAATACATGACCAAGCAGCACAAATCTTTAGGCCTTTTCAGCATTCCCGTAATCGTAGCGGCACTGGGGTATTTCGTAGATATTTACGATCTGCTCCTGTTCAGTATTATACGCGTAAAAAGCCTCCGTGCGCTGGGGCTTTCAGATGCGTTGATAGATACTGAGGGCAAATTTATTATCAGCATTCAGATGTATGGTTTGTTGATTGGCGGGATTTTATGGGGTGTGCTGGGCGATAAAAAAGGACGGTTGAGTGTCCTGTTTGGATCGATAGTACTCTATTCGCTCGCCAATATCGCCAATGGTTTTGTGCATACCGTCAACCAGTATGCATTGGCGCGATTCATAGCCGGTGTAGGTCTGGCAGGCGAGTTGGGTGCAGGTATCACCCTCGTGAGCGAGCTGATTTCCAAAGAAAACAGGGGTAAGGCAACATCTATTGTAGCGGGTATTGGGCTCACAGGTGCTGTGGCGGCATACTTTGTAGCTCATTCTTTTGAGTGGCTTTCGCAGGGCAACAGCGGCCTGAGCAGATGGTCGGCCGAAATGGTTGCCTCGTCTTACGATTGGCGCATTTGTTATTTCATAGGTGGTGGCCTGGGGCTCATGCTGTTGTTGTTGCGCGTGAGTGTGTTTGAGTCGGGCATGTACAAGAGCATTCAGCATGCCAATGTGCAGAAGGGTAATTTTCTCATGTTTTTCAACAATGCTAAACGTTTCAGGAAGTATATTCTGGCGATATTAGTGGGTTTGCCTACCTGGTATGTGATCGGTGTGTTGATTACTTTTTCGAAGGAATTTGCCGAACATTTCGGTATTAAAGAACCCGTTGACCCCGGCAAATCGGTGATGCTTGCATATGTTGCTATATCTATCGGAGACTTGTTAATTGGGTTTATCAGCAACTGGCTGGGCAGCCGCAAGAAAGCACTGTTCATATTCTATTCGCTAACCGTGCTGAGCATTACACTGTACTTTTTTCAGCATGGTGGCACCGCCAGTACCATGTATGCCATATGCATGCTCATGGGTTTTGCTACTGGTTTCTGGGCATTGTTTGTCACTATGGCAGCAGAGCACTTTGGCACCAATCTCAGGGCCACTGCTGCTACAACGGTGCCCAATATGGTTCGCGGATCTTTGCCGCTCATCATTCTGCTTTTTACCAGTCTGCAGCCTACGCTCAGTTATATCAATGCCGCAGCTGTAACCGGAGTGATCGTGATGAGTGTATCGATCACAGCCGTTTTTATGACAGAAGAGACTTTTGGCAAAGACCTCAATTTTATGGAAGAGTAGTTTGCAGTATTGCTGACTACTGGTAGTTTTCGTTCCAGGCATCGTCTGTGTACTTATCTCATTGAACAACAGGCAGGCCTGTTTGTTACTGCTATTCTGTTCTGGGTCTGGCAGTTATCTTAAATTTCTTTAAAGCTATTTTCTTTTCTCAGCAGGAATTATTAATATTACTTACCGGAGATTTTACATTTTTGTGCCGGAGCGATAACAGAATGGGCATATACACCACAGGCAGGATGGAATAACGACAATACGAATACCAGTTTTTGCATTTCCGATCAATACTAAATCAGGGGCATTTATGTCAATAAACAACAGCAAGGTAAACGACTTTGTAGTAAGATTTGCGAATGTTAACGGAACAGGCTCTGCCAGTGCCAACTTCCTCTTTACGAAATCGATATTCCGCATGGGCATCCCCGTAACGCCCAAAAACATATTTCCATCCAATATTCAGGGCTTGCCCACATGGTACGAGGTGCGCATCAGCGAAAAAGGCTACCTCGGCAGGCGTGAAGGCATAGACCTGATGGTGGCTATGAACCCGCAAAGTATGGCCAGTGATGTTGCTGCTGTGAAGACAGGCGGGTATTTCCTGTACGACAGTACCAAAACCCTGCACAGCAATTTTATCCGCGACGATATACATTACTTAGGTATTCCGCTGATGGAAATGTGCAATAGGGAGTATACAGACCCCCGGCAGCGGCAGCTGTTTAAAAACATAATCTATGTTGGCGCATTGTCAGCCCTGTTTGGTATCGAGTTTCCGCTACTGGAGCTGCTGATCGCAGAACAGTTTCCGGGCAAGGAGAAGCTGATACCACCAAATATAAAAGCCCTGAAAATGGGTGTGGAATACGTTCAGAATAATTTTTCTTATCCGCTGGATATTCAGGTAGCACGCCGCGATCTGGTGGGAGACTCGATCATGATAGACGGCAACACAGCCTGCGGACTCGGTGCCGTATACGGAGGAGCTACGGTGGCTGCGTGGTACCCTATAACCCCATCCACATCGGTAGTAGAGGCATTTATGAGCTATGCCGACGAATTCAGGGTAGACCCAGAGACCGGCAAGCGTAATGTGGCCATAGTACAGGCTGAAGATGAGCTGGCTGCGATAGGCATGGTGATAGGTGCCGGATGGAATGGTGCGCGGTCGTTTACCGCCACAAGTGGTCCCGGAGTATCGCTGATGAATGAGTTTCTGGGGCTTGGCTATTTTGCAGAGATACCTTCTGTGCTGATAGACGTGCAGCGCACAGGACCATCAACAGGTATGCCTACACGTACGCAGCAAAGCGATGTGATGGAGGCAGCCTATGCTTCGCATGGCGACACAAAGCATGTGCTGTTGTTTCCTGCCACACCCAGGGAGTGTTTCGAAATGACTGCCGATGCCTTTGATCTGGCAGAACAGTTACAGACACCGATCATTGTTATGACTGATCTGGATCTGGGAATGAATGACCATGTGTCCCCACCGTTTAAGTGGGACGATAGCAGGGACTACAAGCGTGGCAAAGTGCTCACCGCCGCAGACCTCGAGTCCATACAACGGTTTGGCAGGTATCTGGATGTGGACGACGATGGCATAACTTACAGAACCTATCCGGGTACTCACCCCACCAAGGGTGCGTTTTTTACCCGCGGAACCTCGCGCGACGAATATGCGGTGTATACTGAGGATGGTGGAGCGTATCGCAGAAACATGGACCGGCTCATAAAAAAATGGAATACCGCCAAAAGTTATGTGCCCGCACCACAATTGTATCAGGGAGCACACCCCAAAAAGAACGGAATACTCTTTTATGGTACATCGCAGTATGCTGCGGAAGAGGCCATGGACCTGCTGCGCAGAGATGGAATAGAAATGGATGCAATCCGTATCAAAGCGCTACCTTTCAATAGTCAGGTGGAAGATTTTATCAATACTCATGATCACGTATTTGTGATCGATCAGAACAGGGACGCACAAATGCGCAGCCTGCTGATGATAGAGTTAGATGCGAATCCTGCGAAGCTGGTGTCTGTGCTCAACTACGATGGTACACCCATCACTGCAGATAATATTGTAAGGCAGATCACAGCAAAGCTCTAGCAGGGATTTTGTACGGTGATGAGTATACCTACCCGTTTGTCATTGGAGCAGGCAAAGGCATAGCTATATTTCTTTGCCTTTCCATCTGCCGCTTTTCAGATACAGAACGGATCCGCAGAGGAGGGTGAACCAATAAACGAATTCTGAACCCCAGCACAGATACAGCGGACTTTTCCATACCAGAATGACGAAGTAGCAATAGACAAGATACAAGCCCACACAGGTTACTTCCATAGTGAGGTTAACGAGTGTATTACCGGTGCCTACCACTCCATTGAATACCACTGTAGACAACGACATGACCAGCGTTGCCACAATAATTACCCGGAGACTGGGCAGCGAAAATTGTATCAGGGCCTCATCTGCTGTGTAAACCGAAAGGAATTCGCGGGCGAACAAGAGCATGACGACACAAATCACCGTGGAATAGATGAAGCTCAGTTTCGAAATCTTTTTGATCATGGCCATCACATCTTTTTGCCGGCCCTGACCTATTATGTTGCTTACCATGGTATTGCAGGTAGTGGCGAGCGCCCATGTACCCACACTTACTATCCCGAAAATATTGCGCAGCACCTGCGACGCAGCCAGCGATTGCCCTCCCAGATGCTCTACAAAAAAGAAAAAGACCAGCCAGCCGCCTATGCTGAACATGAACTGTACAATAAGCGGCGCGGCAACGCCCAATGATCGCCGGGACAGTTCAAGATCAAAATGCCTGAAGTTGAATAACGGATAAGTATGATGCAAGCCACGCAGGAAGAAGATGGCCACCATCACCAGGCAGGCAGCCACCTCAGCAATCACAGACGCCACTGCTGCGCCGTGAAAGCCCAAAGCAGGCATGCCTCCCTTTCCGAAGATCAGCATGTAATCGAGGGCGATATTTACAAATGTGGCTACTACAGATCCGTAGATCAGCATCCGGGACCTGCTGATAGAGATAAAAAATGAGCTGAGTAGTTGGGTAATCATGAGGAAGGGCAGTCCCCATACCCTGATATAAATGAAATTAACACTCAGTGAAAAATTGTCGTTGTCCTGAAGACTGAAACCAAATAGCAGCGGTACCATCCAGAGCGTGACCATCATAAGGCCGAGAGAAAAAAGCGCCGATAACATAGCGCCATTTGCCAGCAATTGTGCCAGACCTTTTTTATCTCCTTCGCCAGCCCGCCGTGCCATCTGTATTTGTATGCCGCTGGACAAACCATACCCAATCATGGAAAGAATGAGGTAAAATACACCTGTTATGCCATTTACACCAAGTTCCCGTTCGCCCAGTTTGCCTAGAAATACGGTATTGGTAAAGAAATTTAACTGGGGAATAAGGATTGCCAGAGAAATGGGCGCTGCCAGTTTTATGATTTGCCGGGTAGTGGCGGCTACGCCTAGATTATTCATAAGACCTTAGGTTGCAACTCAGTTTGTTTTATATGTAATTATTTACAGTAGCGCAAATGTACTGCAATAGGGCACAACACCACATCAATTGTCATAGAATTTATAAATGACGCCATATTAAACCAGAGTAGCCCCCGGGTTTTCGCATTTTACCTTACCTGTTCCCTTGCCACGGCAATGATGTGCCCGTCTGGGTCGGCATAGTAGGCTACGCTGTGGCCCCAATCGCGGTCTGCCATCGGGCTCACCAGTGTTGCACCGGCTTCGTTCAGTCTGTTCATGAGCCCCGGGGCATCAGCAGAAAGCATATACAGTTCACATCTGGGGATCCCATTTCCGGAGGCTGGGTGCGGCAACCGGTTTTGAAGTATCCGGGCAATTCCATTTTCTGGCATAATACCCAGTTTGCACCCGGCAGATAATTCAAATTCTGTCATGCCGGGGACATCAAGTAAAGGCTGGCTGTTTAGTACAGTCGCATAAAAGTTTCTGCTACACACCTGATCAGCAACATAGATAATGAATTCAAACGGGTTGTTTTGGGTGGTTTCTTTCATTCGGGCTTCTTTGTCGTAAGCGGTTTGTCATTAACAACTTCGTAGCAATAAATCTATCCAGCGTGAGCCAAAATAACTAATTTAGCACAAAATCTAAAATACAATGAAAAAGATCATTTTGTTTTTATTGTCACTCATTATTATCAGTGGCACATCTATTGCTCAGGACGTCAAGGCAAAGGCAAAGAAGACCGACAAAGCTGCACCGCAGCAGAATGTGGCTGGAGAGTCATCGACCAGATTGAAGAAGGACGGCACGCCCGACAAGCGTTTCAAAGAAAACAAGAAGGAAGAAGCAGCACCTGCTGGCCCAACTAAGAAGGACGGCACCCCAGACAAACGTTACAAAGCCAACAAAGATGCGTCGAACGCACCTAAGCAGAAATAATCAGCATCGCTGAGATCAAACCAATGGATTTAGGTGCCATTGGTTTGATTTTTTATATTGATAGTTGCCTGTTTATCAACAGATCTGCGGGCCAATAACCCCCAAACAAAAATATTGTTTTTATGCGTAACCTTGTCGTTGTCCTGGGACTGTTGATTTTTCTTTGCTCGTGCTCTGGAAGCAGCAGCGATTGGGCCACCCACAACAGCAAGGCGGGAGGTTTTTCTGTACAAATGCCCGCACCGGTAGCTAACCTGAAGAAAAATGAAGTGACTCCATTCGGAAAGCAGGATCGTCATTTCGTACGTTGGAAACCTTCGAGTTTTTCGATCAGCAGGTTCAAGCTGTTTGAGGTTAGCTATATCACTTGTCCTGCCTATGTGTCGGCCGACAGTATGGCAATTGCAAGAGTGCTCGACAGCGCTATCGAACTCAGGAAGAACGATTTCTCTGATGTGGACATGATAGAGTCACAGGCCATAGAGCTGAACGGTTATCCGGGTCGTGCATTTTTTTACGATGCACCAAAGGGAAATACCCTTGTATCTGTGAAAATATGTATTGCCGGAAATAGACTGTATGACCTTGTAGCTATTGTGAAGAAAGACTATTCCACCAATAATGAAGTTGCCAATTTTTTCAATTCTTTCAAGCTAATAGACTAAGCATCCCTTTAACGCAATTTCAGCGTTTATCAATTTTTCATGCTATTCAACACAACTGATTTTGCGGTTTTTTTTGCTATTGTACTGGCCGCGTATTGGCTATTGTACAAGTGGCGCAATATGCAGAATCTGGTTTTACTGGCTGGTAGCTGGTATTTCTACAACAATCTGCATTGGTCTTTTCCATTGTACCTGCTGGGTATGATCATCGTGGGTTATACAGTTGGCCGGGCCATTCATTCTCAGGAGTTGCAGAAGACCCGAAAAGCGATCCTGATTTCGGGAATATGCCTGCTTGGCTTTGGTCTTACTTACCTCAAATACAGCGGGCTCATACTGGGCAATATTACGGGTTTGTCGCAGTGGCAGTCGAGTGCACTGCATATACTGGTGCCACTGGGCATCAGCTACTATACATTCGCGTCTATCGGTTACATTACAGACGTTTACCGGCGCAGGTTGCCGGCTGCAACCAATCCGCTTACCTACGCTACGTACATCAGCTTCTTTCCCCATTTGCTTTCGGGCCCCATCCCCTCTGCTACAAATGTTCTGCCCCAGTTCAGCCGAAGCAATAAACTCACTTTTCAGCAGATAGAGCAATCAGTAGCAGAAATATTGTGGGGATTATTCAAAAAAATGGTGATTGCTGCCAATGTAGAAAAGGTAGTAAATTACTGTTACGCATCTTATGAAGACCTCAATGGCAGCACTCTGTTTCTGGGTGTCACGCTTTTTAATTTGTACCTCTACGCCGACTTTTCGGCTTACTCAGAGATTGCCCGGGGCGTTGCCCGCCTGTTGGGTATTGATATAGCGCAGAATTTCAAAATGCCGTTTTTCAGCCGCAACCCCGGTGAGTTCTGGCGCAGATGGCACACATCGCTGCGCAAGTGGATGCTCGATTACCTCTATTTGCCACTGGGAGGCAACCGTGGGTCTAAGGTGCAGTATGTGTTGGTGATGTTGTTCATATTCAGCTTCAGCGGACTGTGGCACGGAGCCAACATGACGTTTGTATGTTGGGGGTTGCTGAACGGGATCTATTTTCTGCCCTACATACTTACAGACAAGCTTACGCGATATAAAGACGTAGTAGCAAGTGGCAGATTATTTCCGAGTGGCAAAGAGTTCCTTCAGCTTTTGCTAACATTCAATCTCATAACTTTGACAAGGATTTTTTTCCGTGCGCCCAATATGACAGTAGTGAAGGGGCTGGTGGTGAAAATATTTTCGGCAAGTATACTTGCTGTACCTATGGCGCTCGTGGTTAAGAATGTGCTTATTTGTCTGCCGATGTTGGCATTTGAGTGGGTGCAGCGCGAAAAAGCTTATGTGCTGGAATTAAGTAAGACCAATATTTATATCCGCATTGCGGGATATGTAGCGGTGGTTGTACTGATCTACATTTTTCATAAACGGCAGAATCTGAGCGAATACTATTATTTTAAGTTTTAGCAAAAAACCAATAAACAATATTTATGAAAAAATTACTCTTATTGTCGTTGTCAGCATTTGCCATTTGGGCTACAGGATGTAAGGATGAAGTTGATCCGAAAGCAGTTGCAAAAGCAGCTGAAACGAAACAATTGCTGGCAGCCAGCAAGAAGGATGCAATTGAAGTGGAGAAGCTGAATCACGACTACAAAGAAATGCCCGACAACAGACTGTTTGATAACGACGGTGCAAACGGGCCCGTTTATCGTGAGTTGCAGCAACGGTACAAAGACCAATTGGGCAAACTCAAAAAAGAGGTTGAAGAAAGAGGGTCTAAGTTTGTTGTGGTGCTGATAACGCCTGAGGTAGGCAGGGAAATTTCCAATTTCTCGCGCTACGGTAATCCGTTTATCAGGACTACCTGCCAGAGTATGGGTATCGAGTTCTATGATCTCAGCAGTGCTATTGCCGCTCAGGATCCCAAAGTGATCACACAGGTGCCAAGAGACGGGCATTGGTCTAAGAAGGGCGCCATATTTCTGGCAGACCAGTTAGAGCCGATTATCAAAAAGCATCTGGGGCATAAAACACCCGACAAATTTAAGGATACAGAACGCCCGGAGACCTTTGGTGATCTGGCACCGTCAACCGAAGAAATTCTGGACGGTGGTAAGGACTTGCCCTACAAACTTAAATCGAATGCTCAGGGTCTGCGTATGGACCACGACGTTAAGTTCCCCAAATCAAAGCAGCACTATCTTTTCCTGGGCGGGTCACAGATCTATTCGCCGTTTCTGGATAACGAGTTTATTGCCACCACAATTCTGCAATCGCGGTATCCGGATGTGGAGATCATGAATGCGGCTATGTATGCCGGCTGTACGGATGATTTTGTTTCGATGTGGGAAGAAAAGGCGAAGTACTCTGAGCCTGATGTTGTGATCCTGCAAACAAATGGCACAGACATTACAGATCTGTTTTTCACCAACCGCAATCACCTGGCCCGGTCTAAAAAGCCATATTATCCTTCGCCTGTTGAAGAAAAGTATTTTATGGAAAGCTACAGGAAGTAAGCACCTGATTTCAATATTGGGTAGGACATAAAAAGAATAGAGCGGTTCATCAGAACCGCTCTATTCTTTTTATTACAGATTGCTAACCGGAATTGCCGGATCAGGTAGTGTTAGCTAAGACCTTCAATCTCGCCGTTAACCAGTTTTATATGCATGGCCTGCGGATCTTTTGGCAGACCCGGCATGCGCATGATCTCACCGGCTACCGCTACTATAAAGCCTGCACCGGCATTGATTACCAGATCGCGTACATTGATCGTGAAGCCTGTTGGTGCGCAGATTTTCTTTTCGTCGTCTGAAAAGGAGTACTGTGTTTTAGCAATACATATCGGCAGGTCGCCCCAGCCTTGTGCCTCAAACTGCTTCATTTTGGTGGCGGCACTTCCTGTGAATGTTACATTGCCGGCACGGTAAATTTTGGTGGCAATTTTTTCAATTTTGGTTTTTATGCTGTCTGTAAGGTCGTAGGTGAACGTAATGTCTTTCGATGGATTGTTTTCGATCAGGTCTACTACCTTCCGGGCCAGGTCTGATGCGCCCTCGCCACCACGTACAAAACCGTTGTTGATAGCGAATACAACCCCCTCTGAAGCGCAGAACTCTTCGAGGAAGCTCACCTCCTCATCCGTATCATGTTTGAAGCGGTTGAAGGATACGACAACACTTTGGCCAAATCCTTTCATGTTTTGTATGTGCCTTTGCAGGTTTGGTGCTCCGGATTTCAGCGCGTCCATGTTAGGCTTTGTTATTTCTTTGGCATCAACACCGCCATGCAATTTCAGTGCAGCCGTTGTAGCCACGATCACGGTTGCTTTCGGGCGAAGACCTGAAAGACGGCATTTGATATCAAGAAATTTCTCTGCACCCAAGTCGCTGCCAAAACCGGATTCTGTAACCACATAGTCTGTGCAGCTCAGCGCCATTTTGGTAGCAAGTATGGAGTTGCAGCCATGGGCAATATTGGCAAACGGACCACCATGCACGAAGGCAGTTGTGTTTTCTGTGGTTTGCACCAGATTGGGTAGGATTGCGTCTTTCAGCAATACAGTTATCGATTCGGCAATGCCCAGATCCTTTACGGTGAATGGGGCCTTGTCACGGGTATAACCCAGCACTATGCGCTCTATACGTGCCTGCAGGTCTTCAACTCCTGTTGCAAGGCAGAACAATGCCATAATCTCAGATGCAGGAGTAATATCAAACCCGGCTTCTGTTGGCAATCCGTTTGCACTTCCGCCGAGACCCGTCACGATATTGCGCAAAGAGCGGTCATTCACGTCGGCTACGCGCCGCCATACCACTCTCTCCAGTGCTTTGTCTGTATTGCGGTTCTGATATTGGTAGTTGTCCAGCAGTGCGGCAATCATATTGTTGGCGCAAGTGATCGCATGAAAATCACCTGTAAAGTGCAGGTTGATGTCCTCCATAGGAAGTACTTGCGAGTAACCGCCACCGGCAGCACCACCCTTCATGCCAAAACATGGTCCCAGGCTGGGCTCGCGCAGCGCTACAGCGGCTTTTTTGCCAATGTAGTTCAGTCCCAGCGACAGCGCTACACTGGTTACTGTCTTGCCCACACCGGCTTTGTTTGGTGTTATAGCCGTGATCAATATCAGGTTGCTGTTCTTTATCTTGTCTTCATTCAGGTAAGTGAGTGGCACCTTTGCTTTGTACTTTCCGTAGGGTATGACGTCGTCTGCATCAATACCCAGATTTTCGGCAATGGTTGTTATGTGCTTCAGTTTCGTAGACCTCGAGATTTCAATATCCGATGGAAATGGTTTGGCTGTTGTGTCCGACATAGTTGTTTGTTTAAGTTTGAATGTTAATATATGGAATTTCAGCTAAAGTTATAAAACAGATTATATTATAGAGATGAAAACTAAAAATTTTGCTGGCAACGGATTCTTTGGCGGGTGGTCGCCGCTTCTACATTATTAAGTAGCCCACAAAATCTTATCGGCTGGCAATTACATTGTTGCCTATTTTTGCCAAATTATCAAAGACAGTAAATACAACTAGAATATTCCATGTCCGTTTTCATCGCATCGCTCAATTCAGGCAGCAATGGTAATTGCTATTACATTGGTAATAGTACCGAAGCTGTTTTGGTAGATGCCGGCATTTCGTGCCGCGAAACGGAAAAGCGAATGAAGCGGCTGGGGTTGAAAATGGACAAGGTGAAGGCAATATTCATCTCGCACGAGCATACAGATCATATTTATGGGGCAGAGGTATTGTCAGGGCGGTACGAGATACCTGTTTACATTACCCCGGCAACCATGCAAAGCAGCCGCAGCAAGCCACCTGCACATCTCGTTCGACATTTTACCGCCCACAACCCGGTGTCGATTGGCAGATTGAAGATTACTGCCTTTCCCAAATGGCACGATGCTGCCGATCCGCATAGTTTTATTGTAGAGGTGCAAGGGCTCAGGGTTGGCGTATTCACTGATATTGGTGCAGCCTGCGACAATGTGGTTAACTACTTTGCACAGTGTCATGCTGCTTTTCTGGAGGCCAACTACGATGACCTGATGCTGGAAAAAGGGCGTTACCCGCAACACCTGAAACAGCGAATTCGGGGCAGTAAAGGTCACCTGTCGAACGTGCAGGCTGTTGAATTGTTTTCCAGGCACAAGGCGCCGTTTTTGAGTCACGTTTTTCTTGCGCACCTATCCAAAGACAACAATAGTCCGGAGATCGCCACTCAACTGTTCAAGAAAAATGCGGGCAGTACCCAAATTGCTGTGGCTTCCCGGTTCAACGAGTCTCCGCTATTGCAGCTGATGAGCCCGCTGGCCGCAAAATACCCGGTACCTGAAAAAATGGTACAGGCTACGTTATTCTGATCAGTGGTTGCAGCTACGATTTTGGGTCACATCATTTTGCCTCGTAATTTTTATACATTGCAGCACAATTCAACACTTGCTTTCAGATAAGGAACAAAAGTTAGACAGAGGTTTATCGTTATGGCAGGCAACTGCTATCAACATGATAGACATGGTGGGTATAGGGCCGTTTGTAACATTGCCTATCATTGTTACACTCATGCATGGGCCTGCTAGCGTCCTGGCATGGTTGCTGGGTGCGCTCCTTGCATACTCCGACGGAATGGTTTGGGCTGAGCTCGGTGCCAAATGGCCACAGGCAGGCGGGAGCTATGTGTTTCTGCAGAAAATATTCGGCGGCAGAAAGCTTGGTAAACTAATGCCATTTCTGTTTATCTGGCAAACCACAATACAAGCACCATTAGTGATAGCAAGCGGCGCCATTGGTTTCGCCAAATATTGTTCGTTCCTGGTGCCCCTTACTGATATGCAGCGCAAAATGGTGAGCGGGGCGCTTGTTTTGCTGCTGATCACGTTGTTGTATCGTAACATTCGCAGTATAGGCAGGATATCCGTTGTGTTGTGGGTCATCACCGGTGGCACCATACTTTGGCTTATCGTGTCCGGCATCAATAGTTTCGATGCGTCCCGCGCCTTCGATCTCCGGCTCGACAGTTTCGACAGTAGTGCATTGCTGTTTGTAGCCCTGGGTAAGTCGTCGCTCAATGCGGTTTATTCCTACCTCGGGTATTACAATGTGTGCCACCTTGGCGGAGAGATCAGAGACCCTGGCAAAAACATTCCCCGCAGTATTATCATCTCCATAACCGGGATCGCGGTACTTTATCTGGCTATGCAGACTGTAGTGCTGGGTGTACTGCCCTGGCAGCAGATCGCTGGCTCTGATTTTGTGGTCAGTGAGTATTTCGAGCACATTTACAGCAGTCACCTCGTGGGGCAGATCGCTACGGTGTTAATATTGGTTATCGCAGCGTCTGCACTTTTTGCCGGTATTCTGGGCTATTCGCGTATTCCGTATGCGGCGGCGCTGAACGGTGATTTTTTTAGTGTTTTCAGTAGGGTGCACCCCAAACACAAATTCCCGCATGTATCGTTGCTGGTCATTGGCGGTGTCGGGTTTGTATTTAGTTTGCTTTTTAGGCTGGGCGAGGTAATTACGGCCATACTCATGATGCGGATGCTGGTGCAGTTTGTGTCGCAGGCACTTGGCCTTATTGCCTGGCATTATCGCGAACCACAGGCCGAACGCCCGTTCAGAATGCCCCTGTTTCCTGTTCCGGCAATACTCAGTATTGCGATCTGGCTATTCATTTTCCTTAGCAATGAGACCCGGTATAAGGTTTTTGCTGCCGGTATTATCACATCCGGCGTTATGGCATTTTACATCCGCGACCGATGGTTGCGGCAGCATGCCAACGGGTAAACCACAAACACATGAGAATAATGTGTATGGTTTGCGGACTGGGTGCCGCTGGCGAGCCATAGCTGTTTATTTTTGGGCCGACTGTCAAAATGAAATCTGATAAATAAAGAAAATAGACTATTTCTGCCAAAATTTACACAAATTGCCTGTTTTGCGGGCATATTTCTGCCAAAAAATACCAAGCTAAGCTGTGGCATAAAATGTGATTGTGGATTAACAAACCAAACATTTTAACACAAAAATCTACAGATTATGGCAACAAATGTAAACATCACCCCATTGCACGACAGGGTAATTGTTAAGCCCGCTCCGGCAGAAGAGAAAACAGCAGGTGGTATCATTATCCCCGATACCGCTAAAGAAAAACCACAACGCGGCACTGTAGTTGCAGCAGGACCCGGCAAAAAAGATGAGCCGATGACCGTTAAGTCGGGCGACGCCATTCTTTATGGCAAGTACGCCGGTACAGAAGTATCATTTGAAGGCGAAGACTACCTGATTATGCGCGAAAGCGACATTCTCGCTGTTATTTAATTCAGGTTGTTTTTCGGATAAGGCAACAAGCTATTAAAAACATTTAAAGTAGTTAAACCACAAAAAATCAATAAAAAATAATAAAACTAATATTATGGCAAAGCAACTTTTTTTCAACATTGATGCACGCAACAGGATGAAACGCGGCGTGGACATTTTGGCTGACGCAGTGAAGGTAACTCTTGGTCCTAAAGGACGCAACGTGGTGATCGAAAAGAAATTCGGTGCACCAAGTATCACCAAAGATGGTGTTTCGGTAGCAAAAGAAATAGAGCTCGAAGACTCTATTGAGAACATTGGTGCGCAGATGGTAAAGGAAGTAGCATCAAAAACTGCGGATATCGCAGGTGATGGTACTACCACTGCCACAGTACTGGCTCAGTCTATTATAGGCGAAGGCCTGAAAAACGTAGCTGCCGGTGCTAACCCTATGGATCTGAAACGTGGTATCGACAAAGCAGTTGCTGCGGTTGTTGAAAACCTGAAGTCACAGTCTGAGAAAGTAGGCAACGACAACAAAAAAATTGAGCAGGTAGCGTCAATCTCTGCAAACAACGACAGCACTATCGGCGCCCTTATAGCACAGGCTATGGCCAAGGTAGGTAACGAAGGCGTTATCACTGTAGAAGAAGCAAAGGGTACTGAAACAACTGTAGAAGTTGTAGAAGGTATGCAGTTTGATCGTGGTTACCTGAGTCCGTACTTCGTTACGAACACAGAGAAAATGCATGTTGAGCTGCAGAATCCTTTCATCCTTATCTATGAAAAGAAAGTAAGCACGCTGAAAGACGTATTGCCTATTCTGGAAAGCGTAGTACAGAGTGGTCGCCCATTGCTGATCATTGCAGAAGACGTTGATGGTGAAGCATTGGCTACACTGGTAGTGAATAAGCTGCGCGGATCGTTGAAGATCGCAGCAGTGAAAGCACCTGGTTTTGGTGATCGTCGTAAAGAAATGCTGCAGGACATCGCCGCGCTTACCGGTGGTATCGTTATCAGCGAAGATCAGGGCTACAAGCTGGAGAATGCAACAATCGCTTCTCTTGGTCAGGCAGAAAGCATCACAATAGACAAAGACAATACAACGATAGTAGGTGGTAAAGGCCAGAAAGAAGTGATCAGTGCTCGTGTAGCGCAGATCAAATCACAAATAGAGTCTACAACCAGCGATTACGACCGTGAGAAACTGCAGGAGCGTCTTGCAAAACTGAGCGGTGGTGTAGCGGTGTTGTATATCGGTGCAGCTTCTGAAATGGAAATGAAAGAGAAGAAAGACCGTGTTGATGACGCATTGCATGCTACCCGTGCTGCCGTTGAAGAAGGTATCATACCTGGTGGTGGTGTAGCGTATATCCGGGCTATCGAGTCGCTGGCAGGTGTTGCTACTGACAATGCCGACGAAAAAACAGGTGTTGCAATCATCCGCCGTGCACTTGAAGAGCCACTGCGTCAGATCGTTGCAAACGCTGGTCTCGAAGGGTCTATCATCGTACAGAAAGTACGTGAGGGCAAGGGCGACTACGGTTTCAATGCACGTACTGAAGTGTATGAAAACATGCTCGCAGCTGGTGTTATCGATCCTACTAAGGTTGGTCGTATCGCGCTGGAGAATGCAGCATCTATCGCAAGCATGTTCCTCACTACAGAGTGTGTGATCACGGACAAGCCAGAGCCAAAATCTGCATCGCCTGCACCAGGTGGTATGCCAGGTGGAATGGGCATGGATTACTAAGCATTACAAAAGTAAAAAGGTTAACAATCGAAAAGCCCCGGAAATCCGGGGCTTTTCGATTTGTATGTTTTGGTCAATCCGGCATTTGTGTGCTGCACTGTGCAGCTCTTCCGGATGGCCCGGTTACAGATTACACCCGCTCATTCTTTATTACATCTACCACCCCGGGGTCCAGCAGCGTAGAGGTGTCACCCAGATTTTCTGTTTCGCCTTCTGCTATTTTGCGCAGTATACGACGCATGATCTTTCCGCTGCGTGTTTTGGGCAGGCCCGGTACAAATTGTATTTTGTCTGGCCGTGCTATAGCTCCTATCACACGGGTTACTGTTTGCAGTATATCCGCCTTGGTGTGGGTAGCATCGTCGGGCATTGATTCCATTATCACGTAAGCATAAATTCCCTGGCCTTTCAGGTCGTGCGGATAGCCCACCACTGCACTTTCCAGTACACCGGTGTGCATATTTATCGCATTCTCTACTTCTGCGGTACCTATACGGTGGCCACTCACATTCAGTACGTCGTCTACTCTGCCGGTTATGCGGTACATACCATCCACATCGCGGTAGCAACCGTCACCCGTGAAGTACATACCCGGGTAGGTAGCAAAGTAGTTGACCCGGCACCGCTCATGGTCGCCAAAGGTAGTGCGTATTATAGATGGCCATGGGAAGCTGATGCAAAGGTTCCCGCTTACGTCGTTTCCGTTTATCGTATTGCCCTGATCGTCTACCAGTACAGGCTGTATACCCGGCATAGGCAGGGTGGCATATCCCGGTTTCGACGGTGTGACACCTGCTATGTTAGACATCAGTACACCGCCGGTTTCGGTCTGCCACCAGGTGTCTACTATAGGGCACCTGCTCTTACCTATATGCACATCATACCAGTGCCAGGCTTCTTCATTTATCGGTTCGCCTACTGTGCCCAATACTCTCAGGCTGCTCAGGTCTTTTCCTGATAGCGGGGCCAGGCCGTGCGCCATAAGGCTGCGTATGGCCGTAGGTGCTGTATAGAGTATCGTGGCTTTGTGTTTGTCCACTATGTCCCAGAGCCTGCCGGCGTCGGGGAAGGTGGGTATGCCCTCATACATCAGCGAGGTGCCGCCTGCGCACAATACCCCGTATACAATGTAGGTATGCCCTGTTATCCAGCCTATGTCGGCAGTGCAGAAATGCACATCACTGGCCTGTAGCTGAAAGACATTGACAAAGGTGTAGGTAGCATATATCATGTAGCCGGCGGTAGCATGTACTACGCCTTTTGGCTTGCCGGTAGACCCTGATGTATAGAGTATGAAAAGCGGGTCTTCGGCATCCATTTCTTCTGCTGGCATCGTTGTCTCCTCATCCACGGCAGCCATTTCATCGTGCCACCACACGTCTCTGCCCTTTATCACGCTCACCGCTGTATGTGTTCTCAGAAAAACGATCACTTTTTTTACGGCAGGGCTGTTGATCAAAGCATCATCAATGGTGTTTTTGAGCGGTATATCTTTTCCGCCTCTGAATGCGCCATCGCAGGTAATTACAAACTCTGCGCCGGCATCATGCAGGCGGTCTGATATGCTCTGCGCGCTGAATCCTCCGAATATTACAGAATGAATAGCACCTATCCGGGCGCATGCCAGCATGGCCACTGCCAGTTCCGGAATCATACCCATATAGATGCAGACCCGGTCGCCTTTTTGTACACCATTTTTGCGCAACACAGCAGCAAACCGGCACACATACTTGTGCAACTCGGCATAGGTGATCACCCTATGCGCTTCTTCTGTCCCATTGGGCTCCCAGATTATGGCTGGTTTGTTGCCCTGGGCTTGCAGGTGTCTGTCCAGGCAGTTCTCGGTGATATTCAGCTTGCCGTTTACAAACCATTTCACATCAGGTGTGGTGAAGTTCCACTCCAGTACTTTGTCCCACTTGCGGTGCCATGAAAATTCGTCAGCAACTTTGCCCCAGAACTGTTCCGGGTCTGCAACACTTATGGCATAGGCCTCCTTATATTCTTCGTACGACTTTACCTGATAATTCATCTTGTCTTTGCTTGTATACCTAAAAGTAATAGATACCCGCGACAATGCGAAGCCCCGGAACCTGCTATGGTGCCGTTAAATTCTGAAAAGATGGCTGTTTTATCAGGAATTGGTTTGTTCCTTCAGGTGCCTGTAGGTTTGAGCTATGCCCGTTGCTATGTCGGTAAACCTGAAATCAGGGTGCTCTGAGCGGATACGTGTATTATCCAGATAGATTGCAGGGTTATCACTCTGACGTTTCTCGGTATAGATAACATCAAAGTCTTCTGCAACTACGTTTTTGATGATGCCAATGATCTCATTGATATCCAGGTGGTCGTCGGACGATGCATTGTATATGCCAGATGTGCCTGCCGCAAGAGAGTAGACCATCAGGTCGGCAAGATCCTCTGCATAAATGTAGTTCCTGATCGCTTTGCCGTCGCCGAATATGTGTATCTTCTTTTCCGACAGTATTTTTTCAAGAAAAGTATTGATCAGCCCCAGCCCCTTTTTTGTGTTTTGTCCCGGACCATAGCAGTTGGCTATACGGTACACATCAAAATCTATGTTGTTCTTTATTCTGAAGTAATTCAGAAAATACTCCATGGTAAGTTTAACAATGCCATGCGGCGAATAAGGATTCTTGAAAAAATCTTCTTTTGCTTTTTCGTCGGTGGTGCCATATATCGTGCCGGCGCTTGAAGTAAAAACCACCTTTTTTACCTTCAGTTCAGCCATCACTTCCATAAAATTCAGGAAAGGGATCAGGTTCTTTTCCACTTCCAGTACCGGAGTCTCCCAGGTAGAGAATGGTATGGAGCCTGAGGCAAGGTAATACACGATATCCTTACCTGCGAAAAGGGTACTAACCTGTTGCCTGTTGTTGATGTCTATCTGGTGATAGTCCAGATCCGGACCCAAAACGCAGTGTTCATTTTTGCCGAATAGTGAAAGCTGAATACCCGGTACCTGCAGGAGTTTGCGGGCTAAATGGGTGCCTATGAAACCATTTGATCCCACTACTGCAACATTCTTTAATGTCATACGTTTATCGTTTTTTCAATAATAACATAGGGCCTGTCTCTTACTTCGTCATATATACGTACTACATACTCTCCTATGATACCCAGGCAGATCAGAATTAACGAACTGAAAAGTGAAATCAGTATCGCCAATGTGGCGAAACCTTTCACGGGTACGCCGTGCAGCAACTTGTCTATGAAAATATAAATAGAATAGAAAACCGCTATGCTAAGGCCAAAGTATCCAAGTATAGTGATGATGCGAATAGGCATCGTAGAAAAAGAGAAGATGCCGTCCATGGCTATCTTTAACAGCTTTTTCAGCGTGTACCCCGACTCTCCCTGTATCCTTGCCTGCCGCTCATATACTACCCCTATCTGCTTGAAGCCTACCCACGCCCTTATACCTCTCAGGAACGGATTTTTTTCGTTGAACTTCAGCATATTATCAACCACACGCTTGGTCATTACACAGAAATCGCCACTATCAAGCGGAATGTGCGTATCGCTGATGCTTTTCAATATACGGTAGAAGGTATCGTAGCTCAACCTTTTGATGAAGGATTCCTTTCTCTTTTTCCGTACCCCATAAGCCACATCATACCCTTGATCAAGATAGCTGAAAAAGCCCGGCAGCAAAGATGGCGGATCCTGAAGATCGTCGTCAATGATGGCAATATAGTCGCCGGTGCAGCACGAAAGCCCTGTTTTTACTGCTATCTGGTGCCCAAAGTTCTTAGACAGCTTAACGCCCTTAATATATCCGTATACTTTCGACAGCTCTTCAATTTTTGCATAGCTGTTGTCACGGCTACCATCGTCTACCAGTATCAGCTCTAGATCCCATTCAGAAGCTTTGCGCTGTGCATCAATAGCATCGAGCAAGGCCTGCATAAACTCTGCAGAGTTGTAAATAGGAACAACGATCGATATTTTTTTTGCCATCAAACTCATCATTTAAAGAAACCGGGCGTATTATCGGTTTTTAAAGGGTGTAAAAGTAATCCCTTTAAGCTGATAATTCACAAAGTTATCAATCAATGTTGCATTCGGTATTTACCTTATCGCTATATTTTGCCCTGCGGCTGGGGAATGGCATGCTGCTACGTTTAGAAAACATGTTTTCTAATCTGGCTAAGCGGCAGATGTTGCAGTGGTAGTTATCACGCAACGTGCTGATTATTAAGTACTTGTCATAATTGTGTGGGGTTTGCAACGCGTGCCTGCCAGCAAAGTCCGGTTTGTAGTTCAGAGCCTGGCCGGTTTACTGAGCATATTTGTTGATGAGGCGTACCATCAGGTTATTAAGCAATTCCACATTGTATTGACCCACGGTAGGCTCCAGGTGGTCGTTACCTACGCCACTGTCGTCGGTAACGAAAACATAGGTGCCGTTCGTACTTATAGACATAAAGCGCATCAGGAATTCCGTTTCCTTGTCTATTCCACTGGCGGTAACCGGTATTATTTTTACGCCCATTTGCGCAGCCTTGGTGATGGCGCTTTGCAAAGCAGAAGTCACAACTGCGCTATGGTGTGGTGGGGCATCCAGCACCAGAAAGAGGATGCGCGTGCGTGCATCAGACGACCATTGCAGTTCGTTTAGCGCTTTGTCGAGTGCACTATGCACCGCCTCGGGGAAGTCGCCACCACCACCGGCACTCTGTTTCTTGATGAAATTGACTGTTGCTGAGATATCAGTTGTGAAATCAGACACTCTCGTTACATATTCATCGGTTTGATCTTTGTAAAAAACTGATCCTGTATTTAGTGTGGCTCCCGGGTTTGCGTTGGTGACCCTCGTCAGCACATCCATCAATTCTGTCTTCAGGTATTCTAGTTCGTCGCCCATAGAACCAGTGGCATCTACCACCATCGCAATCTCAATTTTGTTTAAAGTAGTGGTTGGCGCGATGGTGATTTCATTTATCCCACTGCTGAAGGGTTTTACATTGGTGATTGTAGCAGACGCATTATCGACATCAATGCTAAGTTTGGAGATGTCTGGTGTGCTGTTTTGTTGAAAGAGATCGGCCCACAGCTCTGCCCGGCCCAAATTATCTGTGCGTGTTCTGAATAGGCTTGTGCCATCCCTTTTCAAATCTACAATGACGTTGGCAGCGGGTTTTCCATCCGTACCCAACACCTTAACCGAAAACCTGTTGTTGTTATATATGCTCCAGTGCGCTGGCATAGCTGTGTAGTTGGTACGGTTCACCAGGCTTTGCCAGTAGGTCCAGTTGTCCAGATCATTCCACTCACCGGCTGTGATAACCCCCGGCTGACTTTGTCCTCCGGTGTTCCCACGCGTGGTGGTAGGGTCAGAACTCGAGGTAGCAGGTGTGACAGTCGCCTTTTTGTTCTTGCTGCAGCTTGCCAGTACAGCAAATAAGAGGAAAAGGATAAAATGTATCTTTCTGGTCATTGGGGGCGTGTTTTATCTGGTTATAATTTGGTAACGATAAAATGAGCAATTTATTGCATGGCTTCTCCTTCGGACCCGTGCCGGCTCATTTTTAGGGCTGCAAATATTGTGCCACACCATACCGATTGCGACCATTGCGCTGGCGCCTATCTATCTGGTCGCAGCTGCCGGTTGCTGTTAGCCGGTCAGTTACCTTTCTGTGGTTTCCGGTAGTAGGGGTTATTTGCCCGTTGTGGTCGTTAATCTGTAATTTTGCAGCAGCATGAAGTCATTTAATGTACCGGTACACTACCGCAGCCCACTGGTTAGTGCGATAAAAAATAAGCGAAAGGCAGATGATAAGATGAAGCGCGATTTTACGCCCACGCTTCTGGAATTGGGCTCACTCAGGGTGGTGCTGGCACGGCATTTTGGTTTTTGTTATGGCGTGGAGAATGCGATTGAGATCGCATTCAGGGCTGTTGAAGAGAATCCCGGAAAACGGATTTTTCTATTGAGCGAAATGATCCACAACCCAGGTGTGAATGCAGACCTGGAAGCGCTGGGTGTGCGGTTCATAATGGACACTAAGGGAAACATGCTCATTGGCTGGGACGAACTTACTGCTGAAGACATTGTTATCATACCGGCCTTCGGCACAACGCTGGAACTGGAGCAGACCCTGCGCGAAAAAGGGATCAACCCCACCAGCTATGAGACCACCTGCCCGTTTGTGGAGAAGGTTTGGAACCGCGCCGAGAAAATTGGGAATGACGGATATACGGTTGTAGTGCATGGAAAGCCCGGCCACGAAGAAACCCGTGCCACATTTTCGCACAGCAAGGCACACACACCTACTGTAGTGGTCAGGGATATGGCTCAGGCACAACACCTGGGCAGGTACATCACCGGCGATTTGCCACCTGCTGGTTTTTATGACGACTTCAAGGGCCAGTATTCTGTTGGTTTTGACGTGCAGAAGGACCTCGGACGCATAGGGGTGGTAAATCAGACGACCATGCTCGCCAGCGAAACACAGGCAATAGCCGATTATCTGAAGCAGGTGATACTCGGGCATTATGGTCTTTCTTCCGAAAACGGCACAGAGCGTTTTGCAGAAACACGCGACACGCTTTGCTATGCCACCAATGATAATCAGGGTGCTGTGCAGGGCATGCTGGAACAGCAGGCCGATCTTGCACTGGTGATAGGCGGGTACAATAGTTCGAATACCTCGCACCTTGCCGAGTTATGCGAACAGAAGTTGCCAACCTACTATATTAGCGATGAGTTTTGCCTCGTTTCGGCTCATGAGGTTCGGCATTACGACCAACATACCCATATCGAAAAAGTCACTTCAGACTTTCTGCCATCATCAGGGTTGCTTACTGTAATGATCACTTCCGGTGCGTCTTGCCCCGATGCGCTGGTAGAGCGGGTGATACAACGGCTGGCAACGATAACCGGCAACGAAAAGGCGCTGCCTGCAGCTGCCGCAGTGTGGGGTGTGTAACGCTTACAAGACTTGTTGCCGCTATACTGTTGCCTTACGAAAATTCCTGTCAGTTGTTTACCCTGACAACTTTGTAATAGTTGTACACGGTTATTATGTAATTGCCCCTGGCCGGGTCTATTTTTCTTGAGCTGTCTGAGCGCACTATTTCACTTGCAAACTCCTGTAGTACAGCCGGTTTGTTGTTTGCATAATTTATGCTGAACCATTTGTCCACGCCGGTCTTGTCATACCGGTAAATGATCTTTTCAGTGGGTAGAGGAAGTGACTTGCCGCTTTGATCTTTATAGGTATGCCCGGCATTGGTATACCGCTGTATCAGCGATACATATCGTAGGTGAGTATGATCACGCATTGTGTCGGGGTCGATCGGCTCGTTAGCAGCGTCAAAGCACTCGTATTTCAGCACCGTGTCCCCTGCCACTTGTTCGCCGCGTTTATAAAAATCAGGCATCAGCACGGTATGTACTACATCTGGCGGTACAGGCTCCCGTCCGAATTTATCCATCGGGTCATCGATCACATAGTTGAATACCGGTACCTTTTCTTTACTGCCTTTTTTGCCTTTCTGCGCCCATGCCTGTGTGTGCATGCCTATGATGATCAGCAACAATATTCCATTCCGTACTATATCCAGGCAGTTAGTCATACTTATATAGCTTGTGTTTTTCTATCAGGTTGATGAGCAGTTGGGGGTACTTCGGATTGGTGGCGTAACCTGCTTTCTTTAGGCCCTTAGCCCATCCTTCGTAGTCGTCCCGGTCCAGATCAAAAAGGCTGCTGTAGCGTTTGCGTTTCAGGAATTCAGAATGGTCATGAAAAGACGTTTCGACATGCTTATACCGGCGAAAGCACTCGTTGGGTTTGTCATCATCCACATGATACGTTTTTCCATTCCAGTCAGCGGTGCATTTTATACCAAAGTGGTTGCGGGCTTTGCGGGCCAGTTCACTATTGCCGCTACCCGATTCCAGTATGCCCTGTGCCAATGTGATAGATGCCGGAATACCATGCTTTTTCATTTCCTTGCGGGCTATCTTCTTGTACATAGCTATATACTCTTCCGTCGTTATTTTGTTGCGCGCAGCGCGCTGCTGCCTGTGCAGCTTGCGGTGACATGATGAAAGCAATAACAACAAAGAAAGGGCAAGAAAAAATATATACCGCATAAGCACTAAGTCTGTGCGAATGTAGTAAAAATGTGCAGCCTAGATTTACTGTGCAAGGCAGTGCCAGCAGAAACAAAGCACAGTTTTTTTGCACAAAGCGTTAATAACCGTTTTGGTAGCAATGGTATTAGCTGGCAGTTTTTGCGGCATAGCCTTACCGGCTCGCAGTTCACGTTGTACGGTTGTGTAGGGTAGGGGCTGGCATTGAATTGGAAAAGGTAAGCAGTTAGAATCCATGTATAGACCAGGAAATACCGCCCTGGTATCCCGTTGTGTTACTGTCTGTCCATACTACATACACCCGGTCTCCGGCCGTTACAGCCGCAGTATGCGTGATGTCATTCACAACAGATGTTGCTGCTGCGCCCACTACATTCGAGTTGATGGTAAAAGAAACGGTCACTGCGGTGGGAGCGTCATTTATGTATACGGTGCCTGTATAGTTGGCGGCGGCTGTTCCAGCCGTGGTGCGGGTAAAGGCGTTGATGACAAATTTATCTATTGTGAAGTTGAAAGGAGCGATAAAAGTCACCTGCACTTTGTTTGCTGCGGCTATGGTAACGGGTGTGCTGTTGATGCCACCAAATGCACCATAACTGCTGCTCACATTATTTATGCCCTGTCCGCCTGACCAAAGATAGCCGGTGCCGGCGCCCGGTAGCGGTACCCACGTACCGTCGCCTCGGAGGTAGGTGGAGCTGCTTGCCGCTCCGGAGCCGACGCGGGCAGTGTTGATAATACCTGATGTTATTGCCGATGCTGCAATGGCAACAGAAGCTGCATTGAGCGCAAATGTGATCCTTCCCTTGGCATCAACCGTCAGTTGTGGCATGAAGGATGCGCTGCCGTAGGTGCCGGCGGTTACTCCTGAGGTGGAGAGCGTAGGTCCGGGGTAGGTTCCAGCAAGGTCTCCACCTGCACTGCCACCTGGTGTGGCGGTTGGTGCTGCCCATGTGCCATCCCCGCGCCAGAATGTGGCAGACGTGCCGGAAGTGCCACTGTTCAGATTATTGACCGGGAGATTGCCGGTTACTTCTGTTGCCAGGTTTACTGCACCGAACGCCGGGCTGCCGGTGGCATTGCCGTGCAGCACTGTAGTTGTTGAGCCTGTGTTGTTAAAGGCAGCTATCGTGCTTGCCGTTGTTACCCGGCCCTTTGTATCTGCGGTGAGTACGCTATGACCGGCTGCGCTGCCATATGTGCCAGCTGTGACACCTGTTGTTCCCAGCGATGGATTGGGATATGTACCCGTCAGGTCGCCTCCCGCTGTTCCTGCCGGTGCACCGCCTCCCAAAGACATCCAGGTGCTGCCATCATAGAAGTAAAAGCCAGGCGTGCCATCGGTCTGAAACACCAGCAGGCTGGTAGCCGGACTGCCAATAGCAGTGCGTTGGGCAGCAGTCATGCGTGGAACCAGCATTCCCTGTGTAGTGGAGCTTACATCCAGTATTGCAGAATTGTCAGCCGCGGCACCGGTGCCATTCACCGCCATTCCTTGTGCGCTTACCCTACCGGCTATCAACATCACCAATGCCACCATGCTGCCTGCGATTCGTAAAGTAGTACTCATTTCTTCTGTTTTTTAGTTTTGATCAACAGCTGTATACCGATTTGCCATAGTGGGTTTTCCGGTTAGCTGTTTATGTATAATGCTAGTTCTGGGTTGTCGTAGCCACTTCTTTAGTATCCATGAATAGCCCATGTAGCCGCTGCCTGATATCCGGCAGCAGGTGAGTCGTTTGTCCATACAATATAGATGCGGTCGCCGGCAGCAACCGATGCCGTGTGCGTCACATCATGGGTATTCGACGATGCAGGGGTGCCGGTCGTTCCTGAGTTTATGGTGAATGAAACGGTAACAGCCGTAGGAGCATCATTTACATAGATTGTGCCGGTACACGTTGTCGGACCTGTTCCGGAGCCGCGGGTATAGCCGTTTACATAAAACTTGTCAATTGTAAATGCAACCGGAGCCACAAGCGTTACCTGGGGACGTAGCGTTACATTCGACACACCGCCGGCGAAAGCGTTGAATGCAGAGAAATTGCCGTAGCTGACGGCCGTATTGAAGATGTTCTGTCCCCCTGTCCATACGTATCCGCCCGCCGTTGGTGTCACCCAGGTATTGTCTCCCCGCAGGTAACTGGTAGCTGATGCAGTGCCAGAACCCAGACGTGCTGTGGCAACAGTGCCTGATACAATTGCAGACCCTGAAATGGCGATTGGTGTATTGGTGGCTGAGGTTATCTGGCCTTTATTGTTTACCGTTACAACCGGGGTCACAGATGCCGATCCGTAGGTGGCAGCCGTCACGCCCGATGCGGCCAGAGTAGGATTTGGGTAGGTGCCTGCCAAGTCACCAGTCGCTGATCCACTGGGAGCGCCAGATGGTGCTGACCATGTGCCATCACCACGCCAGAAGGTCGATGAACTAGCTCCGGTGCCGCTGTTGAGCCGGGTCACCGGCAGATTTCCGCTTACATCTGCAGACAGGCTCACCGCACCAAATGTGGGCGCGCCAGAGGCGTTGCCATGCAATACTGTTGTGGTCGTGCCGGTGTTGTTGAATACTGGTACCGTGCTAGCTGTTGTTATCCTACCCTTGGTGTCCGTGGTCAGTACTGCATGGCTGGTGGCCGACCCATAGGTACCGGCAGTAACACCAGATGCTGCCAGCAATGGGTTGGGGTAGGTGCCGGTCAGGTCGCCACCTGCAGGGCCTGATGGGGGTCCTCCGTTCAATGTCGTCCATGCACTGCCATCATAAAAATAAAATCCGGCAGTGCCATCACTCTGGTATACTAATAAGCCCGTTGCAGGGCTGGTGATGGCTACGCGCTGTGCACTGGTCATCACGGGCATCAGCATACCCTGTGTGGTGGAGCTGACATCCAGTATGGCCGAATTATGCGCCTCTGCACCTGATGTATTTACGGCCATCCCTTGTGCAGCGGCGCTGCCCGGGTATTGCATAAGCAGCACCGAGATACTGATTGCGATGAGCAGACTATTTTTCATAGACTTATCTGATTTCGTTTTTGAGTTTGTACATATAATTTGAGCACTACTACTGTATGTGGGAGTCTTCACCCAATGAGTCAAAATCCATGTATCATCCAGTTTGCTCCGGCCTGATAGCCATTAGATGGCGCGCTATCATTCCAGACAATGTATATTCGGTCGCCGGCAGCCACAGAAGCCGTATGCGTTGCATCCTGCACCACAGAGGTACCTGCTGTTCCGGCTACAGATGAGGTCAGCGTAAATTGTACAGACAGCGAAGTAGCAACATCGTTGATGTATATCGTGCCGGTGAAAGTGGCATTGGCGGTGCCTGAGCCCCGCGTGTAACCATTGACGTAAAATTTGTTGATAGTAAAAGCAAAGGGCGCAACATACGTCACCGCGTTCAAACCCGTAGTGACGGTTACGCCAGTATTGTTCATTGAACAAAAACTCCCATAGCATACCGCATTATTGCCAACCTGAATCTGGCCACTCCACATGTACCCGCCGCCAGACCCCGAGGGCGTAACCCATGTGTTGTTGCCGGCAAGATACGAGGATGTGTTAGCTGTTCCCGAGCCCAGGCGGGCTGTACCGATAGTACCGGATGTAATGGCCGATGCCGGGATAGCTACCGCTGTGCTGGTGACTGAAGTCGTTCTTCCCTTTGCGTCCACCGCTATCACAGGCACATTTGTAGCAGAGCCGTAGGTGTTCGCTGTAACCCCCGTCGCGGCAAGCGTAGGATTGGGGTAGGTGCCGGTCAGGTCGCCTCCGGCTGCCCCTGAGGGTGCTGCCGTTGGAGAAGCCCATGTGCCGTCCCCCCTCCAGAAGGTAGCCGACGATGCTGCTGTGCCTGAGTTCATGTTCGTAACCGGCATATTGCCCGTCACATCCGTTGAAAGGTTCACCGCAGCAAATGAAGGCGCACCTGCGGCGTTGCCGTGCAAGACTGTTGCGGTTGTACCGGAATTGTTGAACAGTGGTACAGTTGTTGCCGTAGTGATGCGACCTTTCGTATCGGTTGTAACCACCGGATTTGCTGTAGCTGTGCCATAGCTTCCGGCCGTAACCCCGGATGTAGCCAGCGTAGGATTGGGATAGGTGCCAGTAAGGTCGCCACCAGCTGCTCCAGATGGTGCGCCGCCGCCCAGTGCGGCCCATGCAGTGCCATTGTAATAATAGAATCCGCTCGAACCATCCGTCTGGTACACGACCAGGCCTGTTGCCGGGCTGCTTACAATCGTACGTTGGGCCGCGGTCATGCGTGGTATCAGCATACCCTGAGTGGTAGAGCTCTCGTCAAGTAGGGCTGAGTTGTGTGCCGGTGCGCCGGTGGCGTTTACAGCCATACCCTGCCCTTTGATTTGCCCCGGATTGTAAATGAACATTGCGGACAGGCAAATTGCGAATAGTGATGATTGCTTCATGTCTGTTGTTTTAATCATTGTCGCGCTTGGTATTTTGACTAGTGCGTTCTGCTAACCATCTCTTCAGGTTACATCCCTTGTTACTTTTTATTGTGTTGCCTGAAGTATCTGGTCTTGCAGGGTAAAATTATATGCTATATATTTATCAGATTTAGTACAATTACCAGTTTTTTAAATCATTACGGTTATATTTTCGCCCCAACTTCTTCTCTGTTAATTTTCAAAATCCAATGATGCCACATCGTCCGATCTATTTGCAAAAGATGTTCTTGTATTCACTTTTTACAATTCTTCTTTTGGTGGGCAGAATGACGTGTGATGCACGGGGTCTTAGTTTCAAACCGGGGACCGATACAGGCAGCATCAACAGACTAATAAGGGAAGGATGCAGGCACTCCAATACAGATAGTGGCATTTTTTTGCTGGGCATCGCTTTTCAACGCAGTGCCGATGCCCAATATTCGCTTGGTATGCACAATTGTCAGGTAAATACAGCCATTATTTACTACTCGCAGGCAGACTTCGCCAGGGCGTTAGATTTTTTTATCAAATCCTTGCCCTACTGTTCAGATGGGGAGGACAGTGCTGCATCCTACTATAACATCGCAAACACTTACACGGTGATGGGTGATATTACGCAAGCTGCTGAATATTGCTATAAAGCTTTAGTTCCGGCGGCCCGGTGTAACACATCGAGATGCAACCAATATGTCGTTGAAACGTATAATTTGCTTTCAAGTATTTATTACACGCTCGGCCAACCCCGGGAAGTCCGCCACTACCTCGATTTGGCAGAAAATGCAGCACGCCAACATCAACGATACCGCCAACTCATTACCGTGCTCAATAACAAAGGCGGTAAGTTTCGTGAAGCAGGCAAACTCGATAGTGCGTTTTTGTGTCTTTTAGAGTCACAGCAACTCTGCAGAAAGCACAAATTATATTTTCTGGAGGGAGAGGTGCTCGAAGAGCTGGGTATGGCATATCTCGACTCTGGACAACATCAGGAAGCACTGACTTGTTTCCGGTCTTCTATGGACACGGCAAAATGTAGCGATGATTACCAGTTTATTTGTTATTACTCATCTTATGGTATTGCAAAAACGCTCTATGCACTTGGGCGTTACCAGGAGGCGCGTACTACACTTGAAAAATCTGTGCAGAAAGGAAAAGATCTTGGGATCACTACCAATAATGTTGACGAATTCAGGCTGCTCGTTCAGATTTGCCGGAGTTTGGGTGAGTTTAAAGCGACTGCAGACTATTCTGATACTCTGGTGCGTTTGATTGAAACCGCTGCAATCGTTGAAAAAGCCGCCGAGGTAAATCGGCTGGAATGGAAGTTTCACATGGCCGAAAAAGACAAACAGCTGACTCAGAGCCGATTGGTGATTGAAGCACAAAAAAATAAAATTGCGCGGAAGAATATCATGATGATTTCTGTATCCGGTGGGCTGATATTGCTTATCATTTTATCCGGAACCATTTTACTGCAAATGATGCACAAACAGCGATCGCGGGAGAAAGAAAATAGAATTGCGGTTTTGCATGCTGCAGTTCAGGCCAGCGATCAGGAACGTTCCCGTATTGCGAGGGACCTTCATGATGGTATCGGTGGTATGCTTAGTGCCTCTATGATGCGCCTGAGCTCACTACATCACGAAAATCAGGCTATTACGGAAACAAGGGCTTACAAAGATGCGATGGCGATACTCGGTGACATGGGCGAGGAAATACGGAAAACTGCACACAATCTTATGCCCGATGTGTTGCTGCAACAGTCGCTGCCCGATGCGGTAAGAACGTTCTGTTTTAGTGTAGCGAGCGGAAACGAACACCTGAGTGTCGATTTTCAGTCATTCGGCGATTTTGATGCCCTCACCGCCGGCGATAAGCTGAATCTCTACCGGATCATACAGGAACTCGTTAAGAATGTGGTAGCACATGCCAGGGCAACAAAGGTACTGGTACAGTTAATGCACACCCACAACAAGCTCGTAGCAAGTGTAGAGGACAATGGTGTCGGTTTCGACGTGCAGCGGAGTGCTCACGGACTGGGGCTCAGCAATATTCGTACCCGTGTCAGCAGCATGGGGGCACATCTTACTATTGAGTCCTCTGCAGGCAAGGGTACCACCGTAATTGTAGAATTGCCAGATCAGCAATAGATAGTGGCATTAAGTTGTTTCTTTCAGAAAAATCGTTTTTCCCAATGCGTATCAAAATAAAAATAGCCATCGCCGACGACCATCCGCTTGTCATTTCCGGGCTGAAGATGATATTGAAAAATAATGCGGATATGGAGCTGGTAGGTAGCTACAGCAATGGCCGGGAATTGCTTGCCGGCCTCACCCACAAGATGCCGGAGGTGCTGGTGCTGGATATACACATGCCGGGGATGGCAGGTGATGAGCTAGTGCAAATTGTTCGAACACAGTACCCCGACATTAAGATACTCGCACTCACTAATGAGGACAACCTCTTCTACATAAAGACGATGCTTCGCAAAGGGGTGCATGGCTACATGCTAAAAACTACCAGCGAGCATATTCTGATCAACGCGATACGCATCCTGCACAGTGGCCAGCCTTATCTCGAAACCTCGCTTCAGGAAAAGGTGAAGCAGGATACGTTGCAGGCGAAAAAACAGATGTCGGCAGGTCCGGTACTCTCTGAACGCGAAAAGGAAGTGTTACGGTACATATCTCAGGATATGACCAGCCAGCAAATAGCTGAAAAAATATCTGTCAGCAAACGCACAATAGATTATTACCGGCTCAGCATGCTCACCAAGCTGGGCGTAAAAAATGTAGGTGCGCTGATAAAAAAGGGTATCCAGCTTGGATACATTGATTAGAAACACCAGCAATGGTATTTTTTTCAGAACCCATTGATGGTTTTTATGGCCGTGAAATATTGCATGCCATCGCCCGGACTTGGTTTGATTTTTTTAACAGGCACACGAGCTTAAGCGCTCAAATCAGTTACTTAAGGAACGGCGGGTGCATCACCTCGTAAACAAAAACACTGAGCGAAATGGGTTTTGTGAGCAAAGTAAACGCTATACCATATAGTGCACCCCACAAGTGTATGCCATGACCTATCAGTTGTCCGCCTCTTCTGTCCATATACCACGAATAGATCAGGTAGCCGATTGCAAAAAGTATAAAATAGACAGGAATAATGAACTTCAGATATACCACTCCCCAAGGTTGAAAGAGCACCAGCGAAAACATGATCGCAGCCACCGCCCCACTCGCCCCACAGGCACGATAAGCAGGATTATCTTTTTGCTTCACGTACTCATCAGCACAAGACAATACCAACGCGGAAAAATAGAACAGCAAAAATTGCACTTCGCCGAATATTTTTTGTTCCAGAACGCTGCCAAAAAAATAAAGCGTAAGCATATTGAACAGCAGGTGCATAAAATCCGCATGCACGAACCCAACCGAAACCATTCTAAACCATTGTTTTTTGTCCCGGTGCATCAGGTACGGGTACAGGCACAATTTTTCAAAGAGATCTGTTCTGGTAAATGCTGGTATCGAAATCAGGCAGGTCAGGGTAACAATAGAAATAGTGAGCATTTACTAAACTTTTGTTTCATTGTTTTGACTGGTGTCCTCTTCCGCATTTTGATGCGGCTGCCGATCTTCCTCAATCATTGCGGCAATTTCGTTCGGCGCACCAGAAACTGGCCCTTCGTCTGTTTTTTTGCTTTTTGAAAATAGCCCAAGAATCTTTTTTCTGAACGCAGCAAACCCTCCAAATGCAGCGAGCAGGATCAGCTTTATATTTTTCAGCAATAAAACGAGCAGCCCGGTTTTGGCAATGAGCTTGCCGGCAATGAGCCCCCCAATGGTATAGGCAGCCACCTTGTCTACAGAGGGATTAAAGTCCTTGTACTGGTTACCTTCCGTAAACGCCGCCATTTTTACAATTTCCGGAATGTGAGAATTGATGTCGTTTAACTGGCCGACTACCCCAACAGCATTTAAGCTTAAGACGCCCTTGCGTCCCAGAATACGCACATCATAGTTCAGCACCAAATCTTCTTCGTTCGCGAATTGTATTTTTTTCGCCCAGTGCAGCACTTTGTTTCCTTTGTCATAATAGGGCTGCGCTGCCCAGCCAAGTATATGCATTTCTGGGTAGCCGCCTTCAGCACGTTTTTTATTTACTTCTGCATCTGTTTTCTGTATTTCTTTCATCAGATCATCATAATTGATCTTATCTGCGTCCTCATCCTTTACATAGCCGTCTTCCTCATAGCTCACCACAAATGCCCAACCATTCAAGTTCGATAAAGTGTAGTTTTCTAAAACGATCATGCCGAGTGCGTCATTCATCTCGGGATTTCCCCAAAGCTCATGCAAGATCATTTTTGTTTTATCTGCCGGAATGTATTTGTATCCTACAGGTAGTTTAAGGGTTGCAATGTCAGTCAGCGTCACATTGCCCGTTTTGTACCCTATCGTTCTGTCGATCGAATCAAGATAGTTTTTAATTAGCAATTCTGTCATCGCTGCGCTGTCTGCCGGAGTTTGTGCGAAGCATTTGTTGTGCATTGCAGATCCTAAAAGAATCGGCAGTAAAATGGCCGCAAAGATGGACCATACGTTTTTCGAAAGGTGCATAAAGATGTTTTTCTGGATATATCGGCAACCAAGATAGTAATTTCATATAGATTAATTGTAAAATGAGCATTTTTATTTTCTTAAGATATTTTCCAAAAAAATTGTCAATTCAAAAATCCAATAAAATTGACAAAACTCCTATCTTAGCAGGGTGAAACGCAGAGGAGACTATTTTAGCAACTCACTTCAGGTCAATAAGGAGCCACTTGTCATGTATATTGACATGAATAGCTACTTTGCCAGTTGCGAGCAGCAGCGGCACCCCGAACTAAGGGGCAAACCGCTGGGCGTGCTCACTTACGATAGTCCCAATGCAGCTGTGATAGCGGCATCTATAGAGGCAAAGCGGATGGGGGTCAAGACAGGAATGCGTCTGCGCGACTGCCGGGAGCTTTGTCCCCAAATGCTCACCATCGCTACCCATCCCGCCTGGTACCGTCAGATACATGTTGATGTGATGGCCATACTGCGCAGGTATTGCGACGATGTGATTCCCAAAAGCATCGATGAAGCCGTGTGCAATTTCCATTCGTACAAATGGGTGTACAACGACCTCTCGGCCATTGCCCGACAGATCAAGGCCGATATCGCTGCCCAATATGATTACCTGAAGTGTTCCATCGGTATTGCACCCAATTCATTTCTGGCAAAACTGGGCACCGAGCTGCAGAAGCCCGACGGACTGGTCACCATTACCGAAGACAACATAGACCATCACCTTGCCACGCTCAAGCTTACAGACCTGCCCGGTATCGCTACCCGCAATGAGCGCCGGCTGCAACTGATCGGGATCCGCAATCCGGTAGAGATGCGGCATTCATCGCCAGCGCTGCTGCGCAAAGCGTTTGGCGGCGTGGTTGGCGACTACTGGCATCGCCGCCTCAATTTTTGCGAGGTCGACATGTATAACAAATCGGAGAACCGCACCATGAGCGCTACCCGTACCATGAGCAGCCAGCAGAGCCGCGACCGCCAGCAGCTGGAGTCGATGCTGATATCGCTCTGTACCCGTCTGGAGCAGCGTCTGGTTAAAAGCAGCCTTTTTTGCCGCGAGGTATCCTTCGCCATCAGATACCGCGATGGGTCTGCGTGGGATACAACCGTAAAACTCGCAGAGCCACTGCAGGATGCTATGGAAATGCGCAGCTATATAAAGGAGCGCATAGCCGAATACGAACAGTCCAGAGGGCTGGCAACGCTCTTTACCGAAAAAACCACCAACCTTACCGTGGTCATTCAGTCTTTTGTCAATGGTCAGGTGATGCAGTACAGCCTGTTCGACAACAGGCTGAAGCGCGACATGCTGCGCAAGGTCGTTTACCAGATCAAGGATATGTATGATCAGAAGAACATTGTACGGAAGGGCAGCGAACTGCTCAATCCATTTGTGATGAAGGACGCTGTGGGCTTTGGCTCAGTACGCGATATGGGATTGGGAAAAGACGGACAGGTGAAGAACAGGCATATGCTCGAAGAAGACACTGCACCCGGCGAGCCACGCAAAATTGTGATCAGGCAACGCCAGCCACCACCGCCAGCAGTTGAGGATGAAGAAATGTACCACGAGTATACCGGACCCGCCTACTCCGACGACCACTACGACAACAACCCTCCCTGACCCACTGCCACGCATCCATTATCCACCCATCATACATCACAGCACCTAAACCAGCACCTAAAAACAAACAGCTCACTACAATACAATATCTACTAACCACCATCTACGAAAGACTAACGACTAACGACTATCTACTTTCTACTAATGACTTTCTACTTTGGACTTTAGACTAATGACTATCTACTAACGACTATCTACTAACTACTAACGACTTTCTACTTTCTACTTTGGACTTTAGACTAACTACTATCTACTAACTACTAACTACTAACTACTAACGACTATCTACTAAAAAAATGATTAACCAGGCAGCAAATGAGCGTTTCGAGAAGGGCAGGGGTGCCCAGTACAATCCTAAGAACAGGTTTCTGAAAGGAGCCTATGTGCAGGAGCATGCCGAAGGCATTGACGATTGGGAGCAGGAAAAGCGCCATACTGAATACATTATAGACGACAGCAAAACGCTGGTCAACAAAGTAACCAGTCCGGATGTGGGTATGATGTATTCTGCCAATCCATACCAGGGGTGCGAGCACGGTTGTATTTATTGTTATGCCCGCAACACCCATGAATACTGGGGATACAGTGCCGGGGTAGATTTCGAGAGCCGGATAGTGGTAAAGAAGAATGCACCTGCACTGCTGCGCAAGTTTTTTGAAAACAAAAACTGGGAACCCGCCACACTATCGCTGAGCGGCAATACAGACTGTTACCAGCCCATAGAGCGCAAGATGAAGCTCACCAGGGCGTTGCTTGAGATTTGTCTTGAGTACCGCAATCCGGTAGGTATTATTACCAAGAATGCGCTCGTACTGCGCGACACCGACCTGCTGCAGGAGCTTGCCAAAATGAATCTCGTTCATGTCATCACTTCCGTAACATCGCTCGACGAAGACCTGCGGTTGGTGATGGAGCCCCGAACGGCCTCTTACCGGTCGCGGCTGCGGGTGCTGGAGACCTTATCTAAAGCAGGAGTGCCTACCGGCATCATGAATGCGCCGCTGATCCCCGGTATCAACGATATGCACATGCACGATGTGCTGAAGGCAGCCAGCGAGGCAGGCGCAAAATGGGCAGGGTATACCATCGTGAGGCTCAATGGTGCCGTTGGCGATATTTTTAAAGACTGGTTGTACAAGGCTTTCCCCGACCGTGCCGACAAAGTGTGGCATCAGATCAGCGAATGCCACGGTAGCAAGGTCAATGATAGCCGCTTTGGCAATCGTATGGTAGGCGAGGGGCAGTTTGCCACACTCATCAAAGATCAGTTCAAATTGTTCTGCCGCAAGTTTCACCTCAATGAAACAGAGCGAACATTGAATACAGGAGCATTTACCAGAATGAAGAACCGGCAGCTGAGTTTGTTCTAGGGAGCAGGTTGCAGGCAGGGGGATGCTTGGGGCGACGGATGTACTACGCGCTGATTGCCATAGTTTCTTTTCCTTTGCAGTATGATTTATCTCACCCAACTCATCTACATCAAAGCAGGCTGCGAGGACATTTTTGATGCGTTCGAAGCAAAGGCCATACCACTTATAGCAAGGTATGGCGGGCAGCTTTTGCTGCGTTTCAGGCCGGGCACCGTTATAGAAGCTAATATGCCGGTACCCTACGAGGTGCATTTCATTTGCTTTCCCTCCACAGCGCATTTCGAATCATTCAGGCATGACGGCGAGCGCCTTTCATTTCTGCACCTCAAGGACCAGTCCGTACAGGAGTCGATATTGGTATCCGGAGTCAGGTTATAAATGGGCTATTGCAGAAACAACCGGTAGGTATAACTCAGCAGGCTGGTGTCGCCATACTGGCCGTGTCCGGGCACCACATACCGGGCATCTTTAAATTCTGTCGTTACCCTAACCACCGTATTAGACCATTCCTGTTCGTTGGCATCGCCTAAATAGCCTTTACCCGCTTTCAGCTCCTTTATCATGCATCCGCCAAACAGTACTTTTTCTGAAGGTACATAGCTTACTATATTGTCCCGGGTGTGTGCTTCTCCCAGATACTTGTTCACTACCTCCTTACTTCCGACCTTTAGTATCAGCCGCACATGAAATCCGTTTTGCGGCACCTCAGGTTTGTTTACCGTGTCTGCCGCAGCCAGCTTTTGGGTCAATTCTGACGAGTAAGACGGTATCCCGGCCGCATGAAAAGCGCTTAGTCCACCCAGGCAGTCGGCATGAAAGTGGTTGACCACCACAGCCTTTATGGTTGCTTTTTTCTTTTCAGTTACCCAGCGTATCAGTTCCCGCGCAGCAGAATCGTCTACCGGCGTGTCAAAGACGATCGCCTCGCCGTCTGCTATATATACCAGTCCGTTGCACGATACCTTGCCCCATGTTTTTGTTTGCAGGTACGACTTGTGTACAAATGTAGCCGGGGTGATCTGCTCAAAATCTAATACAGACGTTCTGCCCTGCCCGCTCTTATGGAACATCGCACAGGACTGAAACAACAAAATCAGGACCAGTAAGAGGGTGGAATAGCGGTATTTCATAATGTAAAATAACTGCAAATTATGCAGCTCCCCAAACTGATACCTTTAATCAATTCGCCGTACCTTTGCGAAAACCGAAAATCGGAAATTATGGCAGATATACTGCAAAAAGTTCATCCGGGGCAGCATAAGGCAGATGTGGAAGAGGCAAGGCAGGGAGAGGCTTATGCGCCTTTCGCGGGTGACCCTAATCAGTTTTCAAAAAAATTCTATATAGAGAGCTACGGCTGTCAGATGAATTTCAGCGACAGTGAGATAGTGGCGTCCATATTGCACGAAGAAGGATTTGGTGCTACCCGCAATTTTGAGGAGGCCGACCTTGTATTGCTCAATACCTGCTCCATCCGCGAAAAAGCAGAACAGACGGTCCGTAACCGCCTGCAGGCGTTCCGCAAGATCAAAGACAATAACCCTGGCATGCTCATTGGTGTGCTTGGGTGTATGGCAGAGCGCTTGAAGGCTAAGTTTCTCGAAGAGGAAAAGCTCGTCGATCTCGTAGTTGGCCCCGATGCCTACCGTAGTTTGCCCGGTCTTATCACCGAGGCCGAAGGAGGCCAGAAAAGTGTGAATGTGCTGCTGAGCCGCGAGGAGACCTATGCCGATATTTCTCCCGTTCGCCTCGATAGCAATGGTGTCACAGCCTTTGTGAGCATTATGCGCGGTTGTAACAATATGTGCACCTTTTGTGTCGTGCCCTTCACTCGTGGCCGCGAGCGCAGCCGCGATGCAGAGAGCATTATCGAAGAGTGTCGCGGACTATTTCTCAACGGGTTCAGAGAGGTTACACTACTCGGCCAGAATGTAGATAGTTATTATCATGCACCCCACGACGGAGAAGAGGTCGATTTTGCGCGGTTGCTCGAGAGAGTGGCATTGATATCGCCGCTGCTGCGTATCCGTTTCAGCACCTCCCACCCCAAAGATATTACTGACGATGTGTTGCACACCATGGCACGGTACAACAACATCTGCAAATACATTCACCTGCCGGTACAAAGCGGCAACACCCGCATTTTGCAGCTCATGAACCGCACTTACACCAGGGAGTGGTATTTGAGCAAGGTGAAGCGCATCCGCGAAATTATGCCCGATTGCGGCCTCAGTACCGACGTGATCTCTGGGTTTTGTACAGAGACCGAGGAAGAGCACCAGGAAACACTGTCTGTAATGGAGTTGTCCCGGTTCGATATGGCATACATGTTCTCTTATAGCGAGCGGCCAGGTACGTTGGCCGCCCGTCGGTACGAAGACGATGTTGCAGAAGACATAAAGAAGAGAAGACTCACCGAAATAATTAATCTGCAGAACAGTCATTCGCGCGAGAGCTACACTGCCGACATCGGCAAGACTTTTGAGGTACTCATAGAGGGCGACAGCAAGCGCAGTGCTCTCGACTGGTATGGACGTAATTCACAGAATAAGGTAGTGGTTTTTCCTAAGGATGGACGCGACCTGAAAAAAGGTGATTATGTAAACGTCACCGTCAACAGCGCCACATCGGCGACGCTCATCGGCGCAATGGCCAACTAGCGTAAGGCACCATAAGGTGCCTTTGAATTCATCCTGTCAGACCACTATCAATCACTATCCTATCACAACTTTAGGCTAAATAAAATAGACTTTCGGCTAACCACGCTATTCGCACACAATGGACAATCAAAGCATAAAAAACAGGTTTGGGATCATAGGCAATTCGCCCGCGCTCAACCATGCACTCAACACTGCCGTTCAGGTTGCCAATACAGACCTCTCTGTGCTGATCGCTGGCGAAAGCGGCGTAGGTAAAGAGGTGTTTTCCATGATTATTCATGCACTCTCTCCACGCAAGCACAATCCGTTTATTGCGGTCAACTGTGGCGCCATTCCTGAGGGTACAATTGATAGCGAACTGTTTGGTCACGAGAAGGGTTCATTTACCGGCGCGGTCGATAGCCGTAAGGGATATTTTGAAACAGTTAATGGTGGTACAATATTTCTGGATGAGATCGGCGAAATGCCATTGGGTACACAGGCCCGCCTGCTGCGTGTGCTCGAAACCGGCGAATTTATCCGTGTGGGGTCATCAAAAGTACAGAAGACCGATGTGCGTGTTATTGCTGCTACCAACCGCGATCTGCTCGATTTTACACAGCTCGGCAAGTTTCGCGAAGATCTGTATTACCGTTTAAGCACGGTCCCCATCAGGGTGCCTGCTCTCCGCGACCGCAAGGAAGATATTCCCCTTTTATTCCGCAAGTTTGCTGCCGATTTTGCTGAGCGTTATAAAACACAGTCCGTTCAGCTGGACAGTGGTGCGCTGCAGTTGCTCGTCAATTATACCTGGCCAGGCAATGTGCGTGAGCTCAAAAATATTGCCGAACAGATTTCAGTACTCTCTACCGAAAAAAACATCAATGCAGAAACACTGCACCGATTCCTGCCGCAGCACAATGGCGCGTCGCGCAGTATGGCGCTGGTTGCTTCAGGTGGTTCGGGCGTGTCTCCGGTGTCTACCTCCGATTTCAAAACCGAACGCGATATACTCTACAAAATCATTTTTGACCTGAAAAAGGACATGAATGATCTGAAGCAGATGATCTATGATGTAGCCCACAATCAGGGCTATACGCCCGTAGACCCCGCTGCATCCGGCAATATGATGCCCGTATATTCAGAGCCGGATATGAACCCGGTGTCTTCGACCTACAATGTGAGCACACCTATACTGCTGGAGTCCAATACCCGACACGAAGATGTGGAGGAAACACTCTTCCTTGCAGACCGTGAAAAAGAATACATCACCAAGGCGCTGAAGAAGCACAAAAGCCGTCGCCGTGATGCAGCCACAGAGTTGGGCATATCAGAGCGCACACTATACCGCAAGATCAAGGAATACGACATCCAGGAGTGATCGTGGGTATTTTAAGATAATTTCAGAAATCAAAAAGCAGGAAAGAAAGCTCAAATATTACGGCAAGTTTTTACAGTCGTCCCCATTGGATCCGTGTAACATTGGTTTTAGCAAGCCACGTTCGTGTCAATGCTTTACACGCAGCCTGTTTCTGCCTCCACTACCTGTTTCTGCTTTTGGCGTGGATTACGGAGCACATGGGCTGGTAGTGCCATATTGTTGTCGGTACTTTGTATTTTTGTAGTAAAGTGTACTTATGAAAGGAGTGAGCTATATAACGGATGCCAGCAATAAACGCACTGCGGTTTTGATAGAATTGAAAACCATTGAGCGCCACCAGAAAGACGTAGAAGATCTTCTAGATGCACTTGTGGCAGAATCACGAAAGGATGAACCTAAACGAAGCTGGGAAGAGGTAAAGAAGTCTTTAAAGAAAAAGGGCAAACTGTAATGTACCAGATACTCATCAGCAATAGTGCTGAAAAAGATATGAACAGGCTGCCAGCCATTGCTTTAAAGAAAATTGAAGTTGCAATTGATCATCTGGCAATCGAGCCCAGGCCAGAAGGCTGTAAAAAGCTGAAAGGGATTTTTGAGAATTTGTGGCGGGTAAGAGTAGGCGATTACCGAATCATTTACACGGTTGAAGATAAAATCGAAGTAGTTGATATTCGAAGAGTGAGACACCGAAAAGATGTTTATGAATAAGTATTTGCGGCTTGCAGCAATGCGGGACTTTTTTATTCGAAGCTATGGTGATCGGCTCGCTTCGCTGTTTGCCACCCATTGTGAGATTTTTTGCGATGCGACACAGTCGCAATATCGTGCAATGCGAAGAACCGGAATTATTGGTTTCAGTTGATGTCGATATCCACAATAACAGGTAAATGATCGCTAATACTCAACCAGTTTTCAGCAGACCCGATTTCAAATTTCAAAACATTGGAGCACCTCTTCTTGCTACAGAATATATAGTCTATATGGTAAGGTTTTTCCAAATTCCTTTGCAAGTAGAATGTGGGGTGCAATTCTAGTCCTTGCCCGGCATTGTAGGTTTCATGATACAAACTAACTACGCCAATTTCATCAAGTTCGCGAACAACATCAGAATGATTACAAGTACTTTTCTTCCTGTCCCATATTACATTACTATTGAAGTCCCCCAAAATGATACAATCGGTCAATCTTCCCTTGTTCGTTTGTAGATACTTCCAAAATTGACCGATATATCTGTATTTACCTGAGTTACTTCTCCGTGTCCATACGGCAACAAGGTCAAAATTGCCATTGATTCTCGCTGAAATAAAGTGCTTTGCACCATCGCTATGCCAGTCATTTTGGGATAGCATAACATTTGCCTTACAGAAAACCCCAATGCCTTTGTGTTTAGAATCACCTATCCAAATGTAGTTATTAGCCCAGCTCTTGTATAGTTTATCCGAACATTGCTCGGGATCTTCACACTCTTGAATGATCATTATGTCGGCATCCATTTGCATCAACGATTGATACTTGTTTCTTAGAGCGCCATTGCAATTCCATGTAACCAGCTTCATGGCAAGCTATTTGATTTTGTGAATGCTTCTAAATGTCTATCAATTCGCATTGGTCAAATTTATAAAATATCACTGAAGGTTATCCTCCATCAACCACCACATTTATCCATTGGTTTTAACCCTGTCCCTCCGGTTTTCCGAGCCAAAAAAATCTTTTATCATATACCGCTACTGCGATATCATAAATACCTGTTTTGCAGCCATCAGCATTATTTCCGATCTTTAGTAGAGCATAACACAGTCACTTGCTGCAGTAACACATAGGGTATTTTGTTATGGCAGCAAGTGCGCAATTTTTGCGCAAAAATGAATTGTTGAGGTATGTGTAATAATTTGATAATCATTTAATTAATTAATAGTAGGCAGTTACAAAAAAAATTGCGCACCAGTGCGCAAAAAGAAGGGTTGGTGCAGAAAAATACTGCTCTTAACCCCATTTTAAAGCAGCTGCAGCGTTGAAAAAATGTGAAAATTTAAATATTCATTGACACTGCGAACCCGTAACCCGCACTATTTTTGAATTGCGTTTATTATGAAGATACCAGGCATCATATTGTTATTCCTTTGTTCATTCGGAAACCTGTATGCGCGTGAATACCCCAAATGCCGGTATACCTACTATCATAATGGAAGGGTGTCCACCAAAGAATGTTACGATACCTTGCGGCACTGGGGGCGGGCCACAGCTTATAACCCACTAGGCAAGGAGATTTATAGCAGGGAGATAAGACGCATTGCAGGCCATGCCTCGGTAGCATTTTCATTTTACCCTAATGGTGGTGTAAAAAAAGCAGAGTACAGCAGCGCCCCCGATGCGGGTATACAATGGTACCGAACCTATACCTCGTTTGCCGAGGATGGCACTGTCACCAGCGAGGTGCACGACGGCTACGACAAAGGTCCCGGAACTACGTTGCTGCACAACCCTTCGCACATACCCGCTACGCCACCGGCAATTGTTCCTCCCAAACGCCCCAAAGACACTTCGCAACAGACAACAATGGAATGTGGCGTGATCTACTCTTCAGAGTTCTGGTTTAAGAATACTACCCCATATACCGTAGTGGTGTCCGCTGTGCGCAAGGGTAGCAAATCTGAAACATATATACTTACGCTGCGCCCACGCCAAAGCATGAAAGCCGGACAGATGATAGGTGCCCAGCAGTTCAATGTACCGGCTACCTACTTCGATTTTTCGGTGCGGCCACTTAAGGAAAGCGTGCGACAAAAGCTCATCATCCTGCCGGCAGACACCAAGCCTGAACAGGTACAGAAAGACGTAATGCGCTACTACTACGATGTGCGGCGCATCATATAGTCTGTAAACAGGCAGAACCGCATGAAGGGGCGATGGTGCTGTATTTTACCCCCTGTTTTTGTGATCTTTCCGGTTAAACTTATATTGCACTGTAATCACTGTTATACCGTTATGATCAGGGGCACCCTGTTATTGTTATTTGCTGTCGTGTGTGTGCTGCAATCCTGCAAGCGCGACGAGCTTGAGTTTGGTCAGGTCTGGCAGCATACCAGCCATACCACAGCCAGGCTCAATAATATCCGGTTTCTCGATGACAGTATTTGCGTGATAGGTGGCGGTAGTACCTTTTACGGGTCGGTGATGCTGCGCTCTGCGGACGGGGGCTACAGCTGGTCGGCCGATAGCTCGGCTGCTGCTCCCAAAGAGCTGTATGGTATGGGTGTGTCGGCAGATGGTACGGTTTACCTGAGCGGTATAGACGGCTGTGTGCTGCATTCAAAGGACAAAGGAAAGACATGGAAATTTAATAGAATAGGCAACTGGCTGGAGTCAAAGGGAGGCTGTTTTTTCTCTGCCGATACCGGGATTTTTGTAAGTAGTGTGCTACAGCGACAGAGCACTATCACACGGGTAGATAGTACCTTCCGGATCATCGACGAACAAACATTTCTGTTCGGGCTCAACAATGTCTACATGATCAACACCAACACAGGCTATGCTATTGGCTATGGGGTAATCATGAAAACAACCGACCGGGGCAACACCTGGGCTTATCTCGATGTGGATGGTGACAATTTCACCGCTATGGCACAATACGGAGGTACAATATGGGTCTGCGGCTCCAGTGGCAGTATATTCAGGTCTGCCGACGGGGGCGCCAACTGGGCCCGCCTGCGCAATGGGAATAATATCTCCCTGCCGCGATACATATTGCGCTGCATCCTGTTTACAGACGTGCAGCACGGCTGGGCAGCGGGCGATGACGGCACCGTGATCTATACCAGAGACGGAGGCGAAAACTGGGTGCCTTACAAACCCTTTACAACAAAGACCATAAGATCCATAGCACAAAGCCCCAACGGCAATCTGGTACTGGCCGGCGATGCAGGTACTATATACCGGATCGTTTTATAAAGCTGTAGGAGTGCAGTTCAGCCGCCAAAACAAAATGAATGAAGAACATACTTTCGTTTATCGCCTGTATCTTCATCAGCCTGGTGCTGCTGCAATACCGCATTGCCAACTCCGACCTGAAGTCCGGACACCAACCGCTCAAGGTCACAGAATGGGACGCCTTCGGCTACTACATATATTTGCCGGCTATAGGTATATACCACGATTACAAGGAATTGAAGTGGCTGGGTGCAATCGACGAACAATACCATGTAACCGGCGGCAACGGATGGCAGGCGATGAAGGTAGAGAACGGTAACTATGTGTTCAAGTACCTGGGTGGCATAGCGCTGATGCAATTGCCACTGTTTATCACCGCCCACTACCTTGCTCAACTGTACGGATACCCGGCAGATGGTTTTTCGGCACCCTATCAGTATACACTGGGTTTCGGGCTACTGGTTTACTGCCTGCTGGCGCTGCTGCTGCTAAGGGTGGTGTTGCTGCGTTTTTTCAGCGATCTGGTCACGGCCGTAACACTCGTTATGGTGTGCCTGGCAACCAACTTTATACAATATGCCGCGGTGGATAACGGACAGAGCCATGGCTACCTCTTTGTGCTGTATGCAGTGGTGCTGTATGCTACCATGAAGTGGCATGAGCGGCCCGCCACCGGCTGGGCAATACTGACCGGATATATTGTTGGTCTCGCTACAATGAGTCGACCCACGGAGGCCATAATGGTGCTCATACCACTGCTCTGGAATACACAGGACAAAACCACCGCTAACACAAAATGGCTCCTGGTACGCAATAACCGGAAACACATAGTCTATGCTGCAATAGCAGGTCTGGCAGGCATAGCGCCGCAGCTTATATACTGGAAGCTATCCACCGGCTCATTTGTGTTTGATGTAGGGAGCAAGTGGGATTTTCTTAATCCACACTTCCGTGTGTTGCTGGGTTGGGAGAAAGGCTGGTTTATTTACACACCGGTTACATTGGGTTTTGTTGCCGGCTTGTGGCTGATCAGGAAGTTTCCGTTCAGAAAATCCGTGTTGTGGTTTGGATTGCTGAACATCTACATCATCATTGCGTGGCACGAATGGCGATATGGTGGTAGCTACGCTACCAGAGCGCTGGTGCAGAGCTATCCGGTTTTTGCATTGCCCTTTGCTGCATTGCTTACACAACTCACGAATACAAAATGGCGGCTGCCTGTTTACCTCGTGCTCGGCTATCTGTTGTGTGTCAATCTGTTTCAGACGGTACAATATTGTAGCACCATCCTGCATTACGACGATATGAACCGGAAGTACTATGGTGCTATTTATCTGGATCCGGATCCTACGCCCGAAGATATGAGCCTGCTGGACAATGAAGAATTACTGACCCATGAAGATCAGTACCGGAAAACAGTGGTGGGCGACACTTCAATACCCGGGCAAATATCGTTTGCTGCCAATGGGTCGGCAACTTTGCTGCAGCAACCTGTCACTGGCAACAGCGCAACTGAAGCATGGATAAAAATAGAAAGCCGCATCAAGGCGCCGGGCTGCCTGTGGCAAAGTTTCATGCATGCCACCATTACCAGTGGCATAATGACTAAAGATGCGCGGGTACGGCTGTTTAGCCCCATTAGCAAGGATACCGCTACAAATACATATGCTTTGTACATGCGCATTCCTGCAGACCATCATAGTAGTACGGTGCGGGTGTATCTCTCATCAGCAAGCGATTTTCGGGGTAGCGTAGAGCGTGTATCGGTATCGCGGTTTGAAAAATAACAGGGCACATCCGTATCAATGCATACGGTCGCCTCTGGGTGTAAGCTGCAATAATATCTTTGTTTCTGTATCGAGCCACTGCTGCCATGCGTCACGCACCAGCGCTGCCGGAAAATAGCAGTTGGCGAGGTCAATAAACAAGCGGTAATGCCCTGCCTCTGATACCATGAATTTGTGGTAGAAATTGCGCAAAGACTCCTCTTCGAGTTGCTCAGATAGCAGGCGGAAACGCTCACAGCTGCGCGCCTCAATGAGTGCACAGATCAGCAGTTTGTGCAGCAGCTTCTGGTCGTCAGGTATACTCTTGGGCTCGTGCAGCAGCAGCAGGTTCACGTACTCGTCTTTGCGCTGCCTGCCCAGCGGAAAGCCGCGTTTCTTCATCTCTGCCCATACCATACGGAAGTGACCCCACTCTTCTGTTACGATCGGAGAGAGCGCACTCACGAGCTCTTCTTTATCAGAGTACCGCTGAATGAGTGAAATACACTGTGTAGCCGCTTTCTGCTCGCAGAATGCATGATCAGTAAGTATTTCCTTAAGCGAGATCGAGGCCAGATCGGCCCAGCGGGGATCGGTAGGCATTTTCAGCCCCAGGATTGAATTGTCAGCTGTGCTCATTGATGGCGCAAAAATAGCAATTTATTTGTGCTGCCACTGCAATACACCTGCTACTTTGTCGGCCAGACGCTTTGCCCATACTGCATATTCTTTACCAGATGGGTGCAGGCCATCGTCGGCAAGAAAGCCCGGTATCGCCGCATTATGGCGGGTGCTTTCCGTGATTTCTATATAATGGCATTGTGCAGCCAGCGCTATATCGCGGCAAGCTGCGTTGTAGTCATCTATATCGCGGGCTATCTGCGCCTGATCTTTGCCGGCTGCAAAAGGCGTAACTCCCCAATCGGGTATAGACAATACAAATACCCGCTGTGGCACGCCGCCGGCAAAAACTATAGCCTGTTGCTGCAGTTGCAGATATTCTTCCCTGTAGTTTTCCACGGTGCGGCCACGGTACTGATTATTCACCCCGATAAGCAGTGTGACAAAGGAGAAGGTCTCATTTATATTGTGCTCACGGATATTTGCAGCCAGTTCATCTGTGGTCCAGCCGGTGGTGGCAATGATGACCGGATCAGCCACATCAAACTTCATCTGCCGCAGCAAAGTAACTGCCTGATGCGGAAAGTTGTCGGCCTGTGGTACTTGTTCACCAATGGTATAGGAATCGCCCAGTGCTAAGTATGAGTACATATTCGTTGGTTTGATACATTCCTGATGGAAGTGTTACACGAAAGTAAACGATAATTTGGTTACCGGCACGTTTTGCCTGCCATACCATTATAGGTGTGCGACGCTGTCCGGCATCGGTAATTAAACAGCTGTGAAAGCCACTTTGCAGCATTGACTCTGATACTTCTTGGAATTAGCGAATAAGGGTGAGATCCCCCTCACGGTTCTCCTCATTGGCACTTGTAAGGCACTTGCCCGAAAAGAAATAGTAGTAGGTGCCGGTTTCGCAGGGTACACCGTATTGCTTGCCATCCCAGTATTGCCCCGGGTCGTAAGTGAGAAATACCATTTGTCCCCAGCGGTTGTAGACTGCCAGTTTATAGCTTCTGGTATTGCCATAGGTGATGATTTTGAAACCATCGTTATGCCCATCGCCATTGGGCGTAAAAGCAGAAGGGTAGGAGAACTGGCAGCATGGCTGAATATTATCGTACTTAACAGAAACAGAATCCATACAGCCAAATTCATTGACGGCCTTTGCCCAGAATAATCCGGGGTTTGTGAGTCGTGTGAACAGTTTGCCGTTGGTGCCTGTCTGAATTCTGTCTTCGGGTGTCCATGAATACTGCACACCGCCGGTAGCCTCCAGATATACGGTGTCGCCAAAACAAATGTTTTGAGGGTCGTTAATAATTTGTGGCACTGGCAGCGGATTTACAATCACATCTACCGGAGCCTTGTCTGAAGTACATACTTTGTAGCGCTCGCTAACATACCAGCGAAAAGTAGCAGGCAGGGAGGTTGTTGGTGTAGGAGCATCGGGCAGAATATTGTTGTTGGCGTCATACCAGGTTACCACGGCATCTGGTCCTTCTTTATCGATCTGAAGTTGTGCCACCCGGTCGCGCTGGCAGAATACCTGCCGGATGGGCTGTAGTGGCAGCTTGCCGCTGTCAACAATGGCGAATGTTTCAGTAACAGTACATAGTGGGCTGCAGGAAGCAACAACCGTATAGTTGCCCACTGGCAGGCTGTCCCTGATAAGTCCGGTGGTATCGGTGTAGTTATATAGTATGCCGGCCCCGTTGCTCACCACAACAGACCGCGGTACATATCCCAGTGCCAACTTGTACTCTACCAGTGCCTGACGTACACAATTTGTAGGCAGTACCGGCGAAGCCGCAACAGTTGGGAATGGGGTTATGTTTATCGTGTAGGCTATTGTCTGCCTGTTGGCAATGGGGCAATGGTTGTTGCGCACATCAAGGAAGAACGTATAGACTCCGGCAGGCAGGCCTGCTGTTTCCCACGAAAAAGCGATACTGGGATCAGGTGTACTATTCTGATTAACGGTAAGCACTGCGTTTTCAGGCACACTTCTCGGCGTAATATAAGTGGTATCGCGGTCAGGATTGGCAACAGCTATGCCAAAAGCAACACGCGGAGTGCCAATACAAATATTAATGACATTCTTTCCGGTTACTACACCGCCTACCGTGTTGGTTACTTTGAGTGTGGGTGGGTTGCCATCACAATCGGCCGATACGATAAAAGTCATCTCGCGCTGGCTGGTGCCAATGAGCACACCATTCCGGTATTCCGACACCTGGCTTACAACAAGTGCATTCTGAATGGTGCTGGGGGTAAAGGTCATCTGGCCGTTCAGTTCATTGAACGAAAAATCGCCGGCAGCCGTGCCTATAGGTGTTTCGCCGCTGTAAGGTGCAAAATAGTCGACCGGCACAGATAGCAGGGGGCTCTGCGTATTGCCGCCGTTGACACCGGATACAAGGCTGAAAACGAGCGAGTCACCATCGGCATCAATTGCACCCTGATTGTATTGCTGCCCCGGCCGCAAACAGTAGAACGGAGTAGGTATACTCGTGTATTGTGGCGATGAATTGGGTGCCGTAAGGTTATTCAGTCGTGCTTCAATTTGCATGGTGCTGGCAGCAGCATTGGTAATATTCTGGCTTCTGCCTGCCTGGCTTATTCCCAGATCGCCGGAGAAGATAAACCGCCAGTTTGCTGCTAACCCAACAAGCGTGACGGTATCTGAAAATATAAATCTTTTAACCCCGGGCAGCGAACCACCGTTGCAGGTAGTATTCGGAAGCATTCGCGGACATACGGGCGATACTTCCACCCCGTCATCTTCCCGCAGCAAATCGCGAAAACTATAAAAACTGCCGTTTTTATATATATAGATCTTAGCCGTTGATTGCAGCAGTGATGGGAATACGCCAGAGCTGCAGTCGCCATAGAGCGTGAGTGTGACCCTGTAGAGGTCGCCCGAAACATGTTTGTACAGCAGATCACCTCCATATACATGTGAAGCATAGACAGAAGATCCTGAGCATATACTCACGAGAGACAACAAAAAAGAAAAGAATATTTTTTTCACACGCATATAACTGCCTTATTCAAAACATGAAGAGGCGCCCGGCCACAATTTCAGAGCCAAAGTTCAGGTATTTGTATTAGATAGCAAAAAGGGCTACTGACAGGGTGCTTTGGGCTGTAGCTATGCACTATTCTATTAAGACGTAAAAAAATGCAGAAACCTTTGGTTTGCAATAAATAGAATTATCACCTATGCATAAAGCGAGCCGGGAGTATATAAAAACGAGTGAAGCAAAAACAAACAAGTGCAGCCATCAAATCCCGATTATTGCACTATTTTTACCCTCAAATATTCAAAAGGGATGAACCTGGAATTTAATAAGAATGAGGATGCCATGAAACTGGCGGTGAGCGAAATGAAACGCAGACATGCTATCGTAAGCATGGGCGGTGGTAAAAAGAGCATGGACAAAGCCCGCGAAAAGGGTAAAATGGCCCCCAGAGAGCGTATACAATATCTGATAGATAAAGGAACAACATTTACAGAGATTGGTTCGTTTACAGGGTACGATATGTACCAGGAACATGGTGGATGCCCGGCAGGTGGTACAGTGGCAGGTCTGGGATATGTGTGTGGCAGAATGTGTGTGATAGTAGCCAATGATAATACAGTAAAGGCCGGAGCCTGGTTTCCGATAACGGGAAAAAAGAACCTGCGTATGCAGGAAATAGCCATGGAAAACCACCTGCCTGTTATATACATCGTAGATAGTGCTGGCGTATACCTGCCTATGCAGGACGAGATTTTCCCCGACAAGGAGCACTTTGGCCGCATTTTCAGGAATAATGCACAAATGAGTGCGATGGGTATTACCCAGATCGCTGCAGTGATGGGTAGCTGTGTAGCCGGTGGTGCCTACCTGCCTATCATGAGCGATGAAACACTGATGGTGGAAGGCAATGGCTCTATATTCCTTGCGGGGCCGTACCTGGTGAAAGCAGCAATCGGCGAGGACGCCGACCAGCAGGCACTGGGTGGCGCAAAAATGCATACTGAAGTGAGTGGTATAGCGGATTATAAGTTTGATACCGAACAGGAATGTCTGGATCAGGTGCGCCGCATAATGGATAAGGTAGGCGAACAGCCAAGACGCGGATATGATCGTGCCAAGCCGGTACTGCCTGCAAAGGAAATGAGTGAGATCTACGGCATCATGTCTGCGCTGAATAACAAGCAGTATGATGTGGTGGACGTGATCAAGTGCATTGTAGACAAGTCTGAGTTTGACCAGTTTAAAGAGGATTATGGGAAAACCATAGTTTGCGGGTATGCCCGTGTAGACGGCTGGGCGGTAGGTATTGTAGCCAATCAGCGTAAAATAGTGAAGAGCGGCAAGGGTGAAATGCAGATGGGCGGTGTGATCTACAACGATAGTGCCGACAAAGCTGCAAGGTTTATCATGAATTGCAACCAGAAACGCATTCCGCTGATCTTCCTTCAGGATGTTACGGGCTTTATGGTAGGCAGTCGCAGCGAACAGAGCGGCATCATCAAAGACGGAGCAAAACTGGTGAACGCAGTAGCGAATTCAGTGGTTCCCAAGATCACTATTATCATAGGCAACTCCTATGGTGCTGGTAACTATGCGATGTGTGGTAAGGCGTATGACCCACGGTTTATTTATGCGTGGCCCAATGCCAAGATAGCGGTAATGGGCGGCGAACAGGCAGCTAAGACACTGCTGCAGATACAGGTTGCATCACTTAAAGCAAAGGGCGAAGTAATAGACCCGGAAAAAGAAAAAGCAATGCTGAAAGAGATCATGGACCGGTATGACAGTCAGACATCGGCATACTATGCAGCAGCCCGCTTGTGGGTAGATGAAATAATAGACCCTGCCGAAACCCGTAATGTAATATCTGAAGGCCTCAATGCAGCTAATCACGCAAAAGAAGAAAGAGATTTTAAGATGGGTGTGATGCAGGTGTAACAGGCAACAACGTGCTTTATACTTCCCGTTTGGGCAGATACTCAGTGTCGCACTATCATCTATTCCTTTATGCGCAAGGGCAAGCTGTTTTTATATTTGCTAATGTGACTACCGGCAAAAGGTTGTGGGTATTTACGAATACCAACAGAACAGGTGCACAGTGTAAAAGTAGACTCTGACCGGGGCAAAAAAGCATTTATTACTGTGAATTGCAGGCACAGACAGTGCTGTTAAATAACAAAGCATTTACGAATATTCGCTGCATCTGTCTTACTTTTAACCCCATGTGGAAAAGTAATCTGTGTATTACGTTTCGATTTTTTGATTTTTGTACCATTCACTATTTGGAATAGACCAATGCAGGAAAGAATTAAGAGTATCATACAGGCATCAATAGACACCAAGCAGCGACTGCTGAACGATCCGGTATTGATGAGTACTATAGAACAGGTAACAAAGGTGATCGTGAATGCATTTGCCAACGGGAACAAGGTTCTTTTCTGTGGCAATGGTGGCAGTGCTGCCGATGCACAGCACCTGGCTGCAGAGTTTAGCGGTAGGTTTTACACAGACCGCGACCCGCTGCCATCAGAGGCGCTGCATTGCAATTCTTCGTACATGACAGCCGTGGCCAACGACTACGGATATGACGTAGTGTATAGCAGGATCATAAAGGGAACAGGTAAGCCGGGCGATGTGCTTGTAGGCTTGAGTACATCGGGCAATTCTGTTAATATTATGAACGCTATGGACCAGGCGAAGAAAATTGGTATGATTAATGTAGTATTATCTGGAGAGGGGGGAGGAAAGCTCAGAACGATGTGTGACTACCTGATCAATATACCGAGTACAGATACGCCCAGAATACAGGAATCACATATTACAGTAGGTCATATCATCTGCGAGCTGGTGGAATCGGAATTATTTAAAAAGTAAGCGAAATGAAGATGGGTGAGCAAAAACCGGAAATAGACAGCAGTTGGACATTATTCCTGGACAGAGACGGAGTTATCAATATAGAATCAGTAGGGTCATACATTACATCATGGAGTGAGTTTGTTTTTCATGATGGAGCACAGGATGCTATCGGCACTTTGTCGCGCATTTTTGGCAGGATAGTGGTGGTAACCAACCAGCGCGGGGTGGGGAGAGGTATAATGACTATGGATGCGCTGCGGGAAATAAATACCAACCTGCGTACTGCAGTGGAAGAATACGGTGGCCGGATAGACAAGATTTACAACTGCACGGCAACCAACGATGACGATCATAACCGGAAACCGAACACCGGAATGGGCCTTCAGGCACAGGAAGACTATCCTGCGATAGATTTTAAGCGCAGCATCATGGTGGGCAACAGCATGAGCGACATGGAATTTGGCAAGAAACTCTCCATGTATACGATATGGCTTACCACCAAGCATGAGCCGGTAACATTGCCACACGACCTGATAGACGAACAGTACCCCTCGCTGCTGGCATGGGCACGCACAATGGTGCCCGCTGAAATGGTAGGATAGCGAAAAAGTGCTGAAAGCGTATTTTAATTGCAAGGTTTATCTGTAAAATGGTGAGCCTTTTTGCTTTGTTGCATGCATCAAATCTGGTCCACATACACTGTATTGGCTTAATTTGTCTGAAATAAAGTAGCGTAGCGTTACCGGCGGTTTTTTTGAGTCGGGAAGACTGGAAACGAGTTGCAACCCTCCCGACACTCGTCGGGGTTCGTTATAGGAATTAAAAAAGCCCAGCATTGCTGCTGAGCTTTTAAGAGTCGGGGAGACAGGATTCGAACCTGCGACCCCCTGGTCCCAAACCAGGTGCGCTACCGGCCTGCGCTACTCCCCGGGTACTACAATCAGGGCTACTGATTGTTTACTGCATTTTGCTAAGTTAATCTGCGGTGAGGGCGGGATTCGAACCCGCGATACGCCTTAACAGCGTATGCCAGTTTAGCAAACTAGTGGATTCGGCCTCTCTCCCACCTCACCTGTATTAACCTTGCAATCTGTTTCCCTTTTTTTAAGGGACTGCAAAGATAAGCTAATTGTCCAAACAAGCAAATCAAAAATCGGCTAAAATGTCAAAAAGCGAATTATTTTCTTTTCAACCAGCAAAATTATGTGCTGGCCATTTGTACTTTCTGTTGGATCTCCATCAGATTGTCTTTGTACTCGGTGTCTGTCGCCATCAGGTTTTCCACGGTCTGGCACGAGTGTATCACTGTAGTATGGTCAAACCCACCAAAGTGGTCTCCAATGGTCTTCAGCGACTGCTTGGTAAACTTTTTGGCAAAGTACATCGTTATCTGCCGCGCCAGCACAACCTCGCGTTTACGGGTCTTGGTCAGCAGGCGGTCGTATGATACATGGTAATAATCGCATACCATTTTCTGGATGTTCTCTATGGTCATTTCCCTGGCCGCTGTCTTCACAAAGTTCTTCATCACACGCTTTGCAAGATCCAGATCTATCTCTTTCTTGTTCAGCGTAGCCTGGGCAAACAATGCGATCAGTGCACCTTCCAGCTCACGTACATTGCTTTGTACATTGTAGGCCACATAGCGTACTACTTCATCAGGTATTTCCAGACCTTCCTGGCGCATTTTTACACGCAGTATAGCTTGTCTTGTTTCAAAGTCAGGCGCCTGTATGTCTGCATTGAGTCCCCACCTGAATCTGCTGAGCAGTCGCTCCTGCATACCTTCGAGGTCGCGCGGGGCTGTATCGCTGGTCAGAATGATCTGTTTACCGTTCTGGTGCAGGTGGTTGAATATTGCAAAGAAAACATCCTGTGTTTTGATGGCCGACACAAAAAGGTGTATGTCGTCCATAATCAGCACATCTATCAGCTGATAGAAATGGATGAAGTCGTTTACTTCATTGTTCTTGGAGTGGTCTATAAACTGGTTGATGAACTTTTCCGCACTTACATACAATACAGACTTATTGGGGTGCAGCCTGCGTACTTCGTTGCCAATGGCCTGTACGAGATGTGTTTTGCCCCAGCCCACACCACCAAATACTACAAGCGGGTTGAAGGACGTTGCTCCTGGTTTCTGCGCCACATGTATGCCGGCTGAGCGGGCTACACGGTTACAGTCACCTTCTACATAGTTGTCAAAGATATAGTTGCTGTTGAGCTGCGGGTCTATCTGCATACGCTTCAGACCCGGTATGGCGTAAGGCGTCTTTATATTATGCGGATCATCCCACTTCAGCGGCATATCCACATAATTGTTGTCCTTGCCTGGCTTGCCTTGGGTACTCCCCGGCATGTTCACAGAGGCGGGCTTGCGGCCGTTGCTCTCCATCATGATTCGGTATTCGAGGCGACCTTCTTTGCCAAGCACACGTTTTATGGTTTTGCCCAGCAACTCCACATAATGCTCTTCGAGCCATTCATAAAAAAACTGGCTGGGTACCTGCAGCGTCAGTACGCTATCTATAAGACTCACCGCTTTGATGGGCTCAAACCATGTTTGGTAGGTGCGCCAGCTAAGGTTGTCTTTGATAATTATAAGACACTTCTCCCAAAGTTGTTCTGCTTCAGTCAAAAGATTATTGTTGATAGTATTGTAAAGATGACTTTCCATATTTTGTGAAACAACTTTCACTGATTTTCTTTTTCTGACCGTAAAGTGGTCGCAATTTCTGTACGAAGTGTTACTTTCGCAGGCTGTTTTTTTGCTACACGCTTTACCTAAAATTATTGTTTTTTTTGCGAAGCCTCAACTCTTTTTTCACATTCCTCAAAGGTTTCCTGCTTTTCTCTGGCAGGAGGACGAAATTGCTAACATTTTGTTGAAAAAAAAAATTAATTGGCACTTGTTTGTTTAGTGAAACTTACAGAATGCGTGTTGCTTTGTTTTGCGAAAGAATTCACTAAAGATATGTCTGGGCAATCGAATTTTTGTTTTCTTACAGACTTCATTAAGTCTTGCTTTTTTATGCTGATGCACATCTTCTGAAAGTCGCTACAGTAGGGCTATTCGGGTGTTTTATTGCCAATTTTAATTGTATTTGGATAGGATTATTTTCTGACAATCCAAACAATTGTTAGAAAAAATTTTTCCGAAAAATTTACACCCACAAAATCACCTTTTTTCTTTTTGCGGCACTTGGTTTTTTCTGCATTGTTTTTGCTATCTTATACCACTTTGCCCAAGCCATTGCACGGTTATCTTTCAGATGTGTTTTCAGGTTATTTTTCTATCGTAATTCTGCGTATTGTTGTGTCTTGTTATGCTGTATTTGTGGCAACATATAAAAGCGGTCACCGGCACCTACTCCGGTAGTGTGCCGCTTACCCATTTTCTCCGCGACTATTGCAGGCGCCATCCCGTATTGGGCAGCAGAGACAGAAAGGTGCTGGCTGCTGTTGTTTATAGCTGGTACAGATGTTCGCGTGGGCTTGTCAGCACGTCGCTGCCAGCAGAAGATAGCAACCTTTTTTTCGCTAACCAGATCAGAGCATGTCTTAGTTTATGTAATGCCGACAATCCTTATCTGCCCCAACTTTTCACTGGTGTCGATACTGCGGATTCAAAATTTGCTTTCGATAGCGATTTGCTTTTCCCCGCAGATGTTGCAATGTCTGAAGGGATAGGCGACAGCGAGTGGCGCAGTTCTATGCTGGTGCAGCCGCAGTTGTTCATTCGTGTGCGCAAGCATCATAGCAAGATCGTCGCGTTGCTGGCCGGGCACAATATACCGTTTGTTCAGGTCACGTCAACATGTCTGTCGCTCCCCAATGGTGCTGCTATCGACAAGGTATTGCCCGCAGACTGGTATGTAGTTCAGGATGCATCTTCCCAGCATACTGGCAGCTTCTTTCGCCCGGTAGCCGGTGCGCAATGGTACGACTGTTGTGCAGGAGCAGGGGGGAAGTCTTTATTGCTTCTGGATTCGGGAGTCCCCGTCCGGTTAACCGCCTCAGACAGGCGTGCCAGTATACTTGCCAATCTGAAGGACCGCTTCAGGTTGTATGGTCATAATATTCCGGCGTGTTTCATTGCCGACGTTGCTGTGTCGCAGCAGCTTGCCACAGTTGCACCAGATGCTGTTTTCGACAATATTATTTGCGATGCGCCTTGCTCTGGCAGTGGTACTTGGGCCAGAACACCTGAGCAGATGTATTTTTTTGATAAAGCAGTGCTGCAGTCGTATTCTCAACTGCAACAGACCATCGCAATAAATGTGTCGCAGCGTTTGGCGCCCGGTGGTCGTTTGTTTTATATCACTTGCTCTGTGTTCAGGTGCGAAAACGAGGATGTTGTTGCGGCAGTATGCGCTGCTACAGGCCTGTCTGTCGAGCATATGGAGCTCATCAATGGTATTGGTATCAAGGCCGACAGTATGTTTATTGCCATACTGAAGTAAGTGTAGAGTAGCTTGGAGCCACGCTAATTCAACAATACTGCATTACTTTTGAAAAGACAACCATTATCCCATGCAGTTGAATGTGCAAGGTGTTCTCCCAGAGTTTCTCACTGATAGGCCCGGAATCAGGTCTTCCGGCGTTTGGTGTGCCGACTTGACAGCCAAACCTGCCGAGCATATTTCGGTACAGGCTGTATCTGGTGCCGGCAAAACCACATTTGTGCACATACTATACGGGCTCCGGCAAACCTATGCCGGGTCGGTAAAATGGGGCGAACAGACTCTTAGTGATGCCGACCCCGAAAAACTCGCCAGGATACGATCCACAGGTCTGAGTATTGTTTTTCAGGATTTGCGCTTGTTCCCGGGGCTCACAGCCTGGGAGAATATTGAGGTAAAAAGAAGCCTGACGGGCATAGTGACTGCAGAGCAGGCAGTCGCCTGGTTGGAAAGATTGGGGCTGGCAGATCGCAGGAATGCACTCGCTGCCACACTTTCATATGGCGAACGCCAGCGGGTAGCCATTGTGCGGGCACTGGCACAGTCTTTCAACTGGCTCATCATGGACGAGCCATTCAGTCATCTGGATCATACCAATCGGGAAAATGCAATAGTTCTGATTAAAGAAGTTGTGCAACAAAATAATGCAGGGTTGATATTGGCCGATCTTAATGCGAACAATTATTTTTCTTATACCCAAACCTGGCTGATGTGAGCAGTACAACACAACATACACTACTCCGAAGGTTGCTGCTTTTGCCGGGTAGTAGAATACGTTCGGTGCTTGCATTGCTGGCGCTGGGCGTAGGTACAGCCTTGCTATTGCTGAGCATATCTACATGGTGGAATTTCAATGCACTGGTCAATGGTAGTAATCGTGCGGGTAGTACCAAAGCAATTGTTGTTGTTGGCAAAAACATAACGGACTATAACATGGCGTCTGTTTCGGGCAATTCTTTCAGTACAGGTGAGATCGCATATTTGCGCAGTGCGCCCGAAGTGCTGGATGTGGGAGAGATCATTTCAGCGGGGTTTCCGGTTTATGCAATGATGGGAGGGCAAATTACCATGGCAACAGATCTTCCGCTGGCAAGTGTTCCCGATCGTTTTTTAGACACGATTCCCGATGCATGGACATGGCAGCCTGGCGACCGGAATCTGCCGGTATTGCTTTCCACCCAGTTTCTGGATATCTACAATTACGTTTTTGCGCCGGGTCAGGGATTGCCGCAGTTATCGCGTACAGCTGTCAAGTCTATAGCACTCAAAATGCAGGTAGGTGGGCAGCACGGGCAGGTACTCACCGCACATGTAGCAGGGTTCTCTGATGATATTGGTGCCGTGCTGGCGCCAGAGTCCTTCATTGCCTACGGTAATAAAACCTTTCAGGTGGCACCTATATCCGGTCCATCTCAATTAGTTCTTCGGGTCAAAGATCCTTCGGCTGCATCGTTTATTAGTTATTTGCAGCAGCACGGCTATACCGTCAATCCTGGCAACCTCAAATGGAGCAGGATCAGGTCCATTGTCGAAGCAACTACCACCATTACCGGTCTGTTTGCCCTGCTGCTTATGGGTATCAGTGGGTTAGTGTTGGTGCTGTTTATTCAGTTGACGGTTTCCCGTTCCTACGAAGCACTTATTTTACTGGGGCAGCTGGGTTACAGTAGTAGTTTTCTGCGTCGTTTCATGCTGCGTCGTTTCATGCCCCCTGTTACTGTGGCTATGGCGGTAGCACTGCTGATTGCCGTTGCAGTGCAGGTGGCAGCATCACAAACGGTGTTGTCTGGTTCGTTGCCGTTGCCAGCCCTACCCGGTTGGCCGGTCTGGTTGGCTTTTGCAATTTGCTATGCGATGATCCTGATACTCGTATCCCGGTCGCTCAGGCGGGCATTGAAATAACAACCCGGTGTTATAGGTTGTGCTTTGTTTCTGCATCCGGAGAGCCCGATGGGGCGTGTGTTAATGTGGTGTTGGTGTGCTGATCAATAGTGTCGTTCGTTGGTTCGTTTTTCGACTTTTCCTCTTCTCTTTGAGTTAGTAACACTTCATTATTTGTATCGGCAATACCCGGCTGGTAGTAATCTTTATTGTAACGTTTGATATACAGGAAGTTGATAAAAAAAGACCCTACTATCACCCATTGTGCAAACGAGCTGATGTTGATGCTGAGAAAAAATTTGCTCAGCACACCCAATGGTGTCAGATGCTGGTATTCTTCGTAATAGCCTCTGTTGGAGATCAGAAAAGGCAGACCGATGCTGTAGAAAAGCAACACAAAGATGATGTTGAATATATGAAACGGCATTCGGTTGTCGTAGCTTGTCCAGAAGAATTGTTTGATAGAGATGAGCGCGGTAACAAACAACGCTAAATTGAGAAAAGAAATAATCTGTGCACTGGTCTGAATTTTGCTCGCAGTGATGTCAAGTGCAGTACATATACCCGGCAGCAACACCGACAAGACTGTCAGCAACAATATGTTGGTTTTCCGCGGCATAGTACAGTTTTTTTTCAGTGGTAAGAAAACAAAACTATCAATTATTCCGAATATTTAAACACGTAAATTGCCCAGAACTACTGCTTTAGCTATTTTGTCAGTCTTTGGCGGCTGGTTTGTCACAGTTACGACCCGTCAGTATTCCGAAAAAGATCAGTCTTTAAGTGCGCCTTCTATTTTGCACATCGCCACCGTGGCAACACTATTGCCCACTACATTAGTTGCAGCACGGCCCATATCCAGCAAAGGGTCTATACCCAGCAGCAGCGCCAGCCCGGCTTCAGGTATTTTGAAGGTGGCCAATGTGCCTGCTATTACCACTAGCGATGCCCTGGGTACACCGGCTATCCCTTTGCTGGTGATCATCAGCACCAGCAACATGCTGATTTGTGTACCCGTATCGAGGTGAATACCATAACACTGCGCAATAAAGAGCGATGCAAAAGACATGTACATCATCGATCCATCCAGATTAAATGAATACCCGAGGGGTAGCACAAAACTGACGATCTTTTCATCGCAACCAAATCGCTCCAGTTCCAGCATCAGTTTTGGGAACGCCGCTTCGCTGCTTGCCGTAGAGAACGCCAGCAGTGCGGGCTCCTTGATATGACGCAGCAACGTGCGTACACGCCACCTTACAAACAGCCACAACGCACCCAGCAAAATAGCAAGCAGGATAAATAGCCCAAGATAAAACTCGCCGATAAACAAAGAATAAGTGCTGAGAATGCCAAGCCCTTGTTTGCCGATGACCGCTGTCATAGCGCCCAACACAGCAAACGGAGCGAAGTTCATAATGTAGGCGGTCATCTTCAGTATGATATGCGAAACAGAATCGAGAAAAGTGACAACTATTGCTCCTTTTTCGCCTACCGCAGCTGTCGCAACACCAAAGAACAGCGAAAAGACCACAACTTGTAGTATTTCATTTTTTGCCATTGCATCTATTACACTTACCGGAAAGATATGACTGATAAATTCCTTCAACGACAGCGATGCATGCGCCACAGTGGCGTCAGCAGCATCTGGCAATGGCAGATTCATAGATGATCCGGGTGTGAAAAAGTTGACCAGCCCCATTCCTAGAGCAAGGCTGATAAATGAAAAACAAATAAACCACAGAAGCGTTTTACCACCAATGCGCCCTACCGATTTTACACTGCCTTGTTTCGCTACACCTACTACCAGTGTACTGAATACAAGTGGCGCGATGATCATTTTTACCAACCGCAGAAATATATCAGCCAGCAGGGAGAAAGGTTGCAATACACTGTCTCGGGTAGTGTCGGGTTTGCCTTCCAGATACCTGTTGATCAGGTAGCCGATAACAATACCGGCTACCATTGCCAGCAATATATAGAGGGTAATCCTGTTTTTTTGAGGAGGGTCTTTTATTGCGTCATTCATTGCATGCAATGTTGTTTTCACATGCCAAAGTACATCAATAGTAACTAATTAACTAAAAATACGGTGCCGGTTGTATACCTGTTGACTACTTTTATCGCAAGTACCCAAAATACACCTTATGTTAAATAAATATTGCTTGCTTGCGGTATGCATGCTGCTGAGCCTATCGTCCTGCAACCAATCTGATGTTTTTACCGGTGTGTGGAACAAAGATTTCAACCCCACCTTCGACAATAAGGCATTTCCGGCATGGAAGAAACACCGCTCAGATCTGGCAGATACTGATTTGGTAAAAACGCCATTCTTTATCCGGATCAAAAAGGAGATGGGTAGCTATGTGCTGAATTGTTTCCAGCTCGACGGCGCTACAGGTAGCATTGTAACAGATGCCTCAGTTGTAGATTTCGTAAAGTTCAACAAGATCGATGAGTATACCCTTGTTTCAGACAACAGGATTTCCAATATGGTCACCTCCCGGCAAATCACAATTCACATAGACGGGCAGACACGGATATTGAAAATGACATTCCCTCTCGATAAGTCAGAAATGCCCGCAGACAAAAAGATCCGGGCTTTGTTTGAGACCATGTTCAGTTCCGGTTTTCGCAAGATAATTGAGGTACGGCGAAAGACAAATGAAGCTCGGCTAATAGAAGAAAAGCTAAAAAACAGCAATGTCATCAAATCCCGGTGATGGGATGTAGAGCGTTTTTTTGATAAGCATGTCACAACATTCGAAGTTCGGCGGGTGTTTTATCTATCAGGAAAAAATATTAAATTTATGGAATGATATACCGTCTATTTGATATTGTACAGCAACGCAACACGCAGGCTCCTGATGAGGTAATGCTTGCAGCCAAGGAGAATGGTAGTTGGCGTACCTATTCAGCAGCAGATGTTTGGTCTACTGCCCGCAAACTGGCCGGCGGATTGAGCACCCTCGGTATAGCCAATCATGTACTTGAGCCGGATAGTCAGGAGAAAATTGCAATTATATCGCCCAACCGGCCAGAATGGGTGATTACTGACCTGGCTGTTCAACTTACAGGTGCGGTGCTTACTCCCGTGTATCCTACCATCAGCCCTGCTGAGCTCGTTTATGTCCTCAATGAAGCGGGTGTTCGCATTGTCTTTGTTGCCAATGCAGATATTTATGAACGGTTTAAAGGCGCATTTGCCGAGATGCCCGCGCTGCAGCACATCTATACATTCGATACCATCGGGACATTAAAAAACTGGACTACACTTACCGCGCTCAATGTTGATCCTGATGAATCGGTGATTGCCCGCATTAAGCCGGAAACACTGGCCACTATAATATACACATCTGGTACTACCGGCAACCCAAAGGGTGTAATGCTGACACACAATAATATCGTGAGCAATGTACGCGACTCTATGCCCGCTTTTACCTTTGCCGAGGCAAGAGGTAAGGCGCTTAGTTTCCTGCCCCTCAATCATATTTTTGAGCGAATGGTGACCTATGTATACCTGCATTCCGGCATATCTGTATACTATGCCGAGAATATGGAGACAATAGGTGCCAACCTCAAGGAAGTAAACCCAATTGTTTTTACCACTGTTCCAAGGCTGCTCGAGAAAGTGTATGAGCGTATTATGAATACGGCTATGGAACTGAAAGGGATCAAACGTGCTTTGTTTTTCTGGGCATTGGCTCTGGGCAAACGGTTCGATAATGCCAACCCCGGCAGTGCGTGGTACCGCATGCAGTTGTGGCTCGCCAATAAGATCATTTTCAGCAAATGGCGCGAGGCGCTGGGTGGCAACGTGAAAGCCATAGTAACAGGCTCAGCAGCCTGCCAGGAAAGGCTGGCGCGTATTTTCACCTCAGCCAACATTATTATAATGGAAGGCTATGGGCTTACAGAGACCTCGCCGGTGGTGTCTGTAAACCGGTTTGAGAGTGACAACCGGCGTATAGGTAGCATTGGAACGCTGATCGATAATGTTGAAGTGAAAATTGCCGATGACGGCGAAATTATGGTCAAGGGACCCAATGTGACGATCGGCTACTACAAACATCCCGAACTCACCGCTGCTGCTATGAAGGATGGGTGGTTTCTTACCGGCGACATTGGTCAGTGGGTAGAGGGCAGGTTTCTGAAGATCACAGACCGGAAGAAGGAAATTTTCAAAACATCTGGCGGGAAATATGTAGCACCACAGGCGCTCGAAAACAAAATGAAAGAAAGTATCTACATAGAGCAGATGCTGGTAACCGGTGCCAACATGAAGTTTGTTGCCGCATTGATCGTTCCCTCCTTTCCGCAGTTGCGTAAGTATTTGCGCGACAATTTCCCCGCTATCTCAGTGCCTGATAGCAACAGGGACCTGATCAGAATGCCTGAAGTAATTGCACAGGTGCAAAAACAGGTAGATAAGTACAATGAGTTTTTCAGTCATCCCGAACAGATCAAAAAAACAGCGCTGCTGGCCAACGAGTGGACCATTGATACCGGCGAACTGACACCATCGCTGAAGACAAAGAGAAAGGTGATCGAACAAAAGTTTGCTGACGTCATTGCATCACTTTATGCCGAATAGCGCCGGGCATTTCCTAATTTGCGTGTTGTGATTCAAAGAAAGACAATGGATGACCTGGGCCGCCGGACATCTGAAGAATTGAAAATGGGGTCGGGGCATCCCGTTATTGTTATACTGGACGATGTCAGGAGTATGCAGAACGTTGGTGCAACGTTTCGAACCTGCGATGCATTTGCAGCTGCATCCATTTATCTCTGTGGTTATACTCCCCAGCCCCCTCACCGCGACATTCATAAAACGGCACTCGGTGCCACCGAGACTGTTCCGTGGCAGCACTTCCAGACCGTTACCGCTGCTATCACCGCAGCGCGTTCGGTAGGTTATAGGGTGTTGGCTGTAGAGCAGGCGCATGGCAGTATAGCGCTGCAGTCGCTGGCATATAACGGCGAGCCTCTCGCGTTGGTATTTGGCAATGAAGTTACTGGTGTTAGCGATGAAGCCCTGTCACTTGTTGATGGCTCTGTAGAGATTCCACAATGGGGTTCCAAACACTCACTGAATATTTCTGTTACCGTCGGTATTGTATTGTGGGAAATTGCCCGTACCATGCGCATCCCGTAACCACATTAGTCACGCCGATTGTTAGGATAAGGTCAGCCACGCATTTTGGCGGGCAATCCGTGTTTGCTGATAAGCTCACGATTCCGCAAAATATCGTAGTTCTTCCGTCAGATCCATAGTCGGATTTCGCTCTTGCAATGCTCTGGTTTTTGCAAGGTAGCTCGCTTTGAACTTGCGGTGTGCCTCAGTTTCGGGAAACCTAGTCCGGTGCGATTTTGCGGTCATAATGTCCAGCACCTGCTGCATGGTTTCGGTTGCTGTTGGCGATATACAGGTTTTTACAAAATGCTCCCAAACATAGGTGGTTGCCATGTAGTTTGGATGCACAAAATCAATGTCATAATACCGGTAGTCGCGCAGTATGTCTATCACAAGTTCGTATGCCGGAAAGTATTGCACCTGGTCGATGCGTTCACAAAGCAGGTGAGTTGCCTCTATCAGTCTCGCTTTGCTGCGGTTGTTGTCTACTACACCATCACGTATGTGCCTTACGGGGCTGATCGTAAACAGAACGCGTGCGTGCGGATTGATAGCTTTTAGTTTCTCGATGGTATTCGTCAATGAATTGACGATCTCCTCTACTGAAAGCAGTTTTTTTTCAAACCACTGTGCCGGTGCCCGGTGGTTGTTAGATACGGGTTTGCCGTTTTCTTTCAGATAATATTGGAATGCTGAACCCAATGTGATGATCACCCAGTCAGCCTCGCGCACAAATGCTGCTGCACTGCGTTGTGATTCATTGATACTGGTGAGTGCTGCCGTACGGTCCGTATGCGAAAAGCGGGTATGGTGATCCCAGCTATTCCACAATTCGTTCAGACAGAACAAGTCGTCTTCAGCATACATTTTTGTATCTATATAGCTGTCAAGGCTTTGGCTTACACTCAGCGGATTGAACAGGATACCATGCGGGTTCTGCAGCACTTTGAATTTGTGGTGAGCCAGCCTGTCGGCTATGTGCTCCGTAAAACAGGACCCGATCAACAGTACATTGTCCGAGTACAAAAGCGGACGATTAAGTTGCGGTATATCCAGTGTGAGCGATAGTTGCATTGGTCAAAAATAGTCATTTCAGGCTCGCCGCAGCATTCTGTCAAATGATGATTGGTGGTTATTTAATGATTTTTCTATAAATTTGATAAAACCTGTCGCTATGAAAAAAATCATCTTTGTGCTTTTATTTTTGGGATGTATTCCAGGCAGAGTTTTAGCCCAAATTGAAGATGGTCCTGGTATTGATTCATTTATTGTCAGGTTTTCAGATACAGCTACCAAAAATTTTGTTCCCGATACAGCATCTGTCCCACTGTGGCAGGCGGGGCGTACTTTCAAGCCGTTTTTCACTAGCGATACTTCGGGGGCAGTGGGAATAATGACAGATACCGCGGGGATGTACCCCGTAAACGCGGATCATTCTTTTGTTGTAAGGGTTCGTAGTGGATTCACAACACTTTTTTCTTTCTGGCACAGGTTTCAAACAGACAGTTCTAAGGACGGAGGCATGGTCGAATTTTCTCAGGACAATGGGCTGACGTGGTACAACGTTATAGACTCTTGTAATTTGGATTCTGGTTATTGGTTTAATGCAGGCATTTTTACCGCCAACTTCTATACTGAAAACGATACGCTCGAAAATGGGTTGGCCTGCTTCAACGGTACACGGGCATCTGTCTTGTCCAGGGTTCAATTTCAATATCCACTGCCGATAAAGCCTACTGCCGGCCATAGCTGCGTTTGGTCGTGCGATACATTTTATGTGCGCTTCAGGTTTTTAAGTGATTCTACTTATGATAGCCTCGCCGGTTGGTTAATAGATTCAATCAAGGTTAAACGTTTTGCACACGAAGGATTTGTGCAGCAAATAGCTAGATTGCAAAAATTAACTGTGTTTCCTAATCCCTCTTTTGACGGGATTTTTGGGTTTCCTGAGCTTTTCGCCGAAAGCAGGTTCCGTATTTTCGTCTACAATACCCTCGGCCAATGTATATTGCAGCAGCAGTATAGCCGCAGCATAGATCTCGGTTGTTTTCCCGATGGTGTTTTTTTCTATCGGGTTACCGATGGCGGTGCGTTTTACAGCGGCACACTGTTGAAAGAGTGACCATGTAAAAACAGATTTCTGCTTTTTTATAGTACTCAATGTTTGACGATGGTGTTCCGGCTACACATACCAGCTTATCCGCTCAATATGTTTATTGAGAGCTTTATTTATTACCGCGACTACCAACCAGTGCACACCGTAGACCGTTTTTTGCCCGATGGACAGGTGAATGTCGTTTTTGATCTGACAGATTATCCCAAGTACATTTACGACAACAACACACTGCAGGAAATACAGGCCTGCCGCAATGTGTGGTTTTCGGGCATTCGAACCACCTATATCACCATACCCTCCGGCCGCGATAGCGAGATGTTCGTTATCAATTTCCATAAGGGCAAAGCATATCCATTTATGGAGATGCCGATGTGCGAGCTTACAGATAGTGTTGTAGATGCTGAATTGGTGTTGAGTCCACAGATTCTAAACCTTCGTGAGTTGCTGCTATCCACACCCGAAATAGCCCGGAAGTTTTGGGTGGCCGAGCAATACCTGATGCGTCATTTTGGGGATAGGCTGGTGCCAAATCCGTTTATAGATTTCGCTGTAAACAGTATTCTGAAGTTGCCTGATGTTGTTACCGTTGATGAAATATCGCGTAGGGTAGGGTATTCACAAAAACACCTGATCAGTTTGTTCAAAGAGCATGTGGGCATCACTCCCAAGGCATTCATGCGGGTGATGCGTTTTCAGAAAGCTATCCGCGATATAGAGCAATGCAGGCAAATCAATTGGGCGCAGTTTGCCACCGCCAGCGGCTACTACGACCAGGCACATTTTATCAATGATTTCCGCAGTTTTTCAGGGTTTACACCCGCGCAATACGTCGCTTCTAAGAACGATCAGTTGAATTATGTTCCGGTGGGTTGACCGGTCCAGTGTGGTTTTTAAAGCAACGTGTATTTATTCTCATCAGGTTGTAAGCAGGAAATTAATCAATTCTTATTTTTTTGCTGTGAAAAAGTGAATTTCTATTTAGTTTTGTGGAAATCCCTAAAAAGCGTTTTCGGAAATATGGGTCAGGAAGATAAATACGGTGAAATAGTCGACAAGCTCAATAGAGGTATGAAGTTCGGGATCTTCGAAAGAAGCATGAAGTGTTATTTTCAGGATGGTTCTGAGGTCAACTACAACGATCTTTGGAAGGCGATCAGGATTCAGAAAAATCTGGAAAGCACAGGAAATAAGACGCTCGGGCAGTTGTGCCCCGACAACTATGTAGGCAGTTTCAACTACAAACACTCACAGCATAAGTGGAATAAATCGAAATAATACACTGCAGGGCAGTATAACTTTACCTGTAGGTCTTATCATAGCGCCTTCATATGCCCCAGCACGGTCGCAGCACGGGCATCCAGACTATGGTCTCTAAGTGCACGTTCATAACCGCCAAGCCTGATGGTATTCCGCAATGCGTTATCGCCAAGCAGGCTTTTTACTTTTTCTGCCATCTCCTCCGGCCCTTCAAAAAATGCCGCTTCCGTATTTTCATTAAAGTAGAGCACAGACTCTTCGTTTCGCTCGTGTAGCATAAAGCCCGATGAACCGGGTATGTGAAACGTTCTGGAGGTGATCAAATCTCCCGAAGACGAGCCGGTAACCTGCTCAGACAATATACCCAGATTGATCAATGAACATTGTATTGCAATTGCATAGAGATCTCCCAGTATCGACTTGCCCTGAATGGCTTTTTTCAATATCGGATCCGACGCTTTGTGCCACTGATCACCCCATATTTTCAGGTCCATTTGTGGCAGTTTTCCAACCAGGTGCGCCAGCCATTTTTCCTTTTTCGGAGACCACGTGCCAATGAAAGATGCATCACAGCCAAACACAGTACGTTCTTTGTCGCCAATTGGCAGCGGCCGGTGTATTTCGGGGTCAAAGCCATGCGGGATGAATACGGCTTTTTGCACTCCGTATTGCTGTTGCATGTCTGTGATGCCGAATGTTTTTGTAGTGAATATCAAGTCATATTGAGGTATGCATGCCGGTATGTTAGGGCCGTGAGCAGTAGTGCTTACGTCGGGGTAAAACAAAATGAGTTTACAGCCATTGGCCCGCGCATAGGCCAATGTAGCAGGCTGTACAAAGGCGCCCTTGTACACAAATAGAAAATCAGGACGAAAAGTGGTTATCGTACCTTTTATGGCATTGTTGAATTCCTCCTCCTGCAGTGGTCGCAAAAGGCGCTCCAGAATTTTTGTTGATTTTTTGCGCGTTTTCAGACTGATGAAATAAAACTCATCAATCACTTCTATAAGACATCCGGCTCTGGACAGAGCACGAAACAACCCACCAGCATTACTGCCTCGCCACAGTGGTCCTACCAATAGAATTTTCATAAGGCTTTGCAATGCTTTTAATGATCATAAACATGAGGTAGGTTGATACAAGTGATACCAGGATCTGCAGATCTGAACCCACACCAAACAAGGCATAATAAAGCAGGTATCCACCCCACAGCGCACCCGTAACATTATATGCCGATTCGTTAAACTGCGCTGCGTTCCAGAAAGCGGCTATCAGACCGCCAAACATGATCCCGCCTAATACTATCCCAAGCCACCCGAAATCGAGATACAACTCGCCGTGTACCGTCATGTTCACAGAGTTGTTTGCCCTGCCCGATGCCGTGATCGATGCCGCACCAATTTCCAGCGCAAACCAAGCTCCCAACTGTACCTGAGGTTTGTCGGGCCACAATATCCTGGGAATGAATGCCGCAATCAGTGGTGCGGAGGCCTGCCCGCCATAAATGCCATTACGTTCTACCAGGTCTACCACGTTCGTGATCTGTGCTATGTTCGAGCTTCGTTCCAGCAATCCGCCACGTTCATTGTCCTTTTCGCTCATGTCTACATAGCTTGTATTGTCAGCAGCTACCTCATTCTGCCCGGTAAATGTGTCAATAAAGTGCGACCGGTTACCCGCCAGCGTATTGAAGAACAGCGAAAATATTACCATTATGATCAATGGTGGTACAATTCTGGGTGTGAACACATACTTGATACTGCCCTTGCCAATGAAGTACCCTCCGTAGAACACGATCGTCGGTGTCAATAGCTCCAGGCGAAGGAACGAACTGAAAAGCGCCGTTAATGTCTGCAACACTGCAAGGATAAATGCAAAGTTTCTGTACTTGGCATTGTCTTCGCTGCCCCACAGCCGAGCAAAGAACAATATTCCCATCACGTTCAGTAACGCGATCACTTTCTGCACACCACCAGATATGAAACTGAGGTTGATCGTGTTACCACTCACATTCAGGAAAGAGAAGAACAGGATAAACCCGAACAGATTTCGTATAGCTTTTTCGCTTTTTACTTCTACCATCAACGACGGAAAAGACTTATTGGCAAATAGCTCGTAGCCTATAAATATGAATGTATTGCCAAGGGCCCATATCAGTATACCGGTATCTATATGCTGCACTACAATGTAGCGATACATCGAGTATTCACTGAGCCCGAAGGTATATATCTTGTTGATAAAGAGCAGATTAGCAAACGTAGCGAAGATCACACCAAAGTAAAACGTGGTCATAATGTGCAGACCGCGTTTGCTGGTGACGTCAATTACCAGTTTTATAATACAATGAAGTATCAGTAGCGAACAAATCAAAACCGCGTCCAATGTGTTGGCGAGGCTCAGATACAAAAACATGAAGAAAACGTGTATCCCCACAATTTACCCTTTAGGATATGATCTCTATAAAACTGATCTGAAAATATGAATTGATATGCCGGAAACACTCATCCGACGGAGGCCAAATTTACTCAATATTCCCCAGTTCCACTGATAATTTTTGGACTTCCGGCCAGTCGCGTTGGCTTTCAAAAGTTGATCCGCTCGACTAATTCAGGCTCCTGAAGTCTACAGGTACCAGCTTGCTTACACCAGGTTCCTGCATGGTTACACCATATATCACATCTACTGCAGCCATAGTTTGTTTGTTATGGGTCACAATGATGAATTGCGAGTTGTCTGAAAACTTGCGTATCATTTGGGTGAACTTACCAACATTTGCATCATCCAGCGGGGCGTCCACCTCATCCAGAATACAGAATGGTGCGGGCTTGATCAGGTAAATGGCAAAAAGAAACGCAGTAGACGTCAGCGTTTTTTCTCCTCCCGATAGCTGTGTCAGCGTGCTCGGCTTCTTGCCTTTTGGCTGCGCATATATTTCTATATTACTATCTGCAATGTTATCGGGGTCGGTAAGCCGTAGGTCACAATTGTCCTCTGCCGTAAACAATGCCTTGAAAACCTGAACGAAATTTTCGCGTACAGCATCAAAGGTCTCCCTGAATTTTGCATTCGCAGTATTTTCTACTTCTTCTATCGTCGACAACAGCGAATCCTTGGCATTCACCAGGTCGTCGCGCTGTTCTACAATAAAGTCGTTGCGCACTTTCATTTCTGTATAGGCTTCAATAGCAGTCGGATTGATCTCCCCCATGTTATCCAGCCGTTTCTTCATTTTCTCGGCATCTGCATTAAGGTCGTCCACACTCATCGTGCCTGTTCTCGGCTGATCCAGTATGTCATCAAGCCTCACCTTGAATTCAATAGTCAGGCGTTCGCTCATGCCGGCTACCTGCAGTTTCATCGTGCCCAGTTTGTCTTTTATACCGCTGAGCAGTGTTTCTGCATGTTCTTTTTCGCGTCGTTTCTGGTTCAGGCCGCTTTCCTGTGCGGTTATATTATTGCGCATTTCATAGTATGCACGGTCTTTTTCATTGAGGTCTTTTTCTTCCTGCTCTTTTTTGCTCAGCAGCTCATACAGTTCATGATCTCCGCTGTGCAATATCTTGCCTGTTTCTTCCAGTTGGGTGGTTACAAATGCCAGTTGCTCAGTATTGCTGGTTATCTGGTTTCTGAGGTCATTCAGCTGATTGTTACGGTAGGCCAGTTCCTGACGCAGGTTTTCCAGTTTGCTTTGCTGCCGTGTCACTACCAGGTTCTGATTGTTGTATTGCTGCGTCACCTCATTAAAAGCAGTTTCAACCATTCTGAACTCAGCCTCGGCATCTTTTATTTTTTCCAGCAAGCCCTGCAATTCGGTGGTGATTGCCTCCAGTGCGTCGCGGGTATCCTGTATATTTTCGTGTGTGGCATCCAGTTGATCCTGTATCTCTGCGGTTCTTTTTTCTCCGGTCTGGTTCAGGTGCTCAAAGTTCTCAATCCGGTGCCCCACGTTCACTACATGATTCTGCAGTGTGTTTACATCGCGTCTGGCCTGCTCTATGGCTTTATCGTTCAGCTCCATGTTAAAGCCGGTGATCAGTGTTTGGGTATCGGCCACAAATTGTTTCAGTTCTGCTGTTGTTGCAGTCAATTCCTGAATTTCTTTTGCAAGGCGTTCCAGATTTTTGGCACGGCCTATTTTGTTGCCTTCAAACAGGCCGATAGATCCTCCACCCAGAGTGTACTTGCCACGTATCATTTTACCGGTCTTGCTTACCAGCACATTGCCGTTCTGCAATACTATACCAGATATGTCTGTGCCCTCTTCAGTAATATATACATGTCCCAGCAGGCGCTTCGCAAGGCCTGCATATTGTTCGTCCACGGTCACTACATCCAGCGCAGGAATGGCACCAGATGGCGCGTCCGACGGGTTATGGCTGTATTCACCCAGATAGTCGGTGATAAAGAAGTTGGCTTTTCCTTTCTTATTGTGCTCCAGCAGACTCACCGCTTTTGCCGCTTCCAGCGGATTGGCTACAATGTAGTAATTCAGGTAGCTGTCCAGCACGTTTTCCAGTGCCGTACGGTATTCGTTTTTCACCACAAATACATCACTCAGCAACGGTGCTGTATTGTCCCATTCTTTATTTTTCTTCAGAAACTTGATACTGTCCGGATATCCTTCAAGGCTTTCCACAAGCGATTTCAGCAGGTCATGCTCATTTCGCCTGCTATCCAGCTTGCGGTTCTCTTCTACCAGCTTCGCACGCAGGCTTTCCATCTGTTCCTGGCTCTGCAGTATTTTCGATTTTACTTCTTCGTGCTTAGCGATCAGGTCCTGCAGTTCTTGCTGCCTGTCTTCCAGTTTTTCCTCGGTCTCCGTTTTTTCGGCTGTCAGTTGGGTCACTTGGGCACTCCGTTGTGCCATCTCTGTTTGCACCTGTTGCAGGCTGCGCTGCAGATTCATCACAGACGTGTCTGCGATAGCAACTTTTTTCTCTGCATCAAACTGTCCTCTTTGCCTTTGCTGGTAATCATTGCGCATTTGCTCCAATGCCAGCTTTTTTTCATCAAATGTTTTTCTTTTTTCATCTACAGCAGCCCGAAGGGTATCCAGTTCTGCTTTTATTTTTTCCAGCCCGGCTGTTTCCTCTTTTATTTGTTTGTCAGAGTAGGCTATCGACTCTTCAAGTTTTGCAGATTGCCCACCGGCTCCTGCCAGAAACTCCTGCAGGTTCTTATTTCTTTCCTGCAGGTGCTCCAGTTTTTGCGCAGCCAGTTTTTTATCACTTTCCAGTTGCCGCACGCGGTTCACCAGTTCATTAAATCGTTTTTGCAGTCCGTTCAGTTCCTGTTCCTTTTCTATCAGCTTTACTTTCTGTTGCTCCACAGACGCCTCTTCGGTGGCCACAATAGCTTCCAGTTGCGATCTCCGGTCTGTTTCAGCATCATGCTGCTCATTGAGAGTTTTATATTGCTCGTTAAACTGTTCCAGCGATGCCTTGGCCAACTCTATACTCACTTCCCGGTATTCGCTCTTTACTGCGAAGTAGCGCTCTGCTTTTTTTGCCTGACTTTCGAGCGTACGCAGATTGTTGCCAATTTCAAACAACAGGTCCTCTATTCTCGATATGTCCTGCTCCGTTGCTTCGAGCTTTTGCTTGGCTTCTTTTTTGCGTGTCTTGTATATAGATATGCCGGCCGCCTGCTCCAGCATTCTTCTTCTCGATCCCTCTTTATCTTTAATGATATCATCTACCATTCCCAGCTCTATTATGGCATACGAGTCATTGCTCACACCAGTATCCAGAAATAGATTGTGTATGTCTTTCAGACGGCATGATACATCGTTCAGGCGATATTCGCTTTCGCCATTCTTATAAAATTTTCTGGTGATCGTTACTGTCGTAAACTCTGTCGGGAGCAGGTTGCGTGTGTTCTCAAATGTCAGTGATACTTCTGCCATGCCCGATGCGCTTCGCGTGCGTGAACCGTTGAATATAAGGTCTTCAAGGTTGTCAGAGCGAAGTGCCTTTATTTTGTGTTCGCCGATCACCCATCGTATCGCGTCAACAATATTCGATTTGCCACAGCCGTTTGGCCCCACGATCCCGGTTATCGGGTTGTCGAGTATGATATGGGTTTTGTCTGCAAAAGACTTAAAACCTTTTATTTCGAGCGATTTTAACTTCAAAGCAAAAAATTTATGAGGGAAACAAAAGTAACTTTTTTGTCTGAACTAAGATATATGGAATATTGGTATGAAATTAGGGCTATTATTCCCTGTCTGAACAGTTAACGCGAATAATAGTGGTGACCATTGGATAAAACCGTGCCGGATTTGGCGAAAAAAACAGAAATAGGTAGCAGACAGTCTCAGTTCCATTTCCCTACAAAACAGGACCTGCAAAGTGGTATCACTTTTGCTTCACATTTACTTTTTCGTAGATCGAGTTGTTGCTTACAAACTCAGGAACAAGATCTTTCATCAGAGATACGGTTTCCAGTGTATAGTGCTGGCGGGCGCTGTTGATCAGTTTGTTCATCTTTTTTTCTACCACCGCAAAATCATATTGGCGTACATCCGCTATAAGAATCTTTTCGTGGTAGGTGGGCTTCGAGTTTTCTGCGCTGCTCAGCAGTTCCTCAAATAGTTTTTCTCCCGGCCTCAGGCCAGTGTACACGATTTGTATATCTCTGTCGGGTTCTTTGCCCGATAGTTTGATCACTTTGCGGGCCAGGTCAGCTATTTTGATCGGCTTGCCCATATCGAAAACGAATATTTCGCCACCCTGTCCCATTACACCCGCTTCTATTACCAGCAAGCAGGCTTCCGGTATAGTCATAAAATAGCGGGTTATCTCAGGATGCGTTACGGTAATAGGGCCGCCTTTTTCTATTTGTTTCTTGAACCTTGGTATCACAGAGCCGTTCGACCCCAGTACATTGCCAAAACGGGTTGTCACAAACTTGGTGACATTCGTATTGTCGCCACCATCGCCATCAGAGATATGCCTGAAGAAACTCTGGGTGAATATTTCTGCAATACGTTTTGACGCACCCATAACGTTTGTTGGGTTTACCGCCTTGTCGGTCGAAACCATTACAAACTTCTCCACCCCGTTTGCTGCAGCAAGTTCGGCCAGAGTTTTAGTTCCCAGCACATTGTTGAGTACCGCTATCGACGGATTGTCTTCCATTAGCGGCACATGTTTATATGCCGCAGCATGAAACACGATCTGCGGGTTGTAAACCTCAAACAGGTGCTCCATGCGCTGTTTGTCGCATATGTCACCAAGGTAGGGGATGATATTCGCGTTCTTGTGCTTCTCCGTGATCTCCAGCAGAAATTCGTGCATCGGTGTTTCTGCTTTGTCACACATAATCACCACAGACGGCCTGTAGTTCAGCAGCTGCCTCACCAACTCACTACCTATAGAGCCTGCCGCACCTGTAACCAGTATTTTTTTACCCTTTAGTTCGCTGTATATAGCTTCATTGTGAATTTTTATCACTTCCCGCTCCAGCAGATCCTCAATATTGATGTTCTGCAATTGCTGGGTGTCCAGCTTGCCATTCAGCCAGTCGCGCATCGCTGGTACTTGCTGTATCTTTATGCCGTGAGTCAGGCAGTTGTCCACCAGCTCGTTCAGCTTACCGGTTTCCATCTGCTTGTTGGCAAGTATCAGTATTTCCACACCTTCAGCGCTGAGTTTTGCCAGGCTGCTCTCATGTGTGCCAAATATCGGGATACCTTCCAGTAGCTTTCCCGCAGTGCTGAATGAGTCGTCCAGAAACGCTACCACCTGCATGTCGCCGTCGGGCAGGCTGTTCATTACTTTTTTGATGTGCAGTCCGTCGGCCGATGTATCGTATACGACTACCTTCTTTTTCTGCACCTTTACGCCGCCGTAAGAAAGGGATTTGTAAAAATTGAAACAGTACCGAACTGCCAGTCTGTAGGAAATGATTACAAAACTGGTAATGAAGAAGTTGATAGCAACGATCTGCAGTGTAAAGTAGTTGCCCGATTTGAGCACAAAGATGTTGAGTACGAGATAGAAGAAAGCAGCTATTGCGTTCACCATCACAAGCCGGGAGGTGTCCTCCAGATTGGTGTACCTGACTATTCCTGCATAGCTTTTAAATACGTAAAAGAGTATTGCATTGAGTACCAGCACTACGCTCATCATAAACTTTAGCCCAACACCCAGATTATCCCAGTTGAAATTAAATTTCAGCATCCGGGACAGGAACAGGCAAAAGCATACAAGAAACAGATCCAGCAGAAATACTAACCACCTTGGCAGAATACGTACTGTAAAAGACATAGTATTAGTTTAGTGTTTTCATAATTTATGACGGACGATATATAGGTGCACAATATTACATAATTTTCAGGCAAACTGGTATATAAACTATGTATTAATAATTTCAATAACAAATCAATAAGAATTCATATAGACTCGGGTTTTCACAACTTTTGGTTATCGGCCATTGCAATATTTGCGATTTTACGTACCTTGCGATATGGAAAATTCGAAAAACAGTGCTGCTAAAAAAGCAGGACCTTCAAAACTACCGGCCAAACAAATAGTATTTGGTAACCAGCCGCAAAGCAAAAAAGCACAGAAAGCGTCGAAAGCAATGACCACTTCAAACAAGAAGGGTGGAGTAAACCTGATGAGGAAACTGTCTGGTATGTAGTTGTTGATTAGTCAGATCATCTTAACCGTAGCATCTGATTATCAATTGCCTGGAAAAAGTGTCCCGGCTGAAATGTTCGCCAATTCGGGCTGTCTATCAACGAAATGTAGTGGTCTATATGTGATTTCCGGAAGTCGTACTGGGTTGCTTCAGGCATGTTGATTGCAGCTATCCAGCCTCCATCGTCCTTTATATCTTCAGACCATTCTTCATAGTAATCTCTGTCACTGCTATGGAAATTGAGCACGTTTTCTGTGATGAGCATAAATTTGACAATCCCCTTGGCTACCATCAGGTCTACCACCGAGCGCTTCAGCTGCATGATGTCATTTTCAACAGCATCATTCCATTCGCCTATCATTTCCAGTATTGCAAAGCCAAGTTCGTAATCTGCAAACAATACTTTAAGATAGAGTGTGCGCGATCCGAATTCATCCCACTGAGGGTGTATGTAATAGTTGTAGACGGTGTTCGAATATTCGAATTCACTGTGCTCAACACCGAAGAATGGTGAAAATTCGTCTTCTTCTGCGCTGTACAGATGTCTCCAGTTGTAAAATGGTTCGAGTTCGTGCATAAATACTAAGAAGCGGGCATCATATGCTGCCATTATTTGGTAAAGCAAATGTAGCAAAGAAGAGGGGCATTTTACTTCAGAAAGTGCGTTAAAAGCGGGATTTGGGTACAGTTAACCGGGGTACGTAGTGTTTTTTTGCGATACAGATATGCCATAGAAAAATGCTGTTTCTGATATCCGCTACTGTATTTTTTATTTTCCGGAGAAAATTTTTCAATTAAATAAAATGTTTTTACTACCTTTGCAGTCCTTAAAAAAATATGGCCAAACAATCACTCATTAAACAGGACGGAACGATAGTCGAAGCGCTTTCAAATGCTATGTTTCGCGTTCGCCTCGAGAATGGGCATGAAATTCTGGCTACTATTTCCGGTAAAATGCGCATGCACTACATTCGTATTCTGCCGGGCGACAAAGTTGGTGTGGAGATGAGCCCATACGACCTCAGCCGCGGAAGGATCATTTACAGGTACAAATAATTAGTTCTCCCGGTTGCAAATTATATAACCGGTATTGAAATTTTAGCATAAAGCGTAAAAAACAATAGCAATGAAAGTAAGAGCATCCATAAAAAAGCGCAGCGTTGATTGCAAAATCGTTCGTCGCAAGGGTAAACTGTATATTATCAACAAAAAGAATCCACGCTTCAAACAAAGGCAGGGATAATTTTCAATTTTTAATTTTTTAATTTTTCATTTTCAATGGCTCGTATAGCTGGTATTGACCTTCCGAAAAACAAACGCGGTGAAATAGCGCTCACCTACATATATGGTATTGGCAACAGTACTGCGCGTTACATTCTTGACAAAGCTACTGTAAGCTACGACAAAAAAGCTTACGAGTGGAATGATGAAGAACAAACCGCCATCCGTAATATCATCAACGCTGAGTTTAAGGTTGAAGGTCAGCTTCGTTCAGAAGTACAGATGAACATCAAGCGCCTCATGGATATCGCTTGTTACCGTGGGCTCCGTCATCGTAAGGGTTTACCTCTTCGTGGCCAGCGTACTCGTACCAACAGCCGTACCCGTAAAGGTAAGCGTAAGACAGTGGCTGGTAAGAAAAAAGCGCCTAAGAAGTAGTAACTGTACCACTGCCTGATCCGCGCCGGCGTTGCGGGGAGGAGTGGTATGGGGCTGGTAACACCGGCTGATTATTTATTGATTACCTAATTAACAAAAAAAATGGCAAAAGCGCAAGCATCAGCGAAAACCGTTGCAAAGAAGCGGATCGTAAAAGTGGACACTCATGGCGACGTACATATCAGCGCCACGTTCAACAACATCATCATCAGCATCACCAATAAGAGTGGTCAGGTAATCTCCTGGTCTTCCGCTGGTAAAATGGGCTTCCGTGGCTCTAAGAAAAACACTCCTTATGCCGCCCAGATGGCAGCTCAGGATTGTGCTAAAGTAGCTACAGACGCTGGTATGAAGCGTGCTGACGTTTATGTTAAAGGTCCGGGTTCAGGCCGCGAAGGTGCTATCCGCTCTATTAACAATTCTGGTATCGAAGTAACATCAATCAAAGACGTTACGCCATTGCCACACAACGGCTGCCGCCCTCCCAAAAAGAGAAGAGTATAATTTTATTACTGCAGTTGACAGTCGACAATCTGCATTTTAATATAGCACAAAACAAATTTTTCTTAACAAGCTGTACCGGATCGGATTTTACGATTTTTAAAGGAGACGGAACAGCTAAAAACAAAAAATCGTCATGGCACGTTATACAGGACCCAAAAACAGGATTTGCCGCATATTCGGAGAGCCAATCCTCGGATCAGGCAAGAGCCTTTCAAAAAACAGCAATCCTCCCGGACAGCACGGACCAACCCGCAAACGCAAAACAGCGAGCGAGTACGCAGTGCAGCTGAAAGAAAAACAGAAAGCCAAGTACACTTACGGTCTTCTGGAAAAACAATTCGCAAACACCTACGTAGAGGCTTCACGCCTGAAGGGTGCAACCGGCGAAAACCTTATCAAACTGCTCGAAGCACGTCTTGATAATGCAGTTTACCGCATGGGCATCGCCCCAACGCGCCCAGCAGCTCGTCAGCTCGTATCTCACAAGCACCTCATGGTTAACGGACATGTTGTAAACATTCCTTCTTATACCCTGAAGCCAGGTGATGTTATCGAACTGAAACCTAAAAGCAAAGCAAACCTTACCGTTATCGGCATGATACGTCCAAAGAATACACGTATCAATTGGGTGGATTTCAATGAAAAGGATCTGGTAGGTACTTACATTGCACATCCGGAACGTGAGGCAGTTCCTGAAAATATCAAGGAACAGCTTATCGTTGAGTTGTATTCTAAGTAATTGATTTTCCCGGCAGCAGCGATGCTGCTTTTGGGTTATCAGAGATGCCTGTAACAATATTCAGTACACAAATAAATATCAAACAAATATCAATATGGCCATATTGAATTTTCAAAAACCGGATAAAATCGCTCTTCAGAAAACAACCGATTTTGAAGCGCAGTTCGAGTTTCGTCCCCTGGAACCTGGTTACGGTGTTACCATCGGTAATGCTTTGCGTCGTGTTTTGCTGTCTTCTCTCGAAGGTTTTGCAATCACAGCAATCAGGATACCTGGTGCAGACCATGAGTTTGCAACAATAAAGGGTGTGTTTCAGGACGTAACCGAAATTATCCTTAACCTGAAGCAGGTGCGCCTCAAAGCTGCCGCTGAAGTTGGTGACTTTGTAAGCCACAAAATTGATCTAAATGTAAAAGGTGTTGAAGTATTTACTGCTGGCATGATCGGCGAAGCACTACCTGATTTTCAGGTAATGAATCCGGATCTCGTTATCTGTAATCTTCACCCTGGTGCCGGTTTTCAGATGGAAGTACACATTGGCAAAGGACGCGGATATGTACCAGCTGAAGAGAATCGCCCGGAAGACGGCCCGCTTGGCCTGATAGCCATTGACTCTATCTTTACTCCTATCAAGAACGTAAAGTACAACATCGAAAATACCCGCGTTGAACAGCGTACAGACTTTGAAAAACTCGTAATGGAGGTGATCACAGACGGTACTATTCATCCGGAAGAGGCAGTTAAGGAAGCTTCACGCATCCTTATTCAGCACCTGATGATCATCACCGACGAAAATATCTCTCTCGATACACGTCGTGAAGAGAAAGAGACAATAGTTGATGAAGAAACACTTCTCGTTCGCAAAGTATTGAATACTCCGCTCGAAGATCTGGAACTTTCCGTTCGCGCTTTCAACTGCCTTAAAGCTGCCAAAATCAATTCTCTGAGCGAACTCGTTCAGTACACACAGGAAGAACTGATGAAGTTCCGTAACTTCGGTCAGAAGTCACTTTCTGAAATTGAGCAGGTACTTCACGAGCGTGGTTTGCACTTCGGTATGGACATCAATAAATTCCGCAGAGGAGACGACTAATATTATTCAAAGGGTTGAACGGGCATACATTCGTGCACATTCAACCCTTTTTCTTTTTTCTTTTTTTCATTAACATAGTACCTCATAAATCCTGACACGGTATGAGGGAATTAAATTCAAATTGTCATGCGTCACGGAGACAAGATCAAAAATTTAAGCCGCACCGCCTCACACCGCGCTGCCCTTCTTTCAAACCTTACTTGCCAGCTTATCGAGCACAAGCGTATTATCACAACTTTGGCTAAGGCTAAGTCGTTGCGTGTATATGCCGAGCCAATCATTACCCGCAGCAAAACAGACAATATGCACAATCGTCGTATTGTATTCAGCTACCTGCAGGACAAAGAAGCAATTAAGGAGCTGTTTGGTGTTATCAGCGATAAAGTTGCCGATCGTCCGGGTGGTTATACCCGTATCATCAAGTTGCCTCGCCGTATAGGTGATGCTGCTGATATGGCTATGATTGAGCTGGTTGACTTCAATACCATTTATGGTAAAGAAACAGAAGCTACAGCTGCTAAGAAAACACGTCGTAGCCGCAGAGCTACAGGTGGCAAAAAAGCGGAAGCGACTGAAAGCGCACCTGCTGCAACCACTACAGAAGCTGCTGCTGATACTCAGGTATCTGAAACAGAAGAGAACAACGGTTAATCAACATTGTAATATTTTACCGAACGGCTGCCTCTTGGGCAGCCGTTTTTGTTTATACTATTATTATTTTTCTTCCAGACATTTTGATTATTGCACATTTATTGCCTATTTTCGGCAAAAAATAACTATATGAAAAAGTTAACACTTTTACTTGCCGTAGCAACCGCATTGTTCGCCTCTTGCAACAATGCACCAGAAAGCACAGAAGCCGCCAAGCCGGCTGATTCCGTAGCAGCAGAGGCACCCGCACCGCCCCCTGTCATTGATTCAGCAACAGCAGCGAAGAACATGGAGGATTATATGACTCTTGGCGAAATGCATAAAGTACTTGCTATGGGCCTGGGCACCTGGAATACAGAAATGACCGGCTGGTGGGAAGAAGGAAAGCCGCCGATGGTCACCAAAGGCACCTGCGAATTTAAAATGATTATGGGCGGCAGGTACAAGCAGTCAACATTCAAAGGCGATATGATGGGTATGCCGTTTGAGGGTATGGGTATTACAGCTTACGATAATGCTGCGAAAGTGTTTGTAGATACTTGGATCGATAACATGGGTACCGGCATTATGACAATGCAAGGCTCCTACGATGCTGCCGCTAAGACTATTGAATCAAAAGGTACTTGTATGGACCCCGTGGCAAGAGTAGAGAAAACAATGCGCTCAGTAATGAAAATGGTCGATGACAAAAATATGGTCATGGAGATGTACGAAACACTAAAAGGTGGTACAGAGCGAAAAACAATGGAGATAAAGTACGCTAAGAAGTAAGCGAAAATATTTTGGTATTGAGTTTAGCAGCCGGATGATTATCATCCGGCTGTGTATTTTTGGGGCCGTGCGTGTACACTTGTACTTACTTGACCGTTGATATAATTATGTCCTACGGCCGGCTTTTCTTGAAGTACGTATACACCGCAGAGATCGTAGCAAACAGCAGCACCACATACAGCACTCCGTAAAAAAGAATATTGCGCTGGTCTTCCTGATACGTGATATAGTCTGGCCGGTCTTCCATCCAGAAATAGAGTATAGTTAGCGCTATAGAGATACCCAGTATTCTCCAGTACGGCTTCCTGCTGCTCTTCTGCATGCTGTATCTGTTATCAGGCAATTCCGGTGTGTTAGTGTTTTATAAATTGCTGCTTGTACAGTTCACCGGTGGCAGCCTGCTGAACTACCATCCAGTACATACCCGGCGCCAGATAATCCACGGGTATCTGCGAATCTTCCCGGTACGGCATTTGCTGCCTGCTCATCAGCTGCCCCATCTGGTTCATTACACAAACCGTTACTGCACTGCCGGTAGCCATTTCCGGTATTCGTATGGTCAGCGAGTTGGTCGCCGGGTTAGGATACAGTGTCATTGACTTCGTTTGTGCTATCTGCACTCCGGTTGATGGCGTCACCAGTGTGAAGGTATCGTAATAATAAACCGTAGTATAGTCCGGTGTTGTAGAATAAGATGTCCAGTTCCACTCATAATTAAACATCGTGTCTGGATTGTTGTAAGAATTATACCCAACTATATCGCGCGATATAGGCACCCACGAGTTGGCAATGCTGTCCCACCCTCTATGGTAAATGGTATCAGGTTTTCCGGCAACAATAGTTTTGGCCATATAATACTGCGGCCACCACGTGCCATGAATCGCATCCAGTTGGTGCTGTTTCCACGAGTTGTGGTAGGTGAGCGTGCCACTATATCCAAATGTATCTTTAACATAGGCTGCCAGCGTCGTGCCATTAAACTGGCTTGTCAATACCGTCACTAGCCTGTTGCTGGCATCGTAAGTGTTCACATACTTCGACTGCTGCACCAGTGGCAGCAGGAATGATGTATCCGTCTCATTTGCCCAATGATCTATTTGGGTCAGGTTTCCGGCACCATCATAGGTGTAGTTTGTCTTCGCTGCTTTACGCCATACGCCCAGGTGTAGCTCGTATACGCTGTCAGCGCTCAGCTTGCCGGCGGTGTTGTATGCAAAAAACTGTTTAAATGCGCTATCCGCAATACCTGCATTAAGGTTGAACCAGAAACCGGTAGCAATTTTCTTTGCAGCGTTGAAAGTATTTACATAGCTGCGGTTGTCATTCGTTACGGAGTCCACAAACAACTCCCTGAAATTCGTCAGGTTGTTCGCAGTGTCATAGGTAGCAAATGAGAACTCATAAATATTAAATGCCGGCATGGTAAACGGATTGATTGTCCAATGCACATAGGTATCGGCCAATACTTGTGGCGTCGTGAATACGCCCGCATAATTGAACATTGGCGTAGTGCTGTAACAATAGTTGTAAGGATACATCATATTGTTGTAATCGTAGGTACTGCCGCGCATCCCTGTGTAACTCAGGCGCACAGAGTCAGCCATGCTTCCCAGTCCGTTGTCGCGCTTGCTCTGCGCCACCACGCGCTGGGTGAGCACACCCGCAGTAGTCTTCATGGCAGCAACAGGTTGCCGGTTCTGGCTCAGCAACTGATTGATGACGCTCGTATGCATTGCCTTGCGGTCATGCTTTGTAATCTGGGCACCCGAATTCAATGCAAAGACCAAAGCTATCGTTAGTGTAAATATGTTTTTCATCATTTATCTGTACATGCATAAGTGCATAGACTTGGAAAGTTAGCAAATTTTCAGATAAGTAATACCCGGCTACTCCAAAAAAAATAAAAACGAATGAAAATTTGAAGAATACAGAAAAGCTGCGTAATTTTCAGCTATACGTTTTGATAATAGAAATAACTACACACTGTTATGAATAGAATATTTTCTTTCAGAGTCGCCGGAAAAATGGCTGTGCTGTGCGCGGCATTGGCTGTATCGGGTATGCTCACGCTCAGTTCATGCGAGAAAAAGCAAGCCGGCAGCGACAAGCAAACAACTTCGGTTTGTTATGGTTCCGACGACAATAATGGTGCTTCTGGTAGTGTCGGCAAGGGTGCTGGTCACCAGACGCTATCCAGTATTGCCACTGTGGCTGGTTTCCGTACCATAGAGGGTAGCAGTGCTGTTGAAGTATTCTTCAACGAAAACACCGAGTTTTTTACTGTCACCGACGCAGCCACAATTGCTACGCTCAAAACGGCATTCAGCAACAACAGCGCACTGCGCATCACATTCGATCCATGGCAGGGTGTACTTGTCAAAGTTGCAACCCCCTCTGCTTCCGACGAAGCAGCGATAAAGTCAAGAGTCAATGTTTCTGGTGCTTCTGGTGCATTTGCTGTCGATTTTACCAAAATGACCGACGACGTGATCAACGAACCTGCTGGAATGGGTATACTCAACACCACTGATCCGGGCCTCAACAACCTCATCCCTGATTTCGCCACTGCACAACTTATGTTCGACTACATTACGCGCCAGTGTTGTGAATTGCCTGGTCCCTATGCAATCGATTATTGCATACCATTTCAGTACTGCATTGATGGTTGTTATGCGCGTGCACACAAAATGTGTTGGATCATCAACAATCGCTACAAGTATGGCACCAAGAAAATATTCAGTTTTGCAAACGCAGGCTCTGACAAATTGTGTGTTCAGGGGCAGAAATGGGGCGGATGCTGTATTCGCTGGTGGTACCACGTAGCACCATTGGTTACCATCAAAACACCTACCGGTCCAAAGGCTTACGTTTTTGATCCGGCTATGTTCAATCAGCCTGTTCTATTGGCTACTTGGTTGCATGCGCAGGAAAATCCTGCATGTGCGGGTAGCTTCAATCCACATGTTACTATGATCAATGTACAGCCAACTACTTCGTATGCACCTTCTGGCTCTTCAGGCATGAGTTTCTCTACTGATCCCATGTATACTGCAACCAATAACACGCTGGATAATTACAGTGCACTGATAACATGTCCGTAAAGTTTTTCAAAGCTATAAGAAAGACAAACTCAACCTGCATACCCTGCATGTTGAGTTTGTTGTTTTTGTTTGTCAGCTTGTCGTCTTGTGCTATCCAGAAGAAGAAAAAAAATACCGGAAAAAATCCTGTGGAATACGCACTCACGGTAGCAGCCATTCGCCCGGCAATGGGCGAAGACCCCTATATAGAGGTTAGTTTCAACGAATCGGCACGGTTTTACCGTTTGCCGCGCAATGCCGCACCTGCCTATCTCGAGTTGCTTCGCGAGTCTGCCAAAAACAACACACCCGTTTTGGTCAAAAGGGCTAATGAATACTCCGACATCATCCTTCGTGTAAGGAAGAAACAAAGATGATTTTTCAGATGAAACGACATTTTTTTGTATTGGTGCTGTTGTTTGTTGCCAGACTTGCCGCCGCAGAGACGATCCGGTTATCACTGGCTGAAGCCATAAGAAATCGTGTGGTGTCCGTACGTGCCATCAGCAATGGCGGTTTTCAGGGAAAGACCACCCGGGTCATTATGACCAACATCAAAACGCAGACAGTGGCCATTCGCATCGATGTCGGCACCATCCTCAAAGCCGATAGTGGAGGCTACCAGCCAATGGTGCTCGCCGGAGAGGAACTGCTGGTATTGCAGCCTTCGAAGACCGGAGAGGTGCTCACAGAGACCTTTTGTGGCAATAGCCCTGCTTCCTGCCCTTCGGCCGGTACCACTTTTGCTTATGCAGGTATTGGCTCAGATACACTTGTGACGGTCCTCAGGTTTATTAAAGCTAACAGTTTGTTTGATGACCTCGGACAATCTGCCGTTTGGGCAATTACCAACAATAAGAGCCTGTCAAATATTTACGACAACAATCGTCCGGAATTGGCCAGAAGGTTGCTGGATGTGATCTGTAAGGCCACTGGCCGCCCAATGCCGGATTATTATACAATCAACAGACCGGCAGAACAAATACCCAATGCTCCGGCATACATTCCCAAACCACTGAAGATCATCGCTACTTTCCGTGTTGCCCTGGAGTCACCCAAAAATCTGACACTGGGTGTATTCAACGAAAAAGGAGAAATGATTCAGAAGGTGTTCGAAGACCAGAGCTTTCCCAGAAGCGGACACGAGTTCGGCGTCCAGTTCGAGGCTGCCGATGTGGCTCCCGGAAAATATTTCATTCGGCTTAAGGAAGGATCTGTTACAATGCAGGAAAAGGCTGTTATCGTTGAGTAACTGTGTATTCGCGTTAGGTTCGCTATTACCAGGTGTCTTCTAGTTATGGTTTTCGTGCGGCTATAAAGTCACTTATCGGTTCTATCTGTTGCTGCATACAATAGTACCTGTTTACAAATTTATCTATCCTCCTTTTGTATTGTGGGTCCTGTACTGCTACCAGTGCATCCGTCATCGCACCGGCAATGCTTTTAGCATCAGGCATAGCAGCTAATGACGCTACCTCCAACAGCTCGAAAAGTTGCATATACACCGTTGCTGAGCCCAGCACATACAGCCCGCAGGCCAGATATTCACCCACTTTATTGGGGGCTGTCATTTTCGATTCCGGGTCATCAGTTTCTCTGGCAAGGCACACTCCTATGTCAGCATGTGTTTGTAATGCAGTTTTTGTACTGCCTGCCACAAACGGAAACAATACAATACGGTCTGCCACCGCAGATTGTGCCACATAGTTGCGTATATCATTGCAATACGCTGTGTCCTTCATGCCGGCTATCAGCAGTGCACTGTCTTGGTTATTCACGCTGCAGAATGCCTGTACCAGTTCCAGTACACAATTTTGTGTATTCACGGATCCCATGTACAGTATGGTTTTTTTGCCATGCAGTTGTGCAGGCACAAGATCCCGGTATGTGCTCAGCGTATCCGATGCTGCTGTGTCAGACAGGTATACAGTATTCAGTACTACCTGCGGCATCGTTTCCATCTTACACCTGCCTGCTAGCCAGGCTGCCCGTTGTGCAGATGGTGTGGTCACCATATCGGCCTTATGTATACTTCGCAGCGCCAGCAGATTGTTCAGCATAGATAGCGGAGACCTTTTGATCGAGCGCCACAGAAAGTCCGACATCTCCAACGCATGGTAAACCAGTGGTGTTTGTTTTTTTACTTTCAGTCCGCATAGGAATGAAAATGCACAGCATGCTATAATAGCATCAGGGCTTTCACCCGCCAGTATAGCCGCCCGCGATGTAAATTGTCGCCTGATTGCCAACCGTTGCATCAGTCCTAAGCCATGATGCCTGCCTGCCGATTCAATAGTTATGCCCGTTTCTGTTTTGCTTTCTGAGGGTACCGGTGAGTCGAAGGTCAACACGTGTACAGTAGCGCCTTCATCCCGCAATGTTCTCGCAATTGCATATACAGGCGGCAGCAAGTCCGGATGAACAAGCGTAAGGATCAATATCTTTTTTCTGTTGTGCCGCATCTGCAAATTGCAGCCGCAAATTTACACTTATATTGAGGTAAAACTAAGAACACATAAAAAACGTCCCTGCCGTGCCGGCAGAGACGTTTTTCCAAAGGTTTTCGAAACTAATTTAGAGTGTCACGTTTACCGTGATCGTTGTCGACACAGATCCGTTACATATTGTCACAATAGCTGTTCCGGGTCCTGATGGAATGATCGAGTTGGTCGACCCATCTACATTCACCACAGCCATATTATCAGAGCAGAACGTAAGAGCAGCACCCGATACCGGGTTATTGCTTGCATCAACCGCCTGTGCCGATATAGTTTGTGGGCCGCCGGTAAGGCTAATGTTCAGGGTAGAACCACCTGCAACATTGATGTGGTGCACACCCGGGGTGGTAGTACCGCAGTTACACATGCTCACCATTACCAGGCCAGCACCTTCTTCTATCGTAGGCGAGGCCACGTGCGCAATCACTACGGTCGACAAACCAGCTGTAGCAGAGCTGTTCATTGTCACCAGACCGGTTGAATTAACGGAAGCGATGTCGAAAATCGGCACGCCGGTCGTCGGAATCTCCCACGTCAGCCCTGCTGGCATAGCTATCGGGCTCAGTGCTTTAGTAGTCTTGTTTACAGCATATGCTTGTGCCGTAAACTGTTTGGTTGATCCCGGAGAAATGCTCGCCATTATCGGCGTTACGATGATAGTAGTATCTGGCAATACGTTTACCTCTGCCTGGCCACTGATACCGCTGGTAGTAGCGGTGATAATGGTCTTTCCAAGTGCTTTGGCGGTTACTGTACCGTTAGCATCTACTGTCGCAACTGCAGGGTCCTGCGATGCCCATGTGAATGTTGCCGTAACTTCTGCGTTAGAGCTGTTGTAGGCTTTAGCAGTAAAGGCAGATGTTTCATTCCGGAACAATTCTTTTCCTGCTGGGTTTACGGCTACTCTTACCACTGGCAACGGTGCTGTTGGTATGCCTACAACCAGTACAGGTATGTATACTTTGTTGTTTTCAGACAGTCCGTTGGCAGTTACCGTAATTACACATTCGCCCGTGGCGTTGAAGGTAATGTTCCCGGTGCCGTCTACAGATGCTACTGCAGTGTTGCTGCTGGCGTAGGTATAACCCGACACGCTGCCGGTACCCAGATAAAATGGCGTCAGTGGTATTGTGCCGGCATTAGTGGTCCAGATCACTGCCGATGGCACTACACTGAAAACAGCAGGCAGGTAGATACCAACCGGCACCTGTGCAGTAAGTGTTTTGCCGCCAACTGTTACCGATGCTGTAACAACACCTGCTCCCGAAGCGGTAGATGTAAAGGTGTTGCCTGAAAAACTACCCAGCGAGTTGCTTACGCTCCAGGTTATCCCGGTAGCGGGTGTTGTGTTGCCTTTCGAGTCTACAACCATCGCTTCGTACGATATGGTTCCGCCCGGCTCTATGCTGCGGGCTCCCGTTTGTATCACCAGGGCCGATGCCGAGGCAGATCCGCCATTGTTATTGTTGTCGTCGTTCTTCTTCTTACACCCGGTTATCAGGGCGATACCCATCAGCATGATGGCAATTAGCATTTGTGTCTTTTTCATACGTTTCGTAGATTTTGTTGTTTGTGATAAATCATAGATCACTATTGCAAAATTACTGCCACGTCGTGCGCGTACGCGTTAAAAGATGTTGCGAAAATGTGTAAAGATGTTGCAACACAGCAAATTATCAGCTGATTATGTATGCTGAATTTGTAGCTGTATTTTTTGTAGCAGTTTTGGCCACAAATTGAATGGCAAACATAGTCAGGTTCAGGTAGACAAAAATGGGGGTTTTGAGTCGCCCTCTTGTTTGGGTATTATAGGCCTGATTTCTGCTTCGGAAACTGAATTTTGTCCACAAGCCATTATCTCAGGTATTGACTGGTTTTTTCAACCAGGTTCAAAAATGAGAGGGAATGTTATTTTTACGGGTACCTGCCTACCCTTGCAGGTGCCGGCTGTCCATTTAGGCATCTTGCTCATCAGGCGAATCGTTTCACGTTCCACTTCTGAATACTCCTGCTTTTTCTTGCCGTGTATCTTCAGGTCAGATAACTTACCGTCCATTTCTACTATCACATCTACCACTATCTTCGATTGAAAAACTTCCTGATGGGGTGGATATTTGAAATTGCCAATAAAGTACTCCTGAATACCGCCCGGATATTCCGGCATGATATCTACCTGAAAATACACATACCGGTGTGTGCTGCTGTCATAGTCACGTATGCACATACCCCCGGCCGTGCAATACTCGCTGCAGAGCACCGTCAGTAAGAAAATGAGGAAATTGAGGAGGAGTTTCATCAAAACCGAAACAGGGTTGCTTTCGCCTGATTTGCAAATTTAGGATTTTCCCTGCTCTGAAAAATTACATGTATCACAGTTTATATCCAAAGAAACGGGCCATACCGGCTTTCGCGGTACAGCCCGAATTGATTTTTTCTGGTTATATGCTAATATCCGCGGCCTTCCTGCTTTTCCATATAGTTCATAAATGCCCTGTTGGCTACACGGTTGCCGCCCGGAGTAGGGTAGTTACCCGTAAAGTACCAGTCCCCCAGATTGTGCGGGCACGCATCGTGCAGGCCCTCAAGCGATTGATAGATCACATCTACCTCAGCCGTTACTTCTTCGTGCCGCAGCATGGCAGCAATTTTTTTACTGATTTGCTCAGGCGTAAATGATTCATAAACGCCTTTCACAAAATTCTCTTTATCCAGCGTACCCGCTCCTTCAGCAGCCTTGCATTGCTGGTAGATGTCCTCCAGTTTGCCAGCCATTCCATTGTCGGCCAGCAAGCCCACTGCTGCCTGAAACGCTATGAAATCACCCATGCGGCTCATATCTATGCCGTAGCAGTCAGGGTACCTGATTTGAGGTGCCGACGAAACCACAATGATGCGTTTCGGGCCCAGGCGGTTCAGCATCTTTATAATGCTCTCCTTTAGGGTAGTGCCGCGCACTATCGAATCATCGATCACAACCAGTGTATCTACACCTCGCTCCACTGTTCCGTACGTAATGTCATACACATGCTGCACCATCTCATTCCGCGACGCATCTTCCGTTATAAAAGTGCGCATCTTCACATCTTTTATCGCGATCTTTTCTATGCGTACCCTGCGGTGAATGAGTTCCCTCATTTCGTTTTCCGGCATATCTGGCCGGGCCAGTATTTTCTTGATCTGTATTTCTTTCAGATAGTCTTCCAGCCCTTTGATCAGGCCGTAAAATGCGGTCTCAGCGGTATTGGGTATAAAAGATACTATCGTATGCCTCAGATGGTTGTCTAACGCCTGCAACACAGTACCCGCTAGATTCCGTCCCAGCGCCATGCGCTCCCGATAAATGTCCGGATCGCTGCCCCTGCTGAAATAGATGCGCTCAAAACTGCAGGCGGTAAGCTTGCGTGCCGGCAGTATTTCGGGGTTCGTTACATTCCCCGATGCATCTACTATCAGTGCATGCCCGGGCTGTAGTTTTTTGATATTGGCTTGTGCCACATTAAATGAGGTCATTATCGCTGCACGTTCAGATGCTGCCACTACAACCTCATCATCCTGATAATAATAGCATGGACGTATCCCGTTCGGGTCGCGCATCACAAAGCTGTCGCCATTGCCTATCAGACCGCAGAACACATAGCCTCCATCAAAATGGGTGGTTGCTTGTTTCAGGATGCCCTCTATATTCAGCTGTGCCGGGTTAGTATCATCGGCCATGCACAGGTAGTAGTGTATGGTCTCGATCATCGCACCCAGATCACTTTCACGCAATGTAGTATTCGGGTGTTGCCCCAGCCGTGCAAAAAGCTCGTCTGTATTGACCAGATTGAAATTGCCGGCCATCGTAAGGTTTCTGGTCGGGTTGATGTGTGGCTTCACAAAGGGGTGGCAAAACTCCACATTGTTTTTACCCTGTGTGCCATATCGCAGGTGCCCCATCATCACCTCGCCCATAAAGCGCATATACCCTTTCATAAGTCCGGGGTGTTGCATGATCTCTGGGTACATTTTTTCCAGATCGCCTACTTCCTGGCTTATGTTCTGAAAAATCTGTGCAATTGCCTGTGCACCACCTATTCGCAGCCTGTGCATAAACTGGTGACCCGGTTCGGTGTTCAGTTTTACGGTGGCTATACCTGCTCCGTCCTGTCCCCTGTTATGCTGCTTTTCCATCAGCAGGTACAATTTGTTGAGCCCGAAAAAGGCTGTACCATACTTCTGGTGGTAATAAGAGAGCGGTTTTAGGAGGCGGATGAATGCTAGCCCGCACTCGTGCTTTATTGCGTCAGACATGAGGCCGCAAAGATACATTGATTTATGAAAACGGTACAATGCGAAAATTGCAGCATAGTGTTAAACTGAAAAAGCACAGCCTTACAGCTGTGCTTTTGCTATTCGTATAACGAAAATATTTAGTGTCTTATGCCTTGCGCTTTATGCTGCAGCCTATAGACTTTGTAGATTTCGGATTGGGTTCCTTACCCGCAACGACAGCGTCTATCGCATTCGATATATACATTACCTGAGCCTTTTCCGGATTGCCCGGATTGTCGTTCATAGCACCCTTGTATACAAGCACATTCTTGTTGTTAAACAGAAATACTTCAGGAGTATGGTTTGCTCCAAACAGATCGGCTAATACTGAATTTTCGTCGACAAGGTACGGAACCGTATAGCCCTGTCCCTTTGCGTATTGCTTCATAGCGTCATAAGCATCATCTCCGTCGCGTTTTGCTTCGTTAGAGTTGATGATCACCACACCCACACCATGGTTGCGGGCATACTCGATCGTTTTACGCGTCGTGCTTTCATTTTTTACCACAAACGGGCAGGTATTGCAGGAGAACATCACCAGCAGTCCGTTTTTGTCAGCAGCCTTGAAATAAGGCATATCTCCACCGCGGCTCGCATCTTTAAGCACGGTACCCGACATGGGCAGCTGGTCACCTGGCTGCAGCGATTTACTTTGCTGCGCATAAGCAGCTCCCGACACAAACGAAATTGCAACAGCCGCGATAGTTATAAGAGTGTTCTTCATGTTCACGTTTTTTTTGTGAAATTAAGAATTGCTATTCGAATTATCTGGTTAAAATTTTCACATACTGGTATAGAAGCCTCGTGGAGCGCTTTTTATAACAAAACAAGCGTTGGCGGGTCAGACCCGCCAACGCTTGTTGTATTTCTTTAAGCTGCAATGCTGCATACTAATAGTTCATCGCTGCAACGATGGCGTCTGCAGCGGTTTTTTGCTGCTGCGCCTGTGGCAGGTATTTTGCCGCATAGTTCTTCAATTCCTGATCTTTGCCATTGTTGATCTCATCCTGCATAATGCCTATCGTTTGGATGTGGTCTGCAACCTGACCTTTCATGTATATCGAATCAAATCCCCGGCCCGACTTACCATCTAACACTATCTTCAGTGCCTGATGCTCCAGGTCTGAGTTTGTAGGTAAGGTGTAATTGCGCTCGCCTGCCTGCAACTTCAGTTCAGTCCGGGCCGTATTGTGTTCTGTGACCACAATCGCCGCGTACGATTTTACTGTGGCTTCACTGCCATTTGCCGATGCCAGATTTCCCAATTCTACAGCCGCGTTGTGCGCATATGCCGCCCTTTCAAAAAATTCTTTGTCTGCCTGATTCATACCATCATTGCCATCTTTATTACATGCAGCCATTGTAAGGGCCATAGATGCAGCCGTTAGCACAGATATCATTGTTTTCATAGTTGTAGTTTTTATTAGTGATTGTTCAATGCAAAGGTACCTTCATGCCATTCGTTTGGCTTACACAAAGCAGTTTAACTCTTGCAGGTATACCATATTTTGCCAATCCCTATACTTCCCGGCTGGCAGCAAAAAAAGCATGCCCCGGATTATCCGGGGCATGCATATGGCGTTGTATTGCCTGTTTTTCGCTTGTACTGCTTACTACCTGTTAAAGATCGTGCACTTCATCTGGAATTGCAGGTAGTCACGGTCTATGTATTTGTCGCTGGGGTTGATTACTCCGTTTATGCCTTTACGATACGCAACTGCCGCTTTTACTCTTTGGGTCAGCGCATATTCTGTCTTGCCTATAAACCCTACATCAAAAGAGGGCGCTACCTGCAGATTGCCACGGTCTACTTCAGACGTTGCTGGCCGGTTGTCCACAAGCATTTTCTGAAAGTCAGGACCCATACCTATCGACATCCTTTTCATTACTTTGTAGCCGATGCTCGGTGTCACCTGTGCGTAATAAAGGTTGTACGACACATCATGTATTTTGGCCACGCCCTGCAGGCTTTTATCGGTCGGTAGGTTCGAAGCGTCTACAGAGGTGGTTTTCGATGCTGATCCCGGCCTGCCTGCTGTTGCGCCTATACCACCACCACCTTCGGTCACAGTAGCATTGCTGTAGTCCATATACATTGTCGACTGCACATTGTCGCTGCTTGCAAGCGCAATATCACTCTCTACATATACCTTGTCATTGATCATCTTGCGCACTGTCGCACCGGCCATATAGCCGCTTGTCCTGTTGCCCTGGCACACGCCGCCAGATACTATTATAGATAAGTTCAGTGGTTTCCGCACTACATTCTGCTCCTGCCTGAAGGTATGGATCACCTCACGTGCAGCCAGATCTTTCTTCTGTTTTTGTGGTGCTATTGTTTTATGGGCAGCAGCACTGTTAGCCACTACAGCTATGCCATTTTGGGGGGCCGATAGGTCATTGCCCGCTACATCATTAAGTTTGATGCCTATGTTGTTGCCAGCTACTGCACGCTCTACAGGTTTTGATGCTGTCGCCTTGCTTTTCCTGCTCGTTTTCGGTGGTGTTTCGGTATTGGTAGGTGCAGTATACGGTATCATTGCCATCGGTGCAGTCACAGCATAGCGCTGCACAAACTTCCCTGTGTGGGCATAACCCGCATCGCCATTTCCGGCATCAGGTACACCAAATCTCAGCAACGAGGTAACCCCTATTGCCAGCGCTACAGATGCTGCCATTCCGGCTGCAGGCATCCAGAGCCACATGATCATACTGCGTTTTTTCGCACGGCCGTCCAGCTTCTCTGCGAGCAAATCCCAGTTAAGGGCGTTGTACGCAAAGTCGTTCTGGTCAAATTTCTGTCTGACCAGTTCGTCAAATTCTCTTGGCTTCATACGTTATATTATTTTGTTCACTTTTTATTATTTTCTTCTGCAGTTGGTTCCTTGCCTGGTGCAAATGCCAGTGCGAGGTGCCTTCGCTGATATCCAGCTGCCCGCTTATTTCTTTATGGTTAAATCCGTCAAACACAAACAGGTTAAATACCGTACGTGTCATAGCTGGCAGCGATTGTATCAGCCTTACCATATCTTTAAATTCGACGCGGTCCATACCCAGATTGGTTACAGACAACGTACTTTCCTCCGCAGGAATCGCGCGCATGTGCATCGCCATTTCCTCCTTCAATGCAGTACTGCGCAGATAGTCCAGGCAGGTGTTGATCACAATCCTGCGCATCCATCCTTCGAAAGAACCGGTATTTTTAAAATTATCTATCTGCGTGAACACTTTGAGAAACCCGTCATTGAGCAATTGTTCAGCATCCTGCATATCCTTAGCATAACGGGCGCAAACCTTAAGAAACGTACTGTAATACGCTTTGTAAAGATGCTCCTGTATTGCCCGGTTTTTCTTCCGGCACCCTGCTATTATTTCCTCTTCAGAATATGCGGGCATAAGGGGGAACTGTTTGATAATAGTAAATTACAACATTTTGGTCATAAAAGTCTCGGTTTTTTGGTGTTTCCTCACACCCTTGCTGGCTTCCCGGCCATTGCACAGTTTTTGCCTTATAAGAATTGATAGTGTTTATAAGGGCTGATAAGGTTAGGTTTATAGGTTATTTGATCATAGGTTCAGTTACTCAGGTTTTTTTAATGAATCAGGTTTACAGGTACGCATACTATTCGTTTTTTTCGTGGGAGTCAATTGAAAAAGGCGCCTTTTTACTTTATGAAACTAACCACTCACATATATAGACGTAAAACGGCCGCGGGTTCTTGGGTTGGGTTACAAAAATATTTATTTCGTATTTGTATTAGTGCTGTTTAATAGCTGCCGGGCTTATTGCCGGTTGTTCAAAACCCGACCGCCAACTGCACGCCACCATGTCGGTGAGGCTTTCCGGTACCAAATTCGCGGGTACTCATCGCTGCAAAATACTCCAGATTCAAGCCTCTGTAGGCCAGCACTACTCCTATCCGGTTCCGTAGCACAAACCGGCTAACATTTTCCGTTCCCAGTCTGTAAGGAGTAGCATCGTTAAACAGTCCCCCCTGCAATGTAGCATCATACCCTACGGCATACACTTGCGGCCTTACATATACATATGTAGAAAAATTATCCCTCAGTATGCCCGCACTATTGTATGGCGACGTAAAATAACCTGTCATCAGGGTACTGCCCACGGCTCCACTCGTATTTATCGTACCGACATTGGCCATACCATCAGCACTCAGACAGAAGTATTTGCCATAACCCAGCAATTGTTTTTCGTAAGTTACCTGATAGTTGATCGCAGGATCATTACGTACCTGGTGTTGCCACCCTCTGGGCATAATATTATTTAATGCCCGGTGTATCGACACCTGCATTTCTTTGGCACCGGCTGCCTCACCTATAATGCCCGCATAAAAAGAAGATGAAAATCGCTGCTTTTTTTGGCTATCTGTAACATTTACAAACGTCTTCAGCACCAATACCCCCGCAAACGGATGGTCATTGTACAGTATGTCTTCACTGCTGATGCTCGATGGGGTATAACCATTGTGCTGTATACCTATTCCGTACTGCGCAATTCCGTAATTCGGGCGCAAAAGCACGGCCCGGGTCATTTTTCCATCAAATTGTGGCAGCACCAGTTCTGCATCTATTCCCTGCGTATAGTATTCATCTATCGCGGCAAAGAAGTCATTCTCATAACTGAGCCTGAAATAGCTGCTGCTGTTTATGGTTTTATAGGTGCCCGTTGTGGCTATTGCCTGTGCTGCTAACCTTCCCTCCAATCCGAGGGTTATCGCTATGATTAAAATGAGTTTGATGGCCATGCTGAACATATACGTCGGGAATGCTATAATGGTTCTTTTGCCAGTCCAATGGGTACACAGCAGCAACCAAAGGTCGGCAGAATAAAAGCCATTTTTAGTAGTTTGCTGTAATTCCTTAAACAAGCAAAAAATGCTTAGGAATATCCTGACAATAATTGCATATTTGTATAATAATACAATTCTATGGCGTCTTACCTGATAGCAGAAAGCGGATCTACAAAAACCGATTGGTGCCTGCTCAGGCCACGTACCAAACCTGTTTATTTTAAGACACAGGGAATCAACCCCTTTTTGCAGTCTCGCGAAGATATTGCTGCCATGCTGCAAGCCGAGTTGCCATGGGATGCCAAAAAGCATGTGCCCGACTCCATTGCCTACTATGGCGCCGGAGCATCATCAGCCGAGAAACAGTCCATTGTTGCTGCTGCCCTAAAGGCACATTTCGGCGTTGCAAAAGTCAAAGTACATAGCGATCTGCTGGCTGCCGCTCAGGCGCTGTGTGGCGATAAAAAGGGCATTGTTTGCATCCTTGGCACAGGTAGTTCGTCGGGTTATTACAATGGCAAAAAGATCAGCGAGCAGAAGCCGTCCCTTGGTTATCTTGCAGGCGATGAAGGCAGCGGTAATTATATGGGTCGTCGCATACTGCAGTATTACGCATATGGCACGTTCGATGCCGAGTTGAAGACCGGATTCGAAATGCGGTACGGCAACGATATCAATGCCATCATCAGCAAGCTCTACAGCGATCCGTTCCCCAACCGCTACCTCGCATCTTTTGCACCAATGCTGGTTGATATGCGCGGGCATTACATGGCAGAGAATATTATCGAAGATTGTATCAACGATTTCTTTCACAATATCATTCTCAAATACCGCCAGAGCTGGAACCTGCCGCTGTTTTTCACAGGTTCTATTGCACATGCTTTCCGCGATGTTATTGCTAATCTCTGCAATCAGTACGAGCTGGAGCTCGGTAAGGTAGAAAAGAGCCCGATGGAAGGCCTGGTAGCATTTTATAAGAAACAGCTGTAACGCCCTTCCGCTTCCTGCTTTGTCTGCTTAGGCCTATTCGCCCACCCGCCCCGACGTATCAGTTGCGTCCAGTTCTTCATTGCGCCGCTGCTCTTCCAGCTTCCGCGCATACTTGTTGCCCCTAAAGAAGTCATTAAGATTGTCAAACGATTTCCGCCAGCCTATACCTACGCCGCGCCTTTGAATGTTGTTATCTCTGGTTATATCGTAGTCCGATGTCTGAAACGCATTCAACCGCAATCCGCTTTTCTCTGATAGCAGATATTGTAGCCTGAAGTCGCCCGCAATATTAAAGTTACTTGCAGCAGTAGTGTTGGCCGGCTTACCCCAGTCCGATGTGCTGCCGATAGATACCAGCAACCTGTCATTGAGGTAGTTTTTCGTCACACCCAGTTTCAGTTGGTTGCGGTTCACAATACCCACAGTCGCCTGGTCATTATAATTGTAGTTGGTATATTTCACAGCCACATTCAGCTTCCTGTCGCCTATTATCTTGTTCACAATATTGGTAAGCCCCGTCGATGCGGTGCTCGATATGATCTGACTCACATTATTGATCGCGCCCGACACTGCAGTTGCGCCAAATGCACCCTCAGCCGGTATAAAAGACCCCACAAGCAGCAGTGATGCCACCTGGTCAAATTTTTGCCGGTCATCATTATTGATCAGTTGCAGCTTCCTGTAGGCCACAGAGCCCTGCGAGTGTTTATTCTCCAGGTCCAGGTCAAAGGTGAGCCGCGAATTGTATATCGGCCCGTTCATATGCAGCAGCACATTCACCCATTGTGGTGTCTGCGCATCCGTCAGCTCTGCCTTGTTGTCGCGTATGGTTGCCTTGTCATTGTCATTGAGTACATCATACAGGCGGGCCTGCACAGAGTATACCGCATCCACCGCCAGCTCTGTTTCAGAAAACGGTCCATTAAAGCTGATGGTACTGCCCGAATTCAGCCTGAATTGCCGGTGTATCGCCAGTTGCTGAAAGGTAAGTGTATAGGTTCCGTTATAGATCGTGTACAATCCCGTCATGCGCATATCGTTATCCGGTGGCATATCCAGCTGTATGTTGCCGTTTCCTGTCGCCACTATCTCATCTTCTGTTGCGGGGTCCAGTATGATGTGTATCTCCGCTAGCGTATTGAGGTTGGCATCCAGATTGATCGAAATCCTGTCTTTTCTTTTTCGTACAGTTTTGTCCTGATCGGTTCCATAGGTTTTAAACGACACATACGAATAGCCACCTACGTACCCACCGCTGCTGGCCGGGATGTATAGGGTAGATTTTGCCGCAGGTGCACCCTTGTACAGGTTCAGCCTGATGTTGTCAAATGGCCCTCTTATTGTAAACGAGTCCATGCTAGCTATCATCTTCCCGTAAAACAGATCATTGTCCGTTCTCGAAAGGTTCATTACCTCAAATTTCGGCGTGGTAATTTTTAGCCGCATCCGCATATTGTCAAAGAGGTCGTGAGAAAAGTAACCCGACAGCGTTGCTGTATTGTTGTAGCTGTCAAATACCTGCACTTGCCCCAGCGATATTCTCTTGTTATTTACGGCAATGGTTGCTGTGGGTATCGAGTAGTTACACCCCATGTAGTCCAGCCGTAACTTGCCATCCGTAAGCGACAGTTTGCCGTCAATCACTGGTTTTTCGTCCGATCCCCAAACTTCCACGCTGCCGTTGATATTGCCCGACAGCCTGCTCATGATTCCGGTCAGAAACGGCCCTGCCCATGCCAGCCGCGCATTATAGAATTTTATCGATCCATCCAGCTTTCTCGCTGCACCTGTGTCAAAAGATACATTGCCCGACGCTATCACCGACGAATTATCCCGGTATATCCCTGTTTGCGGGTCTACATGCAGCATCCGTCTGTCTCCGTCATACGATCCCGATACTTTTATTGTCCCCACCGTATCTGCACCCAGCTTTACGTTGGTGGCTATCAGGTTAGCATTCACCATCAAATGGTTGAATATATCTGAAACACTCACCGTGCCATTTATTCGCCCGTCAGGTTTGTAACCCGAGAATGCCGCTACATTGCCCAGCTGCGACATATCTATTTGCGCTGCATTCACAATCAGCTGCCCGCCGTTTGCATTGTTTGTCGAGGCCGTTATTCTTTGCAGTCCCGACGACAACGATACACCACTCACCGACAGGTATTTGGCACTGTATACAATGTTGCTGCCACCAGCTATATCCCACCTGGCTTTATTCATGAAAAACTGCGACGGGAAGACTCTCAGCTGCAACGAGTCGCTGAATGCCACTATTCGCCCATTGAGAGACAGCGAGCTTTCCCTGTCCGGCGATATCGTCGCCAGCGTGAAGTTGATGGAGTCATTACCCACTGTGGTGGTCAGGCTCAGTTCGCCATTTAGCAGGCTATCACCTATAGCTATATTGCCAACAGTTGTACTGAGTGCCAGGGCATTGAAATCGCCAACCCCCGATACCGACACATGCCTGAGATATACATTGCCGATAGCACCATAAGGGGTGGTTGCACTCAGCGTCAGCTTCTTTGCATTAGTGTTCAGCGATCCTGTAATAACAGAGCTGTCAAATCCACGCAACAAAGGAATTGTTACCGCAAAAATACTGTCCACAGCAGTCGTCGTGATCCTGAAGTTGATGTCCTGGTCCGGTGCATATTTATCCGGCGCTTTTATGTAGTTAGGTATGTACCTCGACAGATAGTATTGCACCGATGCGGGCAGATTGCTCAGCTGGTAGTTGCCATTTATATCTGCGCTCAGTGCATCACTCTGTATATTCAGTTTCCGGTTGCCACTGTCTCCCGACGACTGCACATACACAGAGTCCAGTGCCAGCTGCCGGTTATTTCGTTTCAGATCAATGTTGAATAGCTTGGCATACCCGGTGAAATTATCTATGCTGCTGCCCGTCCAGTTCAGGTCAAAGTCTGCCGCTGCAGTTACATTGTCCGGCGTCAGGTTCATCGCCTTGAAGTTTCCTCTCAGCAACTGTGCTTTCGCATTGATCCGTATTTGTTTTTCAGCATAGTTCAGGCTGCCGTCAAATGCCAGTGCAAGGCTCGTATCATCTACCTGCAGCTTGCCGTCAAACTGTTTTTTGGCAAGCGTACCATGGGTAGTAATGTTATGGTATCGGTAATCATTCACCATAAAATCATTGATCACACCATCTATATGCAGCCGCATATTATCCGGGTTGAAGGAGTTGCCCGATACCACTTCATTCAGCGTTATATCACCCAGTATCGGCTGCCTGAAGAGTTTACCCAGTTGTAGTTTGTTCGCTGTCAGGGTACCTGCATACATCGACGAGTCACCATTGAAGTTGGGCAGGTACATCCGCAGGTCTGTTGCTATTGCACCCATGTTCGACTTGAAGGTGCCGCTCAGTCTGAAGTTCTCAATGAATCCTTTGTAGCTGCCGCTGAAAAAAGCGTAAGTAATGCTGTCAGCAGCTATTGTTGAGTTGCCCTTCAGCGCCGGTGCATAGTGCATTATACCCTTGCCTGTCGCCAGTATCTCTCCGTCGGTAAATGTGATATAGGTGTTGTAGATGTAAGGCAGACCTTTCATCGTGATATCCCCCTTCATCGCTATGTTCCCGTCCGATATACGCAGGTTGTTTGCCTTCAGATTGTCTACTGTGCCCTTGCCCTTGCCGTTTATGGTCAGTCGCATGTCAGGCAGTATGTCCAGCTCAGGCGCAAAGTACATTACATCCCGTTTGTCTACATGAGCGTCTTTCATATCGGCCACCATTTCCACCTTCGCTATGTAGTCATTAAAGTCAGGGAAGTGTTTGTAGTGCATCGCGTAATAGTCTTTCAATACACTGTTGTTGGTTTCCAGATACAGATCCTTGCATACCGATGCGATTGGCGAAACCGACACGCGGCTCTTCATTTTTTTGATCTCAATCCCGCAGCGGTCCCTGGCCGTCAGGTTATTCAGGTTGCCGGTTATGGTATCGTCAACAATTTTGATGCCCGATAGCGCTATGTTGATATTGCTGATGTCCATGTGGCTTTCGTCAAACTGGCCTTCAACCGGTATCCGGTCATCACCTTTAAATCGGAAAGTACACGATTCCAGTGCCAGTGTGCTGATGTTGAACCGCCAGTGATCCGGGTTGAAAGGTGTCACATCGAATGTGTCCACGCGTTTCGGGCGCAGGTGAGCCGGACGGCCACCCTTGTACTCATCTACAAATATCACTGCATCCCGCACATTTATTTCATCTACGTCTACCTGTTTTTTCCGGTAGTCTACGTCGCGGGTGTCTATCAGCACATACCCGAAGTCATAGTCCATATCTTCGCCTATCCATTTGTCATCCATATGGAAGCGCACATGGTCCAGCTCCACCTTCTCCAGGTCAAATTCGAATGGCTGACTTTTTTTCTTGTTTTTCTTCGGTGGGCTGCTCAGTGCATCCAGTATGAAATCGTAGTTCCACACCTTCGAGTCTCCATTGCGGTACAGGTGCGCATAAGTGTTGCTCAGTCCCACATACCTGATCACGGGCTTGTCGCTAAACAGGAACCAGTCTGATATCCTTACCCTTATCGCTCCGGCATACAGCAGCGTATCTTTTGCCTGCCCTTCCACATATACTCCCTGCACCTCCAGGCTGTTCAGCAGGCTCAGGCGCACCTGGGCTACTTCCACCTTTGTTTTCAGTTTATCGGTCAGTATGTCTGTCGCCTTGTGTACCAGGTAGGTCTGTACCGACGAGTAATTGACCAGCGCCACCGCGGCCAGCAGCAGCAGCACAATCACAGCCACTATGTAGCCCGATATTTTGAGGAATCGTTTCAGGGTATTACCAATTACAGCCTATACCCGCAAAAATAGCACCAAACAGGGGTAATTGTTAGGAAAATAGTGTTAAAGGTTTTTCTAATGTTCACAGTATCAAAACTAAATAATATAGCTTTCTTTATGTGTGGCAGGGTAGTCACTATACCGTAGCACCCCTGGCCGCTACCACTTCCTTCCTTTCACCTATCTGCTGCCGCCACATCGCGTAATACAGTCCTTTTTCTGCCAACAGCGTTTCGTGCGATCCCGTCTCTACCACATGCCCCTTTTCCAGCACATATATCCTGTCAGCGTGCATTATTGTCGACAACCGGTGAGCGATCATCAGAGTGATGTGCTCCCGCTTCGCTGTGATGCTCTGTATGGTTTGCGATATTTCATCTTCCGTCAGCGAGTCCAGCGCCGACGTTGCCTCGTCAAATATCATCAGGCGCGGCTTCCGCAGCAGTGCCCGCGCTATCGATATGCGTTGCCTTTCTCCGCCAGATAGCTTCAGTCCGCCTTCACCTATCATCGTATCCAGTCCCTTTTCAGCCCTCGACAGCAGGTTCTGGCAGGCTGCTTGCTGCAGCACTTCGTTTATGTCGTGCTCACTTGCCCCGGGGTTCACAAACAGCAGATTTTCCTTTATCGTGCCCGAGAACAGTTGAGGGTCTTGTGTCACCAGGCCCATCTGGCGGCGCAGCTCTTCATAGTCTATCGCCGACTCGCTATGCCCGTTATAGTAGATATGCCCGTTTATAGGGTGATACAAGCCCACCAGCAACTTCACCAATGTTGTCTTTCCACTGCCCGATGGCCCTACAAAGGCCACCGTTTCACCCAGCTTCACATCAAACGAGATACCTTCCAGCGCCGGCCTCGACGAGCTGTTGTGCTTGAAGGTCACCCGGTCAAAACGTACCTCGGCTATATCATTTATCGCCTCTGGCTGCTCGGGTGTGAACTCCATTGGCTTTTTCAGCAGTTCCTGCATATTGTTCAGCGATGCTTCCGCTTCCCTGTACGAGAGTATTACATTCCCTATTTCCTGCATCGGGCCAAAAATGAAGAACGAATAGAATATCAACGTCAGGTACTGTCCCGGCGTTATAGAGCCCTTGTAGATAAAGAACAGCAGGCTCATCACTATCGCCTGTCGCAGCAGGTTTACAAAAGTGCCCTGTATGAACGATATCGTGCGTATACTCCGCACTTTCTTCAGTTCCAGCGTCAGTATTTTTATCGTCGTCGCGTTCAGCCTCCTTATCTCCTGTTGCGTCAGCCCCAGGCTCTTTACCAGCTCTATATTCCGCAGCGACTCTGTTGTACTTCCCGCCAGTGCATTAGTTTCCTTCACTATCGTTTTCTGCACGGTTTTTATCCGCTTGCTCAGCGCATTCGTCAGCAGTGCCAGCACTATTGCGCCACCCACATAGATCAGCGGCAGCAGTGGGCTCATCGCAAACGCGTAGATGATCACAAACACAATACCTATGATCGTCGGCAGCAGCACATTGAAGAACGACTGTATGAATTTTTCACAGTCTGTACGCACCTTCTGCAGTATAGACAGCGTCTGTCCGCTGCTTTGGTCTTCAAATTCCTGGTAGGGCAGGCGCAGCGCATGACGCAGTCCATCTGTATACAGGCGTGCCCCATACTTCTGTATCACCACATTCACCACATAATCCTGAAAATTCTTGGCTATGCGCGACACCATAGCCACCCCTATCAGTGCGCCTATCAGGCCCAGTGCGCCCGTCATATACGTGCCCAGATCCCTGTGCAGCAGTCCGTCTTTGTCGTGCGTCAGTGGGTGATTCACAAAACGGTCCATCAGTTTGCCCGCTATCAGTGGGTCCAGCAGCGAAAAACTCTGGTTGATCGCAGCCAGCACCACCGCCAATACGATCATGAGCTTATACCTGCTCAGGTACTGCATTAATAATTTCATAAGCTGCAAAGGTAATGTGTGTACGTACTTGTTGTTGCAATACTGGTATTTTGATTAGTTATAGTGGGATAGCTCTCAAATAGTAACAGGCCTGCTGGCCTCGGGCATTTTAGAAATGGAGTAATGCTCAAGACAAACCAACTCGCGTCATTGCGAACCCCGCGTCTGGCCCTGTGTCTTGCTGCGGGGTGTGGCAATCTTGCGGAACACCGGCGCGACAACAGTAGTTTCATATCGCGATTCAATTCGCTAAATGAATTGCTTATTTCCGTGCGGATATGGAGTTCTGAAATTACAACTCGTCAAAAAGTTTACTTACCGAACGGCCCTTTATTTTCCCCTCCACAATCAGTTTCAGCTGTGCGACCCTTCTTTTAGTTCCGCGATTAACTGCTCTTTCGTCGGTTCACTGTATTCAGTACATACCATTTATTTGTTTTTCAGCATTCCCCCCACCACCTTATCTATCGCCAGCGTAAAGGTATCCGCCGATACATCCTGCAGGTCTATCCAGTACGAGCGCTCGTTGTCTACATAGTTGGTAATTACAGCATCCTCCGGTGCAGTTACCAGGTAATACACGCTGATCACCTGCGATTGGTCAAAAGCAGAAGCCTGAAAAAAGTCTGTAGTATAAAAATGACCGAGTATAGCGATGTCTATACCCAGCTCCTCCTTCCACTCTCTTTTTAGGCAGTCTGCCAGGCCCTCACCCCAGTGCAGCCCACCACCCGGCAGCTTTATGATGCTGCGGCCCATAATATGCTCCTCATTCACCAGCAGCTTACCATCCTTTATCCATAGGCCGTATACCCGTATATTGAACCGATTGCTCATAACACAACCAAAGGTAAATAAAAGCCATACTAAAGCACCGCTTGTCGACATTACGAAGCTTCCCCACCGGCAGATTCGTGCCTGGAAATATTTTCCCCATCACCCCTACAAATCACATTTTTTGGCTCGGTTTTTGCTGCAAAATAGTTCCGCCCGGCTTTTTTATTTGCCCGGCAGCATAAAAAGAAAGTTTGCCAGATCAGCAGAAGCGTGCACTGCGCAATTTTGTATTCCGGTGGTGTGGCACACTTCCAAAGTGTGCCACACCTGCCACGAAAAATGAACGTAACCCGGGAAAACCCGCGTGAGCAAAAGTGCGCAAAAAGTGCGCAATTTTCAGATCATAATCAATTGATTATCAATGATATTACTTTTTCAGAAAAATAATTGCGCACTGCGCAATTTTGTATTCCGGTGGTGTGGCACACTTTCAAAGTGTGCCACACCTGCCCCGAAAAATGAACGTAACCCGGGAAAACCCGCGTGAGCAAAAGTGCGCAAAAAGTGCGCAATTTTCAGATCATAATCAATTGATTATCAATGATATGACTTTTTCAGAAAAATTATTGCGCACTGCGCAATTTTACTAATCACACGGTGTGGCACACTTCCAAAGTGTGCCACACCTAAATAGAAAAACACCGCAAAACTCTAATCCCTAATCCCTAATCCCCAACACCCCAATCCCTAACACCCACCAACATTAACCATTCAACAATTTTCCACACAACGGCAAATACAGTAACTTCGCCACCGTTAAAAAAACAATCCAGGCATGCAGAACTTACAGATGGTGGATCTAAAACGCCAGTACAATAAAATTAAACCCGAAATCGATACCGCAATACAGCACGTCATCGACAGCACAGCATTTATAGGTGGCAGCGATGTCCACCACCTGGCTGCAGAGCTTGCCACCTATGTTGGGGTAAAACACGTCATCCCCTGCGCCAATGGTACAGATGCCCTGCAGATCGCCCTCATGGCATTGGGTTTACAGCCCGGCGACGAGGTCATCACACCTTCCTTTACCTACATCGCTACTGTCGAGGTAGTGGCATTGCTCAGGCTTACACCCGTTTTTGTAGATGTCGATCCCGAAACGTTCACTATGGATATCGAAAGTGTTCGTAAGGCCATCACCCCAAAAACTAAAGCAATAATCCCCGTTCACCTCTACGGCCAGTGTGCCGATATGGAACCGCTCATGGCACTTGCCGCTGAGCACAACATACCCCTGATCGAAGACAATGCGCAGGCCATAGGTGGCAGCTACACATTCTCCGACGGTCGTACCGTAAAAACCGGTTCCATGGGCCTCATCAGCTGCACATCATTCTTCCCTTCCAAGAATCTGGGTTGTTATGGCGATGGTGGTGCAATATTCACCAACGACGACGCCATGGCAGAGCGCCTCAAGATGATCGCCAATCATGGTCAGAAGGTTAAGTACTTTCACGAGATGGTAGGCTGCAACAGCCGCCTCGATACCATACAGGCCGCCGTGCTCCGTGTCAAGCTGCGCCATCTCGACGAATATTGCGATGCACGCCGCGCCGCTGCCGACTATTACGACCGCGCATTTGCAGGCAACCCACGCATCACTACTCCCGTTCGTGCCGCCAATGCCCGCCACGTATTCCATCAATACACCCTCAAATTGAATGGTGTGGATAGAGACACTGTACAGAGCGAGCTCGCTGCCAGGGGTATACCATCCATGATCTACTACCCCGTGCCTAGCCACAAGCAGGAGATGCTCCGCGAATACGGCACAGCCAGCAATGTGCTCCCCGTTACCGATATGCTCAATAAGTGCGTAATATCACTGCCCATACATACCGAACTATCTGAAGAAGAGCTATCTTACATCACCAAAAACTTTCTGGAGATAACCGGATAAAAGCAACGTTATGAATATTGTAAAAACCCCAATGGAAGGGTTACTGATACTGGAACCAAAGGTGCATGGCGACGACCGCGGTTATTTCTTCGAGAGTTACAACATGCGCACCCTCGAGACCCTCACCGGCTACAACACCCCCTTTGTGCAGGACAATCAGGCGCGTTCTATCAAAAACGTACTCCGCGGATTGCATTACCAGAACTATCCTGTTCCACAGGCCAAGCTCATACGCGTGCTCGAGGGCCGTATATGGGATGTGGTTGTAGATATCCGCACCAACAGCAAGACCTACAAACAGTGGTTCGGTATCGAGCTCACTGCCGAGAATAAGTTGCAGTTCCTCATACCACACGGTTTTGCGCACGGCTATGCCGTACTCAGCGATACTGCCGAGGTCTTTTACAAATGCGACAACTTTTACGACAAGCCTTCCGAGGGCGGCATTTTTTACAACGATCCCGAGCTGGCCATTGATTGGAAGGTAGATCTGGACAAAGCCATCATTTCAGAAAAAGACCTGAAGCAGCCATTGCTCAGGGATGCCAACAACGGCTACTGATCTGTCTCTGCTGATACTCCATTGCTTCGTCAACGCCGGTCACAATATACTACGGCCACCTGCTTCGGCAGGTGGTTTTCGTTTGTACATCGGTCGCCACGGTCAGAAAAGTTTTGCAGATGCGTGGATAAGTACCAAAATCATAGTTCAGACTAAATCATAATTTCACTTACAAACAATTTTACCTACAGATGAAAGTACTTATTATCATGGGGTCTCAGACCGATGAGGCTGTGATGCAGGAAAGCAGCAAATGGCTCACCTGGTTTGGCATAGAGCACAACATGGTTGTGGCATCAGCACATCGCAACCCCGACAAGGTGCGCGACATTATCGTCAATGCGCAGGCCAATGGCTATGGAGCCGTTATTGCCGCTGCCGGCATGGCTGCTGCTTTACCCGGTGTATGCGCCGCCTACACTTCATTGCCGGTATTAGGTGTCCCGCTCGACGGTGGCTTACCCGGTGGTATAGATGCTTTGTACAGCATCGTACAGATGCCTGCAGGCTTGCCTGTTGGTACATTGGCTGTTGGTAAGGCCGGTGCGCGCAATGCAGCTGTGTTGGCTGCCCGTATATTTGCCCTCAGCAATCCCGCTATGGCCCAAAAGCTCGAGGAATTCAAGGCAAACGATTATAGGATATAGCATTTGCTCATTTACACCGATGCTCTTTTCGTGTTACGCAGCGCAATCCGGAAATTAATAATGTCTTAATATCATATTTGGTACGCAATTTGTAGTTTTATTTCTAACCATAAAACAAAGCACCTTGACAGAAGCGATCATTAACCTCGAGACAGTAAATCCCATTGAGTTTTTCGGGATCAATAACGGAAAATTTGAAATTCTAAAACGTAAGTTCCCCTTACTGAAACTGCTCTCGAGGGGTTCGCAGATAAAGATATCCGGCCAGCCCGACGAGGTCGCCAACGCACAGGCCAAGATCAGCCAGGTGATTCAGTACCTCGAACGAAACGGCCACCTTTCTGAAAACTATTTCTCTAAAATTCTCGGCGAAGACGAGCCCGGCGAAGCACCACTCGACGATCCGGCAAACAACGATATACTTGTTTTCGGCCCCAACGGCAGGGTAGTGCGAGCAAAGACCGCCAATCAGAAACTCATGGCACAGGTGTCAGAAAAAAATGACATCATCTTCGCCATAGGCCCGGCTGGTACGGGCAAAACCTATACCGCGGTTGCATTGGCCGTAAGGGCCCTCAAAAACAAGGCGGTGCGCAAGATCATTCTCACACGCCCCGCTGTTGAGGCAGGCGAAAGCCTCGGCTTCCTGCCCGGCGATCTGAAAGAGAAGATCGATCCATACCTGCGTCCGCTCTACGATGCGCTCGACGATATGATACCCAGCGACAAGCTCAACTATTATATGGCCAATCGCATCATTGAGATCGCACCACTGGCATACATGCGTGGTCGCACACTCGACAATGCATTTATCATTCTCGACGAGGCCCAAAACTCTACCGATCTGCAGTTGAAGATGTTCCTCACACGTATCGGGTCTTCAGCCAAAGCCATCATTACCGGCGATCTCACACAGATCGATCTGCCCAAGAATCAGCGGTCAGGTCTTTTGAAGGCATCAAAGATTTTGCAGAACATAGAAGGCATTGCACACGTCACCCTCGATGAAGCCGACGTAGTACGTCACCGTCTCGTGAAGATGATCATCCGCGCCTACGACAAAGAGCAGCTTCGCGAAGAGGAAATAGAAGAAAAAAGAACCCAGCAAAGGCAAAACAATTTGCTCGGCTAAGTATTATCCATACAAATGATATTGTATCGTCCGCTCCCGCGCATTTTGTGCGGGAGTTGGCATCTTATCGAAGCCCGTATTCGCTTGTCGGGTACAGTATTATTTGCGCTCCAGGCTTATGTTTTCATCGCCTGACTGGTACGGCAGGTACGTCACTATAAACTGAAACATCTCATCCGTAGCTTTCATGCTGCCGGTATTGTCAGACACCCTGCGTGGTGGGCTGAAGGGGTTGTTCAGATTCTCCCGGGTGTTATCATACAGGCCTTCTGCAACTATCGTACTACCCGCTGGCACCTTCACCATTTTTTTGAAGGTATAGAAGTACTGCCAGTTAAAGTCCCACCGGGGTATAGATACCAGCCGTATCGTATCGCCATCCGGTTTCAGCGCATAGGCCTTGAAGCTCTTGCCCAGTAGGTGCATATGCGGGTTCACGGTCAGTATAGAGATGTCGGTGGGTATCGTATAGCGGCTGTATACAGTCCTTACGGTATTGGGTTCCAGTACCAGGTTGGGTTCTACCGGTGCTATACCCAGTGTGCCCAGTTGAAACTCTTTCACCGGGCGGTTTGGAGGAACGGGCGAGAAAAAGACATTGATATAAGAGCTGTCCAGTATAGAGTCCTTATTCGTGAATCCATAGTGCAGATCATTCAGCAGAAACGCGCCTTTGCGGGGCAGCCGGTATCCGCCCAGGCCTTCAGGGTACCGCTGCCCGAACACACCAGGGAGGTAGTTCACCACAGATTTCTGCAACACCGGAAACGTACCATCGTCGTTCGGCAGCCCCAGTCGCTTGTAGGCCTGTAGCAGGGTAGCCGTGTCTGCAGCCATATCCACTATGCGTTCGCCGGCATACACGTCTGTCTTCTGGGTATACGCATACTTTACCATGTCACCATTCACATGGTGTACCACATTCTTTCTGCCCGGCACAAATTCTATCATGCTCGCAAACGTATCTGCAGGCAATTCAAACGGAATTTTCACCAGCAGAAATTTGTCCAGGCTATTAGCCTCCAGCAGGTAGGGTTGCACCGGTATTCGCAGGTCGGGTGTGCCTGTTTCAGACCCTACCGGGTATTGCGGCAGTTGCGGCATTTTGTCGGCAGGTCCGGCCAGCGCACCGCTCTTAGCCCATTTTTCCAGTAGGGCTATGTCATGCTCCTGCAATATCCGCTGCCCCACAAACTCGGTATAGTGCGGGTCAGCTGGCCAGGGCGGCATTATCCGTTCACGGGTCACATATGCGTTGGCCGATGAGTATTTCTTTGCGTCAGCATAGGTCACCAGTGCGAAGTGTGCACTTCCGCCCGGCCTGTGGCAAATGGTGCAGTTGTTGTACAGCACAGGTGCCACATGCTCCGTAAAGGTAACCGTCGATGGCAGGTTGTCTCCGCTGCTGCACGACAGATACAACATGCCCGTTATGGAAAATGCAAGTATACTTTTGGCTTTAAGTTTCGTCAGTTGCAGCATCGGTTTCAGGGACAATATACTTACAATCTTTTAGAGTATTTACAAATGGTTACATCACGGTTAAGTTACTGTAAAACCGCTACAGATGCGGTTTTTGAGTTCTACATTGCATGTATTCCTGACAATTTAAAAACAAAATTATGGAAAACACATTTGAAACCGAAGTAAACATGGTGTCCGAAGAAACTGTGGCATCAAACGACGTCATCATCGATGAGTCAGAAGTTGCTGAAGAAATGTCAGACGAATTGGAAGAATCTGGCGAAGAGCTGGAATCTGAAGAGGAACTGTCTTCTGAAGAAGACCTTATTCAGGTTGACGAAGAAGAAGCCGGCGAAGTTGAAGCTGCCGACGAAGAGTAATTGGATGCAGACATTGCAGGTTGCAGGCGATCGTTCGGGGCGGTCGCCTGTTTTTGTGCGTAGTCTTATGTTCTTTCCGGTGTCTTCCAATTGACTATAATGGTGTATTTTGCGCTCTGCACATGCACCGCATAGATTGTCAGCCGGCATTTGCACACACTGATTTAAACACGCAGATATGTTCGACAGGATTCTTAAAGTTGCAAACCGTTACGACGAGGGCCTGATCAAGGTGCAGCGTCGGCGCGAGCAATGGATGAGCAAGTACGAGATGGTAAAGGAGCACTTAAAGGTGGTCGCTCAGCACCTCAATGAGCACACCAGATACAAGCAGGGCTTCTTTGTGGATACCATGCATGCCTTCAACGAAGAGATCAAGGGAACCAGTTCACGTATGCCCTCAGTCATGTTCCGATCTGGTGCCATGCCCATGCTGGTTACCTTCCGCAACAGTATGGGCGAGAAGAAGACCTACTCAGAAGAGGGTTTCAGCATCGCGTTCACACCTACCATCACCGGTCAGATCGTTGTCATGCTGCAACCGCATTTCAGCGATCTCGATGCAGAGCAACCCGAAATGGTGAATCTCGCAATCATCAATGATCCCGAACAACTCACAGACGCCGTCATCGATGAGGTAATTGCCAGGGGCATGCAGTTGGCTTACTATTCCAGCTTCACCGGCATGACAGACGTGCCTGATGATGAAAGTGCACCGGCCGAAAATAATTTGAACAAAAGAAATGTAATTGGATTTAAACGTTATGAGACTACAGAAAAGATGGAGTAGTGCAATACTCCTTGCAGCCATTATCATAGCCGGTTGCAACGATGCGCCGGAGAACAGCACACCCTCCACACCTGCCACGCCCAATGATGTATTGGTGCCAGCGGTGATCAGTTACAACATCGTCAACCAATACCCCCACGACACCAAGGCATTTACAGAGGGGCTCGAGTTCAAAGACGGATTCCTCTATGAAAGTATCGGTCAGTACGAAAAGTCAGATATCCGCAAGGTAGACCTCACAACCGGCAAAGTGCTGCAGTCTACAAAGATGGACGATAAGTACTTTGGAGAGGGGCTTACCATACTCAATGGCAAGATATACCAGCTCACTTACCGCGAGGGTAAGGGGTTTGTCTACGACTTCGCCACCCTTAAGCAGGAGTCTTCCTTTCCCTTTCATACACAGGAGGGTTGGGGGATGACCAATAATGGTACACACCTCATATTCTGCGATGGTGGCAGCACGTTGTACTTCACAGATCCAGCCACATCCAAAGTAGTAAAGCAATTGCCCGTCACAGATGAGCGTGGACCCGTAAACGAAATCAACGAACTGGAGCTCATCAAAGGGTATATCTATGCCAATCAGTGGCGTGCCGATATCATACTGAAGATAGACACGCTCACAGGCAAGGTAGTAGGTCGTGCCGACCTTTCTGCTATCCGGCAGCAGGCGGGCATACCTCCGTTCTCTGGCCGCGAAGATGGCCCCGATGTGCTCAATGGTATCGCCTACGATGCTGCCTCCAACCGCATTTTCATCACCGGCAAAAATTGGCCAAAGCTGTTCGAGGTACGCCTCGACAACTAGCGTTTGGCTTGCCTGCAAAGAAGGTCATGGATTACGCGAAAATTTATGTTTGTATTTTTCAAAACAATTTTCCTTTTTCCAAAAATCGACCTATATTTGCACCCCGAACGATCAGGATTGGTAGTTCAGTCGGTTAGAATGCCGCCCTGTCACGGCGGAGGTCGCGGGTTCGAGTCCCGTCCAGTCCGCAAAAAGCCTCACAGCAATGTGAGGCTTTTTTGTGTCTCCATATTTTTTGAAATTATCACTACATTATTCATTCCCAGCCTCAAACCCATACCGTATTGCAGCCGCAAGCACGTTGGTATTAATGTCTTTCAGCGTCTTAAACTTTATGCAATACCCCGTCACGCTTCCCTTGCCCAGAGCCTTTCCATAAGTGCTGGCCAAAAAAGCCTTGTCCTTTAGCCCCAGTATATATACCGATATCCCGGTGGTATTCGCACTTATGCCTATTCTGAAGGCCTCCTTCGTTGTGCCATTGGCATACTTTATAGTGTACGATCCGTACCCGATATTCGGATTACTTATCGTTTTGCCATCGCTGTTCCTACCATCCTGATACCAGAGTTTGCATCCCGGGCACAATGCCTGTATCAGCTCATGCAGTGCCTGCATTTCACTGCGCTTGGGTTCTGGCAAGGTGTCAATGTATGTTCTGATATCGTCCTGTACTTCCATTTCCTAAAGGTATCTGTTACGCCAACAGGCGATTGCACGAAATTTGGGCTCCATCACTTCCAACAAAATGCCAGTAGATGCCCGATGGCAGCTAAGGTGACCAGAAAAGACAAGTAGAAAATGGCTGCGCGTTAATAATTCCAGGCTAATCCTTCTACAGTTTTACAATTGAAAAAGACGAAGGCCCTCCTCCGGTGAGTACGGTTGTTGTTGTTGGATTTCCGTTGTATCCTAATATTTTCACTACGTCACCTGCGTTAAGCCGTTTCACTACAGTCATATTGTTGCGGAGCGGGTATGGGGTTAGAGCCGCAAGAGCGAATGAATAACCAAACTCGGTCTGCACTGAATTGACCATGACTACCGGCGCACACCCGGTCACAGATGTGCCATTGATAACTATATTAATCAGGTAGTTGCCAGTTGCGCCTACGGTATAGCCATAAGTCGAGGAATTGAAAGATCCGACGGTCGGCGAAACGATTGGGTCATTGAAACGGATCGTATCCAGTGTCGAAGCTGCAATATTTTGCGTTGCTGACATCTTGACCAAAAGCTCACAGCTTGTTGTACTGCTTCCGCCACCCGCAGGTGTGCTCCACGATCCGTCGCCGCGCAGGTATGTTGTAGGACCTGCGGTGCCCGTTGCGCTAATCTTGGCTGTCGTTACTGCATTGTCTGCTATTTTTCCGGTAGTTATTGCTCCGGAACTAATTGTTGGGTTAGGGTAGGTGCCTGTAAGGTCCCCGCCGGCGGTCCCTGTTGCGCTGGTACTGAGCGATACCCAATCTGTCCCATTGTAAAAATAGAAACCTGCAGGTGAATTTGTCTGGTACACTAGCAGTCCTGTGGCCGGGCTGCTGATTGCTATGCGCTGTGATGAAAGCATTCTGGGCACCAGTACGCCCTGGTTATTCGATGATACATCCAGCATGGCAGAATTGTGTGCGGCGTCCCCGGTGGTGTTTACCGCAGTACCCTGACCGTATGCCAATGTGGATATGCAAAAAAATGCAGTGAAATAACAAATGATAAAATGGTTCATGGAGGTTGATTTTTGATTGGTAATAGTTCAAAGATATTACAAAATGCAACACTATCAAATATTATCCAAATTAAAATTTTGCACCTTGATGCCATGGGCAATTGTACACGCTGCACACGTAGTGTTTGGCCCTCTTTTTTAATATAATTTCACCAGGCGGCCAACGAAATCAACGAAAAAATCAGGTGAAAATCAGCGTCATTAGCGGTTCAATTGAAGAGCATGAGGGCATTATGAATCGTTCTTCCGCATTGTTCATGCCCGAATTAGTATAGCTACATACCTCACCGGCAATCACCGCAATGTTCAGGTGACGTTATTTTTACTCAATACGTGTACCAAAGATCTCTTAGCGTCCATTGGTCACTGGTGCCATGCCGGTCACCGTGGCAATGCACTATGCTGTCTTTCGCGTAATAGTAGGCTACTCCGGTACCCATTCCATATTCGTAATAAAAGTACGCAGTGCCGAAAAAGTGAATCTGTTTGGCACTGTCTGTTTGCTGGTACATGTAGGTCGTTCCCATCGCCTGTATCGTCGTGTCATCTATTATCGTTACCGCAAACGACGTATCCGGAAAATAGCTGAATTCATGTACCGGCGTTGGGAAGTGAATCCCGGAGGCATCGTAGTAGTGGTTGCCATGCCAGTTTCGTACACCGGCCATACCATCCGTTATCGCGGCTGCCGGTGGCGTCTCGTTATCTTTTTTCTTGCAGGCGCCACATGCCAGCAACCACACAAGGGTTGTCACTAGTAGGGTTTTCGGTGTCATTATCGGCATGGTTTTTGCTGTTTATTCTTTCTAGCCACAATTTTTGTGCCACGTATGCTGCTCGGGGTAGCTGTAAAGTATTGTTATCAGTCGCCAGTAGTTTTATATATTGAACAGGCACTACCATAAAATACCCCAAATATTGCGCAAAGCAGGTACCCCGGTGGAAAAAAGTGCGCAATTTTTGCGCAAAAATTAGAAAATAGTTATAGTGTAAGTAATTGAAAATGAAATGTTTGTGTCTTTTAGGCGGTTTTCCAAAATTTTGTCCAAAAGTGCGCAATTCCGGATTTTCCTGGCTCTATTTTGCATTTACAGGTATAATATTCGTTGTCAAATTAATATTTTCAATAAACACCCAACTGTTTGTACACTACGTCGGTCTGTTATACTAACCGGTCGTTAATTTTCAGGAGAACAAGCGGCTGTAATATGGTGTAATTTTTTCCTTTTATATACATTCCGCCTACCTAAAGCATGCCTTATGAAAAAACTCGCACTCACACTATCCTTCCTGCTGTCTTTTGTTGCGGGCCTATTCGCACAAACGTTTACTACCGGACATCTCTCTGTTACAGTCACAGATTCTATGGCACACGACTCAAATGCCTGTGTCACCAATGTATTTGTATATTACCACATCACAGTAGATAGCTCTTACACAGGCCAGACAGTTTATGTGGTAGACACCAACTCCGCATCTGTTGTCGGTACTTTTACCAATACTTCTGGAGTTTCGCCCTGGTCGTTTGTTACCAACGCAGGTGGGGCCAGCAGCTCATCCGGATCCTACTACGGTCTGCACGACTACAGCATTACTGGCGGTTATGCCCATTCCATGACCTATTATGCAATCAAAAAAGTCGCCGCCGGACTCGATACGCTGATTGCAACCGGAGCACCCGACAGTTTGCTTGTTACCGATCCCTGCGAATACAGCACTGTTTCTGGCCACACTTTTTCCGACAACAATGGCAACTGCGTTTACGATGCTGGTGATGACGCATTGCTTTTTCCATTCGGGCATTTGTTGCTTACAGAGGTCTACGCTGCCCCGGGTTCAGGCATCAATAATTATTCCGGCAGTTCCAGCGGTGCAGCATACAGTATCCTCGCGCAGAAATCCTGGATGACCTCCTGCACGCTCTCTGTTCCTTCTTACTATTATTTCATTTACAATGTTGGCTCTTGCTTTGCTGGTCCATACGTATTCACATCGTTGCCGGGCACCGGGGCTGATTTTCCTTTCCTGTGCACCAGCAATGTAGATGTGCAGTGTGGTGCTTTGTCGCCTGGTTCGGTGCGGTTGCATACCTCCTTTCTGTTACATCCTTATGTCAGCAATACGGGTTGCAGCCCTGCCTCAGGTCAGATGAAGCTCGTCAAAGACCCGCATGTCACATACGATCCTGCCCTTAGTACACATCCCGCTGATGCGGTTAGTGGCGATACCCTCATCTGGAATTATACCGGCCTTACCAATGTCTCGGGTGCAGGCTATTGGAATAGTTTCCTTGCCGGCATACACCTCACTCCCGATGCTACCGTAGTAGCTGGAGATACGCTCTGTTTCCGGGTATTTTCAAACATACCAGCTACCGATATCAATCCTGCAAACAACGATTATTCGTTTTGTTTTCCTGTTGTCTATTCTTACGACCCCAACATGAAAGAGGTAAGTCCAAAAGGAACCGGCCCGGAAGGCTTTATTTCTGGCGATCAGGATACCCTCCTGTACACCATCCATTTTCAGAACACCGGAAGTGCACCAGCGTTTGATGTGAAGATTATTGACACACTCGACGCCGACATAGATCCTGAAAGTCTTAAAGTGCTGGGCAGCACCCATAAAATGACACCAAAGTGGCTGGCACCAAACATTGTTCAGTTCACTTTTGCCAATATCAATTTACCTGATAGTATCAGCAATGAGCCCGCCAGCCATGGTGCAGTGCAGTTCAGTGTCAAGTTGCATCCCGGTCTTCCTATAGGTACTCAAATTCGCAATACCGGATACATCTATTTCGACCTTAACCCGCCAGTGGTTACCAATACCACCCGCAATACACTGTCATCACCATCGGGTGTTACACAGTTGTCGGCTGCCAGGGCATTGAATATTTACCCCAATCCGGCAACAGACCAGATCACGGTCGAAAACCTGAATCAGGGGGAAGTTTGTGTGATGACAATCAGTGGGGTAGTGGTGCACAGGCAGTCCGTTGCGTCCTCCAGGGCCACTATCGACATCAGCAGGTTACCAGCGGGGGTGTATATTCTTAAATCTATGAATGCATCAATATCTGATACGCGCAAATTCATCAAAAACTAAGCAGTCTGCGCTCGTGCATTCTGTTGCTGCTACAATTCCGTTGTCAAATGGTAGCTTTTTCCGGTCTCCAGGTTATAGATACACGGAGTAGTCAATGATTTTTTGGTTTTCACAAATTCGCCGGCCTTATTGTATATATACTTGATCGTTTCACACTTAGTGCCATTTGGCGAGTAGTACATTTCCTGGTCCTTTTTGCCACCCGGCTGGTGGTAACGAACGTTGTAATGCCGGCCGTCGGGCAGTTTTGTAGCATAGTATATTTTTTGTTTTTGGTCGTTATACCGTTCCGTCAAAAGCTCCTCCGGGCAGTAGTCAGTATACCTCCGGTATTCCTGAACATCACCATCATCAAATCGTTTTATGTATGTACCGTATTTGTCTGTGAAGTGGCTGTAATAGTATTCGTTGCTGCGCAATGTGAAACTGTCAATCGGTAAGTTGGTCAGATGCACCAACCGGGTATTTGTACCGCCATTACCAATACTGTCTGTGTAATACCACCAGAATTGCCGCTCACTGTCTTGCTGTGTATAGTACGTTACGCCTTCTATAGTAATATCCTTTTTGGGGGATTTTCGTATTCGCAGTGTGCAGAAGTTGCTTTGGTCACCATTACCCGGCATTGCCAGTTTATCAGCAGGAATTTCTGTTTCAGAGTCATTGTAGTAGGCATATATGCTATCACCTTCAACTGTGCCATTCGGATTGTAGCATACATTCACCTTGTACATTCCGGCAAACAGCGGCAACCCAAAGCTGTGGTGAGAGCTCACTTCTGTGCGGTATTTATTGGTGTCGTCATTCCAATATATAGGTATCACCACCTGCTCCCCGGGTTTCAGGTACCTGACGCCTATGGTGCCGCTGTCTTGCACGTGCATAGGCATATTTGAGTCTTCGGCATACCGCAGCAGCAGGGTGTTGTTGGCTTTGTCATATACGTTCAGGCAGTAGAGCTTCCGTCCTGTATGCTTGTTCGCAGGCACCAATACCGGATAGGCCCTTTCTTTGTCGGTATTGGTTATCCTGACAAGAAAGGTCACTTTTTCGCCCTCATAATAGCTTTGCTTTTCAGTGGTCAGAGAGAGCGTGATGGGGTGATATTTACTGTCAGCCCGGGCACCTATTACCCAAAACGATAGTAGGGTCACGATTTGTATGGTTTTCATAGTGGTAGTTGGTTTTTGGGAATCCCCTTTTGGCGTTGTAATCACACGATCATTAAGTATTGGATGCCGCTGCTGATTGCTGCTGCAGTATTTTCTTCACCACGGCTATCTGCCCCAGGTGGTAGTGTGTATGCTCTATTATACCATGAATATTCCGATAGTAGTTTCCGTACTTTTCATCGGTAAAGGGTTCCCAAAGGCGCTCATCCGGTAGCAGTTCCACCAGATCGGCAAATGCTGCAGCATCAGCCAGTGCTTTTGCACACATGTGTTCCCAGTCCTCCTGCGACTGTATAGGGGGATGGTCAAAGCTGTATTTATCATGCGCATTCAGTGGCTCACCCCGCAGTACCTGCAAAACGGCACTTACAAAATAGTTGGTGTGGTACACCAGCGTCGCAATGGTGTTGAGCCCATACACTTGGGTTGTTGCCTGCTGCCAGGTTACATCAGCTACATTGTCTTTCAGATTAGAGCAGGTCCAGTTGCCGCCGGTATGTACTCCTCTGAAGTGTTTGGCAATTTCAGTTGTTAGTTTCATATGCTGAGTATGTATTTGTTTGTCGGTTGTTTGTGCCTATATACTGTTCACACCTCCGAAAATAGTGAAAATACCGCATCGTCAGCGACGTATTGACCTTTGTTGGTTGTTTCTGCAATGGCAGGTGGTAACCTGCCCGTTTTCATCTATCGGAGTGGGCTTTCGGCCGCTATTGGCATTTGTTTTGCTTCCATCGTACATTTTACCAAAATGTACTTAATACTTACTACTTTTGGCATCCGGCTAAAACGTCTGTATGTTTTTGCCATAGAATCAGTTAGAGATTATGATCCAGATTACATTACCTGATGGCTCCATACGGGAGTATGCCGCAGGAACAAGTGCCGCAGATGTGGCAAAATCTATTAGCGAAGGCCTGGCACGCAAGGTGCTTGCTGCCGAGGTAAACGGCGAAGTGTGGGATTCCGCACGACCCATAAACAGCAATGTTTCTTTGCGGTTGCTTACCTGGGACGATAAAAATGCCAAATCTACTTTCTGGCATTCTTCTGCCCACCTGATGGCCGAGGCCCTGGAGGTTCTCTATCCTGGCGTGAAATTCGGTATCGGACCTGCCATCGAAAGTGGTTTTTATTATGATATCGACCTCGATGGGCGTACCATAGGCGACGAAGACCTGAAGAAGATTGAAGATAAAATGAAGGAACTCGCGCGTACCAACAGTGCTTATGTACGCGAAGATGTGCCAAAAGATAAGGCAATAGCCTACTTCACCGAAAAAGGTGATCAGTACAAACTCGAGCTCCTTGAGGGTCTTGCAGATGGTTCTATCACTTTTTATACTCAGGGCAATTTTACCGACCTCTGCCGTGGCCCCCACATACCCGCAACTGGTGTTATAAAGGCCGTAAAGCTTACCAATATTGCAGGCGCATACTGGCGCGGCAATGAGAAGAACAAAATGCTTACCCGCATTTACGGTATCACTTTCCCTGCGCAAAAGGAGCTCGACGAATACCTCGCTCTGCTCGAAGAAGCGCGTAAGAGAGATCACCGCAAGCTGGGTAAAGAATTGGAGTTGTTTACATTCTCCGAAAAAGTTGGAAGTGGTTTGCCCCTGTGGCTCCCCAAGGGTGCTATGCTGCGCGAACGCTTACAGCAGTTCCTGCAGAAAGCTCAGATGGAGTCCGGTTACTTGCCCGTGATTACGCCCCACATTGGCAGCAAGCAGTTGTATGTCACCAGTGGTCACTGGGAGAAGTATGGCAAGGATAGCTTCCGGCCCATAACCACCCCACAGGACGGTGAGGAGTTTATGCTAAAACCCATGAATTGTCCGCACCATTGCGAAATTTATAAATCATCACCACGGTCCTACAAAGACCTTCCGTTGCGCCTTGCCGAGTTCGGTACGGTGTATCGCTACGAGCAGCGCGGCGAGTTGCACGGGCTCACCCGTGTGCGCGGGTTTACTCAGGATGATGCCCATCTGTTTTGTATGCCAGAGCAAGTTTCTGGTGAGTTCAAAAAAGTTATCGACCTCGTGTTGTATGTGTTCGAGTCACTCGGTTTTACCGAATATACGGCTCAGATATCCCTCCGCGATCAGGAAGATCGCAGCAAATACATAGGCAGCGAGGAAAATTGGGCTATTGCAGAGCAGGCAATCATTGATGCTGCAAATGATAAGGGACTGAAAACCGTGATCGAATATGGCGAGGCCGCATTTTATGGTCCCAAACTCGACTTCATGGTGCGCGACGCACTGGGACGCAAATGGCAGCTCGGTACAATTCAGGTAGATTACAATCTTCCTGAGCGCTTCGAACTAGAGTATGTGGATGTAGACAATAGCCGCAAACGCCCTGTTATGATCCACCGCGCGCCCTTTGGCAGCATGGAGCGTTTCATTGCGGTGTTGCTCGAGCATTGTGGTGGCAACTTGCCCCTGTGGCTGGCACCGCTGCAGGTAATGGTACTCCCCATCAGCGACAAGTATAGCGAATACGCTAACAACGTAATGGCCCGTCTCAAGGCTGCGGATGTACGTGCTGAGATCGACGAACGTAGTGAAAAAATAGGCAGAAAGATCAGGGACACAGAGCTGATGAAAACTCCATACATGCTGATAGTTGGAGAGAAAGAGGCAGCCGACGGCACTGTTTCTGTCCGCAAACATGGTGAAGGTGATAAAGGAGCCCTGCCTGTCGACGATTTCAGCGCAGAGATACGCAACATTGTTACAGAGCAGATGAAGGGAAAAAGAAAAGCAGATTAAGCTCAAAATATTCCAAAAAATTGTACGCAGTATATGTCTGTTTGATAAACAAATATTCTAATTTTGTCTGATAACCATAAAAACAGTTAATGCAGAAAAGACCAAAAGCAAAACCTTTCTTCAGGCCCAGGGTTCCGCAGAACGAACACCGCCTAAACAATGAAATTACAGCGCCCGAAGTGCGCGTAATAGGAGAGGACATTGAACCCGGTATTTACCCGCTGGCACAGGCACTCAAGATGGCTGCTGACCAGGAAGTAGATCTGGTAGAAATATCACCCAATGCAGTGCCTCCGGTATGCAGGGTGATCGATTACAAAAAATTCCTGTACGAGAAGAAGAAAAAGGACAAGGAGCAGAAAGCAAAAGCCAAGCAGTCCGAACTGAAGGAAATACGCTTCACACCCAATACCGATGACCATGATTTTGATTTCAAGGCAAAACACGCCGAGAAGTTTCTGCAGGATGGTAATAAGGTGAAGTGCTATGTGCAGTTCAAGGGTCGTGCGATTATGTTTCAGGAAAGAGGTGAATTGTTGCTGCTGAAGTTTGCTGAGCGTATGGCAGAGTTTGGTGCATTGGAGTCCATGCCAAAGATGGAAGGACGCAGAATGCTGGCTATGTTCTCTCCAAAAAAGAAAAAATAGGCCTTCGATAACCAATCGTTTGCAATTATTTGTTATTTACGTTAAAATATTTCCAAAAATTTTGTGAAAATTCAATTGTAACAGTATATTTGCATAGCCCGATAAAATAATAAAGCATTCTTGTTTATATAAAGAAGTTTTCATGGTGATAGGGTTTATAGGGGCTGGCCTGTTCTCAGGCTGGCTTTTTATTTAAGACGTGTCCTAAAAATATTGAAATAATATTTGCAAATACTGCGATTGTCAGTAACTTTGCGACAGTTTTCATAGTGATAGGGTTTATAGGGGCTGGCCTGTTCTCAGGCTGGCTTTTTTTTTGCAGCAATATTGTCTTACACGCCCGCGTTATTGCATTTTGAGTATTTGTGTAGCGGCGCAGTTTTCGTTTTAAATACTTAAATTACAGCAAAATTGTTTTAGGGTATGCGGCTTTTGCTATTCAGCTTACTATTCATTGTTACCGGACTTTCCCCTGTGCAAGCACAATTAGGCTCGTTTATCGACAATCAGAATCAGGTAATGGTTTGGGACAAAGGAATGATCCGTAAGATAGATTTCCTGCCACCTACCAGTATGAAGATTGGTCGCACCGCTATCCCGTATCTCGACAATTCCCGTTCATTCAAAATATACTACAACAACCGTGTCACCCCAGTCAACATTGGCTTCACCAATGCATATTTCGCTACCGACAATCTGGTGGCATTCCTTAACCAGAAGTCGCTGAATGTATTCGAGAACGGAGTAGTAAAGAACCTCACAGGTGTCTGTGATCAGTACTTCGTTGCCGATAGCCTTATTTTGTATCTCGATAGCTACAAAGGTGCTTACAAGGCATATTACCGGGGGCAGATTTTCAACATCGAGAACTATTTTGCCGATTCTACATTGTCCAGTATCAAGGTCACCGACAACATAATTGCGTACAATAATTTCGCCAACCAGTTCAGGATATTCTTCCATGGCGAGCTGTTGTCGCAGGAAGACTATCCCGTTAGTGGTTTCGAGGTAGGGCGCAACACCGTAGCTTATGTCGACGCAGACCGCAAATTCAAGGTATTTCACAATGGCAAGACTTTCATACTCGACGACTTCGCACCAAAGTCTTACAAAGCTGGTGACAATGTGGTTGCCTATGTTACTGCCGATGGTTACTTCAAGATTTTCTATGCCGACAGTGCCCGCTCTGTCGGATTCATGAGCGGTAATTATCAGGTTACAGACAACATCGTTGCTTTCAAAGATCAGAGCAATATGCTCAAAGTGTTTTACAAAGGAGAAGTAACCACCATTGATAATTATTACCCTGCCAACATGATCATTCAGTACAATTCACTGGCCTACGTCAACTACGGCAATACGCTGCGTTTATTCTCTGAAGGCGAGTTGTACGATGTAACCAATGCTGAGCTCACCAACTGGCAGCTCAACTATGATGTGATTCAGTACCAGATGGGACAGAATATGTTCCGTGTTTTCTACAAAGGGCAGGAATACTGATTTGTACTCCGGTTGACAATTGCCATTTCTCACATCCGTTCCATCTGTCTTTCGGATGTTTGCTACGATATTTCTGATTATGTATTAGATGAGGCCAATTTTCTTGGCGACCGTTACTTTATACATCTCCAAAAACAAAAATGCCGCGCTTCATCATAGCGCGGCATTTTTTGTTGATTCACTGCTTGGTGTTTAGTTCAGCAGATCAAGTCTTTTCTTCATGTCTGCGGCCTTGTCCAGCTTACTCTGCAGCGCATATATCTTGTTAAGCGCTATCAGCGTCGACTTGTACGTTGCCAGATCCACTCCCTTCAGTTTGTCTTCAGTAGGGCTCAGTACAGCAAATGCTTTTTCGAAATACGGAGTGCCTTTAATAAACAGCGCATCGCGTTTTTTCTTCAGGTCTTCGTATTTGTCCTGATCAGCTTTAGATGAGCCGGTTATCGCATTGATCTGATCGTTGAAGTCAGTGGCCTGATTAAAATAAAGTGCACCGAAATTGTAATTGATCCCCGAGTTGTCTGGCGTTATACGCAGTGCACGCGTGAAAGCATCTTCAGACTTTGCATACAACTCAGCAGCGTTTGCTGGTTTTTTGCCGTCTTTGGGGTTTGCCATACCCAGGTAGGTAGAGGCAAGGTTGTACAAAATGTCGGCATTGTTGGGTTCTTTAACAGCGGCTTCTTCCAGTTTCTTGATCAGCTCATCCAGCTTACCGGCTTTGATGTAATAATTCAGTTCATAATTGCGGATGATCACATCGTTCGGAAATGTTTTACGGCCTTCTTCTATTGTAGCCAGTTCCATTGCTGTATTGTTCTGCTTGGCATAGGCATCTATCAGGCATTCGTATACCGATGGTATTCTCCTGATAGGGTTGGCCTTCACTTTCGTCAACAGTGGTATTGCACCTTCCATATCTCCGGCATAGTATACGCTGTTGGCCATTGTAAGATAGGCATCAGCAACTACTGTATCCATCTGGCGCTGCATGTTTACGGGCAGTTTTTCAAAGCGCTTACCGCCGCCCATTTCGCCAATTTTGGTTACAGTTTTCATCATCTCTACAGACTCACTGTATTTCTTTTCGTTGTAGGCTTTCACACCGTCGTTGTACGACAGGAAGCCGCCCAGCATCAGCATCTGGTCTACACTTGCTTTTTCGTAGTCTGGTTTCACCTCTACAAGTTTCAGCGTAGACTGCAGGCCTTCGCGGTATGGGTTTGAGCCCCTGTACTTTTCCACGTTCTGCAGCGAGAAGTATATCTGGGCTTTAGAGAACAGTGCTTTCGGCTTTTCCTTCGTTTCCGGATTGGCCATTGCTTTGTCTATTTCTGTTTTAGCCTCATCAAAGTTCTGGGCTTTCAGGGCAAGATTGGCACTGACTACATATTTGTCCTGAGCAATACCCGGCAATGTGAACCCGATGGCCGCCGCGATCAATATCGTTTTTTTCATTTTTGTTCTGAATTGTGATTGCAAATTGCGTTTTTTATTTCAAAGTTTAAAACCTTTATTACTCTTCTGTTGCAGGTGTTTCTTCTGTTGCGCTATTATCAGTCGTGTCATCAGGTGCTTGCGCTTCGCCGTCTGTTGCCGTTTCTGGATCAGTCACCTCGTCATCTTCGTGGTCTCTGATACTGGCTATTGCTGCAATTTTGTCACCGCCATCAATGTTGATGAGTTTTACGCCCTGCGTGGCACGGCCGGCTTCACGGATCGATGATACTTTCATACGTATGGTCACACCAGATTCGCAGGTGATCATCAGGTCATCCTTTTCTTCCACCGAAAGCAGTCCCACCAGAGCGCCGGTCTTCTCGGTAATATTGATTGTTTTTACACCCTTGCCTCCTCTGTTGGTGATGCGGTAAGAGAGTACATAGTTCTTTTCTACACCTTCTTCATCCGTTACGGTTACAAGGTTGTGTGCTTCTTCCTTTATTTCTGCATCACTAGCCTCTTCGAGGAAAGGAGTACGTTTACCTAATCCGTTTTCAGACACCACCAGTATCTGTTTATTGATGTCCTTTTTCGGCAGGCATATCATGCCTATCACTTCATCATCGTCGTTCTCCAGTTCTATACCAAATACGCCTATCGCGCCTCTGCCGGTTGGTCTTACTTTATCATCCCTGAAGCATACCGCTCTGCCGCTTTTTACAGCCATCATGATGTAACACTGGTCATTTTCTGCCAGCGATACGTCTAGCAGTCGGTCGCCCTCTTCAATGGTTATTGCGATTACACCATTAGCACGCGGACGGCTGAAATCCTCTAGCCTGGTCTTTTTGATGATGCCCTTCTTGGTACACAATACTACAGAGTGCTTTTCCAGGAATTCTTCATCATCGAGCCTTGGTACATCTATTACCGTCCGGATCTTATCATCCGACGGGATCTGAATCATGTTCTGTATTGCCCTGCCTTTGCCATTCTTATCTGCTTCTGGTATTTCGTATACCTTCAGCCAGAAACACCTGCCCTTTTCTGTAAAGAACATCAGCGTATGGTGAGTAGACGCGATGAACAGGTGCTCAATATAGTCTTCCTGACGTGTGCGCCCGCCCATAGCACCACGGCCGCCGCGGCGCTGAGACCGGTATTCGTCTGTCGACGTGCGTTTAATATAGCCAAGGTGCGATATAGTGATCACCACATCTTCTTTTTCGATGAGGTCTTCTATACGCATTTCATCAGCCATGTAGTGTATCTCGCTCTTGCGTTCATCACCGAAACGCTTCTGCACATCAGCCAGTTCGTCTTTAATAATCTGGAACCTGAGCGCTTCGTCTCCGAGTATAGCTTCCAGATGGGCGATCAGTTTCATCAACTCTGCATGTTCTTCGCGTATCTTGTCGCGCTCCATGCCCGTAAGGCGTTGCAGGCGAAGCTCCAATACTGCTTTGGCCTGAATCTCTGACATACCAAACTGGGTGATCAGTCCGTCTTTTGCTATTTCAGGGTTGGCAGAGTTACGAATCAGCCTGATAACCTCATCCAGGTGATCCAGTGCTATCAGGTAGCCTTCCAGTATGTGGGCTCTTTTCTTCGCTTCCTTCAGTTCGAACTGTGTACGCCGAACCACCACTTCATGGCGGAACGCAACAAATTCTGATATAAGGTCCTTCAGGTTCAGTGTACGTGGCCTGCCTTTTACCAGTGCTACGTTGTTGATACCATAAGATGTTTGCAGCTCGCTGTATTTGTACAGCTGATTGATGATTACCTGTGCTACAGCATCCCTGCGCAGTTCCACAACAATTCTGGTTCCTTCCTTATTCGATTCGTTGGCTACGTGCGTGATGCCGTCTATGATCTTGTTGTTGACGAGCGATCCTATTTTCTCGGCTAGTGCATCGCGGCTTACCTGATAAGGTACTTCCGTGATCACAATCATTTCCTTGCCATTCTTCGTATTCTCTACAGTGACCTTTCCGCGCAGTACCACACGTCCGCGCCCGGTATGCATTCCCTGCTTGATGCCTTCTATGCCATAAATAATGCCTCCAGTTGGGAAATCGGGAGCCTTCACAAACTTCATCAGTTCATCAATAGTGATCTCCCGGTTGTCTATGTAAGCAAGGCAGCCATCTATAACCTCTGTAAGGTTGTGTGGCATCATGTTGGTAGCCATACCTACCGCAATCCCCGACGATCCATTGACCAGCAAAGACGGTATGCGTGTAGGCAGTACTGTAGGTTCCTGCAGTGAATCATCAAAGTTGAGTGCGAAATCTACAGTCTCCTTGTCGATGTCATCCATCATTGCTTCGCCCAGGCGCAGCATACGAGCTTCAGTATAACGCATTGCCGCCGGGTTGTCACCATCCTGACTGCCGTAGTTACCCTGGCCATCTACCATCATGTATCGCATACTCCATGGCTGCGCCATACGCACCATAGCATCATATACCGCGGTATCACCGTGCGGGTGATACTTACCCAGTACCTCACCCACTATACGGGCGCACTTTTTATATGGTTTGTTGAAGGTATTGCCCAGTTCGTGCATCGCAAAGAGCACGCGCCTGTGTACCGGCTTGAGGCCATCCCGTACATCGGGCAGTGCTCTGCCCACGATCACCGACATAGAATAATCTATGTAGGCGGTCTTCATCTGTTCTTCTATGTTGATTGGTATTATTTTATTCGTTTCCTCAGGTAGTCCCTGCGGTAACAGATCCTCGTTGTTTTGATCCATAAAAGTTTTAGAAATAAGAATTGCAAATATACTCTTTTAAGGCGGTAAAAAGTATTGAAAAGTCAGCATTATAACGTTAAAATGCAGGTTGTTAGTAGTGTGTGGAAACCGTCTTTTTTGATTTCCACCTATGCCTGTTTTCCAGTGACAGTATTTCAGCTAAAGACCGAGTCTGTTTCAAAACACATTGCTTTTGCAGAACCATCGGACCGCGGAACGAAAAATTTCTATCTTTATTGCCAAATTACCTTTTGCCGTTTTTACAGGCAGGCGGGGCTGCAACAATAGGACCATGGACAAAAAATTAAAAATAGTATTAATTTCATCGTTAGCGGTATATATTGTTTACCATCTTATTACGCTGATTTACTCACCTATTCCCTGGTTCGACGAGGTATCTTTTGCCGCTATAGCAGAGTCATATGCAAAGGATCATACTTTTTACGAAACCAACAGGATTCTGGTATTGCCAGATCAGAAATATGTTTACGGGCCATTGTATTTTATTTTTCAGGCATTTGTAATCAAGACCATCGGTTTTGGAATTTTCAATATCCGGCTCAATGGGTTCATTTTTGGCCTGATAGACCTATGGCTGGTTTACAAGATCTGCAGGCATCTTAAATTCAGCCAGCACGTAGCCATATTTACTATTGGCATCATAGCGCTCGAACCCAATTTTAATCAGTTCCTGCATTCGGGCCGCATGGACTTTATGACATTGTTCTTTTTTTTGGCGTCATACCTTGTTTTTGTCCGTGCTGTACCCGGGTCCGTGCGCAGTTTTTTGCCATTTGCGCTGGGTGCAGGGGTTTTGCTTGCAGGTGCAGTACTCACTACGCCCCGTATACTTTTTGGCTTTTCGGTGTACATTTTTGGCTTCCTTTACGAAATGTGGGACAGCGAAAACACCGGACGGAGAATGACATATGTCTTCCCGAAATATGCCGCCCTTTTCGTGGGTTTTATCGCCGTTTACTATATCTGGATCTATTGGGCATTTGGCAGTATTGCTAATTATATTTACTACAATACCCATTCAGAACTGGTACAGACGCACGTTGGCCTGGGTTCCAAATTCAGATGGAGTTATTACATTGTTATATATGCTTACGCACTGCTATCGTTTCTCATACTTGTGAAAAACAGAGCAATAAAGCAGCAGAGCAGTTTAATTCTGATCACTGTTCCCGTCATCATTTCCTTCCTGCTGGTAGTTACAGGTGGTTTGTCCGGGCGCTATTTTGCACTGGCCGATCCTTTTCTTATGATGCTCATAGTGGGAGTAACCATGCAATGGTACAGCAGCCGCCCATTCAAAATTGCTACTTATGCGGTTGGGTGTTTCTTCGGCATGATATTTATTTTCAAGGCGTTATTTATCTTTTCCAGTATGCAGCAGCGCGATCCCAATTACAACGCATCGCTCATAGCAAAACACATACAACCCGGCTCGCGTGTAGTGGGTGACTTTCAGTACTACTACATCTCCCGAAACAACAACTGCTCGTTTATCAGTTTGGGCGAGAACGGAGATAATTGGGACAAAAAAATGAAGTATTTCTTTGACAACAAGTACGACTACTTTATTGTAAACAAGTATAGTGGCGCCCGTGAATATTATGAGAAGAAACTTGCAGAAAACAATTATTCGCTGGTAGCCACGGTAGAAATTCAGGATAGCAAAAGCCTGTTTCACCGGCTCATTCAGAAGTTGCCCTACAAAATCAGCGAAAGCTATTCCTGCAGCATTTACAAAATCAATCCTTAGCAGTACCATTGCCGGCGGCACTCAAATTGAAATATATCAGGTATGACACTTATTTTCTGGCAGGGTATTATCAGCATTCATCAGAAAACCTTTCTGGAGGCACTGGCAAAGCAGCCGGAAGTACAGAAGGTACTGATGGTAGTTGAAAATGAAATCACTCCTTACCGGAAGAACATGGGTTGGGAAGTACCCAAAATTGAAGGCGTTTCGATAACAGTGAGTCCATCAAAGCAGGAAATTTGCGAAATATTTGATGCAAACAAAGATGCTGTGCATATTTTGGGTGGCATTCGGGTGGGGCAGATGATGACTATGGCCCTGGAAGAAGGGGCAAAGCGAAAGGCCAGGATGGGCTCCTTGTCTGAACCGTATGAACGTTCGGGAATAAAAGGAAAACTCCGCGATCTCAAATATCAATACCTGCGTTTGTTTTACTTCCGGCATATCGATTTTTTTCTGGCTGTTGGCAGAGAGGGTGTGGCTACTTATACCCGTCTCGGGTTTAGGGCAGATCGGGTTTTTCCATGGGCTTACTTTGTGAGTGTACCTGTGCCTGCCGCAAAACCGGCACCACCTGCCGGAACAACACGGATCATATATGCCGGCCGGATAGAGGAGGGAAAAGGTATTTCGCGGTTTGTTGCAGAGCTGGCCTCCGCTCAAAATGGAGCGTATTCATTGGACATCTATGGCAGCGGACCCGATGAGGCTGCCCTGAAGCAGTTTGTAGCGCAAAGCAGTGCTGCCGGAAAAGTAAATTTCTTCCCGTTTCTCCCGTACAACGAACTGATACAGCAATACGCCCGGTACGACTGGGTGGTGCTGCCCAGTGTGAAAAAAGATGGATGGGGCGTAATAGTGAGCGAAGGGCTGCTCAATGGTCTGAAAGCGATTTGCAGCAATAAGTGTGGTGTCAGCTGGGCCATAAAAGAGAAGTATAATGGCGTTACATTTGACTGGTGTGAGCAGGGTAGTTGCAGCAAAGCTATAGATATCATGCTCGCTGGCAATGGGTTTGCAGACCCTGAAACCATAAAAGAGCTGGCCGGCAGATCGCTAAGTGGCGAAGCCGGTGCCCTATACTACCTGCAAATACTGGACAGCGTATACAATGGGAAAAGTAAACCGGAGATACCCTGGGCATAAAACCAGCAAAAGTGAAGTAAGATATCAAAAATGGACAGCAGACTGATAACATCATACGGCGCACTGGAACAGCTGAAGAAGAAAACCCTGAAAAGTTATGCCCGTAACCTGGCACTGACAGGGCTGGCTGCGCTCGCAAACCAGCAGTTGCTGAAGAAACCCCGGGTACAGTTCCTGTACATTCATCACCTTTTTGCCGACGAGGAACAACATTTTCATGAGCTGCTCAGGATACTAAGTCGCGACCATCATTTTATCAGCTATGGCGAGGCGGTAAACAGGGTTTTGTCTGGCAATATCGACAGACCTTATATTACTTTTAGCTCTGACGACGGCTTGCATAATAACCTCAGGGCAGCTGAAATCCTCAACGAGTATGGGGCAAAAGCTTGTTTCTTTGTCAATCCGGGTATAGTAGGTGAAACAGATTTTGACCGGATCAGCAAGTTTTGCACCGATACATTGAGGTTCCCTCCGGTTGCGTTTCTCAACTGGGAAGAGGTGAGCCGCCTGCAGGCATGGGGCCACGAAATTGGTAGCCATACCATGATGCACATCAACATTGCAGCAACCGGGGAACAGCAAATCAGGGACGATATGCACCAGACATTCAAGATACTCACTGAGCGGTGCGGAGGCGTGCAGCATTTTGCATTTCCTTTTGGCAGGTTTTTTCACTTCAGCAATGTGGGGCGTAAGGCGGTTTTCGAGGCTGGCTTCACCACCTGTGCTACGGCAGAGCGTGGATGCCATATCGCTCAGGTGTCGCCAATTGCCAGAGATCAGTTGTGTATCCGCCGCGATCACACTGTTCTGGGTTGGAACATCAATCACATACTATACTTCCTTGTCAATAACGCGAAGAACGCAAACACCACAAACAACATTTATCCCCCGGGCCTGCTATGAAAGTGATCATACTTACTACTTCTGAGTACGGCACCACCGGGCACCACCTGCCGGTATTATACGGTGCTGCCGGCATTGAGATCGCTATGGTGGTGGTAAGCACTGGGCCGCCACCGGTGCGGAAGAATCACCGAATCAGGCGGCTTAAAAAAGTATTCAAGATTGGTCCTTTAGGTGCGCTCAACGGTATAAAGATGCGTAAATGGTATAATGAAGACGTAAAACAGTATTGTACTATTGAAAGTGCCCGTATGTTCTGCGAAAAGCACAATATTCCTTTCCGGAACGTACCGTACACGAACAGCGAACTGACACAGCAATTGTTTCGCGAGTCAGGTGCCGATATCGGGCTCAGCCTCGGCAATGGGTATATTTCTGCCAGAGTGTTCGGTATTCCCAGATATGGTATGCTGAATGTACACCACGAAATATTGCCACAATACCAGAATGCCCAAAGTATCATCTGGCAACTCTACAATGGGTCAGCAGAGACAGGCTATACCATTCACAAAATTGACAAGAACATAGATACCGGTGAAATTGTGCTGCAGGAAAAAGTGCCGATTGTGTTCAGGTCAACACTGGATGATACCGTAGCTTTTAACTATGCCCGCCTTTTCGACGCCTCAGTCCGGGGCCTGCTCACCGTATTTGCCCATTTTGACCGCTATTTTTTCAACGCAAAGCCCCAGGGTAAGGGCGGTCACTATACCACTCCGTCCTATCCGCAGTTTCTAAAAATAAAAAGACAATTCAACCGGTTAAAAAAAGAAAAAGGCTGATGGTACTGATCGATGCATTATTCATTAACAAGGGTGGGGGAGCCGTACTGCTGCAATACCTTATTGAAACCATACTCAAGCGTCCGGGGCGCGATAATTTCTTTTTTCTGCTCGATCCGCGCTTCGAACGACCCGCCGCGCTGACAACAAATTATATTGTTATTCCCAATAAAATAAGTGACAGGATCAAGTATTACAAAAAGGAGAAGGGCAGGTTCAGCAAGGTGTTTTGCTTTGCAAACATTCCGCCGCCTGTAAATATGGGCGTTCCTGTTTATACCTATATGCATAACCAGAAATTGCTGGAAGCACCAAAACAGAAATTCAAACGAATGTTTTGGGGGCAATACATCAAGTATCTGTTTATCAAAATGTACAACCGGAATACCGGCTATTACATTGTGCAGACACCACACATGGTGCATCAGTTGGTAGCACTCGGGTTAAAGGATAACGCACATTGCCTCACCATACCGTTTTACGACAATAAAAAGTACGCCGGTGGCGGTCTGCCGTTTGATCAGCGTCCTGCTGACGAATTTGTGTTTATCAGCAACCCATCGCCTCAAAAAAATTACCCGGCCCTGCTGGATGCCTGGGCTTACTTGTTGTCGCAGGGTAAAACGCCCAAACTACATGTAACGATTGATGACACTGCACCCGGTTTTCTGGAACGTGTAAGACAGCTGAATGAGCAAGGTGCCCGGATTGTGAACCACGTTTATGTGGATCCAAGAGACCTTTACTTCAATTGTCCTTATCTGATCTTTCCGTCTATTATGGAGAGTTTTGGCTTACCCCTTATAGAGGCTGCCGAAAGCGGTATGAAAATATTGGCATCAGATCTAGAATATGTTCATGATGTAGTCACCCCCACACTGACCTTCAATCAGGCCAGTCCGGTGGCTATTGCACAGGCAGTAGAGCAGATCATGGCTTCAAAGAATCTGCCTTTTCCTCGAGTTGTTACAGCAAATCGTGTAGAAGAGTTGGTAGACCTGCTGGAATCATAGATTGAAAATGGTTGATTACCGTCTTTAAACGTCATTAGAACAGGTTTTGCTACACAAGTAGCTGACAGTCAATTTGTTTATGTGATATTAAAGTTGATATGTTGTCGGTTTTTTATCTGCAATTTAAAATTTAGAAAATTTATTTTGCGATATCCTCGCCCGAAATAGTTAATATTGTTTAGATGCAAATGATTGTACCTAGGCGCGAACAGCTGGAAAGCCCTGTATAAACTGAATTTTCCTTGTGTGTTAACTATTAGCATTTTTTAGTTAATGTCATGTAAATGCTGATATTGTTAAGATAATAAAGCGGATATTTGCGTTAGAAAACACGGCACTGTAAAGTGTCGGAACCAACACTGTCAAATTTAGAGTGAAAAGCCTTCAACAGCTATGTCGAACATATTAGTAATAGAGGACGATGATATAATGCTTAAAGCGATCAGGAATATCCTGAGAAAAGACGGGCATGAAGTAATTACGGCCAAGGACGGCAAAGAAGCATTTGAAAAGTTGGATAACGAACAATATGATGTAGTTATTACCGACCTGATGATGCCTTATGCCAACGGACTTGAGGTGGTGAGTCGTTTGAGAAGTAATATGCTGAAGCGTCATGTAGGTATTATCGTTTGTTCATCTGTCGGAAACGAAGAAACAATCACGGAGGCATTCAGGCTCGGCGCAGACGATTACCTGAAAAAACCAATTATGGCAGGAGAATTGATGATCAGAATCAGAAAATTACTCGCCAACAGGAACAGCAATACTAAGTTGGTTACCAAGAAAAAATAATATCAGTACATGTGGAAAGATCTGGTCGACCTCTTATTCCAGGCGTATGAGCAATTTAGTTTGCTCCCACTTTTCATTGAGATAGCACTCGCATTCATTATTATTGCTATTGTGGCTACTATTGTGGCATACAGTGCTATTATGTACAAGCGTTACCGCAGCTATGTACACGAGAAAAGGGTAGCTTTCATCAGTCCTATCATCGAGGAAATGATCACTGAGCAGGTTTTGCTCAATGAACAGATGGGACGGGATATACCCATCGAAGAAATCGAATTCGACCCGGTAGCACTCTCCAATAAAATATACAAAAAGCCATTCGTAAGACAGATACTTATCGATACACTGATTCAATACCGGAAAAATTTCAGGGGAGAGGTGGGTGAGTTGTTGCGCAAACTTTACATCGACATGGATCTGCAGAAAGATTCCTTTGCGAAAATGAAGACCATGCGCTGGGAGAAAAAGATCAAAGCGGTGGTTGAGCTGACCCAGATGGATATTACCATTTCAGACGTAACCATCCTGCCGCTTACCAACAGTACCAATTCATCGCTCCGTGCAGCGGCCCGCAACGCCTATATTCAGCTCAGCAAAAATGAACCGTTCAAGTTTTTTGACATCGCTACAGAGCCATTGCTGCCCTGGGACCAGCTGGAAATGTTCAAGATTATCACCACAACCAAAGATATCGCCATTCCCAACTTCTCCCGTTGGGTGAGTTACTCTACCAACAAAAGCATTGTATCTTTTTGTCTGAAGTTGATAGCACATTACGATCAGCAAAGTGCTATCCCGGCCGTTATGGAGTTGCTAAACAATAAAGACCACTATTTCAGAGCAGATGCGATCAGCTGTTTGGGTAAATTGTCTGCCGAGGCTGCAGAAGAAAAAATGTCCCGGATTTACAACCATCAGCCGCTGAATTGTCAGTTAGAGATATTGAAAGCCATGGGTGCAATTGCTTCGGGCAAGTATCTTGAGTTTCTCAAAACCGAGTTTCTCTATTCCTCCAACTTCGATATCAGGATGAACGCCGCACGAGCCATTATCAGGCACAATTCGCAGAATTCCAGATTGCTGGTTGAGGAATTGATGGAAATGACCTACGAGGAGAATCAGCTGATTATCAAGCATTGTTTAAACCCACTAATTAAGAATTGATGGGCGAAACTTTCGTAGAATATGCCTCGGCCTTTTTTGAAACCACCGTATTTATATACGGTGTCGCCTTGTTGATGATTTACGCCATGTTGGCCGTGCTTTCTTTCCTGAATATAAGGCTGTTTCTGCGCAAAGAGAGTTATACCGACTACAAGGTTATTGTTGGTTCACCCCTGGCTCCCGGCATTTCGGTGATCGCACCCGCTTTCAACGAAGGTTTGACCATCATCAGTAATGTACGTTCGCTACTCACTTTCGACTATCCCAATTATGAGGTGATCATCATCAACGACGGTAGTACGGATGATACGCTGGAGAAAGTAGTCCGTGAGTTTTCGCTGGTAAAGGTAGATTTCGCTTACGACGTAAAACTGTCAGCCAAACCGGTGAGAGGCGTATACAAATCGAAGGATGAGGCTTATGCCAAGCTGGTTGTAGTTGACAAAGAAAATGGAAAGTCTAAGGCAGATGCGACCAATGTGGGTATAAATGTTTCTCAATTCCCTTACTTCCTTTGTACAGATGTGGATTGTATTCTGCATGAGCAAACCCTACAGATGCTCATAAGGCCCATGATGGAGGAAGAACACAAACGTGTGATCGCCACCGGTGCTACATTGCGTATGGCAAATTCCTGCGAGGTAGATGAGGGCGTTTTGTTGAAGATCAAAGCACCCCGGCCATTGCTGGCCAGGTTTCAGGAGCTGGAGTACATTCGCTCGTTCGTGCTCGGCAAAATGGGTTGGAGTTATATCAATGCCGTACCCAACGTGTCCGGAGGTTTGGGCATGTTCGACAAAGAGATTGCTGTTAAAGCCGGCGGATACGATCCGGCATCTTTTGGAGAAGATATGGAGTTGCGTATGCGCATGTCGCGTTACGTCTACGACAACAAAATCGATGCAGCCGTTCGGTACATACCCAATACACTCTGCTGGACCGAAGGCCCCACCTCAGTAAAGATCTTTATGCGCCAGCGTACCCGGTGGGCCAGAGGATTGTTGCAGCTGATGCTCGCCCATAAGAAAATGTTGTTCAACCCGGCATATGGCAGGGTAGGTATGATTGTGTTCCCCTACAATTTCTTTTTTGAGCTCATGGCACCGGTCATCGAGTTTCTGGGTATCATCTATTACCTCTTCCTTATCTACTTTGGTCTGGTCAATTGGCCCTATGCCATTATCCTGCTCATTTTCGTGTATACCTATTCTGTGATGATATCATCATTGTCCGTTCTGTGGGATCAGCTCACCTTTCAGTATTATAAAACCTGGAAAGATGTAGTGCGTATTGTGCTCATGGTGTTTGTGGAGATGCTTATTTACCATCCGCTGATTGTAGTGTTTGCATTGAGAGGGTACTATTTTCAGCTTACCAATCGCAAACACAGTTGGGGCAATATGCAGCGGGCAGGTTTCAAGAAAACAACCGATAATAAGCCTAAGAGTACACCAAATCCTACTCCGGCGGCAACATAGAGTAAGGTTTTGTTTGAAATATTATTTTAAGTATGGGTTTTTTTTATAGTTTTTTTTCTGGTGGTGCGTTTTGGGACACAGTAGGTGTGTTCTACCAGTCTGCTGTGTTCATTTACGGAACCTCGCTGCTTATGGCATACGCTCTGCTGGCCATCATGTCGCTGATGTCCATTCAGCGGTACATGAAGAAAAATGCATCCATCGATTTTAATATTATCGTAGAGTCTCCCCTGGCGCCGGGTATATCAGTAATTGCGCCCGCGTACAACGAGGGTGTTACCATTATCTCCAATGTGCGGTCGCTGCTTACGTTCAACTATCCCAAGTTTGAGGTGATAATTGTAAATGACGGCAGTACCGACGAAACACTGGAAAAACTCATTGATGAGTTTGAATTGGTGCACGTAGAGTATGCCTTCAGAGAGAAGCTCAACTGTCAACCCATAAAGCGTATTTTCAAGTCTACCAACCGCGCCTACGACAAGCTGGTTGTGGTTGATAAAGTAAATGGCAAGAGCAAGGCCGACGCATCCAATGCCGGTATCAATATCTCCTCTTTCGAGTATTTTTTGTGTACCGATGTGGATTGTATTCTCGATAAGGACACGCTGATAAAACTCATCAAGCCATTTATGGACGAAGAGACCACCAAGGTGAAAGAGGTGGGTGATCCCTGTACCGAATGCGGATATGTGCACATTGTCGAAGATTATAAAAGGGTCATCGCGTCCGGGGCCACTTTGCGCATGGTCAATTCTTGCGATGTGGACGAGGGGCTTATGATACGTGTGCGCCCGCCACGCAGGCTCATACCGCGTTTTCAGGAGATGGAGTACATACGTGCTTACATGCTCGGCAAAATGGGCTGGGACCTCATCAACTCCGTTCCCAATGTATCTGGTGGTCTGGGTATGTTCGACAAGGAAGTAGCGGTAAAAGCCGGCGGATATGACTCCAAGTCCTTTGGTGAAGATATGGACATGGTGACACGTATGTGCGCCTACATGAAGGACAATAAGAAAAAGTACGCTGTTAAATACGTACCAAGTACCCTCTGCTGGACCGAAGGACCTACAACGTTGAAGGTGTTTGGCCGGCAGCGGTCACGCTGGGGCAGAGGATTGGCACAGATCATGAGTATCCACCGCAAGATCATCTTCAATCCGCGTTACGGGCGTTTGGGACTCATTGTATTCCCTTATGCGTTCATGTACGAATTGCTCGCACCTATCGTAGAGTTTACCGGTGTGTTGTTCTATATATACCTGATTGTTACCGGGCAGATCAACTGGCCCTTTGCTATCATTCTCATTGTGTTCGTTTATACCTACTCGGTAATGATCACTACACTGGCGCTGTTGTGGGACCAGATCACATTTAAGTACTACAAAACCTGGGGCGAAACTATTGGATTGTGTCTGATGGCTTTTCTGGAGCCATTTATTTACCATCCGCTCATCATGTTCTTTGCAATCAAAGGGTACTTCAACTTTATTACCGGGCGTAAACACGTCTGGGGCAACATGCAGCGGCAGGGTTTTGGTATGCAGCCCAAAAAGAAGGGAGAGGTTGCTGCTGCAAATTAGTACGCATACGCTTGTCGGGTTGTTTGCCAACAGTACCTGATGGGTATTGACTATATTTAAGAAACGAATAAGTAGTTACAGCCGGCGTTTTATCAGCTGGTTTTTAAAAAGCAGAAAATGAGATTAACCCCCCTGTTGATATTTTTAATGGTGCTCCTGTGCAGTGTTCAGGCGCAGGGCCAATGGCTGAAGATGATCGAATCTTCAGATAATCTGTACAACGAGGCCAAACGGGAGATAGAGCTGAAACACTATCAGAAAGCCATCAACTTGTGCAACAAGGCTATCGACATCTCCCCAAAGAACCTGGATATCCACCTTTTGCTCGGTCACGCATTCGCGCTTGCCGGCAAGGTAGATAGCTCCCGCCTTGAACTGAACTATGTAATTCAGAAGAACCCCAGGTACAGGGATGCCTACATATACCTGGTAAATATGGAGGATCAGGCATGTAACTACCTGCAGGCATTGGAGTATGCTGATATGGGCTTGAAGTATTTCCCCAACGATCGCGACATACTACTGAAGAAGCTGAATATCTACGTAAAAATGGGAGACTGGATCGAAAGCAACCGGCTGGCAGATTACCTGTTCGAGCGGTTTTCTGCCGATCCCTTTATCCGAAGTGTTTACCTCGATTACAAGCTGTCCGTAGCCCGGCAATATTCCCACAGGGGGTACATAGAGATCGCCAAGCGGGCTTATGAAGCTGTGCTCGAACAGGATCCGTTGAATAAAGAAGCCCTTACAGCCATATTTGCGCTCGATATCCGCTCGGGCAACTACGAAAGTTCGCTGGCTTACACCAACCGAGCCCTGCAGTCTACACCCAATTCCTACGAGTACCTCATGAAAAAGGTATCTATACTCGAGGCAATGTCACGTTATGTAGAGGCCATAGAAGTTGTGAATAAGCTGCTGAAATTGTTCCCTACAAACAGTGATGTGTTGCGGCTCAGTACCTACATCCGCCTTACTGCGGGTCGGTTCTATATGAACACAGACCCCTACCTGCTGTTCAGCGGTATTCTGGAGCGCGAGCCCGGAAACAGGGAAGCACTCAATTATACCATCAGTATAGCGTTCAGCAGAGGCATGTACAACGAGGCCCTGCAATGGATCAACTTCGGATTGAAACAGAATTCTGCCGATTACGAGTTGCTGAAAAAGAAAATGGGCATCCTCGAAAGTATGAAGCGATATGGCGCAGCATCGCAGATCGCAGAAATGATGTTTAAAGACAATCCCAACGCGCCAAACCGCGCCAACTATCTTGAGTTGCGCACGCTGGCCGCAAAACAATTTATGAATGAAATGGAGTACGATAGTGCCGTTGTGGCACTAAAGTCCGTACTTTTTTACGACCGTTCTAATGTTGCTGCAATTAACTACCTGATCAATGTATATACCGCTCAGAAGCGATTTGATGATGCATTGCGTACCATTGATGAGGCGCTTTCATTTTATCCAAACGACGAGAATCTGCTGTTCAAAAAAGCCGTTGTGTACGAGGGCTACCAGCGCTACTCTGATGCCGCACAGATATCCAAACAATTGCTCGAAGCACACCCTGAAAACAGGCAATATCTGGCAAGCCTCATAGAACAGTCGCTCGCTGCAGGCAGGCAATCCATGCAGTACGACGATTATTACAATACACTCAGGGTACTTAAGGAGGTCCTCGATAAGCAACCCGACAATGTAGATGCGCTCAACTATATCATCAATATCGAGAGTGCCATTAAAGACTTTGACTCCGCATTATATTTCGTGGACCAGGGTCTTAAATATTACCCCGAGTCTAAAGACTTTCTGTTTCGCAAATCGCTGGTGTATGCCGAGGCTGCACAATACCGCACCGCTTACGAGATATCGGGACCGCTGTATAGAATGTTCCCTTACAACTCCCGTTACCGCGGTGCGTACGTAGACCAGCGCATCGGATCCGGCAGGGAGTACATCACTGCAGAAAAGAAAGACAGCGCACTTGCCGAATTCTACGAAGCACTTGCCGTTGCTCCTAAAGACACTATCCCGTTGTATTACACCATCAATCTCCTTTACGACCTCAAGCAGTTCGACACTGCGCTTGTTTTGCTCGATAGGGGAAGACGTTATTATCCGCAGAATCCGTTTTTCCTGTATCGTAAAGCAGAGGTATTCGAGGCGCAGAAAAACTATGAGCAGGCCTGGCGCACTGCCGATACGCTCGCCAAGATGACGCTTCACCCCAAGCATACCGACTATGCCGCCATGTTGTTCGCACACAGGCTGCGCAATGATATTGGCTTGTTCTACCTCCATTCGCGTATCGTTGATGCTACCAATCTGCCCAAGATCAATAGTATTGCCACTGTGCAGTATTCACGCCGTTTTAATCGTGGTGTTTGGAACCTCAGGCTCAACTATGCCGGGCGTACCACCGGAACCGGCTTCCAGTTCGAATCGGATCTGTACTACAATCACAACAAGAAATGGTATTCCTATGCACTCGGAGCTTATTCGCCCGACGTGTTTATCTTTCCCAGAGTTAAAGCGGGGTATTCGATCAATCGTGGTTTCAACAAGGGATATTCCGGCGAGTTGGGTATAAGGTATTTGGAATTGAGCGGCGGAACTATGACATCACCCGTGGTCGGCATTTCGCGGGAGATAAAGGACTTTTTCCTCAATCTCAAAGTATATCAGCAATCACTGGTTTACCGCGATTCTATCCGCGCTACCTACTACTCCGCAATATTCTCTACCAGGTATTACCTGAGCGAGAACCGTACCGAATACTTCACAGCTATAGCCGGCTATGGTAACGTACCAGACGATTTCAGTACCAACTACTTTCTCAGTCAGGTTGCCACATTCAAGACAATTAGCTGTGGTGTAGGGTACCGCCGCCAGATACACTACCTTACCACGTTCAACATTAGTGCGTCTTGGTACAATATCAAGCAGAATGAAGCAATTTTCAGAAATCAGTATGACATTTATGTCATGTTACAGCGAAGATTTTAAACGGGACAGCAACACCCTTTAATGCGGTGAAAGAATTTGCCCTGATTGCTGCGGGATTTTTCAGCAAAATACTTAAATAGATTTTTTGACATGAAATTGTTTTACAGGTTTATATTGTTGTTGCTGGCAGTGAGCTCTTGCAGCGGTAATGCGCAGGAGGTGGTTATCGCCGACCAGAATGCCGCCTATTCTATCATCGTTCCTGTTGACGCAAGTCCCGCCGAAATGAAGGCTGCCAAAGTACTTCAGGACTACATCCGCCGGGTGTCCGGAAGGCCATTGCTGATCACGCAGGAGGGCAGTTCCATAATCGGAAATGCGATCTATATCGGGCACACAAAAAAAGAGGCGCAGGCTATATTGGGCAAATTGCCCCATGAGAGCTACCGCATACAAATGGTGGGCAAAGACCTGCTCATTTGTGGGGGCAGTGGTAAGGGCCTCATTTACGGTGTGTACACGTTTATTGAGAAATACCTGGGTTGCAGAAAGGTAGCTGATGCACCGGCAATAGTACGCCAGAGCAAGCAGGTTATTATTCCTTCAAACCTTAAAGAGGAGGGAAGACCACAATTCGAATACCGGGAATCTTATTATCCCGCGTCCCGCGATGCCGAATACCTCGAATGGAATAAGCTGCAGCAGTTCGAGGACCTTTGGGGGCTTTGGGGGCATTCTTACGACAAGCTGGTTCCCGCAGGCATGTACTTCAAAAAACATCCTGAATATTATGCGCTGGTGAAAGGTGTAAGGCAACCTTCGCAGCTTTGCCTCAGCAACGAAGATGTGTTTGTGATCACAACCGCAGAGCTCAGAAAGCGAATAACCGTAAATCCCGATGCGCTGTATTGGTCCATCAGCCCCAACGACGACATTGGCTATTGCGAGTGTGAGAAGTGTAAGGCAACAGACGATGAACAAGGCAGCCCGGCGGGCTCGCTTATCAAATTCGTCAATCGTGTCGCAAAAGAGTTTCCCGACCAGAAGATTACCACACTGGCTTATGGCTACACCCATCGTGCTCCAAAGACACTGAAACCAGCAGCAAATGTGTATGTTTTTCTCAGCAATATCGATGCTTACCGCGATCAGCCGCTTACCACCGAAGGGTCAGCCGCTGGCTTTCGTAATGATGTGAAGGCTTGGCGTGCACTTACAGGCAACCTTTTTGTGTGGGACTATATCACCCAGTTTACCAGCTACCTCGCACCTTTCCCCAACCTGCTCACCCTGCAGCCCAATATGCAGTTTTATAAAGAGAATGGTATCAAAGGGGTTTTTGCGCAAGGCAGTGGCGATACCTATGGCGAGTGGGCAGAACTGCGTAGTTACCTTACCGCCCGGTTACTTATTGACGATAAGGCCGATATCAAGGACCTTACCGAAGTTTTTCTCAACGACTATTATGGCCCTGCTGCAAAATTTATGCTCCAGTACATAGGTCAGATACACGACAACATGGGCCAGTCAAAGCGCAAGCTGGATATCTATGGCAATCCGGTCAACGAATGGAACACCTACCTCTCTCCCGACAAGCTCGATGCATACAGCCAGATTTTCGATGCAGCAGAAGGTGCCGTAGGCAACAAGCCCGAATATGCAGAACGCATCGTTCGTGCCCGTTTACCACTCGAGTACACTGTTCTGCAGCAGGCAAAGTTCTATGGTGTCGAGAAATTCGGTGTATTTGTACAGGACGACAAAGGCGCATGGTCGGTGAAACCCGGCCTCAGGCAAAAGGTTGCAAATTTTGTTGCCAATTGTAAAAAAGCAAAGGTTACAGAACTGTCCGAGGGTGGCCTCAACCCGGACCAATACATGGCCGAATGGGATGCCATTTTTGCTGCGGGTGTTACACCTACTATTGCCACCGGAGCAAAGGTTACACTCAAGTTTCCTTTTGCCGAAGATTATCCTGCCAAGGGCAGTCGCACACTTGTCGATGGCACTCCGGGTTACAATGATTTCAGCTACAATTGGCTTTGCTTTTATGGCACAGATATGGTGGCAACCATCGATTTGGGTGTTGCCAAAAACATCACTGGCTTGAAAATGCACTTTCTCCACGATCCCCGGCATTGGATATTTCTGCCACCTGCCATCAGTGTAGAGGTTTCTGATGATGGGATTACTTATCGCTCATTTGCATCCTTTACCAATCCGGCACCCGATGAGCACTACGAAAAAACGGTAAAACTTTTTCAGGCCGAAGCAAAGGCAAAAGCAAGGTATATGCGGGTTACGGCTACAAACAGTACAGCCCTGCCTTCCTGGCGCTTCCGCGACAACAAAAAGCCAATGATTGCTTGCGATGAGATTTTTGTGCAGTAGGCTATTCCGTATTATTCAAACCGAATTTTCTGATGTGCCAATTGAGCAACGATGCTAAAATAGGTAATTTGTGTTTTTTTATTAACTGAGAGTTATTGGGTGGCGCTATGGCACAAAAGTGCTGAAACAAATAGCATAAAACGTGCATAGAATTACCGTAAAATGGCTTAATTTTCAGTAGCCTTTTATACTCAGTTTTTAAATGCTCCCATATGAGTTGCCGTTCTTTTACCCGTTTTGCCTTGGTATGCACGCTTATTATTTACGCATCCACAGCTACGCCTTCTGCAGCACAAACTATTACAACATTTGCCGGTGGTATTGGCGACGATACTATCGCCAGTATTTATGGGCGGTCTGTCATCAATTCCTTTGTAATCACAGACCCTGCAGACAAAGTATACTTCGGTGACGACATCATTTCCGGCCGGCGCACTCGGATGCTTGATCCATCAACAGGTATCTTGCGGACAATTTCAGACGGCGGAAAGGGTGTTTTCGATGCTGGTGGAAATTGGTATTTTGTTTCAGGGCAGCAGGTCAAAAAAAAGACCCCTGGTGGGGTGACTACGATCGTTGCCGGCAGTGGGTCTGGTGGATATAGTGGCGATGGTGGTTTGGCAACGCTAGCCGGAATGAACCCCTACGATGTTGCTATCGATGCGTTCGGCAATATTTTCATCGCAGATTATGCCAACCTGAGAGTCAGAAAAGTAAACACTTCGGGCATCATTTCCACAATCGCAGGCAATGGCTTGCCGGGTTTTGTCGGCGACGGTGGCCCGGCTCACCTTGCTACACTCGATCACCCCATCGGTGTCGCTTTCAATAATTCAGGTCAACTGCTGATTGCAGAAAACCGCAACGGCCGTATTCGGAAAGTGGATGCGGCTGGTGTCATTACAACCATAGCCGGAGGCGGAAGTGTGTTGGGCGAAGCGGGTCCGGCCACACTGGCCCGTATGGAGCCGCTTTCTATCAGGGTAAACGCTTCCGGAGAAATACTCCTGTCCGATTACACCTACCGGCGTATCCGCAAGATCACTTTGGCAGGTGCCATATTTACTGTCGCTGGCAACGGCGGCTATGGCTATGCAGGCGATGGTGTTCCGGCAACAGCTACTTCGGTTCCCCCCGACGATATCGCCGTCGATGGTGCCGGAAACATCTATCTGGCAGATGGTACTGCGAATCGCATCAGAAAGATATCGACTTCAGGAATGATCATTTCTGTTAGTGGAAATGGTCTGGCGCTTACGGGTTATAGTGGCGACGGTGGCTCGCCGTTGCTCTTGCAGGCAAATGCAATAGGCGGCATTGCTGCAGATGGTGCTGGTAACGTATATTTTGCCGATAAAAACAATAATCGTGTTAGGATGGTCACAGCTTCCGGCATCCTGAAAACATATGCAGGCAATGGCATAGCCGGATTTTATGGTGATGGCGGACAGGCTACAGCTGCAGCTATCGAAAAACCTGAAATCATCGCAGTAGATAAGCAGGGCAATCTATACATAGCTATGGCTGGCGGCAATCGCGTGCGAAAGGTGTCCTCCTCCGGTGTCATCACTACATTTGCTGGTGGAGGCACTGCAGGTATGGGTGATGGTGGTCCCGCAACAGCTGCCCAGTTCTCGGTACACGCAGTTGCCGTAGATACGGCAGGCAATGTATTCATCGCAGACAATACGTTGAAGCGTATTCGCAGTGTCGATGCTGCTACGAGCATCATCACTACTTTTGCAGGCAACGGCAGTAGCACAGCGTCAGGCGATGGCGGACCCGCGACAGCCGCCGGACTCAACAACCCCATTGGCCTTGCCGCCGACAACAAAGGAAATGTGTACATAGCCGGTAGCACCATCCGCAAAGTAAATGCAGCAGGCGTTATCAAATCAATTGCAGCAATTGGTTCATTGATTGCTGTCGACACCATGGGTAACCTGTACTGCTCCAACAACGCTACAATAAGCCGTTACGATATCTATAATTACCTCTCTGTCATTGCAGGTACTGGTTTGGCTGGTTACACCGGCGACAATGGTTCTGCCATGGCAGCAAACATTTCGGCAGCCGCAATTACAGTTTCGCCTGATGGTAAGCTCTATTTTTCACAGCAGGCAGTCGCAATCCGGTCCATTTGCTGCCTGCCCGTGATCATCGATAAGCCGCCTGTTTTTGTAAAGGGTGCGTCCACTTCACCAGTGCAGGTTTGCAGATCATCACCCGGCGTTCCTGTCGATACGTTGCTTACGGTCACTGATGGCGACATTGGTGATCCGCTCACATGGTCTGTGCTGTCTGGGCCTATTCATGGCTCACTTTCCGGATTTCCCGCTACAGCAGTATCTACAGGTGCGGCAGTTGCTCCCGCTGGTGTTGTCTACACCCCTGTATCAGGGTACTCTGGCGGCGATAATTTTAGGGTACGCATAAGCGACGGCACCGATACTGCTATTATTCAGGTCAACCTGTCTGTAGTTGCTCCATCAACCATAAGTATTTCTGGCGCCAGCAACGTTTGTGTTGGCGATACTACTAGTCCATTTTGGGTCAGCACCACCGGTGGCACCTGGAGCGCGTCAAACACTAATGTTACTATTGGCACCGCTGGTACTGTGATCGGCGTGGCGCAAGGGTCTGTTACCATATCTTATTCAAAAAGCACCGCCTGTGGTCTCATTCATGCTACATCTGCTGTTACTGTCAACCCGCTGCCACAGGCACAAATCGTACCTTCTGGTTCTTATGTCTGCAAAGATGCAGAGGTGACTTGGTTTGGCAACCCTTCGGGCGGCTATTTGAGTAGTACATCGGGCAATGTCAGTATGTTGTCATCTGGTCGTATCAGGGGCATAAATGTTGGTACTGCATTGATTACCTATAGTTTTACCAATAGCTGTGGCGTCGCAACCGATACCGCTACTATTCAGATACTTGCTCCCGCAGATCCTGGTACACTTTCCGGCGGTGGATCTGGCTGCCCGGGCGACACCAAAGTAATCTCTGCTACAGTACCGGGTGGTGTATGGAGCACCAGCGACACTGCTATTGCCACCGTCGATCAGTCTGGTGTCGCACTGATACGTGCTGCAGGTACTGCAAAAATCTCGTATACCGTCACTGGTGTTTGTGGTGCCGTTTCTGCGGTCACCAATGTTACGGGCAGTTCCAGCCCATATACAGGCTACATTATCGGCATGGCATCGCAGTGCATGGGCAAATTGGTATCGTTTTCCAATCCTGTTGCAGGCGGAGTCTGGTCCGTTGCCGATACCTCCATTGCGACGATTGATGCTATGGGCACGCTCACCTGTATTGCCGTTGGTACCACACAGGTTGCGTATTCCGTTACCGACGGGTGCGGTACTGGGGTCAAAACAGCCAATATCACTGTGCTGCCGGTGCCCCAGCTTACACCCATCACAGGGAAATCGGTAATAGTAGCCGGTAAAACCGTTGAACTCCGTGGCAGGGCACCATCAGGTGTGTGGTCAGCAAGCGATTCATCGGTTGTTACAATAGACCAATGGGGTGTAGTTACAGGGCGGGCTCTGGGATCGGCGATAATTACCTATTCCGAAACCGCTTCAAACGGGTGTGGCGCCTTCGAAACGCTTGCAGTAACAGTTACCGCTAAGCCGATGGCGATCTTCAACCACTATCCCAATCCGGCATCCCGGGTACTCAATATACGGTACACTAAAAGCACCGCATTCATTGGTGAGCTGTCGCTTACCGATGTTGCTGGGAAAGTTGTAGCGACCTCCACTTTCGATATGCCGTCGTCCGACGGTGTAACGCAGTTTTCTGTTTTCGGTATCCCCAATGGGGTATACACACTTACCCTCAGATCCACCGATGGCGACTATACCGGCCGGGTTGTGATCCTAGAGTAGTTGCTGTTTAGAATTTGAAGTTGTAGGTAATCGCCGGAATAATGGGCAGTATATACACCTGGTATACCTTGATGTCTATGCCGTTTCCTACCGTGCCAGAGTTGTCTACGTACAGGAAGTACGGATTCTTACGGTTGTATACATTGTACACAGAGAATGCCCAGCTTCCCTGCCAGCGGCGTGGTTTGCTGTGCTGCGGTGTATACGTCGCCGATAGGTCCAGCCGGTGGTAGGCTGGCACACGATAGGCATTCACGTTGCTGTACAATTGCACCAGTTGTCCGTCTATAAAGTAGTAAGCGGTAGGTAGCGTTATTGCATTGCCTGAGCCAAATACAAACACGCCGGACACTGTCCATTTTTTGTTGAACGTATACGTACCTACCGCCGATACGTCGTGCCTGCGGTCATACTTCAGCGGGAATTTCTCGCCATTGTTCAGTTTCTCAAATATCTGATAGGTCCACGCCAGGGTATAGCCTATCCATCCCGTGAATTTTCCTTTTGTCTTGTTTACAAAAAACTCGGCACCATAAGCAGTACCCTTCCCGAAAACGTATTCCAACTCAGGGTCGCGTAGCGTGTTTGGGGTATACCCCTCACGGTACTGCAACTGGTTTTTCATGTCTTTGTAATACACCTCTACAGAGGTCTCCAGCTGGTCATCCAGAAAGTTGTGAAAGTAGCCGGCAGAGTATTGCCTGGCCTGCTGTGGCCTCACCAGGTAGGTGCTTGGTGCCCACACATCCGTAGGCAGCGTCGATCCGTTGTTCGTTACCAGATGTATGTACTGATACGTTTGCGATACACTCGTTTTTATTGATGACGCATCGTTCAGCGCAAACCGCAGATTCAATCTCGGCTCCCAGCCACCATACGTTTTTACAAGGTCGCCCTTGGCATACTTGGTGCTATCATTTATATTGCCGGCAGCGTCAAATTTGTACCCCATATAAGGCCCCGTTTGCCCAAACCACGAGTAGCGCAAACCCGCGTTGATCTTTAGCCAGTCGGTCGGTTCAAACTCGTCCAGCACATACACCCCGGCCTCGTGTGCGTACTTTACATAGGCATTGTTCGGTTCCAGTTTTATTGTATCCAGCTGACCCGAAACCTGGTTGGGTGTAAAGGTATGGTGCGTATAGGCAGCACCGGTTTTTATGTGGTGGTTGTGCGAGGTATAATAGTCAAAATCCGTTTTCGCATTATAGTCCTTTATACCCGACGACAGCCGTACCGCAAATGTGTTTACACTGAAGTTAGAGGCGAAATTGTAATCATTATACACCAATGTTGTGTTAGAGAACAGCTTGTCGTTAAACTGGTGGTTCCAGCGCAGTGTCGCCGTATTGTTACCCCAGGGTATATCTGCCCTGAACGAGCCACGGGAGTTGGCAAACTTAAATTTGTCCACACCGGTATACCCACTCAGGTACAATCGGTCATTTTCGCCCAGTTTATAGTTGGCTTTCAGGTTGGCGTCGTAGAAGTAGTATCCCGTGTTTTCCAATGCCTTCGAAAACGGACGGGCAAGGATATCGATATACGTGCGCCTGCCCGATACCATAAACGAGCCTCGCTCTTTCTTAATCGGGCCTTCCAGTGTCAGCCGCGATGCGATAAGCCCTATACCGCCCTCTGCATGATACTCCTTCAGATTACCCTCCTTCATCGACACATCCACCACCGACGACAGTCTGCCGCCATAGTTGGCAGGGGCACCGCCCTTTATCAGTGTTACATCCTTTATCGCATCGCCGTTGAAGACTGAGAAGAACCCAAACAAATGGCCTGTATTGTACACCACTGCGTCGTCCAGCAGCACCAGGTTCTGGTCCGGACCACCACCACGCACGTAAAACCCCGAATTGCCCTCACCTGCAGATTGTACTCCGGGCAGTAGCTGCAGCGTTTTCAATATATCTACCTCACCAAACAACACCGGCAATGTCTTTATACGGCCTATCGAAAGACTTACCGTACCCATCTCTGCATTCTTAACATGATCGTCTTTCCGCCCGGCCGTGATCTTCACTTCCTTCATCGTCGTACCATTAGACAGTTCGGCATTGTAACTCAGATTTGCCGACAGGTCCATTTCCAATACCATGGGGTTGTAGCCCACATACGAGTAAATAACGGTGTACTTGCCTGCCGGTACGGTCACCGAGTAGAAACCATAGTTGTTGGTTGTAGCACCCTGCGACGCTTCTTTTATATAGATCGTCCCTGCTATCAGCGATTCTCCCGTCGCTTTGTCGCGCATATACCCACTCAGCGATACTTTCTGTGCAAATAACAAAACCGGTACAAACAATAGGGTAGATAGTGTGATCAGGAAAAAGCGCATGGATGATAATTGAGGTGCAAAAGTACAGTAACGTTGATTTTAACAATGCGTCCACGCCGTTATTGAAAAAATTAACAAATCAATGAGACGTCCGTTTGTCGTTCAGGCCAGATCTACTGCAGTTAGCATTATCCGCTTGGGTGGCTAATAGGGCGCTTTGTCCTTGTTTGTTCTTTCTTGTTGTCTCGCTCCCGAACAGATGCGCTTTTGCCACTTTCGGGTACTGCTACAACCTCCCTGTCGTCACCTGAATATTTAAAAAATTAAACTGCCGTCCACACAACTGAAAAAATACTAGTCAAAATCCCACCAACCCCTTACCTGCCTAGGGTTTGAGTTTTTATCATATCCACAATACTGTCTGTGATATACAGCAGGCGTGCTATCATCAAAATTGGGTTTGTTACAATTGTATATTCAGCAGACCTTTATCGTGCAGCACATCCATTTAACGGTATGCTAGTCGCAGTCACTTTGCGCATTTTTGAAACATTAAAAAATTTCAGTGAGCAAAAGTGAGCAAAAAGTGCGCAAAAATGAAAACATAAAGTATTGATAATCAGATGAATAGGATTTTTGAAAAAAATTTCCACAAAGTGCGCAATTTTCAAATTACAACCAGAACCACACAAACTCCCTAACTTCAGAATGCTTTATCGTGTCGAAAATATATTGATCACTATAGCAACGTTGTCATCCGACATTACCGTCACCTTGTATTCGGCTTACAGCTTGTTTGAAGACGTCAGAAATCGGCGTTTTTTCATCTTTCTCAAAGTCGTAGTTTACAATTACATCATGCGCCTCGGCAGCCACTTCGCCCGCAGGGTTCAATATGCGGTGGTGTATCCCGAAGCTGGTGGTTTTTATAAACTCCACCCTGCTTTCCACCACTATATTGCCCGGGTAATGCAGCGGTTTGATAAACTGACAATTGGTCGAAAGCAGAATCGGACCAATCCGGGTTTGGTGAAAAGTGGCAGCAACGCCTGTCAGCTCCCAGTAGTGCACACGCGATGCCTGTATGTATTTGAAGTAGGCAACATTGTTGATATGACCAAAAAGATCCATCTCGCTCCAGTCTATTCTCAGCGGTAGTTTTACAGGGAATTGATCCATTTTTGCTTTGTTTTTTGTGGGTGAGCAGGGCAGTGTCCGGCAGCAAGAATACCGGTGGTCCATTACAATAATCAGATTTACTTTTATAGCTTTGAGTGAAATAACGGATTTTTTATGAAAAGAATGTTCTTATTCCTGTCGCTGTTCGTATCGTGCGTCATGGCTTATGGCCAGCACAGCATATTTATGCAAATACTCGAGAACAAAAAGATATGCAACAAAGAAGATGAACTTACTTACTTCCTGCAGGCAAAATCTTTCGACCGGGCAAATGAGGACCACTATTACCATAGGTATGCAGTCAATGGTGAGTTTTATACTACATGCATTATCAATCGCAACGAATGTTATGTAGTGTACCAGACCGATAACGCAAAGGATTACAATAAGATCAAGGCAGCAATTGCAAGCCTGTGCGACAAAGAATTGGCAGCAGACAAATCTGTAAGTTATATCTGCAACAGCAAGCGCATACAGGATGTGCAGGTTATTTTCTCAGGTTATCTGCAGGCCGAGAAAGTATACGAGATCATGGTCTACCAGAACCCCGATCAGCACGAAACACCATACAATCAGTCCGACCGGATCAGAACAGAAGAGCCGGTAGCCAAAAAGAAGGCAGTGAAGAAAAAGAAAGTTGTTGTAAAATCTGCTGCGCCCAAAACCGCTGAGAAAGCATCACTGATGCCTGCGAAGTCAGAAGCTAATCCGCCTGCAGCAGCAGTTAAAGCCGAGCCAAAGCCAGCCACAGCAAAACCAGTACAGGGTGCACCAAAAATTATTCCGGCATCAAAAAAAGCACTGATACCTGTTCGTAAGGAAATTCCGGTGATGAAGCAGGCCGCGCCACCGGTAAAGAAATAGGGATGAGCACATTTGTGCTGTTGACTGCGAAGCCGTTGATTAAAACTCAAATTTCACACTGCCGAAAATGCCGAAATAGCGCCATTTGGCTTCTGTTGCTATTGGTTTCGGCGTCACCCGCCACACAAAATCTATACGGCCCACCTGCAATATATTGGAGACTCCGGTGCCCAATTCCAGGTACGGTGACCCCTTCAGTGTACGGAACGCATAGCCACGATCCAGATTCAGTTTCTGATTGGCCTCGCTCAGCGACCCTACAACGCCCTTTGCGGTCCAGAACTGGCGGAACTTCAGTTTCTTCAACACAGGTATTCTGTTGAATATCCCTCCGCCAAAATTGTGTTCAGTATTGAAACCAACATATTGGTCGCTCAGAAATTCATAGTTGTTCATCATCTGGAACGCATACTTATTATAATAGTAGTACTCGTTGCCCGGATGGATCTCCAACAGCGGATAAGGTAGGGTCCCATTGTACTTGCCCGCAAAAACATTGTAATACAGGCTGCCAAAAGGAGGTATATAATTGAGTCCGGTTACTGCAAGGCGTGCTTTCTGGTAGCTGTATGCGCCATCCAATACACCCTTTATACCCGACGTCACAGACAGGCTCACAACCGGGTACTTGCTTTTTACACTCACCCGTTTGAACTGGCCTTCAAGATACTTTTCCTTATAGGCAAAACGCAGGTCTACACCCACCTCGGCGCTCACTACATTACGCGATAGTTCTCCCTTCGCATTGTGGAAAATGCCTTCAAATGGCAGCGGCTTGTAGGGCGTGAAGTCCCGGTGGTCGAGGATCAGTTTGTGGCTGAATCCGTTGAAATATTGTTTGTAGAACTCTATACGTTTGTCATCAGCAAATGCCAGTTTCCATGGTACACCGGCTTTCCTGAACAGTGTACTGAATATGTTGTCAGCGCCTACCTGATCATAGTAGTTGGTAGTCTGGCTTACATCGTGTGCATAGCTGGCCTGCAGGTAGGTCCATGGGTTTCGCTTGATCATCCATTGGCCGGTGATGCCGTACTTAAACCGGCCATCTCGGGTGCCATAGGCACCATACCCTGTAAACTGAAAGTTCTTCAGGCTACGGGGTGTACCCAGCGACAGGCGAAAACGGCTGCCTTCAATTGCGTTGAAACTGTAAAGGTAGAAGTAGGGGCCTAGTTGTACCGGTCCTATATCTTTCACTCCCGTAGAGATAAAGGTGACCAGGTTTTTGTAGACAGTTGTTATCGGCATCTCGTTGATGGTGTCTACCATCTTATATATTGCCGCTTCGTTCTTGGTCAGGGTGTCGGGCCGGTTTTGCTGCCACCAGGCGTCGGTCATATGTTTGGCAGAGTCCAGTTTTATGACGTCCTGCTTCACCTTCGGGTCGTCTAGTGCGATGTCCACTGTATCGCTGTTGATCTTGATATGGTGATAGGTAGTTGTCTTGCGGCCAATAACGCCGGGCATCTTCTTCGATTTGTAAGCCGAGAAACCAGCTATGAACTTGTCCTTAACACAAAACCAGAAACTGTCTACCGGCGCAAATTCCTGATACAGCGCTACATGGTCCAGCCAGTTGATGTTTACCTCGCGGGCAATTTCCATGCTGATCCGCTGAATGGCAAACACCGAATCTACAACCCAGAAGTCACCGGTGAAGCAGCTTTCGAGTGGCCGTTTTGGGGTGTACTGTACCAGTATGATGTTATGACCATAGGCTACCTGTGTATCCCGTATTTTGTATTTATAAAACAGCAGTCCCTCATCACTCACCGGACTCACAAACTTCTTGTCAAATACGGGTACATAGTTCTTGTAGATGTTCAGGTTCTGGTGAAAGGTCCCGAGATACTTTACAACATTTTCATTGTTCACACCCTTCACCATGCTGGCTTTAATCACCTCTCTTACCTTTTTGGGTTTGCGCCTGAAGTAGTAGTCAGACAATGTTTCAGTGAGGTATAGCGGCAGGTAAGGGCGGGTTTCAGATACAGTGTCGAGGTTGTTGTAGATAAAACCATATTTCTTGAGGATCGGTATTTTCTCAAACTGGTCCTTGGTCAGGCGCTGCAGGTCGGCTTCCAGCCGGTTATACGCTTCGTAGCGATAGTTCTCAGTCCGGTCCGGGTCGTTATAGGGTTTTCTTTCTATGATCTTCTTTACCAGGGTAATCGCAGGATCCTCTCCGGCATGTATCGTTACTTCACCCAGCGATGTCACAGACCGCTCAAGCTCTATGATGAAGTTGTATTCGTGGCGCGACCTGTTCAGAATCCGTTTGGCGCTTTTGTACCCAATCGCATTCACGTACAGTGTGTCCATCGGCAGGGATTCCATTTTGAGGATGAAGTTGCCATCCAGATCAGCTACTGTACCAACAGGTGTTCGTGGAAAGAAAACTGTCGCAAACGGAATGCCCTCTCCCGTACCACCATCAGCTACCTTGCCATGTATGGTGTAGCCGGTTTGATCAGATTGGCTACGTGCCGCTGTGGATTGTTTGGGAATGATCGGGTCAGGCAGTACGAGTTGGGTAGTATCCAGCACTAATGAGTCAGTCGCAGGTTTGGCCACCCGGTTTGTCGAATCCGGAAGACGTAGCGTATCAGCAACCTGTGCAAGCAGCGATATGTACGACAGTAAAAGGCAAAAAGTGCAAGCTATTATCCGGAGCGCCATGGTTATAGTACCCAATCTACTGGCAATGTAGCGAATAAAGAGAAATAATGGTGCAAATTGATTGATTCTCAGCCAAATTCGGGCTGACATAGCACTACATCGTTAATACCTATGGGGCATTTTTGACTTTTGGCTTAAAACCTGTTACTTTCGGGTTAAAATTGGCTGGCCTGATGCAGATAGTACAACAGATATTATTTATAGCGCTTGCAATTGCAGCGGTTTATTTTTTCTGGAAGAAGGTTACGGAGATGCGCCGCAATATATTGCTTGGTCGCGATGAGGAAATTTCGGACAATAAAAGCCAGCGTTGGAAAAACATGGTTTTGCTGGCACTGGGCCAGAAAAAAATGTTCAAACGACCAATACCGGCCTTGCTGCATCTTGCAGTTTATGCAGGGTTTGTTATTATCAACGTAGAGATTCTGGAGATTTTTATAGACGGTGTCACTGGTGCTCATAGAATTTTTGCGCCACCTCTGGGAGCGCTGTATTCCTTTCTCGTTGGTTTTTTCGAAGTCCTTGCTGTTCTCGTTTTGTTGGGTTGTGTGGTCTTCCTCATTCGCAGGAATGTGTTGAAGATTGGCAGACTCAACATGCCTGAGCTCAATGGCTGGCCGCGCAACGATGCCAATCTGATATTGGTAACCGAGGTGGTACTGATGTCTTTGTTTCTGATCATGAATACAGCAGATCTGTCGTTGCAGCAGCTGGGAGCCGAGCATTACACGCATACAGAGTCTTTCTGGGTTACCGGTCATCTTACAGGTATGTTTTCAGGCATGTCTGCCGGAGCGTTGGTGGCTATTGAGCGTACTTGCTGGTGGTTACATATTATCGGTGTATTTCTGTTTCTTAACTACCTGCCGTACTCCAAGCACCTGCACATACTGCTTGCGTTCCCCAATGCATATTACTCCAAACTAGTACCTCAGGGAGAGGCCCGGAACATGAAAGAAATTCAGAACGAAGTGCTGTACATGATGGAGCCCGACAAAGCCCCTGCAGCCACTGCCGAAGCAGCTGCGCCACCACGTTTTGGTGCAAAAGATGTGCAGGATCTTAGTTGGAAAAACTTGCTCGACGCTTACTCCTGTACAGAGTGCGGAAGGTGTTCCTCGGTTTGTCCGGCTAATATGACCGGCAAGAAATTATCACCGCGGAAGATAATGATGGATACCCGCGACCGTATGGAGGAAGTGGGTAGGAATATTACAGAAAACAAAGAATTTAAAGACGATGGCAAGTCGCTGTTACATGGTTATATTACCGTAGAGGAGTTGCGCGCATGTACCACCTGTCAGGCTTGTGTTGAGGCTTGTCCGGTTATGATTGACCCACTGGATATCATTATGCAGCTGCGGCGCAATCTGGTGATGGAAGAAAGCAGTGCTCCCGGCGAATGGAATCTGATGTTTGGGAACATAGAAAACAATATGGCCCCCTGGAAATTCAGTCCGGACGACAGGGACGCTTGGGTAAACGGGTAATGCACTGATTGTGTGTATCAGATAGGGATCTGCAAAAAACAAAAAAAGCAAGTAGCATGGCAATAAAAAGTATGGCAGAATATGCCGCGGGTGGAGAGATGCCGGAAGTGTTGTTCTGGGTAGGTTGTGCCGGATCGTTCGATCAGCGGGCTCAGCGTATCACAAGGGCATTCACGCAAATTCTGGACAAGGTGGGTGTGCACTTCGCAATTCTGGGCAAGGAAGAGATGTGCACCGGTGACCCGGCTCGAAGGGCAGGTAATGAGTTTCTTTTTCAGATGATGGCATACAACAACATCAATACCCTCAATGCATACGGCATAAAGAAGGTTGTTACCATTTGCCCGCACTGCTTTAATATTTTCAAAAATGAATACCCTAAGCTCGGAGGAAACTACGAAGTAATGCACCACACTACTTTCCTTCAGCAATTGCTCAACGAAGGCAAGATTGTACTCAAAGATGGTGGTGCCTTCAAGGGAAAGAAAATCACCTACCACGATAGCTGTTATCTGGGACGTGGCAATGGCATATACGAGGCGCCACGAGAGGTGCTTCAGGCATTCGATACAGAACTGGTGGAGATGAAACGCTGCCGTAGCAATGGTATGTGCTGCGGTGCCGGTGGTGCCCAGATGTTTAAGGAGGAAGAGCCAGGCACCAACCGTGTCAACTTTGAAAGAGCAGAACAGGCCTTGGATACCGGAGCTACTATAATTGCCGCCAATTGTCCTTTCTGTACCACCATGCTTACCGATGGTGTGAAGAACAAAGAAAAAGAAGACAGCGTAAAGGTGCTGGATATTGCTGAAATGGTCGCAATGTCCTTGTGAGGCGAAAATGGCTAAGAATATTCACAATCTGTAAACAGCGATCGGCGTAACTTTATGTTCTTTTCCAAACCAAGACACCATGAAGAATAAAACACTGGTTTTAGGCGCGTCAGAGAATCCTGGTCGGTATAGCAACATGGCTATGTTGCGTCTGCAGGCAAAGGGTCACGACGTAGTTGCCGTTGGTAAACAGGCAGGCAATGTCAATGGTATTAAGATTGAAAATAAGCCCGTTCCCAGTGATGAGATTGATACTGTTACGCTATATCTTAATCCCGACAATCAGGAAGCATATTACGATTACATTCTGGGTCTCAAGCCACGTCGCATCATTTTTAATCCCGGTACAGAGAACGAAGAATTGGAGCAGATGGCGTCAAAGCAAGGGATTAAGGTTCAGGAAGCCTGCACACTCGTGATGCTGGGCACCGGACAATATTGATGACTTTTCTGGTAATCATGTTTCAGCTTACAGGAAATTTGTTGGGAAGAGAAACAGTTACTTTGGTTCCTGTCTCCTCAGAACTTGAAACATCAATTGTTCCGCCCAGTTTTTCAATCGCAGATTTCACCAGATACAGGCCAATTCCGCTACCTCGTTGTACATTGCGCCCACGGAAATAAAGGTCGAAAATCTGCCCTGCCTCATCATCCGGAATACCGATTCCATTGTCCATCACGATCAGATTGATCTTTTGATCTTTTTGCTGAATACTGACGAATACTTTTGCCGCCTTTGATGGATTGCTGAACGCTATCGCATTGTCGACCAGATGGCTTACAACCAGGCGAAACAAAGATTCGTCAGAATAGTATTTTGCATCATCATTTACTTCTGTACATAGCGATATGTCACCCAATGAGCCATTTATCTTCTTGGAGTTCAGGTGTGTATACAACAGCGCTCTGGGCGTTATTTCTTTTATCACCACAGCGCCTTGCTTTATCTGGGTTACAGCCATAAGGTCGCGGAGCGTTTTTTCCATCTTCTTGGCCACATTATAGCAATCCGTAAAATAGTCCCTGGTTTTTTCATCCGGCGCATCCAGTCGGGCGATGTCAGACAAACCCATTAAAGTAGTTATGGGGCCACGCAGATCGTGGGAGGAGCGGTAGATAAAGGTATCCAGCTCTTTGTTTCTGTATTCCAGCTGATGCTCGGTTCTGCGCGCCATGTCAATATCTTTTACAACTACGGCGATATAGAGCGGTTGTTGCTGTTCATCAGATATCAGTGTTAGCAGGCACTCAACCCAGATCGACGAGCCGTCCTTTTTTAGAAATTTCCTTGTGGTGCATTGGTCTTGCTTTTTACCACCTGTTATGTTGCGGAACTCGGTTATTGCTGCAGCCTGATATGCTGAGTTGTAAAGCTTTTCATAGCGGGTCCCGGACAATTCGTCGTGAGAATAGCCGGTTATCTTGCAGATCTGGTCATTCATCCTGATCCATTCACCGCCCAGGCTGAGATTGGCCATACCCACAGCTACCTGCTCAAATGCAGAGCGGAATAACCGTTCACTAGCCTTGATCTTGTCTTCTTCAAGTCGTCTTGCGTTGGTGATTCTGGCAGTGGTCACGATTCCACCAATTATTGGGTCATTCAATTTGTTGATGATGGTTCCCTCCATCCAGAGATAGTCGCCGTTTTTATGGCGAATTCTGGTTTCGCAGGTATACAGATGATCGGGATGTGCAACAATTTCGTCGTGAAAGATCAACAATTTTTGAAGATCAGCAGGGTGTACAAATTCGAACACACTCACTTTTAGCAGCTCTGTGTCTGTATAACCAAGCAATTTGGTTATACTCGGACCGGTAAACTGCATGATACTATTTCTGTCCGTCAGAATCGTAAGGTCGCCGGCGTTCACTATTAGCGCCCTGTAGAACTCATCACGAAACGCGGCTGTTCGGCTTACTTCAGTGACCTTGCTGGTATATTCCTTCGAGAGCATATAGATCAATGCACCGGTAAGCATCACAAAAGCAAGGCCCTTATAGGTCTGCACTGTTGTAATCGTATCGCTGTTTGCGAATGCCAGTCGCACCAGTTTATCTGAAAATAGAATATATAGTATTCCAAAAATCAGGTACGGTGCAACGAGTCTTTGCGGTGGTGAGAGTTTTTGGGTAGTCATTTTGTTTTTGGTTTGGGTAATATTTATTAGTAACAGCAAAAATGCGATTTGTATTAGATGTGAATTATGATGCAAATCATGTTTGCTTTTAAAAATAACCTGACCTTAGTCATGGTTTTCAATGGATAGTAAATTTTGATCAATATTATATAAAGAAGTAGCTATGAAAATTTAAAAAAATGGTATTTTTTCTGATGGAAGAGGTGTGACTGATGGTCCTGGTCATAGAGTAGTTCGGAAATGTAGCTGTGATGCATTTATTCAGGAATAGACATAGGTGGCCGTTTTACATGCCTTCCAATGTAGCAATACGTTGGCTGGAATTAGGTATTGAATGCTGGATTGTAGATGTTTTTCTGAAATAGTTAAATCAAAGAAAGAACCATCCGGACATATTGGAATTGGCTCAGGCAAGCAGCTTCATAACACCTGTATTTCGGTTTTTTTCTCAAATTTCGTTATATTTGAAATTGCGTGGTTGGGTCATTGCGACTGCAGCCAGTTTTAATGGGGATGTTCGGTGTGTAATCGTTTTAACTTGTACAAAACACAAGACTATGAGCAAGCAGTATTTCGTGGAAAATAAGCCTAATTCTGGTGGTTCCGGCAATGAACCGGCAAAGGTTTCCGGCAAAGTTGCCTATATCAATGACCAACCGTACGAAATAAAAGAGGGAGACACCATACTGGCTGTGATGCGCAGGCATTTTGGGAAGGATGCTGTACCCACACTTTGCGATGCACCAAATCTCGATCCTTTCGGGTCATGCAGAGTATGCAGTGTAGATGTGGCGCTTACTAAAGGAGGACCGGTAAAAACAATGGCTTCCTGCCATACACCTATAATGCCGGGTTCGTTCATTTATCCCGAATCAGACCGAATTCAAAAACTACGCAAGAATATTGTAGAGCTTGTTCTTACCGATCACCCGCTCGACTGCCTCACCTGCGAGGTCAACAATAATTGCGAATTACAGTCGGTTGCAGCTAAGGTAGGTATACGCGACGTGCGTTACCCCGAAGGGAAGAACCATCTGGACAGGAAAAAAGACCTGAGTCACGCCTACATGACCTCGGATTTTTCAAAATGCATCAATTGTTTCCGTTGTGTGCGTGCCTGCGACGAGGTGCAGGGACAGTTCGTACTCAGCATGGGAGGCAGAGGTTTTGATAGTCACATCATAAAAAGTCTGGAGACTACATTCGAGCAAAGCGACTGTGTAAGCTGTGGTGCCTGTGCGCAGGCTTGTCCTACATCCGCTATATCCGACATCTTCGAGTCCAAGTCGATTCAGGTAGACGAAAAGGTGCGTACGGTATGCACCTATTGTGGTGTAGGTTGTAACCTCGAAGTTGCTGTAAAAGGTGGGAAGATTAAATCAATTCAGGCACCGTACGATGCCGATACCAATCAGGGTCACACCTGCCTCAAAGGCCGTTATGCATTTTCATTCTATAACCACAAAGACCGGCTGCGCACCCCGCTGATAAAACGCAACGGCGAGTTTGTGCCGGCAACCTGGGATGAAGCGTATGATTTTATCACTCAGAAACTAACAGAAATAAAACAAAAGTACGGTCCCGATTCATTTGCAGGTGTATCTTCTTCTCGTGGAACGAATGAAGAGAACTACCTCATGCAGAAGTTTACACGTGCAGTGATGGGAACGAATAACATAGATTGCTGCGCACGCGTCTGCCATTCGCCCACGGCCATAGGCATGCAGCGTACCTTCGGTACCGGCGCTGCCACCAACTCTATACGCGATCTGAAACTTACTGACTGCATACTGGTGATCGGTGCCAACCCTACCGACGGACATCCGGTAACCGGTGCCAAACTCAAGCAGGTGGCGATGAGTGGTAAGACTTCAATCGTTATTGATCCGCGCCGTACAGAGCTTGCAAAGTATGCAACATACCATTTGCAATTGCGTCCCGGCACCAATATGGCTGTGCTCAATATGATGCTCTACTACATCATCAGCGAGGGTAGGGAAGACAAAGATTTCATTGCAAACAGGACAGAGGGGTATGAGGAATTTAAGCAGGAGATACTTGCACAAAATGTCGATGAGCTGGAGCGGATTTGTGGAGTAGATAAACAGCTGGTGCGCGCTGCTGCTATTGCCTATGCAAGCGCCCCAAATGCAATGGAATTTCATGGCCTAGGAGTTACAGAACATTCACAGGGTACATTCACAATAATGATGATCACCAGTCTGGCTATGATTACTGGTAATGTGGGCCGGCCAGGTGTTGGGGTAAACCCTTTGCGCGGTCAGAACAATGTACAGGGGTCAGCAGACATGGGTTGCCAGCCTTATCAGGGTGCCGGCTACTTTGATGTGTCTGTACCAGAATACCACAAAAAATACGAAGAATTTTACAATGCTAAGTTACCCAACTATGCCGGTCTTAAGATCCCACAGATGTACGATGCGGCGCTGAGTGGAAAAATGAAAGCAATGTGGGTGATAGGAGAGGATATGGCACAGACCGATCCCAATACACAACACGTTGTAAAGGCTTTAAAAGAGCTTGAATTGTTTGTCGTTCAGGAGTTGTTTATGACCGAAACAGCCAAGCTGGCTACTGTCATTTTGCCTGCATCTTCGTTTCTCGAGAAGAGTGGTACGTTTACTAATGGCGAACGGAGAATACAGCGGGTAAACGCCGTTGTAGCGCCAATTGAGGGTACGAAGAGTGATGGGCAGATTATGGTGGATATCATGAATCGCATGGGCTATCCTCAACCAGACTATCACCCCGAATGGGTACTCGAAGAGGTATCGAGAATAGTACCGTTTTTTGAAGGAGTCACCTGGGATACCCTTGGCAGCGATGGTAAACAATGGCCGGTTAACAAAGAAGGTAAAGGAACCGAAATACTTCACACAGAATCCTTCAAAATTGGTAAGGGTAGGTTCATTCACAATAAGTACAGGAAGTCAGAAGAACTTGTGCAAAATGAAAAAGACTATCCCTACATCATCACTACCAACAGAGAACTGGAGCATTACAATTGCGGAGCGATGACCCGCAGAACGAACAATGTGCTGATTGTAACCGACGATGTGTTACTGATCAATGCTGAGGATGCCGCCAAACACCTTATCAACGATGGCGATATGGTGTGCGTGGAGTCTCCCCGCGGAAAGGTGGATATTAAAGCCAGGATAACTGACGAAGTAAAGCCAGGTATTTTGAGCAGCACTTTTCACTTCCCCGAAATTATGCTTAACAATATCACAAGCAGCATTTCCGACTCGGAGGCATTGTGTCCTGAGTACAAGGTTGTTTCGTGCCGCATAAGGAAAAGTAAGGGTGAGTTTAAGAACCCCAAAACCGGTATCAACGGTACGCCGGTTACTGTATAGTTGTCAGGTGATCACCTGTTTGTAGGTTTGCTTTGCCAAAGTGAAATTCTGGTCAGAATTTCACTTTGGCAAAGCAAATTTGTTTTTTGTGGAAACAGGGAACCAGCAGAATACGTCCCGCCACTTGCTTTGCAGACCGTGGCAGCCAATCTGGCACCTCTATGCCTTCAGCCGCAAGGCCGTGCACCTCTTTTTTGCCATCTGCACTGAGTGTGGCCAGCTGAATGCGCGAGTGGTGCGGGTCGAAGTCATTGAACAGAAATGCAAGTGTACCACCGGTGTTCAGCAATGCATACGATGAAAATACACCCTCATCTTCCTGCGAATATTGCTGTTTGGGAATAAATGCATTCCATTCTTTTACACCATCTTTGTCGTAAGCCAAAGCCATTATTTCATTGTAATGGTATTCCCGTACCTGAGAATTCATGTAGGGTGTGTAGAAAGAGTAGTATCCAAAGCCCGGTGTATAGCTACTGCGCTGGGTTACGTAGTGCGATTCGGATATGAGTACAAATCCACCGTCATTTTTCACAATCAATTGCCTTACCAGAAAGTTGTCGAAAGTGTACCTGCGCTGACCTCTCGATGCCTCAGCAATCAGTTCGTTTCCGAAAGGGATAAAGCGGGTGCTTGTGAAAGCTCCTGAATTGATATCGTATGATGCGTAAATGAAGCCATCGAAGTTGCCGTTACGGGCATTGGAATAAAAACCGCCAAAGTATACTCTGTTGTTCACGTTGTCCACCCTGGTATACCCGCTGGTAGCAAATTTGTCACCCATTTTCAGTTCGGTAGCTTCAAACTTATCCGCTCCCGGTTTCAATTTCAGCAGCCAATACTGATCTGCATAATTCTCTGATCCTATCGGTGTATAGGCAGCCATATACACGGTGCCATCATTGGCAACATTCACTTCGCCATGCTCTGGTACATTGTCTGTTTCAAACGAGAGCTTGCATTGATTCGTTATTTTGGCGTTTTCATCCAGCCACTTACCCGCAAATTCTATAGAGCTGCCTTTATCATTTGCGGTGTAGATCAGTATCGACTTTTTGTTGTCCGAGTATGACGAGGAATAGTAGTTTTTCGTTGCACCAAAGATGCCTGTTTTCGTGCTGCTGATCTCAATCGGTTTGTTGATCAGCAGGCCATTGGCATCCAGCAGTGCAGCATACTGTACTACTTTGTTGCTTTCGAGTGCCTGGTACAACACCATCATTTTATCGGGGTAAGCAATAAAGCGCACCTGATAGATCCGTTGTGGGAAAAAATCAAGAATCACGGTGGCGACCTTTACCATCGAGTCGTTATATGCGTCCAGCCTCGATCCTTCCTCGTTTCTGATATAGGTATAAAGGTTGCCTCCACACATCCCTACAACAGCATATGCATCTGAACGGTAGTCAAATTTGTCGTAGGGGGCATAAATTACTTCCTGACTGTATGCTGTATTCACGAGCAGGATTACCAGCAACACGGTAAGAAACCGTTTAATCACTATCATACCCAAATTTAAGACAGTTAACATTGCTGAGTGAAAAATAATTAGTTAACAAAACGATTGGCGGTCTCGGCTGTCGGCAACATACAGGATGCCTGCCTGCCAAACCATTTGTATCTGTTGCGTGCGATCAGGTTATATACGGCGTCCCTGATGAAAGGCGGAATCAGAATAAAAACAAATAGCAGTTGCCACCCACCACCCAGCAATTGAAAGGTATGCAGTGCCGCAGCTGATCGTGTGTAGTACTTGCCGTTGCTGAATAGTATCACACTTCCGGGCTTGTCGCTGGGTAATTTTACCTGCTGCATTGCCTTTGTACCGGCATCAGACTGCAAAGGCCCAAAGAAGAATATTTTTTTTCTGTCCCGCCGTATTACAAATTGTACAAAACGGTTACACAGGTTGCAGACACCATCAAAGTAAAGTACGGGCGATGAATGGAGCTGTGGATTCACATTTTAGTCGTTGGCTTGTTGCAATGCGGTGGTGTCTTCTGTTTTGCCGGTCTTCATTGCCTGCAAGATGGAGTCGGCCTTTATTTTTACTTCTATTTTTATCCGGTGTTCCAGATCCTTTTTTGCTCTTTCATCTACTTCCATTACCCTTATGCGGGTGATAGAGTCTATTTGCTCTTGTATCTGCCTGCGCGTCAGCGGCACGGGTGCTTCCTTACTGCAAGACGAAATGCCTGATACTAACACCAATCCAATTCCAATCAATAATTTGTTCATATTCCAGGTGCAAAGGTATCGTTTCGCACTAAACTGACAGTATCCAATATCATGCCACATTTCAATATTAACATTTCATATTAGCAATATTCAGTGATGTGTCTGCGTTTATTATCACGAAAATTGCTGAATTTTACATTGAGCAACAGCATGCATATACAGCGTACATATGGCTTCTTTCTTCTGATGATTGCTGCTGCATTGAATGCCGCTGCACAGGAGTCTGTTAATGATACGATCAGGTTGGGGTCTACTATTTACAACGGTCATAATTACCCAACTATATTCCTGCCCGAGTTTGAGCGAACCGGAATGTACATCGATGGCAAGGACCGTATCAGGCGAGACCGCCTGCGCAGGGATATTTATGTTGTCTATCCTTATGCCATTACCGCTGCAGCCATTCTGAAGGATGTTGGTACCACGCTCGAAACGCTTGACAGCCGTCGCGACAGGCGGAGATACCTGAAGGGAATTGATAAACAGCTGGATGTCGCTTTCAAGGAGCCGTTGAAGAATCTCAGCGTAGATCAGGGGCATGTGCTGATAAAGTTGATAAACCGGCAGACCGGTCAGAATTGTTACAGCATTATTCGCGAATTGAAAAGTGGTTTTTCAGCAGTGGTATGGCAGTCTGTCGGGCTGATGTTCAATAATAACCTCAGGCAAAACTATGACCCATCCGGCCGGGATATGGAGATTGAGGCAATGGTTCAAATTTTGGAGGGTTCGGCCAACTACAGGCATCAGCTGTATGTGCAAAGCGAACTGATGAAGAAAGTGCCCAAGACGGTATCGAAATAGCTTCCTTTACATTGCTGTTCTGGTGCAGCCGGCCATTATTCGGTATTCCCCACCTTTGTATTTTCATTTCGTTGGTCGCGCCTGAAATACACAGTGTAATAAATGAGCAATAGCGCTAACCCTATAGAGAAAAAAACAACTGCGATCATGCGAAGATCATGGTTGATGAACTCACCGGTCATCCATATCGAGTTGGCAATGATCCACATGCATACCGCTGCATTGTGAAACAGTTCTGTTTTGCTATGTTTGGAATGGTACAGCAGGTAGAATGCAACACTTATTGTTGGTAGTATCATCAGCATTGCACCCGGTTTCCACACCAGCGCCCAGCAGGTATCCTTTATCAGCCACAGCAGAATGTGCAGATTTTCAATCCATCTTGGACCGGTTTTGTTTTTATTTTCGTTTTTTTCCGACATGTTTTTTCTTCAAAACAGGTTGTTTTGACAATAGACAAAAGTAGTTTATTGTTTTACAATTAATAATTGCACATGCAGGCGAATACAGGTAGTGTAACAAACAATATTATATGCAAAATATTTTTTTGAAACGATTATAAATGTACATTTGTTGTACTTTTCACTCACCTAAAAAATCAACGTAAATGAAAAAAATTTGTACACTTTTTGCTGCTTCCCTCTTTACGCTATCAGCATTTGCGCAGATACCCAATGCCGGTTTCGAAACCTGGACTACTGCAGGCACCGGTTCTTATGATAATCCTACTGGATGGGGCAATGCGAATCCTACTATAGATGGATTTGCGTCCACTGCATACACATGTATCAAAGGCACAACAGGCGCACCTGCCGGATCTGCGTTTATAAAACTTGAAGCAAAGGCAGTTTTGACCATTGTTGCCCCCGGAATTGCGGTATCCGGTAATGTAACAGTAGTGCCTTCGCCTTTTTCTGTTGCTGTCGACGGTGGTTTTCCATATACTTCACGTCCTGCCAGCCTTACCGGCAAGTGGGAGCACATGGGTCAGGGTGCAGACCATGGCAGGGTAGCAGTATTTCTTACAAAGTGGAACATATCACTCAACAAACGGGACACTGTAGCTAAAATTGATAGTACGCTAACGGGTATGGTTATGACTTGGGCAAGTTTCACAATGCCCCTGAAATACATGTCAGGGTTAACTCCCGATACGGGCCTTGTAGTTCTTTCCACAAGTGCCGATCCTGCTGCGGCAGTTGTTGGCAGCTTTCTCAATGCCGATGATCTCGCGTTCACCGGTACCGTACCTAGTGGCGTTATTTCTGTCGCAACTCCGGGATCTTCTTCATCCGTATTTCCTAACCCGGCTTCGGGCACTGCAACTGTTTACTACCATAGTATCGGCAGGAAACAAATAACCATTAACCTTACAGATGTGACTGGTAAAATCGTGAAGACTACCGAACAGAAAGCAATTTCAGGTGAAAATAACTTCACGCTCGACCTGAAAGGTGTAGCACAGGGTATCTATCTTGTACAGATCGTTGATGATGCAGGTGTTGCCGTGAAAAAACTGATGGTTGAATAAGCGCAGATTTTGACATTTGATAATTCAGAAGCGGGGCGTTTTGTCCCGCTTTTGTATTTTTAGTACATCAATCTATCGATACTTAAACATATTAACCGATGAACTGGATAAACCACCCTGTTGTTTTGGAAGGAGAAAAAGTAAGGCTGGTACCGCTTGATAGAGCTCATTTTTCCGATTTGCTTCTTGCCGGCAGTGATGAAAAAATTTGGGAGTTCGTGTCTATAAACGGTGCTGATCCTGCTGTTTTGCGCAAGCACCTCGAAAGTGCTGCGTTGAAACGGGCAAACGGGGAACAGTACCCCTTTACTGTTATTGAAAAGCAAACAGGCAAAGTATTTGGCAGCACCATGTTTCACAATATTTTTCCGGAACATAAAAAACTCGAAATCGGGTGGACATGGTATGACCCGGCTTACTGGCGTAACGGATACAACCGGGAATGTAAATTGCTGATGCTGACCTATTGTTTTGACGTGCTGAAAACAATAAGGGTACAACTTGTAACCGACGAGAACAATCATAGGAGCCGTACTGCGATATTAGGGATAGGAGCAACGTTTGAAGGTATACTCCGCAACGAACGGATCAGGGCAAATGGAGCTTACCGCAACACTGCTATGTACAGTATTATTGCAGAGGAATGGCCCTCAGTACTTGTTGGGTTAAAAAGGAAGATTCAATGCTGACTAGTGTTTGAAAAAGCCTTTTCTGGAAATGCACAGTTTTTTGGGTCTTGTGCGCTGAGGCACTTGTCATGGTACGGTTTAAAGTTGGTTATTGCGCAAAGTAATATGTGTATTATTTTCCCCGATTGAGCACAGCTGAACTAACTAATAGTTAATGTATTGAAAAAACTCTAAACCAGCCTGTATAATATTTTTTTTGATTGCTTGAAAAGATGTATTTTCAGGCGTCAAGTAATCATATTTTACCGGTATGCCCCGAATATTTTATATTTTATTTTTCACGCTCATCACATTTTGTCCCACAGTTTCACGTGGGGTTACAGCAGGATTCAGTGTTGACAACGCGTCGGGTTGTACGCCCCTGATTGTTCATTTTACCAACACATCTTCAGATGCTGTAACCTATTCATGGAATCTGGGCAACAGTACTTTTTCTTCATTGAGCGACCCCTCAGCTGCCTATATTACAGCAGGCACCTACACCGTCACCCTCACTGCGTTCAATGGTGCGGCCTCCAGCACATATTCTATGGTAGTGACTGTTTATCCGTTGCCTGTAGTATCATTCGCTGCTGACGATACTACTGTTTGCCCCGGGCTGCCTGTTACCTTTTCTAATTCCACCTCAGGTGGCACGCCTGGACCCGTTACCTATTCATGGAATTTTGGCGATGGCAGCACTTCTACATTAGCCGCTCCTGTTTACACGCATCCATCTCCGGGTTTTTATACTATCACGCTTTTTGCTACCAACAGCATGGGGTGCTCCCGATCTCTGAGCAAAAACAATTTTATACAGGTCTATACCCCACCGGCCGTGAGTTTCATTGCTACCGGCAACAATATCTGCAATCCCCCGGCTCCCGTCTCGTTTACAAATAGTTCCAGTGGATTTTCTCCTCTTTTTCACAACTGGTCCTTTGGAGATGGTTTCTTTGCAAGTTCTGTACATGCTGTGCACAGTTATTCTACGGTGGGTAGCTACTCCGTCCGTCTTCGGGTTACTGATGGGCATGGTTGTATAGATAGTTCGCTGATCACCGATTACGTAACCGTCTCTGGTTTAACGGCCGGCTATACGCCGCCCTCACCGGGATGTCAGGGCAGTCCGGTTACTTTCACCAACACCAGCGCGATGCACTTGTTCAGCACCTGGGATTTTGGAGATGGGTTTACCTCTGCCGATGAAAACGGAGTACACGCATATGCACTGCCAGGCGTTTTTAATACCCGGTTGGTGGTATCTGATGGTATTTGTTACGATACTACCATCAGTCCTGTTACAATCAATGCAATTCCTTCCGGAACCTTTACTATTACACCTACAGTTCCATGTCCCGCTCCGGTAACAGTCAATTATGCGGCAACTATTCCACCGGGCTGCACTACTTTATGGCAGTTTATGGGCACCGGTACTGGTACAGGGGTAACCACGAGCAAATCTTACGCTTTTGGTCGTATCGATACGGTGAAACTTACGGTAACAAACAGCAATGGTTGCGTTCGCCTGATCGAAAAGGTAGATACTATATTCAATCTTTCGGTAACAGTTGGTGCCAGTCAGAATCTGGGGTGTATTCCACTAACAACAACCTTTACAAATACGGTCTCTGCTACTGCCTTCATACCGGCGAGCAGTGAAACTGTATTCCTTCCTGTACCCTATACCATTACAGGCTACTCATGGAACTTTGGCGACGGTTCACCCGCCGTTACTGGGCCGTCACCCGCCCACACATTTTCCACGGTTGGCACTTTTAATGTAAACTGTACAATAACAACATCCAATGGTTGCACCAAAACCGGAACCATTCAGGTACGCACAGGAGTGCCACCCACCGTTGTATTCACCGCAGTACCAACCCACATCTGTGCGGGCCAGAATGTTGTTTTCACCAGCACAGTTACCGGCACAGCTAATACTTACAAGTGGCTATATGGCAATACCGATTTTGATACCGGTAACGCGTCATTCGCTAACCGGGTACATAAATTTAAAGTGCCTGGAATTGATACCGTTAAACTCAGGGCTTATCACAATGGCTGCCCGAGTCCGGAGGTGAGAACCGTAATCTACATCGATTCACCAAATGCTGTACCGGTGTTTAATTATTTGTGCACGCCAAATAACGGTATTGCATTCGGAGATAGCTCCCTGGGTGCAGACACGCGACTCTGGATTTTTGGAGATGGCAACACCTCGCCGATCAAAAATCCTGTCCACTTTTACCCTTCGTTATCAACCTTCAATGCCACACTCACCACCTTCAATGCAGGCAGCGGATGCCGCGATACTGTTGCTATTGAGGTAGATCTGGATCCGCCGTCTGTGTTTTTAAGCACGCCCGATCCCACTATTTGCGCAGGTCAGGTTATTACGCTGAACGCTGGTATTCTTGGTGCTGATGCGTTAAGGTACAAATGGTATGATAACGGGGCTTTGTTTGCAGATACAACATTGGATGAGATCAGTGCTTCTTTCGGACCCGGCTATCACGACATCACGCTGATTATTAAAAACGATCGGGGCTGTTTCGACACACTCACCCGAAACGACTACCTTCTTGTCGGTAACCCGACTGCAGCCTTTAGCGCAGTGCCTGCAAGTGGCTGTGGGCCACTACCTGTCAATTTCAACGACCTCAGCACCGGCATACCCGAGTGTCGGTTAAAATTTTATGATTGGACTTTTGGCGATGGCGTCACACTGTCTGCGACAACACCTGGAACGGCACACACCTATACGCTTGCAGGTACATACAACGCGGTCCTTACTGTCACAGACAGCATCGGTTGTACCGATGCTTCACCGGTTGTGCCAATCGCTGTCTACAGACCCACTGCATCATTTTATGCCAGTATCAACAACGTCTGTGTAGGTAGTGCTGTTCATTTCAATAATGTTTCTTCCGCTGCAACTTCGTATCTCTGGATGTTTGGCGATGGTAACACTTCTACACTCACTGCACCCGATCATGTGTATGCCACAGGTGGCGTATATACCGTTCGGCTGGTCGCTATCGAGAGCCATGGTTGCACAGACACTGCCACACTACTCAATTACATTTTTGTGGCGCCGTCACCCGTAGCTGCGTTTACAATGAGCGATACTTTTGCAGTATGTCCCCCACTCAATGTCATTTTTACAAACGCAAGTATTGGTGCTGCATCCTACAATTGGTCCTTCGGAAACAGTAGTTCTTCCGTAGCAACAAACCCCAGCAGCCCCTATACTGCTGCTGGCTATTATACCATCAGACTGGTCGCTTACAATTCCATAGGGTGCACAGATACTGCCTATGGCAATGTTAATATTTTCGGGTATACAGGAGCGTTTTCATACACGCCTATGTCAGGTTGCACGCCGCTTCCCGTGCATTTCAGCACGTCCCTGGGCAGTGTAGCCAGTCTCATCTGGGACTTCGGCGACGGATTCATTTCCGGTCTGTCTACAGCCGATACGATTTCCCACACCTACCTCATACCGGGCCAGTATATACCGAAGTTGATTCTTACCGACAGTACCGGTTGTACCAATTCCAGCATCAGCCCCGATACGATAAAGGTCGACGTGCTCAATGCTAAATTCCGTATCAACCCCAACCCTGTTTGTCAGGGTAGCTCTGTTACCTTCACCGACTCCTCATACGCCACCTATTCAGCTCCTTCCGTTTGGGCTTGGTCATTTGGCAGCAGTGCCTCTGGCACAGGATACTCCGTGGCCCATACGTTCACCCTACCCGGCACACACGTTGTTACGCTTACTGTGTCAAATCCTATTGGATGCACATCCAGTACAGTCCGAACCGTTACCGTCAATCCACTACCAGATACAATTGCCGGACTGCGCACTGTTTGCGTCGGGTTTACCACTACACTTACTAATGCTACCGGAACAGGTGCCTGGAGTAGCAGCGCTCCGGCCACTGCCAGTGTGTCAACTGGTGGGGTAGTATCGGGACTTATTGCCGGAACAGCCCGCATTTCCTATACAACAGCCGCCGGTTGTTTTGTTACAGCTGTCGTTACTGTCAATGCACCACCAGGTGCGGTTACCGGTACTAATAACATTTGTGCCGGCACCACATCTGCCTTTGCCAGTACTCCTCCCGGCGGTGCATGGAGTAGTTCGCATCCGCTCATCGCCACGGTCAATGCAGTTACAGGCTTGGTTGGTGGCATAGCTCCCGGTACTGCGACCATCTCGTATTCATCAGGCGTGGGTTGTACCGCTACGCGCCCGCTTACTGTCAATGCCATTCCCGCTCCTATTTCCGGCATTCCATCAGTATGTCTCAATGCTACTACCACCCTTACCCAAAGCGTCATAGGTGGTGTATGGAGTAGTGGTGTGCCTGCTGTAGCAACAGTATCCGCTACTGGTGTTGTCACAGGTATAGTTGCCGGTACAGCCGGCATTACTTACACCATGCCGGGTAGCTGTTTTGCTGCTGTTGTTGTAACCGTGAATCCCCTTCCATCAGCTATCTCAGGCCCTTCCGCATACTGCACAGGGGCCGGTGCTACATTTACCAGCAGTCCCTCCACAGGCTCATGGAGCAGCAGTAACCCGGGCATTTCTTCCATTGTTCCGCTAACAGGTGCAGCTACAGGTGTTGCAGCAGGCACTGCCAATATCATTTACACACTGACCACCGGCTGCGTAGCCACAAAGCCAGTGACGGTCAACCAGTCTCCGGCACCAATTACCGGCACGCTTTCGTTATGCGAGAACACTACAACATCATTGACGCAGACTGTTGCAGGTGGTGCCTGGAGTAGTGGTACGCCTGCAGTAGCTACGGTTTCTGCTTCAGGTGTTGTCACGGGTATTGTAGCAGGGACTGCAGGTATTACTTACACCATGCCGGGTTCATGTACTATCAGTGTTGTCGTAACGGTTAATGCGCCACCTTCTCCCATTGTCGGCCCGTCAAATTATTGCACTGGCACCGGGGTGGCGTTTACCAGCAGTCCGGGGCCCGGTACATGGAGCAGCAGCAATCCGGCCGTCTCTTCTATTCTGGCCACTTTTGGTGCTACCACTGGCCTCACTGCCGGAACGACCACCATCAGCTATACCCTGACCACTGGTTGCTTTGCAACAAAGACAGTCACAGTCAACCTCGCACCAGATCCTATCGGCGGTAGTGCTTCTCTTTGCCAGAACACAACTACAACACTCACACAGAGCGTCGTTGGCGGTACATGGAGCAGCAGTACGCCCGCTGTGGCTACTGTATCCACAACCGGTATCGTGACGGGTATTTCCGCAGGCACATCTGCCATCTCTTACAGTATGCCGGGATTGTGCGTAACCACCGTCATTGTTACGGTCTATGCATTGCCGGCCACTATATCAGGTGTTAGCAGTATTTGCGCAGGCAGCTCGGCTACACTTACCACCAGCAGCGGTAGTGGTGCATGGAGTAGCAGCCAGCCTTTAGTAGCATCTGTTACAGCCTCAGGCGGACTCGTAACCGGTGTCAGTGCCGGTACTGCTACCATCACCTATTCTCTGGGTACTGGTTGTATCACCACACGCGATATTACAGTAAACACAGCGCCCGGAGCTATTACCGGCAACCAGTCATTGTGCAATACCTATGCATCTCCATTGTCTGTGTCGCCCGCTGGCGGCGCATGGAGCAGTAGTGCTCCGGCTGTAGCAACAGTTTCATCGGCAGGTGTTGTTTCTCCACTATCAGTAGGCACATCAGGCATTACTTATGCACTGGCAAATGGTTGCTTGTCAAGTGTGGTCGTTACTGTCAATGCCTTGCCCGATACCATAGCCGGCAATCCATCATTATGTTATGGCGCAGCTACCGCACTCACAAACGCTACACCTTCAGGCACCTGGAGCAGCAGCAATGCATCGGTGGCTATTATCCATCCTGTTTCGGGCTTGGTGCTCGGTATGTCAGTGGGCACTGCTGTTATTTCATACACGGTCAGTTCGGGTTGTTACACCACAAAGACAGTTAGTGTCAACATGCTGCCTGCACCCATTACAGGTATCTCCGTATTTTGTCAGGGCACCACCATTACATTAAATCAAAGTGTGCCGGGTGGTACATGGACTAGCGGAAATATTACTGCAGCTACTGTCAACGCGTCCTCTGGTGCCGTTACCGGCATGGCAGGCGGCACAGCCGTGATCACATATTCCCTGCCCACTGGTTGTTTTGCCACTAAAGCTATCACTGTCAACCCGCTTCCCGATACCATTGCAGGTAATCCCGGGTTGTGTTTGGGTATTTCGTCCTTGCTTACCAATGCCACCCCGGGCGGTATCTGGAGCAGCTCCGATCCGTTTGTAGCACCTATCGGATCCACCGGTATCATTCATGGTGTAGCGTTGGGTACAGCTACAATCTATTACTCACTTACCACCGGCTGCACGCGCAGCATCACTGTTACAGTCAATCCGCTTCCTGCACCCATCACCGGTGTTACCGTTGCTTGCGTAGGTGCAATTATCCATCTTTCAGATGTTACACCTGGAGGCACTTGGATGAGTGGTAACCCTGCCGTTGCGACAATAGATGCCGCAACGGGCGATTATATGGGCATTTCCGGCGGCAATGTAACCATTACCTACACTGCGCCTACAGGGTGTATTGCTACTATTGCGTTGACTATAGAGGCTATACCGCCACCTATAGTTGGCGGCCCAACTGTCTGCGCTGGTTTTGCCGTTAATCTTACCAATACATTGCCCGGCGGCATGTGGAGCAGCGATCCGGCTGCTGCGGGTGTTGGCACTATCAATCCCATAACGGGTGTGGTTACTGCTATCACACCGGGTACTATCTCTGTTAGCTATACTGTCATGACCGGTTGTATGCGCGATCTTATCGTTACAGTCCTGCCGCTGCCTTCAGTCATTTCTGGTTCGCCCAATGTCTGTGAGTCGCAGACATCGTTATTGGGCAATGCCGTGCCTGGTGGTACTTGGTCATCTGCCAGTCCTTCTATCGCCACAGTCAATGCGGCCACTGGCCTTGTTACCGGAATAGCTGCCGGCAGCACGGTAATATCATACATGCTGGGCACAGGTTGTTTCAATGTGTTGCATATTGATGTTCACCCGCTTCCTGCACCCATTACTGGCCCTGATAGTGTCTGTGAAGGATCCGTGATATTACAGACCGATGCCACTCCCGGCGGTATCTGGATGAGTGGTGCCGTTGGTACCGCAGCTATTGGCTCATTAACCGGCATACTCACAGGTATCAGTGCGGGTACGGCATTCATTAGTTACGCCTTGCCTACAAATTGTTATGTTACACGCGTCGTTACGGTAAATACCACACCACCGGCTATCATCGGCAACCCGCACATTTGTACAGGTTCTACCGTTACTATGACCAATGCCTTGCCAGGCGGTGTCTGGAGCAGCAGCAACAACCTCATTGCGTCCATTAGTGCTGTCACTGGTGTTGTTACCCCTATATCATTGGGTACGGCGGTGATCAGCTATGTGCTCTCTTCCACAGGTTGCTATGCCACCAAAACAGTTACAGTCGAACCATTGCCATTGGTGTTCAATGTCACTGGCGGCGGTAATTATTGTGCGGGCGGTTCAGGTGTATCTATCGGTGTCGATAGTTCACAGCCCGGCGTGAGTTATGTACTATACTACGGTGCCTCTGTTTCAGGTTATGTCCCAGGAACAGGTTATCCTATTAGCTTTGGTCCGCTCACCCCTGGGGGTACTTACACTGTACTGGCCACTAACGCTACCAGCGGTTGCACCCGTGTCATGAGTGGTGCTGCTGTCGTTACCGTAGTTCCGCTGGTCACACCTTCCGTGGGCATTGCCACCAGTCCTAACGATACCGTCTGCCCCGGCACTACTGTTACCTTGCTGCCTCTGCCAGTTTACGGCGGCCTGGCTCCCGGGTATTTGTGGAAGGTTAACGGAGTTGTCGTAGACAGTGCAGCTTCATACAGTTTCATCCCGGCCAATGGTGATGTTGTCACTGTGCGCATGGCCAGCGATACTTCATGCGTTACATTGCCCTATGTTACCGGCACAAAGGTGCTTACCGTGTTGCCCGTTGCCACACCTGCTGTCACCCTCGCACTCGATCCCGGTGATACCGTATGTAAGCATACAGTAGTCAACTTTACTGCCATTCCTGCCGCGGGCGGGTACACTCCTGCTTTTTACTGGAGTGTGAATGGCTTATTTGCCACTACCGGATCCGGGTATGCTTACGAGCCTGCCGATGGCGACATTGTTCGGTGTACCATGGTGAGCAACTATCTGTGCCGCACCGCCGATACTGCTTTCGGCGATGGTGTCACCATCCGTGTCGCCCCGTATTCAGAGCCCCATGTTGTCATAGCTTCCACTCCTGGCTTATCGGTCACCGCTGGCACTCCCGTCACTTTGCAGGCATACCCTTCCGGCGCCGGTCCTTCACCATCGTTTCAATGGCGTGTTAACGGATACCCTGTGCCGGGTGCGACCTCAGATATTTATACCTCAATATTCAACGATTACGATTCGGTGGTATGTGTAGTGGGTAGCAGCGGTGTTTGTGACGATATTTTTGTGTACGACTGGGTGTATATCTCCGTCAATCCGCTTGGCTTCACTACAAACTCGGTTCTACCCGCCGATATTCGCCTTACTCCAAACCCCAACACCGGTAGCTTCAACATTGCCGGTACATTAGGCAATGCTACGGTCAATGAGCCCGTAGCTATAACGGTTACAGACATGTTAGGTCAGGTCATTTACACAGGCAATGTTAGTGCCCGAAGCGGTGAAATTGATGCCCGGGTAACAATAGGAAGTGATCTGTCCAATGGCATGTACATGCTCAATCTCGATTGGGGTAGCGACCGCAAAGTGTTCCATTTCGTGCTTAGGCGGTAGGTTCAGTTGTCACATGCTATTGGCTGTATTTTATGAATATGGATGCTAACGGTCATGTATCTTTGCATTCCAAATCGAAATATTCATGAAAGAGTTCTTTAGGTCATTTTTTGCGTCCCTGCTGGCAATTTTTATTTCCGGCGTTTTATTCATTTTTATTCTGGTCATCATTGTTATTGGCATAGCCCGGTCAGTCGGCGAGAATGATAACAAAAAAGTGGTCGGTGATGTAATTGTTATTGACCTTACCCGCAAGATAAATGAGCTGGGCGAAACCAATCCGTTTGCAGCTTTCAGCGAAACATCATCTTACAAAGCCGGTTTGCACGATATCATCAGCGCTATCGAACATGCAAAGACCGACGACGATATCGAAGGCATTTACCTCAAGCTGGGACCTACATCCAATGGATGGGCCACGATGCAGGAGTTGCAGTATGCACTGCGCGACTTTAAAGAGTCGGGCAAGTTCATTTATAGCTATGGCGAGTATATCACCCAGGGTGCATACTTTGCTGCTACTGCGTCAGACAGTATTTTTCTAAATCCCTCTGGTGCTATCGACCTCAAAGGTTTTGCCACAGTGCTTGGCTTCTTCAAGGGTACACTCGAAAAGTTGGAAGTAGAGCCTGAGATCTTTTATGCCGGCAAATTCAAAAGTGCTACCGAGCCATTCAGGGCAGATCGCATCAGTGATCCCAATCGCCTTCAGATCAAAGCTTTTCAGGATGGAATGTGGAATGAGTTTCTGGCATCGGCGTCAGAGTACATGCATACTGGCATAGACACTATACATCAGCTTGCTTTGTCGGGTGCCATACAATTCCCTGAAGATGCTGTAAAGTACGGCATGGTAGCCCGCCTCGCTTACCACGACGAAGTAGAGCGCCTGCTACGCAGCAAAACCGGTCGCACAGAAAAGGAAGGTGTAAAATATGTTTCCATCAATGATTATGCCGATGCAGTGAAAGGTAACGAAGCAACAGGTTCCGGTAAGATAGCAGTGCTGTTTGCAGAGGGAGAGATCGTGGACGGGGAGCAGAAAGACAACATTCAGATTGCCTCCAAAACACTGAGTGAGGAAATACGCAAGATTCGGCTGAACAACAAGATCAAAGCAGTGGTATTGCGGGTCAACTCTCCCGGAGGCAGCGCCTTGGCATCAGAGGTGATACTGCGCGATCTGATGTTGCTGCAGCGCAAAAAGCCGCTTATCGTATCCATGGGCAACTACGCCGCATCCGGCGGCTACTACATAGCCTGCAGTGCCGATAGTATTTTCGCGCTCCCCAACACCATCACGGGCAGCATAGGGGTATTTGGGATGATGTTCAACGTGGGCAAGATGATGAAAAACAAGCTGGGTGTTACGTTCGACGATGTTAAGAATGCACCCTATGCCGATTTTCCTACAGCGTCACGGGCGCTTACCGTCGATGAAGGTCAGCGTATGCAGCGTTCTATCGATACTATTTATGCCCGGTTCAAGGGGCGTGTAGCAGCAGGGCGTCGTCTGGCTCCCGAGGTTGTCGACTCCATAGCGCAGGGCCGCGTCTGGACAGGTAGCGATGCGCTGGGTATTGGTCTTGTAGACGGTCTCGGCGGTCTCGACAGGGCCATCAGCAGTGCTGCAGCCAAAGCAGGAATGTCGTCATGGAAGATTGTCACCTATCCCGAGCCTACAGACAAATTAAGCACACTCATGAAGCGGTTCAACGAAAGCACCGAAACAAGACTAGCTATCAGGTCTGCCATAAAAGAAGAACTGGGCGCGGGTTATGAGTGGTACGAGAAAGTGAAAGGGTTGCAGCAGATGAATGGCAAAGCATTGATGGCTATGCCGTTTGTGCTTACCGTCGAGTAGCTGTCAGGAGTGCACAGTAGTGCGCGTCAATTGTAATTTATTAGTTCACCATTTCGTTAAAGATGCCCGGTCAGGGCTCACCATATGACTACAAAAGTTCCGGTTATTCTCATCACCAACGACGATGGCATTACAGCCCCCGGCATAAGAGCATTGGTCAATGCCGTTCGTGGCCTGGGTAGGGTAGTGGTTGTAGCACCAGACAGTCCGCAGTCGGGCATGGGTCATGCCATTACCATCGGGCAGCCATTGCGGCTCGACAAGGTCAATATGTTCGACGGCATTGAATCGTGGCAGTGTAGCGGCACACCCGCCGACTGTGTAAAGCTGGCGCGCGACAAAATTCTCCACTCCAAGCCCGATATATGCCTCAGTGGTATTAATCATGGTGCCAATCATTCTATCAATGTAATCTACTCAGGCACCATGAGCGCCGCTATGGAGGCAGCAATAGAGGGTATACCATCCATTGGCTTCTCCTCGCTCGACTACCGTTTCGATGCCGACTTCACCGTTGCCGCACAGGTAGCGCACGGGCTTGCTGCCCGCATGCTGTCGCAGCAGTTGCCAGAGCATATTCTGCTCAATGTAAACATCCCTGTTACCACACCCGAAAACTTTAAAGGTCTGAAGATCTGCCGCCAGGCTTATGCCAAATGGGAAGAGCAGTTCGATCACCGCAAAGACCCACGCGGCAAAGACTACTACTGGATGGTAGGCAAGTTTGTCAACATGGACAAAGAGTCTGGCACCGATGTAGAGGCACTAAAAAACGGCTACGCCTCAGTAGTTCCCGTCACCATCGACTTCACTGATAGAAAGATGAAGGAGTGGCTGGAGACAGAGTGGAAGCTGTGATAAGTGCTATCATTGCCTCATTTGCCATAATTGGTTACTTTTAGATTCGTAATCTCATTGGCAGGGTATGAACAAACGCACTTTCCTCAAAAACGCCTCGCTCCTCGGCATAGGGGCATTCTCAGCCATCCCTGCAATGGGTAAGATTGCTGAAACTATGTCTGCTATCCCCGAAGCTACCGATGGCAGCGACGAAGACTACTGGAAGAAAGTGCGCAAAAGCTACAAGCTCAATCCAGACTTTATCAACCTCGAGAACGGCTACTACTGCATACAGCCGCGCGAGATTCTGGACGCATACAAAACCCATATCGACGAGGTCAATCTGCTGGGCGCTTACTACATGCGCACCGTGCAGTTTGATAATAAGCATGCCGCTGCCAAAAAACTGGCAGAGCTCACCGGCTGCGCGCCGGAAGAGCTTATCATCACCCGCAACACCACCGAGTCGCTCGATATGGTCATCGGTGGCCTCAACTGGAAAGCCGGCGACGAAGCAGTGATGGCAGAGCAGGACTATGGCGCCATGCTCGATATGTTCAAGCAGGTTGGCCGCAGATATGGTGTCGTCAACAAGGTTATTTCGGTACCCCCGCATCCGCAGTCCGATGAAGAGATCGTTGCCGTTTACGAAAACGCAATCACCTCCAGAACACGCCTCATTATGGTCTGCCACATGATCAATATTACCGGGCAGATACTGCCCGTTCGCAAGATCTGCGACATGGCACACAGCAAGGGTGTACAGGTAATGGTCGACGGGGCACACGCGCTCGCCCATATCCGTTTCGCTATACCCGACCTCCACTGCGACTACTATGGCAGCAGCCTGCACAAGTGGCTCAGCGTGCCCATAGGCGCCGGATTGCTTTATATCAACAAAGAGCATATCCCCGGCGTTTGGCCATTGTTTGCCGAGGAAGGCCGCCAGCCCGACGATGTGCTCCGGCTCAACCATACCGGCACCCATCCGCCCGCTACAGACCTCACTATTGCCGACGCCATAGCCCACTACAACCGCATAGGTCCGCAGCGCAAGGAAGAGCGCCTGCGCTACCTGCAGCAATATTGGACCTCCAGGGTGCGCACACTGTCGCACATTGTACTCAATACACCCGCCGACCCCGCCCGTGCCTGCGCCATTGCCAATGTGGGTGTGCGGGGCATGAAGCCTGCCGATCTTGCCGAAACACTGCTCAAAAAGTACCGGATATATACCGTTGCTATCGACAATGCTGCTGCTGGGGTGCATGGTTGCCGCATTACCCCCAACGTCTATACCACTACCGCCGAGCTCGACGAATTGGTTACCGCATTGACAGAAATCAGGGCATAACCTGTGTTTGCCATTGCTGGCCGGGCTGCCTGTAGCCAAACACATTCAGATTTTAAGGCAACTTTAAGATTGCTGTTGTGCGAAGTATTGCACTAAAACGTCACTTTTGCCGCAAATCACAAAACAAAATGAGAAAACACATTGCTACAGTGGCCATCGCCGCCACATCTGCGCTTTGCGCCGTAGGTATCTTTTCCTTCAGCAGCCCCGCGCCCGACAACAGCCAGCCTGTTGTGTATGTTTACAAGCAGATCACAGCTGTGGAGTCTGTTATTCCCGGCGGGCTCGGCCGCAGCCGCATACTCACCACCGACGATAACGGACAGATGCTCGAAAAAGAGCTCAAGAACTTCTACAGCATGGTCGGTATCAACTTCGAGAATATTGCCAACAACGACCGTGTCATTGTAGACCGCCTCAACGACTATAGTGCGCAGGGTTGGGAGCTGGTGCAGGTCACTACCGCCACCAATCAGCAGAGCTCTGGCGGTAGCAGCTCCGGTGGTATATTCATTACCCGCTACATATTCCGCAAGCCTAAGTAGTAGGTAGTGTTACCTTCATAAAAAAATCCCTGCCCGGCATAGCTGAGCAGGGATTTTTCTATGCTTTTGCCTAATTGAATGAACTGAATGTCAGCAGATAGTCTGCAGTGTCCGGAACGCTAACCGGTGGGTTGTTCCCGGGGTCTCCGGCACGGAAGTTGGTTGAGTCCAGGCGCGTGGTTTTGAAAGAAAACTTCAGCTTGAAGCTCGATTCAGAGAACTCAGATATCTCTGCCCCATAAATATCAAAATTCGGAATCGCATAGCGGTCAAAGCGCAGTTCGCGCACAGTGTCCAGTACTATAAAGGTCTTTGTGAAACCGGGTATAGTGTCCAGCCTGCCTATGATGGTGTCCAGCTTCAGTGGCGATTTTTCGAGCGTGTCAAAATGGTAGGGCTTTATAGTAGTTACAACCGAAAAAATAGTATTGAAGCCATCATACAGATCTATGTATTTATCGTTGTTCCAGAGCCTCCACGTAAACCCGCGCGATGCCGGATCAGCCGGATTACATTTCTTATCGGCGGTAAACAATGCGCCAAAGTGATTCGAGTCGAATTTGATATAGTCATCTTCGTAGCACGTATCTATAAATTTAATGTATTCCAGCGTGGTGTCTTTTCCTCCCGGTGTTTTCACCGTCATCGACCCGCCCGATATGCGCCATTTTTTGCTGCGCATCAGGTTTTCCCTGCTTGGGGTCACGGTAGGGGTTTGATTGCAGGCTGCCAACACAACAATCAGAGACAAGGCCAGAAGAAAGTATCTCATGCTTATTTTGACTATTTAAACGATAAAGCTACTAAATATTATTTGTGCCACAAGGGCAGGGGGGCAAAAATTATTATCCCTGACTGGTAAAGTACAGTCATGCATCAGCCGCTATGCCTCGTCCTACTACGTATACATCAAACCGACCACCTACTAAAACAAATTACTTTTCGCAGCCGCGGTCTGGTATGCAGCGCTTTATTTCGGGATGGTGATGCTCCGTCTTCGCTGCTGCCAGTCAAAACCTGATGAAGCGCATCACCTGTTTCGATGTGCACTTACCCTGTGTCTTTTCGTGTTTCACCAACCTAAAGTTACAGTACAGTGTTATGTTTCACAACGGTAATGTCTGTGACAGACCAATAGCTGAATATCATATCCCGTATGCTGTCTATGCTAAAAATTGGATGCTGCTGTGGGTGCAGGTTTCGGATACAGAAGGATGAGTTTTGCTAAATGCTTAAATACCATGATCTCAGAGGGTCTCCCGCAGAAAAAGCGTGGCGACCGCCGAGGACGGTGCAGGTACAAGCATTTCGAAATTCCTACCGTTGAATCAATAACCTGTAAAAGCATTGAGCATTTTAACTGGGAATCCTGAACAGAAAATACAATTAAATGACCGCCTGAAAAAGCTCTCTAAATTTCTCGAGATTTTTGTACAAAGCTATTTGGGCATGGTTTTTGTCCATTCTTGAATTGTCACCAAAAATATTCCGCCTAAAAATATTCCGAAAAATAATGGTATTAATGCAGCTTTAGCGTTTGTTTCGGTACGAAAAAATATTTTAGCTAAATCAAGTAATAAAATTAACGTTGTTGCAATCCCCGCTATTAAAGTTCCGACTTTTATCCAATGGTCATTCTCTTTCTTTTGAATTTCAAATATCCCTTGGTCAATTTCTTTTTGAAGATTTTGTCGGTATGAAGTTATATAACAGTCTTGAACCGTAGATTTTGTAGATAAATAATACATATTGCCATTTGCAATTGTTATCCACAATTCAGAATTTAGCTTGTCCAATATACTTTGCAATTCAATTTCAATATCATAAGGCATAGCTTCGATCTGTTGTACATCATAATGTTCTATACCATTTTCATCAATGCGATATATTTGTTCCACAAAACAGTCTTGTTGGAAAGATGTGTCTAACTCCGCCAAACTTACTGGACCGATTCCATTTTTCTGTAAGGCAATTATCTTGTTTAAAACCCTATTAATTCTTATTTCAGTTGATTGAATCTTTATCGAGACTCGTTTTCCTTTTATCATTAAATATTTTTATCACAAAATAGAAAATGTATTTTTGAAAAGTAATGAAAAGCCAGAAAGATATGTTTGAGATAGTAAGAATTTCTAGCTAAAATGATAAATGCAAAGATTTCGGTTGTTATTTAGCACCCGCTTTAAGTGTTAAATTTTGTTTTAGTTAAGCTGCGACACAATAATCGTACCGGGATACTAACAGTGAATCGGTAAGACTAGCCGCAAGCGAAAAAATGATTAATTTGGACCAACAAGCGAAGTAGTAAATGAAAAATTTGAAAGTGGAAGATTTTAAGTCTGAGTTGATGGCTAGTCCTACTTCATTTATTTGTTCTAAATGGATATTCGATCGAATTCCACATGTTTTTGGCGAAGACAGAGTTGCATTTATCAAATGGAAAGAAGAATTAGCTACTAAAATTGGAATAGATTCAAAATCAATGGTTTTGACGGGAAGTGCTAGTTGTGGTTTTAGCTTAAACCCGCACAAGAATTATCGACTGTATAACGATGAATCTGATGTAGATGTTGCAATAATTTCTGAATTGTATTTTGATATTGCCTGGAAGGAACTGCGAAATCTCGGAACAAAGCGATATGACTTGACGCCTAAACAAAAGGCAAGTTTACAGGATCATGTGGATCGTTTGATTTACTGGGGTACAATTGCAACCGACAAATTATTGGAGTTGTTCCCTTTTGGCAAAGAATGGGCATTTCATTTGTTGGATTTGGCAAAGTTAGAGCCTATAAACAATAAAGCCATAAATATAAGGTTGTACAAAGATTTCGAATCGCTTCGGGCTTACCATGTAAATAATCTTGAAAAAATCAAACTTCAACTATTTCAAAATACGACTATATGACTCCAAAGAATTTCTTAAATACGACGATCCGGAATGTTGCCTGGTTGAAAGGAACCTATGACAGAGGCGAATTGGATATGAAGCCCCCTTTTCAGCGAAATCCAGTTTGGGTAGCAAGACAAAAAAGTTTTTTGATAGACACGATTCTCAACGGTTATCCAATCCCGGAGATTTATATGCAAGAGACTGTAGATGAAAAGGGCACTGGCAAATATATAATTGCTGATGGCCAACAACGTACTAGGGCAGTTCTAGAATATATTGAAGGTGAATTTTGCATAGATGCTAAGGAAAGTCCAGATTTGGCAGATCTTTATTTTGAGGATTTGTCTTCGGATCAAAAGAAAATATTTTACCAATATAATTTTGTTATTAGGCTTCTACCGGACGTGTCGGACGAAGAGTTAAGATCAATTTTTCAAAGATTAAACAAGAATGTTGTATCGCTAAACAGACAAGAACTGAGACAAGCGACATATTGGGGGCCTTTCTTGAAAACAATGAATTTGATTTCAGACAGAGAATATTGGGGCAAAATAGACATTTTTACTCCGAACGACATTCGTCGAATGCTTGATGTTGAATTTATCAGTGAACTTGCCATATATGCTCTACATGATTTCCAAAATAAGAAAGACAATTTGGATAAGTACTATGCGCTTTATGAGGAGGAGTTTGAAAATGAAAAAGAGATTGTAACAATTTTCGATACAGTTAATGCTGAACTATTTAAAATATTGCCCGAAATATCAGATACAAGGTGGCGAAAAAAAACAGACTATTACACTTTGTTCGGTCTATTTGCTAAGCACCGTAAAGAATTGCCTCTGACAAAAGAAAACAGATCAAGTGCAAAAAAATTGTTGCTTGCATTTGCAGACGAATTGGATTCATTCGTTAGAACAAACAGAGACAACAATGACATGAATTTCTCGTTGGCTACAAAAGAGTATGTAAAGGGGATAAGAGCATCGACCGATATCGGTAGTCGAAAGGCTAGAGAGTTAGGTTTGAAAATGCAACTGTCGAGAATTTTCAAGCAGATTGAGCCTAATCGCCCGAAAAATAAAAAATAGTTAGATGCTGCATTCCCCCACTGGCGCGAGTTTGAAGCTTAGACTTGTGCGAGAGCCAACTCGTGCCTCACGCAAATTGGCCCGTTTCAAACTGGCAATTACCCCGCTTGTGCCGATGTTTTCCCCTTGCAAAATCCAGAACATCATTGCTGTTTTGGCTTAGTCTGCAGGCTTTGCCAGAAATTGATTTTCCGAAGTTACAAATTGCTACCCACCACGCAGGTACTGCCAGCTATCAGGGTACTTTAATAATGCAATATTACAACAGCTTTGTTTTGTAAATCTCACCCAGATGTACTATATTTGCATACGAAAAAGTGCTCCTGCCACCTGGCTGTCCGCCGCTACGGTTTAATTCTGGTACCTAACAACACATAGTCAATAATCGTAGCGCAAAAGTGCGCAAAAAGTGCGCAATTTCTGGTGCGCAAAATTTTGATAACACATTGATTATCAATCACAAAATGCGCAAAAGTGCACAACGGAATTTTTTTCAGGCAACTGCGCAATTTTGTTTTTCGGAGGTCTTGGCGCGCATTCATTACAGCTCCTTTTCCACCAGAGTGCTGCAGCTGATTTACTGATCCCGGATTGATGTATAAGCAATAATCGTAGCGCAAAAGTGGGCAAAAAGTGCGCAATTTCTGATGCGCAAAATTTTGACAACACATTGATTATCAATCACAACATGCGCAAAAGTGTATGACGGAAATTTTTTCTCGCAACTGCGCAATTTTCACGTTCGGGGTAGCAATGTTGCTATTGTCGGCGAGGTGAATAAAGGCAGTGAATTCGAAATTGCGTTAACGCTTGAAAAACTATTGCTCTGTTTCAACATCAAGGCCGTGGTTTTATATAGTGGTTTGTAAAAAGAGGCATTTGTGCCGCTGAATTATTAAGCAAAAAGTAGATAGTTTAGCAGAAAACCATTTGGCATGCCCCGCTTATTTACCATTTTACTCATTTTTGCGTTTACAGGGCAGCTTCTTTTTGCACAAAAAAAGCAGGGACAAGTTCGAATAGATTCATTGGTGGCAGAACTGCCAAAACGAAAAGATGATACCGGTAAAGTAAAACTTCTGAACAAAATAGCAGCGGTTTATGCACGAGTCGACGCACAAATAGGCGGGCAATATGCCCAACAGGCCCTTACACTTGCTGAGCAATTAAAGTGGAAGCCGGGTCAAATAAAAGCACTGAAGTTGATTGCCATGAATGCTGCAACTTCAGACTTTGACAAAATGATTGCATGTTATAAGCAGTGTGTCACATTAGCTGAATCGCTGGGCGACGAAAACGAAGTTGCGACAAACCTTGCCGGTATCGGTATGGTATATGTACGGCAAAACAATTACCCCCGGGGACTTGAATATTATTTCGCAGCACTGAAAATGGACGAAAAATCCGGCAACAAATCCGGTAAAGGACGAATACTTGCATTGATCGCCAGCGCCTATCACGCAAAAAACAACAACGAAACTGCGCTTCAATATTATTACAAATCACTGGAAGTCTACAAAGAAATAGACAGTAAATCATCGGTTATCACAGTCCTTTCGCAAATAGGGATTATTCGCGTTCAACAAAAAGATTACGACAATGCCTTGGTTACCTACGCTGCTGCCCTGAAAATAGCTGAAGAACTGAAAGAAAAAACAGAAATAGCAACCCTCTACCTCATGATTGGCGAGTGTTATTTGGTCAAAGAAGATTACACCAAAGCTATGGACTATCGGTTAAAGGCGCTGGAACTTTTTAAAGCGCTGGGAGAAAAACGCAGCATCATTATGGCTATGAGAGGAGTTGGCGATATTTACGAGCAACAAAAAAAGTATCCCGAGGCTTTACAGTATTATTTGGATGCCTTAGGGATTGCCCGCGATATTGATCAGCCTGTTTTGATCGCCGAGGCTTGCAAAACAATCGGAAATTTCTTTATCAGGGCTTACAGAAACAACACCGGAGGCAATAACTATCTGGCGCAATCCACAAATTATTTCATAGAAGCGGCCAATATCTATGAAAAAACAGGCGTGCTGGAATCCGCTCTGGCATTATATGGGCAGTTGGCGGAAAACTATAAGTTGTCCGGAAATTACAAAGCGGCACTCAGTGCCCATGAGCAGTATACGAAGTATAAGGATTCGATTTTCAACAAAGAAAACACTGAAAAATTCACCAGGCTGGAGGTGACAGCAGAATATGAAAAGGTGCAACTGGCTGACAGTTTGAAGAACGTAGCTGCCAGAAACCTGGCAGCGGCAAAACTAAAACGTCAGCGAAATTATACATATGCGGGTATTGGCGGGGTGCTGTTGTTGCTCAGCTTTTCTTTCTTCATCGTCAAAGAACGCAGAAAGTCCGACAAGCTGTTATTGAACATTCTTCCATTGGAGGTGGCAAAGGAATTGAAAAGCAAAGGCGAATCTGATGCAAAGTTGTTTGATGATGTTACGATCCTGTTCACAGACTTTGTAGGTTTTACAACGGTATCAGAAAAATTGACACCAAAACAACTTGTAGATGAATTACATACCTGCTTTACAGCTTTCGATGGTATAGTGGCTAAACACAAAATTGAGAAAATCAAAACCGTTGGAGATGCCTACCTTGCTGTTTGTGGCCTGCCAAAGGCCGATGCTACACATGCGGAAAATGTGGTGGAGGCTGCCATAGAGATTCGAGATTTTATGCTTTCGAGAAAAAAGGAACTAGGTGATATTGGATTTGATATCCGGATAGGCATACATTGTGGCAACGTTGTAGCTGGAATAGTAGGGGTAAAGAAATTTGCCTATGATATATGGGGAGACACAGTAAACGTAGCTGCACGAATGGAGCAGAACAGCGAAGCGGGCAAAATAAACATTTCACAAACCACCTATCTCCTTGTCAAAGACAAATACAATTGTACTTATCGGGGTGGGATAGAAGCAAAGAACAAAGGAATATTGGAAATGTACTTTGTTGAGTCAAAAAAGGCTTGATCACACCAGATACCTCTCACTCAAAAAAGCAGAAAGCCGCTACAAAAGCGACTTTCAGTTTATGTAGTCTCAACAGGAATCGAACCTGTATCAAAAGTTTAGGAAACTTCTATTCTATCCATTGAACTATGAGACCTGATCACCGGCCGCGGGGTAAATATTGCCCGCAACTGCCAAATGAGGTGCAAAAGTAAGACTATCCATACAGGTTTGCAAACCCAAATTCAGAAAACTATAACCACCACCTATGCTAAACATACACAAACCCCAAAGACGGAGCACACGCGGCAAGCTACCTGATAAGTGTGACGTCCCCTTTGTAGTACTTCAGCTTGCCACTGGCGGTTTCTATGATGATGCTATAATAGTACACCCCCATATCCACAGGCTTGCCGTATGCTGTGCCATCCCAGCCGCCGTAGATATCGTAGGGATTCTGATATACCTCCTGGCCCCAGCGGTTGTATATCGTAAAGTCAACCAGCTTTTTGTAGCGCATCTTGCCTATTCTGAATATGTCATTCTTGCCATCGCCATTTGGGGTAAAGGCAGTAGGGATGTACTCATCCTCTTCAAAGATCACTTTAAGCGTGATGTTGGCAGAGTCGTGGCAGCCCCATTCGTTCATACCATGAACAGTATATACCGTTATGCTGTCCTTGGGCTTGGCAAACGGATTGTAGATGTAGTGGTCGCTGAGCGTACCGTTGTGGGGTGTCCAGATATAGAAGGTAGCACCACTGGCATGCAACTGCACACTATCCCCAAAGGGAAAGAGATAGCTTGTGGCGGTTACGTCGGTGAGCTTGATCTCTGGCTGAAGTTTGATCTCGGCTGTTGTGCTGCTGGTACAATTGAACCTCGTGTAGCTGAGGGTATACACCCCCTCGGCGCCAATAGTCACGTAGGGGATCACCGGGTTTTGCAGGTTGGCGGTAAACCCGTTAGGGCCGCTCCACGAATAGGTGCCACCCGGCTTGTCGTCTGTGCCAAACAGCATCAGGGTTAGTCCTGTACAAATGGGCGCATTGCTGCTGATAGCAGGGGGAGGAGGTGCCAGCGGATCGGTCAGTGTTATGGGCCCAACCAGATTAGACACACACGAAAGCGCAGATACAAAGATGTTGGCATAGGTACCCGCAGGCAAGCCATACACAATCACGTTGCCCAGTCCGTCGGCAGTAACCGACACAAATCCCGGAGTTCCGTTGTGCATATACCCAACATTGTAGGTTGTGCCGGGTACCAGACCTTCGAGGGTCAACGACCCCTCGCTGCCATTGCAGGTTATGGGATTGGTAAACTGCAGCCCCCAGATATGCGGCAGCGGATTGATGGTAACAGTAGTAGTCCCGGGCAACGTCACACACCCCAGCAGCGTAGCAGTCACCGAGTATTCGCCCGCGGCAGCAGCAGATGCCGGATCGATAACCGGGTTCTGTAATGTAGAGCTGAAGCCTCCCGGCCCGGACCATGTATAAAGTACGCCGGCGACACCGGTGGCCGATAGCATAAGTGCACCACCCTCGCACACCGGAGCATTGCTGGAGGCTACAGGTACAGCTGGGGTGCCCATGTCTATAAGCGTCAAAGAGGTGTGCCATGCGCCACTGCAGCCTGTATGTGCCGTTGCCGTAAGACCACTGTATATGCCTGCCGTAAGACCCGTGATCAGTATCTGGCCAGACGAGTTGGCAACGATAGGTATCGTTACAGGAGTGGTACCTGCCATGTAGCTGATAGAATAGGTTGTGCCAGGTGTAAGGCCACTGATCGTTATTGTGCCATCGGCAGCGCCGCAGGTAGTGGGGTTGGTAAACGAGACGGCTGTGATCGCAGGATTGGGATACACAGTGGCAATTGCCGTAGCAATGCAGCCGGGGCTTGTGGCATATGTTATATCGGCGGTGCCGGCAGCTATGCCAGATACTATGCCAGTGCCTGCACCCACCACCGCCACGGCAAGCGTACCGCTGCTCCAGGTGCCCCCGGGCATCGGGTTGGTGAGAGTCGTAGTGCCGCCTGCACAGAGGGTTAGGGCACCACCTATGCTGCCTGGCATAGGGGTTACGGTCACCACCTTTGTAGCATAACACCCTAACGGGATGATGTAAGATATGATGGTGGTGCCCGGCGACAAGCCCGATACAACACCCGACGTGGGGCCTATCACCGCCACAAGGCCATTAGTGCTGCTCCATGTGCCCGGACCTGTAATGTTGAGCAGGGTAGTGGTGCCACCGGTACACACTATGCTGCTGCCTGTGATGGGGGTTATTGGTGCCACTACTATGGTTTGAGCGGCAGTGGCTGTCTGTCCGCAAGCGTCGGTAACCGTTACGGTGTAAGGAGTAGAAGATAATGGGGTGAGTGTAGCCGGATTGCCGGATACGGTTCCGGGTGTCCACACATAGTTATAGGGTGGCACACCAAAATTGGAAACCGTAGACAGTGTAACAGACTGCCCAAGGCATATGGATGTAAGCCCGCCCACAGAACTCACTGGTCCGGTCTCCACCGTGCGGCCAAAAACGGTAATGGTAAGCGGTGTGCCGGCAGTAATGTATGTAGTGGCACAGGGTGGTGTAGTAGCAAAATTCTGGTAGAACCGCATATTGAGGTTCATGGCGTAGGACGCACACTGAGGCGGCAGAATGCAGGTGGCGATATCGGGGAAGATAGAAACGTTGGTACCGGTGCAGGTACCGGCACTGGCCAGATTGCAAAACCAGAAAAAGCCCGCGCCGGCAGGGCTCCGGCATGTGCCCAATGTGAAATCTACTTTGCCATTGAGCAACTGTGCCCCGCCCCCTGTAACATAGTTGAACGACCATCGCACATCGGTAACAGTCACATTGGGTGGTACGATGGCGGCATTAACGTAGTTGCAGCTTACAGTATTGCCGGGGCTATACGAAGACCCGCCAACGGTCGATGCTGTAGGGGTAGATACCAGCGGGTCTATTACTATGGGGTATGCGGCAGACTCCCTGTTCAGCAGATCTCCCGGCACCACAATGTCCAGCGCGTTTTGGTGTATGTTGTACCCGATCACCTGCGTAGTATGCTGTGGTATGCGCTGCTCGAAGGCCGTAGCGGGCGAAATCAGATAAACGGCATCGCCGGTACTATCCCTGACTTCAACAATACCTTTATGGTCGCTGAGTGTTGGTGCGTAGAGGTTCCTGCCGGTGCCGGAGTTGACGTGGTCCCTTATCAAAAGCCTGCCACCGGCATACAATGGCATTGGTGCCGTAATATAAAAGTTTGTTTTCACAGCTCCACGGGCCACATATACCTCCATATCTATTCCCGGCCAAATATCCGTGACATAAACTCCATCGTCGCCCGCGGTATGGTGTGTCCAGCTTGCATCGCCCAAAATATGTTCTGCACCATCGGGTGTTGCGTAAACAAATTGCAGATTGTGGTTAAAAACTATTGCAGCATTGCCGCTACCCAGTCGCACACTGCCCTGGTTGGCATCAATTGATACCGGTACGGGTTGGTCTGGTGCCGTATATATTCCGGGTTTGGCAGGACGCAGCTTTGAAGTTATTGTTCGCCATTCACCCTTTTCATCGCGATAGTGCATTGCATCGGATGACGTTTGGAACATTACCTCCCTGCCGTTGCTGCCTGTTTTGATGAATTTCTTTGACTTTTCTGTACGTTCACCTATGACTTCGTACACTTCAGTGGCCGGTGCATCTGCGAACAACAGCCCCAATTCGGGATGCTGAGCATAACGGGCGTTGGCGAGTTTTGCCTCATCGCTGAGATTGCGGAATGTCCTGCTGAAAGAGGTGTAATTTTTTGGGCGGTCAATCATTCCGTTTTCGGCGGGCATAGCTGCCTGCTGGCTGTGTACAGTGCCCAGCACACAGCAAAACAACAACAATAAAAGCCCGGATCGGATAGCGTTCATTATAGCAAATATACGTTCAAAAAGAAAGATATAAGCCAAACCAAGACGCAGAACAGGAGGTGTGTGGCGCTTTTGAATTTGGGACACCGTTTTGTGTGGTGGCTGTCGGGCAATGCAATGTTGTTAATGTTGGTGGAAAAATCATGGAAACAAATACGAAAAAGCTGAAATAAACCCCACAATTCATACATTTGCAGCCGAATTGTAATTTTTTTATTGTTAATCAACAAAAATTGCCAAACAAAAATGCCGTATTTATTCACATCAGAATCAGTATCAGAAGGCCATCCTGATAAAGTAGCCGACCAGATATCAGACGCGCTCGTGGACAACTTCCTGGCGTGGGACCCGCAATCTAAAATTGCGTGCGAAACACTCGTAACCACCGGCCAGGTAGTATTGGCGGGAGAGGTGAAGTGTAACACCTACATCGACGTACAGACAATAGCACGCGAAGTAATAGCCCGTATCGGTTATACCAAGAGCGAATATATGTTTGAAGCGCACTCTTGTGGTGTTCTGTCTGCTATTCACGAGCAGTCGGCCGACATCAATCAAGGTGTAGAAAGGAAGAAGAAAGAAGACCAGGGAGCTGGTGATCAGGGTATGATGTTTGGCTATGCCACCAACGAAACAGCCAACTACATGCCACTGGCACTGGATCTGGCACACAACCTGCTCCTGCAGTTGTCGGCCATACGCCGCGAAGGCAAGCAGATGAAGTATCTGCGCCCTGACGCAAAGAGCCAGGTAACACTGGAATATGACGACAACAACAAACCAGTGCGCATAGACGCTATCGTGATCTCTACACAGCACGACGACTTTGCTGAAGAGAAAGCAATGCAGGAGCGTATCACCAAGGATGTGAAAACTATCCTGATACCACGCGTTCTGAAGAGCTACCCACAATACAAGCACCTGTTCAACGACCATATCAAGTACCACATTAACCCAACCGGCAAGTTTGTGATCGGTGGGCCACACGGCGATACAGGTCTTACAGGCCGCAAGATCATCGTAGATACTTACGGTGGCAAGGGTGCACATGGTGGTGGTGCCTTCTCTGGTAAAGACCCGAGCAAGGTAGACCGCTCAGCTGCATATGCTACCCGCCACATAGCCAAGAATCTGGTGGCTGCCGGTGTGTGCGACGAAGTACTGGTGCAGGTTTCTTATGCGATCGGTGTTGCCGAGCCAACCAGCATTCACGTAGATACCAAGGGTACATCTAAGGTAGACATGACCGATGGAGAAATAGGCAAGATCGTAAAAGAGGTATTCAACATGCGTCCTTACTTTATCGAAGAGCGTTTGAAACTTCGTCAGCCTATGTATAGCGAATGTGCTGCTTATGGCCACATGGGTCGTGTACCGGTTACTGTTACTAAGACCTTCAAGAGTGCTGATGGCAAAACCAAGAATATGAAGGTAGAGCTGTTTACCTGGGAGAAACTTGACTACGTAGCTAAGGTAAAGAAAGCGTTCAAATTGAAGTAATACATCAGTGCGGGCAACGGGAGCATATAACCAATTGTTTCCCGAATGGCACTAGCCGCTAATATGAATACTGTTTTTCTGGTCTGGAAGCCGCTCTGTGAGCGGCTTCTGGCTTTTATGGCCTCAGTGGTGGTGAAAATGCCCCGGACCAGCCGGGGCATTTAATAAAACTTCGCTATTGTAAATGCAGCCTTTGCTGTCTTTTACAGATTATTAAGCAACGAGTGTGTCCAGTACAGCGTTCATGCTGCGGACTGCGTCGGCAGACTTGTTGAAGGCAGCCATTTCTTCGTCGTTGAGTTTGTAGTCGATGATGCTTTCCCAGCCTGTGCTGCCTATAACTACGGGAACACCGAGGCAAATGTCGTTCTGGCCGTATTCGCCTTCGAGCGACACGCAGCAAGGGAACACTTTCTTCTGATTGCGAACGATAGACTCAACCAGCTCAGCACCAGCCGCACCCGGAGCATACCATGCTGATGTACCCAGTAACTTGGTAAGCGTAGCACCGCCTACCATCGTATCAGCAGCTACTTTCTGCAGTGTAGCGGCATCGAGCAAGTTGGATACCGGTGTGCCATTGATAGTAGCGAGGCGTGTAAGCGGAATCATAGTAGTATCGCCATGACCACCGATCACGGTAGCGTGCAGATCGTTTTGTGAGCAATTGAGCTCTTTCTGCAGATAGCATTTGAAGCGTGCGCTATCGAGTATGCCACCCATGCCTATGATACGGTTCTTTGGCAGACCTGTTGACTTGAGTGCCAGGTAGGTCATAGTATCCATAGGGTTAGAGATTACCACTATGATGGCGTTGGGAGAGTATTCGAGTATGTTTTTGCAAACAGTTTCCACGATTTTGGCGTTGGTGCCTATCAGTTCTTCGCGGGTCATACCGGGCTTGCGGGGAATACCAGATGTGATCACTACCACGTCCGATCCGGCGGTAGCTGTGTAGTCGTTGGTAACGCCCTTAACACGGGTGTCGAAGCCGCAAAGCGATGCTGTCTGGGTGATGTCGAGTGCTTTGCCTTCAGCAAAACCTTCTTTGATGTCGAGTATTACCAGTTCTTCGGCCAGTTCTCTACGGGCGATGTTGTCGGCACAGGTTGCGCCTACTGCTCCGGCGCCCACTACGGTTATTTTCATTCTTATTGTACTTTTTAGGTGTTAAATAATAGATTTTCGGAGTGCAAAGATACATTTTGTATGGCAAATCCGGCTTTATTATCCAGACCTATTGAACCGCCAGTTTCCCTTTTGCAACACAGATACCATTATTTTTCACCTGATATATGTAGAGGCCTGATTTGAGTTGCCCACGTTGTATTGTGGAAGTGTGTGCGGTCAGGGGCTGATGCATGATGAGCTTTCCGGCTATGTCTGTAAGCTCCAGCACCGCGTCTGTAAGCTGCAAGTTGTGACCTATTGATATTGTGCCATTTTCGGTCAGGGGGTTTGGCCAGATTGCGGCAGCCTCCGTGTTGACGTTCCTGATATCGATATTGCTGGCAGACACATTAAGACCGGTATACCTGTTTGACATGCTATCGAAGGAAAAAACACTCACGAGTGGATTGAGCGTATACCAGTTTATAGCGTACCCTATGGACGAAGTATACCTGTTTTTGATGCGTACTACGTTGGTGTAAGTAGCCCAGGGTGTAATGAGTGTGCCATAGCCATCGTACTCTGAATAATCGGTACCGCTGGTTGTTGCTGATGTGTAGGTGCCGGTGAAATTGTCGAGGTATGCATAGGGGAATTTCAGTATTTTTCTGGGGCCTGAGGTATAGTTGACTCCACTGCCGGCGGTGGTGGTTACGCTATTCGCAAGCTCCTTCATGTCAGCAGCGGAAGTAATGTAGTAACTATATAGCGGACTGCCGGAAGTGGGTGTAACGGACAATGCATAATTGCCTGCCGGATAAGCAGCGGCTACAGGGGTGGTGGCAGGGTTCAATATTGCATAGGTGCCTATATTAGCCATACTGACCGTACTAAAATTCCAGGTAACACCGGCTCCACCAGCCCCGGGTGGTATGGTAGCTATACCTGTCAATATTGGCGCGGTAAACCCGACGGCCGGAAGGTTTGCTGCATTGGGAATAACTGGCTGTGCGAAAGCAGCGGATGTGCAGCACAAGCTCATCAAAGCGATTTTAATAGTAGTACATTTCATTTGATTTTCTGATTTTTGACAAAAATACCTTGTTGAAAGAGGAGGTCGTATTACACTTTAGTGGTAATTTATAAATCGCACTATGTGCTTTGGCCTGGCAAGCCGGTAACTGACTGATTTTGAAGTTGCCAGGCAGTGTTGATGCCCCTATTGCGTAGTTGTAGTACTGTTAGCGGTGCAGATTCATCATTTACCGCCAAAATGGAAAATTGCACAGTTGCCCGAAGAAATTGGTGTCGTGCACTTTTGCACATGTTGTGATTGATAATCAATGTGTTATCAAAAATCTGCACACCAGGAATTGCGCACTTTTTGCCCACTTTTGCGCTACGATTATTGCTTATGCGTCAAACCTGATCAGTAATGAAGCCGCAGTGCAATGGTGGAAACGGTGCTGTAATGATTGCGCACCAAAAACGCCTAATTGCAAAATTGCGCAGTTGCCCTGAAAAATTCTTATTGTGCATTTTTGCGCATATTGTGATTGATAATCAATGTGTTATCAGAAAATTGCACTTCAGGAATTGCGCACTTTTTGCACACTTTTGCGCTATGGAATTTACTTATATGTTATTGGGGCAAAATTTAACCACAGCGGTGAATTGCTAACTGGATAGAAGTACTTTTTCGTATGCAAATATAGTACATCTGGACGAGATTTACAAAACAAACTTGTGGTAATATGCGTCCTTAAGGGACCCTATCAGTAGTGCTGTTCCAGCTGTGGTGTATAGCAATAATTAACTTCGGAAAATCATTGCCTGGGTAGCCTGCGGACTAAGACAAAACAGTAATGATATTGTTGCGTGTGCCAGGAGATAACACTGCACAAGTGGGCAGGCAATAGCCAGTTGCAAACTGGCTATAGCGTGTGGCACGAGTTAGCTTTTGCGCAAGTCTATGCTTCATACTCGCGCCAGTGGGACATGATAAAATGCGAGTATGGATGTTTCGCGGTACACGGGGCTTTGCGCTTGCAAAACTGGAGCGGTGGTAGCGTCTGGCATAAGTTTTTTTTTTGAGTATTTTTTTCTCAAAATGAAATCCTCTTTGGTGATGATGTGAGGCGTTGCCGACTTACGTGGGTAAAATAAAACATGGGAAGGTGATTGTAGTCAAGGTTTGCCAGATTGAGAATGACTACCTTACCTGTAGAATGAAAAGGAATTGACACAGGTGGCAAACAAGATAGTAGCCAGAGTAGTAGGGGCCGGAAAGGAGTATAAAGCCGGCGATACGGTTATAACTGCATTGCAGGCCAGTTGGGTAGATCTGCGATCGGGTGAGTTAACATTAATTATCGGGCCTTCCGGGTCGGGTAAAACCACTTTGCTTTCACTATTGGGCTGTGTTATCTATCCAAGTTTTGGTGAGGTATGGATAGACGGAGTAAAAGTGAGCGAGCAGAACGAAAAAAGTCTGGCACAGATAAGGCTGAAAAAAATCGGGTTTGTATTTCAGAAGTTCAATCTGATAGCTCCGTTGACCGCACTTGAAAATGTGATGATGCCGTTGATATTGCAGGGAGTAAGTGAAAAGGATGCGCGCACCAAGGCTGCAGCCGCGCTGGAAAAGGTAGGTATGGGTGACCGAATGAAGAACCTGAGCAATGACCTGAGTGGCGGCCAGCAGCAAAGAGTGGCTATTGCGAGGGCACTGGTTACCGACCCCGCCATGATGCTGTGTGATGAGCCGACAGCATCGCTGGACACAAAGAGTGTTGGTATAGTAATGAATGAACTGAAGCTGCTGGCCACACAGGGCAAGGCAGTGGCGGTAGTAACTCATGACACCCGGCTAACACCATTTGCAGACCGTATAATATATGTGGTGGATGGTGGTATTTCTGACAAACCCATAGAAGACGAAATTGTGCGTAAATAAATATCAATTATGAAACGATATACATGGCTGGTAGTACCGTTGATAATATGTGCTGCATGCGGCAACAAGGAGTCGATGGAGCGGACCAATGCTGCTGCAATACCCGGTTCTGCGGTTGTGAATCAGGTAGTAGGTATAGGTAAAATAGAGCCGGAAAATGAAATAATACAGGTGTCGTCTGCGGTGAATGGCATTGTAGCACAAGTATTGATGAAGGAAAACGATACCGTGCGTGCAGGTATGCCAATTTTGGAACTGAATCATGAGTTGGAAGACGCCAGGGTACGACAACTGGCGGGTGAGGTGATCAGTGAGGCAAACCAGATAAAAGCAAATGAGGCAAGTGTGGCGGAAACTGAAGTTAAATATAGTAATGCCGCACTGGGCCTGCAGCGGCTGCAGCGGCTGCAGGAAAAGGGTGCTGAGACACAACAGGCGGTAGATAATGCAACCACTGAACTGACAACATACCGGTACAGTATTGCGAGACTGAAGGCCGATGTAAAGGTGGCAGAAAGCAGGCTGGCGCAAAAAAAGGCAGCGCTGAGGGTGGCTGAGATAGAACGAGACCAGAAGATTGTGAAGTCGCCGGTGGATGGGAAAATACTGGAAATCAGTACACTGACAGGAGGGGCGATAGATACCAGACAACCGTTTGCGCAGATAAGCCCTAATGGACGGACGATAGCCATTTGTGAGATTGATGAAATGTATGCTGACAAAGTTGCAGTAGGGCAAAAAGCCTGGATACGGAATGTGGGGTCGCAGGATACATTGTCGGCGGGTGAGGTATATCTGGCTCAATCGTTTCTGAAGAAAAAGTCGTTGTTCACTGACCAGTCGGGCGAGAAAGAAGACCGCCGGGTGCGCACCATAAAGATCATGCTGGAACAGCCTGAAAAGTTGTTGCTGAATGCCAGAATAGAATGTGTGATTGCTATTTCCGGAAATCTTAAAAAGTGAAATGATGCTGAAGATAGCGTGGAAGTTTATCAGGTTTGACAAGGCCAAGAGTATCGGGGTGATAGTTGGTATCTTAATAAGTACATTTTTGATTGGTCAGCAGTTGGGTGTGTTTTTCTTTCTCTCGGGACTAATGGGGGCACTGGCTACCGATGTAAATGCTGACATCTGGGTTGTGGATAGCAAAACAAACGACGTGAACCAGCTTGGTCGCCTTGATATGCGGAATCTGCGGGCTGTACAAGGAATAGGTGGTGTAGGGGAAGCATTTCCGTTGCTCATCGCGGGTGCCTCATGCAACTTTAAAGACGGCACGAGTGGCGGTATTACTCTGATAGGTGTAGATGCAGGCAAAGTGCAGGCTATAGTGCGGCCTGAAAAAATATCAGCCGGTGAAACCGCTGATCTGCAGATGGATGGTGCGATAAGCGGTGAATTTTTTGAAAAGAAGAATCTGGGTGGTTCGATAGCTATCGGAACAGATTTTGAGGTGAATGGGAAGCGGGCATTTTTTGCGATGCAAACGAAGGGGTTCAGGGGGTTTGGCAGCAGTTTTTGTGTGACTACAATAGAGCGGGCCAGATTTTATGCTAATCAGCCAGTTAATGCAATCAGTGCAGTATTGGTGAACGTGGGTGCGGGTGCAAACACTGATGACGTAGTTGCCGACATCAACAGGCAGGTGCCGGGTGTAAGGGCATGGCCTGCGAAGCAGCTAGCGGCATCGTCGGTAAAGAAAATTTTGTCGAGCAGTGGTATAGCATTGAGTACAGGGACATTGATCGTTTTTGCATTGATTGCGGGATTTTTCATCATAGGGCTAACTATGTACTCGTCTGCTCTGGACAGGCTAAAAGACTATGGAACAATAAAGGCCATAGGAGGTAGCAATGGCTATATAACCCGCCTGATATTAACGCAAGCACTGCTATTCTCAGTTGTTGGTTTTCTGGCAGGGCTGCTGTTGCTGGAAGGTTTCAGGCGGGGTGTTGCCAACTCGGGATTAATATTTTCATTTTCTCCGCTGGTGCTGCTAGGTATGTTTTCGACTATAGGTTTAATATCGGTTGGCGGTGCCTCTTTTGCACTAAGCAGAATCAGAAGCGTAGAGCCTGCCGCAGTTTTCAGATGATTTTTAATAAGCGTTTATGAATTCAGATTCTTCCAGTAAAAAAACACTTCAATACAGGGCGTTCGGCTTTGTGGTTGTTGCACTGCTGATGGTGCTGTCTGTACCTGTATGTGCGCAGCGAACGATCACATTGCCGCAGGCCATAAAGAATGCGCTACAGCAACGGAAGCAGATACAGGCTGGCAAGTCGAACGAGGTGATACGCAGGTTACAGACAGAGGCATTGTACCGAAAGTACTGGCCACAGATCAATCTAGCCTATTCCTACATGTACAACCCAATTCTGCAAACATCTATTTTGCCAATTGGGGTATTTAATCCTGCGTATCCGGCAGACGCAACAAAAAGTATTCAGTTTGGTACGAAATGGTCTCAGGCAGCCGGACTAACGGTAAATCAGCCACTGATTGATGTGGCCATAAACAGACAGCTCAATGAGGCTAAATTGCAGCAACGGGTGGCAGCAGCTGCACAGGCGCAAACAGAATACCAGCTAGGGTTTGATGTTGCGGCGGTTTATATTGATATTGCCTTGCAGGATGCAAAAGTGAGGTCTGCAACAGCCGACACGATCAGGACCCGCATCAGCTATCAATTACTGCTCAACAGATATGAGCAACAGCGACTATTGAAGTCGGAGCTGAATAAGGCCAGAATAAACCATAACAATGCATTGCAGCAGTACAGGAATGCTGTATCAAAGTTAATAGAAGACAAAGTTTATCTGCTTTTTTTGACCGGCGAAACAGGTGTCGATCAAACAGATTTTCTGGTTGATACTGTATTTGTGAATCATACGGCCTGGTCATTTTCTGATGTAAGGCCGGCGACATTGAATATTCCTGAATTGCAGCAATTGCAGTTGAACGGAGATTTTGCAGCACTGCAGACAAAAACGGAAAAAGCAAAATACCTGCCAACAGTAAGTATGAAGGGTTTTGTAGGTGCCAATCAGTACACGAACAACTTTGATCCGATTGCTGCCAATACCTGGTTCGGGCTAAGTTATGTAGGTATTGATCTGAAGTATCCGTTGCTATCTGGCGAGCACAAACACAATAGAGTACTTCAACTGGAGATGCAGTCTGGTCAGTATTACCAACAGAAAGAAGACAGGGCGGCAGAATATGATAAGGATGCGCTCCTGGCAAAATTGAACATGATTCGGGTGCAATCTGAAATGGAGACACAGATGGAGAACCGTGCACTGAGTATTGAGTCGATTGCTATTTTTCAGGACAGGGTTGCGGAAGGCCAGGAGTCTGCTGTAAGTCTGAATCTGGAAGAAGCTTCCCTGCAGGTTTTGGATGCCGCATATCAGAGTAACCGAATGCAGTATTGGTTGTATCTTCTGGATTACCTGAAGGCGACAGGCAATCTGGAGTTGCTCTGGAAACATTAAGTAGCAATATTTTACATCTCCTTTGTCAATAGAATTCCGACGTAAACAAAAACTTATTTGCGTAGTTAAATGGCTACGCTTATATTTGTAGCCAAATAGCTACATAATGAATTTGAGACGGGACGTATTTCAGGCGATTGCAGACCCAACCAGGCGGGGCATATTGCTGCTGGTAGCGACGCAGGCTATGACAGCAGGTGCGATAGCGGCGAATTTTGGGACGGCAAGGCCTACAGTTTCCAAACACTTACAGATACTTACCGAATGTGAATTGCTTGAACAGGAGCAAAATGGCAGAGAAATATACTATCAGATCAATGCCCGAAAAATGAAGGAGGTGGCGGACTTTTTAGAACCATTTCGCAAGATGTGGGACGATAGGTTTGATAAACTGGAGGCGATCATGAAAAATTACAAACCAAAATCGTAGGCAGATATGGAAAGGAAAACAAAGATCGAGGCCGAAGCAGGCAGGCAGGAGCTGATGATCACAAGGGATTTTGAAATGCCGCTGGAGCTGCTTTTCAGAGCGTATGAAGACGCAGATATAGTAGCACAGTGGATGGGTACCCGGGTTGTGAAACTGGACAATGAAAATCATGGCAGTTACCGGTTTGAAACTACAGACCCGATGGGTAATATACATCGGTTCAGTGGGGTGATACACGAATTCTGCAAAAATGAACGAATTACCAGAACGTTTGAGATGGAACAAACGCCATTCGGTGTGCAACTGGAGTTTCTGGAATTTGAGGCAGTAACTCCCCAAAGCAGCAGGCTGCTGATGCATGTAGTGTACCGATCGGTAGCAGTGCGGGACCAGATACTGAAGCTGCCATTTGCACAAGGCATCAATATGGCGCATAACCGGATAGAGGAAGTGATGCGCAAACTTGTCTGAAACAACGAATCTTAAACAATCGCAGCACATGACAAAACGAAAGAGGATAATCTATTGGGTTGCCACAATATGGCTGGCTCTGGGTATGGCATCGACCGGGATAGTGCAATTGCTGGGTGTGCAGACAGAAGTAGATTTTGTGACACATTTGGGATATCCTGCTTATTTTGTAACGATACTGGGTGTATGGAAACTGGCTGGCGTAGTGGTGGTGCTGGTGCCCGGAGTGGCACTACTGAAAGAGTGGGCGTATGCGGGCTTTTTCTTTACCGTATCGGGGGCTATAATGTCGCATATGGCAGTGGGCAGGCCCGGGGATATGTTTCCTGCGGTGTTGCTGCTGGTGCTTACTGCAACATCGTGGTTCCTGAGACCGGCAGGGCGGCAGGTAGTGAATAGTAAACAATAAACTGATGAAGGCGATGAACCCAAAAGTTGATTTTTATTTTGCTCAAAGCAAATGGCCGGGCGAACTGTCGCTGCTGAGAAATATGGTACTGGATTGCGGGCTTACAGAGGTGCTGAAATGGGGCTGCCCATGCTATCAGTACGGAGACCGTAACATAGTGCTGATACATGAATTTAAAGAATATTGCGCGTTGCTGTTCTTCAAAGGGGCATTGCTAACAGATGCGCACAACGTGCTGATACAGCAAACAGAACGTGTACAGGCTGCCCGGCAGATGAGATTTACCAGTGTGGCGCAAGTGAAGAAGCAAAAGACTGTAGTGCAGCAATATGTCAGCGCTGCTGTGGCAGTAGAAAAGAGTGGGCTTAAGGTGCCCGCAAAGGCTACTGCAGCCTATGCTGTGCCGGTAGAATTGGAGCAGAAGATGGAGGAACAGCCAGCGCTGCGCATTGCTTTTAATGCGTTGACCCCGGGCAGGCAGCGTGGCTACCTGTTGCATTTTGCGGGTGCAAAGAAAGCAGAAACAAGGGTAGCTCGGGTGGCGAAATATATACCGCACATTATGCAGGGCAGGGGATTGGAAGATTGATGATGTAGTGGCATTTTAAACTAAAAAACGCGAAGGACGAATATAGGGTGAGAATGCCTATTGCCAGGGCGGTTTGAAAATTTGATAGCATGGCGTATAAGCGGGTGCAGGTATGAAAGTTTGATCACAGTTATCGATAGGTCTGGAGTTTTTTTAGAGAATCTAAAATGGTAAGAGTATGAAGAAGCAATTATTGCCGAAGCAGGCAGCAGAACTGCTAAGCATTTTAGCGGTTCGTTTTGGGCAGAACATGGGCCGCCATAAGGGGATTGCCTGGGCGAGTGTACAGCAAAGGCTGGAAGCGCGGCCTGAGCAACTGTGGTCGCTGCAAGCGATGGAGGCCACCGGTGGAGAACCTGATGTAATAGGGCAGAACAAACAAACTGGCGAATATTTGTTTGCTGATTGCTCGGCAGAAAGTCCCAAGGGCAGAAGGAGTATCTGCTATGATCACGAAGCACTGGAATCGAGAAAGGAAATCAAGCCCAAGGATAGCGCAATGGGTATGGCTGAGGATATGGGGATAGCTATAATGACGGAAGAAGAATATCGGGCATTGCAAAAGCTGGGGTCTTTTGATACCAAGACATCGAGCTGGATAAGCACGCCCGCTGCTATAAGGGAACTGGGTGGTGCTCTGTTTTGTGACCGGCGGTACAACACGGTATTTCTATACCATAATGGAGCCGAGTCTTATTATGCTGCGCGCGCGTTTCGCGGGATACTTGCGGTATGACGGGAAGTCAGGAGCCCAAAGCGCTCATGATTTTTGATGCCAGGGAACGACTGTAACTGTTAGCTACAGTGGCCTTCAATTTGTAGTGGGCTATTGCGAAAGTAAGTCCGGTGCCGGTTGTCGAGCGGAACGACTAAGGTCGCGGATGAGTGTAATGTAGAGTATAGTGAAGAACAGGAACATGGGCATGCGTATGAGTACCTGTGCATGGCGCGCACCGAGCTGATCACAAAGCTCGTACATGTATTGCTGAGGTATGAACTTTGACATAAATGCTCCGTGTGAGTTGAAAAAGGCATACTCAATGATATAGTCGAGCGAAGCGATGAGATAACCAACCAACAGCAACCGCCTGAGTGACGGCGATGCAGTGAAATAAAGGATGATGAGCAGCGGCACAAACCAGACTGTGTATGGTGGTGAGTAGCCGGGGCCGAAGGTGGGAATAAACACTAAAAGCAACAGCGCTATGCGCACCACATCTACCGGGAGGAAAGGCCCCCTGCGCCAGCAAAACCAACCCAAAAAAGACAATAAAGACATCATGACCCAGGGTGATATTCTGGAATAGACGACTGAAATACCTGAGGCATTGAGCCAACTGAGTATGCCTGTGATACCATACCAACCACCGAGCGATCTGTAGCCAAGGACATTTCTCGTGACGCCCTCGGGCTCCAGTACATAGACTATACTCATACCCAGCGTAACGGGCAGCAGCAGCAGTGCTGCGCCAAAGAGAATGTGTGCGACAGGCAGCCTGCGGATACCAATGAGCAGCAGCGGCGCGAGCATAAGCGGAATGGTTTTGGTAAGTATACCCAGGCCGAGGAAGAAGCAAGCCATAAGCCAGCTAACGGGTGACTGTGTGTGCAAATGATCGAGGATCATGTATACACAAAGCAGCAGCCATAGTGCGACAATGATATCTATATTGCCATGCTGACAGTTGAGTAATACCAATATGGGATTGAGTGCAAACGCAACAATGAACGGCACCACAGGGGAAAATACATTGAAGAAACGGCGCAGTAAAGACCATGACACCAGTACTACCAGGATCTCAGTAGTAATGAGTATGACCTGAACAAGCCTGATGATGGGAATAGCAGTGTAAAGGGATATCTTATTTATGATATAAACGACCTGTATCCAGAAAGGCGGATAGTTGAACAGGTCGGCGGTATAGGGGTTTTTGCCAGCATTGAGTCCGTCTATGAGTCGCGGCCAGGCGTACATATCCACGGCGTAGGTCTGTGGCATATATGCAATAAACAGCAAGCGCACCAGTACCAGGCAGCCGATTATTTTGAGCAGCGCCGGAAAGTCTTTCCGTATAGGAATGATTGGTGTCATGTACTGCTTGGTTGGTGTCTATGGATTGGTGCGAGAGATCAGGAAAAGTTTTATTGTTGCCGGTAAAATTATTCAATTTCAGGCGTTTTTGAACGAACAGAAGAAAGTGGTTGCGATGCCTTGTGCGCTTTCGACCCATATAGACCCGCCATTGGCCACTGCAAACTCGCGGCACAGCATCAAGCCTATGCCGGTGCCTTTTTCTCCGTCTGTTCCTACCGAGCTATTGACAAAGCCATCAAACACAGAAGATAGCTGCGCTGGTGTAATGCCTACACCGTGATCGGTGACTGTAAAAACGGTAAAGCCCGGCAGCTTGTCGCGCAGGACATTTATCTCTATTGTGCCATTGGTATAGGAGTATTTAATTGCATTTGCCAGCAGATTGCGAATTGTAAAATCAAAATGGGTAGCATCTGCATGTATTTTGGTGCCTGCTGCAACATTATTGATGATAGTGGCCTTTTTCTGCATTGCAGTTATGCCCAGCAGGTTTACGTTTTTCTTCACCAGTTCTGCTGCGTCGAAAGTGCCTGGTTTGGCTGCGGCACCCTGAATTTGTGACTTGCCCCAGAACAGTAGTGCCTCCAGTGTTTCCATACTGGATTGTGACTGGACTTTGAGGAGATTGAGCAGGTTGCTGCGCTGATCGGCAGTGGTTTGCTCGCTTTCCAGGAGGTCAATTACCATCAGAATGTTTTTGGCAGGACCCCGTAAGTCGTGACCAATAACAGAGAATAGTTTATCTTTTATGGTATTGGAAGCAGTAAGTTCTTCTTTTTGCTTTTTTACTACTTCGTACAGATGGCGGGTTTTGCGGTAGTAGAAGGTGATTGCAAGTACACACACAATGAGGCTCAGGGCTGTTACCAACAAAATATCTCTTTTCAGCGACTGGGTTTGCATTTCAAGGTTGAGCTGACTTATTTTGTTGTTAGACTGTTCCAGTTCATAGATAGAGCCGAGATTGGCTATTTCCTTAGCCTTTTCTACACTGTATAAACTGTCTTTGATGTTCATTTCCTGCTCCAGCAGTTTTGCAACTTCCTTGTAGTTGCCCAGTGTCTTGTAGTTTTCTCTGAGGTTGTAATAGGTATCTTCGAGCAGCGATTTGTTGCCCAGTTTTATAGCAATATCCAGTGCCTGGTTGAGCAGGCTTATTGCTTTTTGGGGACTTGTTTCAATGAAAATTGTAGCGAGATTGACCAGCAGCCGTGCTTGTTGTTCGGGCAGTTTTTTGTCAATCGATATTTGTAGTGCTGCATTGAAATAGCTCAATGCCGAATCTATTTTTCCGATGTTCTGAAAAATGATCCCCATGTTCATCATTGAAGATACATGTACATCGGCAAATTCGGGGTCTGAACTCAGCGCCAATGCCTTGGAGCAATAGAAACCTGCAGAATCAAATTTTCCTTTTCGTCCATATATAGACCCAATATTGTTGTAGATATTCCAGATAGACCTGGGGCTGGAGGAGTCGCCAGTGTATTCAAGTGCTTTGGCATAGTAATTCAGCGCTATGTCGAGATTGCCTGTGCCTGTATTAATTATACCCAGATTGTTGTATGCAGAGGAAATGCCTGCTTTGTTTTTGATTTCCTGGTTTAGTTTCAGAGAAGCAATTGAATATCGGGTAGCCAATTCGAAGTTGCCTTTTCTTCCTTCTATTCCTCCCAATTCGAGAAACACACTTGCCATGCCCGGCTTGTATTGCAACTCTTTGAAAATTTGCATGGCATCATTTTCCCTTTTACGTGCCATTTCGAGGTTGCCATGACTTACATCCAGTGATCCCAGCCCGTACATCATATATGCGATGCCAATCTGATAGTTTTTTTTCTGAAACTTTGTGAGTCCCTGATTCAGATACCATTCGGCTGAGTCAGGGTTGGCGTATTGGTAATATCTGAAAATCTGATGGTATGCGAGTACTGCCGATGAATCGTCCTGACTGTTATGGAGCCGTTGCAATAGTACGGTTATCTTTTCCTGCGAAAGGCCGGAAACAGCAAATAGAAATAAGGTTATTATAGATAAGGATACTTTCAAGTGGCAAGTAATAGTTTGGTCAGGGCAGACAAATATAACGCCTTTCGTTGCATTGTTGGTAGCAAGTCAATATTATATACCGATCTGGTTTTTTGCAAGCATCTCCATTCTCTACTAAACAGGCGTATTCTCTCCGGTATTGCATGCCAAGCCCGGTGGGTTGTCTGCAGAATAGCAGGTGTAATAGACCCGGTTGGAGGTGTGAGTTACGTACAATGAGATGCGCAATGAAGGTCAATTTTCTGACGCGTTGAGTCTGAAAATTGTCTTTGTCTGTTCAATTTGTTTTCAGGTGATTTCAGGCAGATTGTTAATGTTGTACTAATGGTTGGTTGTCAATAAGTTGCGAATCTGGTACTTGACTTTAGCGATTGTTTAATATGTAAACAATATTATGTGTTGAAAAAATATGCCAAAAAATGTTATGCCATTTGTAATAAAGTCGCTACATTGTATTAACTAAAAAATAATAGTCATGAAAAAAATCACTTTACGCAGACTGTTTTATGCATCCATGCTGGTAGTTGCCGGCAATGCAGCTAGTGCTCAGGGTATCATCAATACTATTGCCGGAACTGGTGTTGCGGGTTTTAGCGGAGATGGTGGTCCTGCTATTTCGGCGAGGTTTTCGGGTCCTTATGGTGTTGCTGTTGATGGTGCCGGTAACATATATGTTGCTGACAAGTCGAACAACCGTGTACGTATGATATCGTCGGCTACCGGCAATATATCTACGTTTGCGGGATCTACGTATGGTTTGTCGGGTCTGGGTGGCCCAGCAACGCTTGCTAAAATGAAGTATCCTGATGGTGTGTTTGTGAATGCAGCGGGTGACGTTGTGATCACAGACTGGTATAACGATATGACCTTTAATGTAGACCATTCTACTGGCAACATTGCTGCTCTTTGCGGCTGTGGCTCTCAGGGTTGCGGTGGTGATGGCGGTCCATCGTGGCTTGCTAAAATGATGACACCAGCCGGATCTTGCCAGGATCTTTCCGGTAACACCTATGTAGCAGATAAGGGATGTAACAAGATCCGCAGAGTGGATGCAATAACAGGAATTGTATCTACAGTAGCTGGTTCAGGTTCATTTGGTTACAGCGGAGATGGCGGATTGGCGATAGCTGCAAAATTTGCAGGTATCAGTTCTGTATTCTTCGATCCTACAAGCCCAGGAGCAGGCCATATATATATGTCTGATGCCGGTAACAATGTTGTGCGCAAAGTAGATCTGAACACAGGTATCGTGACTACAGTTGCGGGTTCTGGTGTTGCAGGCTATTCTGGCAACGGTGGTATTGCTACCAACGCAAGACTGCGTAACCCAGGCAACATGTTTATAGATAACAACAGCAACATTTATCTCTGCGATCGTGGCAACCACGTGATCAGGAAGATACAGTTGACTTCAGGTCTCATTACCACTATCGCAGGAAATGGCGCAGCTGGTTTTGGCGGTGACGGTGATGTTTCTACCAACGCAAGACTTAACAATCCTGAGGGTGTATGGGTGTCAAACACTGGTCACCTGTTCATAGCTGACGCTGGCAACCAGCGTATCCGTGTAATATCGCCTAAGGGTGGTGGTTCAACACCTGCAACAGGTCCTTCAACAGCGTCTGGCACTCCAAAAGGAGCAGCTGTGAGCAGCGTGCTGAATGCATCTGAAATCAGGATTTTCCCTAATCCTTCAGAAGGTATATTCACTGTAGCTACTGGTGTAGATAATGCAAATGCAACTGTTGTGGTATTGAACGTTACCGGCCAGCAGGTTTACAGTGCAGCGATCAGCAGTCAGTATTCAGAAATCAATATGACCAACCAGCCAGCAGGTGTTTACACTGTAATGGTGAAGTCTACTACAGGAGTACACAGTGAGAAGATCACTATCAAGTAATGTCTATTTTCTTTTAGTTAAATATGCGAAATGCTCTCTTTTTGAGGGCATTTTGCATATTTGGACTATCTTTAGTAAGTGTGTAATATCCAAGCTTATGGTCAGATTTTTTGTTTTACTCATAATGTTGGGCACCCTGAACGGGGATGGTTGGTCGCAGGGCATAATCACGACACTTGCGGGAAACGGTGTTACCCAATACATAGGTGACGGATGGCCAGCAACAGCTTATTCGCTGGCGGCGCCCATGGGGCTTTGTGCAGACCAGAACGGAAATATTTATGAGGCTGATTTTGCGGAATCGCGTATCAGGAAAGTTAATGCGCAGGATACGTTATTTACCATTGCCGGGATAGGCGTGCCCGGATATGCGGGTGATGGTGGTCCGGCGACCCTGGCGACGTTTGCAAACCCGACCGGGGTAGTTATGGACACGGCAGGCAATCTGTTCATAACAGAGGAATACAACAATATAGTGCGTAAGATCAACAGGGTCACCGGGCAGGTGTCTACTGTTTGTGGTACGGGCACGGGTGGATATGCCGGAGATGGCGGACCGGCTACGGCTGCTATGCTTGATCAGCCGGGCGGTTTGTGTCTGGATAAAGCAGGCAATATTTACATAGCCGATAAGAACAACAACCGGATCAGAAAGGTAGACCGTACGACCGGTATTATTTCGACGTATGCGGGTAATGGTACTTTCGGGTATTCGGGCGATGGAGGTGCCGCCGACGCTACAAAACTCGCGTTTCCAAGGGGGGTGAGCATAGATACCCTGGGCAATATCTATATAGCTGATTTTGGAAATCACCGGGTCAGGAAGGTGGACGCAATTTCAGGCAATATAAGTACTGTAGCGGGTACAGGGTCGCCTGGCTATGCCGGTAATAATGGGCCGGCAATTGCTGCGCGCCTTACAGATCCACATGGCGTATATGTGAGCCGAAGAGGCAATTTGTATATTGCAGATTACGGCAATAATGTGGTAAGAGTGGTAACACCGGATGGTGTGATGCATACTGTAGCCGGCAGCGGGCTGCACGGCTATTCGGGTGATGCCGGAGCGGCACTGAGCGCTACCATGCAAGGCCCCACAGCAGTGTGCACCGATCAACTGGAGAACTTATATATTGCAGACTGGGGCAATTCGGCGATCAGGAAAGTGACCCCTGTGTATACCGGCATTGATGAGGCGCGTGAAATCGGGAATATTATGATTTATCCGGTGCCAGCCAGCGATGTTTTGTACATCAGCCTACCCGCAGGCAAATTGAATTCAATTCTGAAAATTCTTGACCCAGCCGGACGAACGGTGTACGAGCAAGCAGCATTTGCCGGCGGTGCAATACCCGTTTCGCATCTTGCCAATGGCGTTTACGGCGTTAGCTTAACCGATGGAGAAAGCCATTTTTCGGGTAGGTTTATCATATTGAGGTAATGCTGGTTTTGAGTGATTCTGGAAGATGTGCAGCGTGTTATAGCATTTTCTTATGAAGTTTATTCTTATTTTTGTCCCAATGAAAAGGTTTGTTACTTCTGTACTGATGATAATCTACATGGCCGGCGCCATTGGGTTTTCATTTTCTTTTCATTATTGCGGAGGTACATATCACGGAATCTGTTTTACAGAAGATACTGAAGCAGATTGCTGCGGATCTGAAATGGAGAACGACGGTTGCTGTGAAGATAAAATAGTCAGCGCGAAGTTTGATGACAACCATGCTCCTGCGTATTGTGATTTTGTGCCGAAGGCGTTTTCTGAAGCAGTGATCGCTTCTGTTTTTTTTCAGCCTGATCATATTATCCATGACATTGCCCACCCTGTATTTGTAACGAATAAAGGACCCTCGCCACCGGCGCAGCAAAGTGTTCCTATTTATCTTGCCAACCGTGTATTGAGGATTTGATTCGTGAATGATTTTTATTTCTGCAGCAGCGTGCAGGCTGGACCTTTTCATGCCTGCTCCTAATATGAAATCTGATTATTACTCACTATTCTTAATCTTCAAACAAAATGACAAAGTTCATTTCAACAATAGTACTGCTACTGGCAGTGACAGCGTGCAATGCGCAAACTACCGCGACCAACTGGACCGCGACAGACTGCAATTCGGTAAGTCATACCCTTTTTACTGAGCTCGATGCCGGCAAGATCATAGTTTTTACCTGGGTGATGCCGTGTATTTCTTGCAAGAATGGTGCGAAGGCTGCCTATGACGCGGTACAGAGCTTTTCGACATCACATCCCGGACGTGTGCTGAGTTACCTGGCAGACGATTTGGGTGACGCAAGTTGCACTACGCTCTCGGGTTGGGTGACATCTAATTCGATAGGTGCGACGAGCAACATGACCATTTTCAGCAATGCAGGCAATGTGATAGACGAAAATGATTTTGGTGGTACCGGCATGCCACATGTGGTGGTTATGGGTGGTGCAGATCATCATATTTATTATAACCAGAAAAATAGTCTTACCAACGACCTTACCGGCATTACCAACGCGATCAACAGCGCATTGGCAACAACCGGTGCAAGTGAATTGCTGAGCAAAGAGCAATTTGCAGTGTCGCCCAATCCGGCGACCAACGTGTTGCGGATTTCGAGCCCTAAGCCAATCATCGAAATTGCAATAACGACAGTTGCCGGGCAACTGATCAGTAACCAGGTATTTGAAAAGGGGACAACTAATGCCTCAGTTGGTGTTGCCACTCTTGCCCCCGGGTTGTACCTGGTGAAGGTGGTGGATGCAGAAGGGAAATCATCGATCCAAAAATTCGTAAAACAATAGCACCATGAGAAAGTTATTGTTGATCGGTTTTGTTGCTACAGTGGTAGCAATCGGGAGTGCGTGTAATAAAGAGAAAGTTGATACTGTTGTATATAGTCCTGTGCCGCTGACAGTGCCGGTGCCTGCTTATGTAAAGAACTATGTTGGGGAGCTGCAGAGTCCTGCTGCTAATCCGCTCACGGTTGATGGAGTGGCTTTGGGCAGGAAGTTGTTTTACGAAAAAATGCTGAGCAACACGAGTACCATCAGTTGTGCATCCTGTCATAAACAGGAGAGTGCTTTTGATGATCCGTTTCCTTTCAGCAAAGGGACCAGCGGAGCAATAGGCAATCGCAATGCGATGGCGGTGGTGAATCTGGCATGGAACAAGCGGTTTTTCTGGGACGGCAGACGCAATACACTGGAAGGGCAGGCTCATGACCCGGTGACCAATCCGATAGAGATGGCGAACACATGGCCCATAGTGATGTTGCGGCTACAGTTCACCCGTCCGTATCCCGACCTGTTCTTCAAGGCGTTTGGGACAAGAACAATAGACAGTACACTGGTGGTAAGAGCCATAGCTCAGTTCGAAAGGACACTTGTTTCTTTCGATTCACGGTTTGACAAGTACTTTTATCAGGGCGACAGTGCAGCACTAACTGTGCCGGAGCAACGTGGGTTGGAATTGTTTACAGGCAAGGCAATGTGCAACAATTGCCACCTTATGAATACTATGTTCACCGACAATATGTTCAGGAATAATGGTCTTGACATTAATCCGGCTGATGCCGGTGAAATGAAGTTTACCGGATTGGCAACAGACAAAGGGAAGTTTAAGGTGCCGACACTGCGTAATATCGCACAGACTGCGCCATACATGCATGATAGTCGGTTTGCGACGCTGGAGCAGGTAGTTGATTTTTACAGCAGCCAGGTGCAACAGGGTAGTCCGAATATTGATGAGCACATGCCTGATTTTGGTACGGGGTTAAACCTTACCAGCCAGGAACGGACTGACCTGGTGGCATTCCTGAAGTCGTTGTCTGATTCGTCTTTTTTAACCAATAAAGCGTTTAGTGATCCCAATTGATTAAGGCTTTAGCGGGGTATTTATACTGTAGAACAGATGGTGTTTTATATCAGAAATATGGTTTGCAACCGATGCCGGATAGCGGTCAAGGCTGTGTTTGAGCAATTTGGAATCGTGCCGCTCAGCATAGAGCTGGGAGAAGTGGATGCAGGTGATGTAGTGCTGCCTGCAACGGTGAGGCAGCAATTGAATGACGCATTGCTGCATGCCGGATTTGAGCTGATAGACGACCGAAAGGGGCAGATGATCGAGAAAATAAAGAATCTGGTGGTGACATTTATTCACCATACAGACGATGCACCCAGACAAAAGTACAGCGATCTGATATCGGCTCATCTGCATTTGGACTACGGCCATATCAGCAAGTTGTTTTCGGCAGTGGAGGGGATGACCATAGAGCAATACATCATCAACCAAAAGGTAGAGAAGATCAAGGAGTACCTTGTATACGATGAACTGACACTTAGCGAGATCGCGGATAGCATGGGCTACAGCAGTGTGGCTCATTTGTCGGCACAGTTCAAAAAGGTAACCGGGTTTTCGCCCGCCCATCTGAAGCAGTTGCGCAAGTATGACCGGCGTGCGATTGATGAAGTATAGACAGGAATTGCACGGAATTGTGTAAGACGAACACATAGTATCGTAACAGGTGCCGCAATAGTCATGAATACCTTTGCACTGAACAAAAGCAAAGATCATGAAACATGCATACAACATAACCGGGATGACCTGCAACAGTTGTGTAAACATTATTGAACAGGCACTGAAACAAACAAGCGGCGTAGTTACAGTATCGGTGCAGCGCGGTGCGCCACAGGCTACTATCGAATCGGATGAAATGATCCCGTTGACTGTGTTGCAGCAGGCAATAGGCAATAGCAAGTACAGCATACAACCGGTGGAAAAGAATGTGCAGCACAAACCGGTTGAAGTGGTGAAGGATAAGCCGTCCTACTATCCGATATACCTGATTTTTGGTTACCTCGGTGTGGTGCCATTGCTGACCGGAATAGCTAACGGAGGAATAGATCTGATGTACTGGATGGGAAACTTTATGGGTGGTTTTTTTCTGGTTTTTTCTTTTTTTAAACTGCTCAATATGAAGGGGTTTGCAGAGGGGTACGCCACTTACGACATAGTGGCTGCAAAGTGGCCTGTGTATGGATATATCTACCCCTATATAGAGTTGCTACTTGGGTTGGCATTTGTGACGCATTTTGCACCGATAACGGTCAATGCAGTAACTCTTGTAGTGATGAGCATAAGCGCAGTAGGGGTGGTGCGGGGATTGATGAAGCGCAGCAAATTTCAGTGTGCGTGCCTTGGAACAGTTATCAGCCTGCCGCTCAGCTATGTGACGCTGGTGGAAGATCTGGTGATGGCGGGCATGAGTGTAGTAATGCTTGTACAAATGATTTGAATTATTTTATAACAAAGGGATAAATGTCCCTACAAAAACAGCAATATGAAACAGATAAAAATGGCACTGATGGCCTTGCTGCTGCTACCAGTAGCAAACACAATCTCTGCACAAACAAAGACTGAGACAATAAAGGTTTCGGGCAACTGTGGGATGTGTGCAAAGAAGATAGAAACAGCGGCAAAGGATGCCGGTGCAACCACGGCGGTATGGAACAAGAAGACAAAGGAACTGAAGGTGACCTTTGATGCAGCTACATCGTCTAACGATGCGATACAAAAAATGGTTGCATCGGTAGGTTACGATACAGAAAAGTACACTGCTGATGAGAAGGTGTATAAAAACCTGCATGAGTGCTGCCAGTACGATAACAAAAGAACAAGCAAATAATTTCGAAAATCAAACTAGTCAATTCAGAAAAACAAAAGCGATGAAAAGAATCGTGTTAATAGGTATGCTCTTGTGGAGCCTGCCCATGATGGCCCAGATAAAATCGGCATCACTGACTGCCAGCGGCCTTACCTGCAGCATGTGCAGCAAATCAATATTCAAGGCACTGGAACAGGTGTCGACGATAGCTGCTGTAGACGCTGATGTGGAAAAGTCGATATTTAAAATACAATTTAAGGAGGGCGCAACAGTGTCGCTGGATGCAGTGAAGAAAGCTGTTGAGGATGCAGGGTTCTCGGTGGCTTCCCTTACGGTTACAGCAGCATTTAAAGGAGAGAAAGTGCAGAGTGATACACACCTTATCGTTGGTGGTTCGACCTTTCATTTTCTGAATGTAAAGGAAAAGCAACTTTCCGGCGACGTAGCCCTGACCATAGTTGATAAGGGTTATCTGTCGATAAAGGAAAGGAAGAAGTATGCGCGGTATACCACCAGAAAGTGTTTTGAAAACGGCGAAACAGCCGCGTGTTGCCCAACCAATTCTTCAGGTTCAAATCGTGTATACCATGTTGCGCTATAAACTATTTGTGTTGTTGGTTGTGGTGGGCGCATATGGCGCAAGTGCACAGGAATTGTTTGTACAAACAGAGCCTGCCAGCAATATGCCTGCCAAATCAGTAGGTGTAAGGCTCAGCAACTGGATGATGGATGAACAGGCCACTGCCCGTGTGAATTATCACCTTATACCAGAGCTGATGTGGGGTGTGAATAAGTACCTGATGATACATGCGGAAGGCTTTGTGAGTAACAGAATAAATACCAATGCGCTGGTGGTTGAGGGCGGTGGGCTATATGCCAAGTACCGGTTTTACAGCCGCGATGCGGTGAAAAGGCACTTTCGCATGGCGGTGTTCGGGAGGGTGTCTGTAAATAATGCAGATATACATCAGGAAGAAATTCAAACGAACGGGCACAACAGTGGTTATCAGATAGGCGGTATAGCTACATCGCTGCTGCACAAAACAGCAATTTCAGGGTCTGTGTACTATCACCATGCGCTGAACAATCTGAATAGCAATGAAATACCAGCGACTGCTGAGCGTAGCGCAATAAACTACAGTTTGTCTGGCGGGCGGCTAATGCTGCCAAAATCATACACTGGATACGGGCAAGTGAATATGAACATTATGATGGAAGTACTGGGACAGGTGCTGGCACCGGGAGGGAAGCAGTATATGGACCTTGCGCCATCTGTTCAGTTTATCTTTAATAGCCAGACCAGAGTAGATATCGGGTACAAGTATGAACTATTTGGCAACATGCTGAGAACAGCGCCCAATGGTTTTATATTGCGTGTTGAGCATTTGCTGTTCAATGTACTCTAACCAAACTATCCCGGATTTTTATATTCGCTGGTTTCGTTGGAGTCCTGCATTAGTGGGGATTGGCAGGTGTTTGCGTAGAAAAATTTCCCCGATCGTATAGCATTCATTTGCAGGCCGCTCCGGCAGTGTTCACAGATTTGTGTTTTCACAAAACATTGACAACACAAAATAGATGTTCCCGGGCGCTGCATTGGTTGGATAGTGAGCGTGTTACATATTTCGTGAGCCGTTATTTCTGTATCTGTCACTGGTATGTAAAAAGGCAGTGTAAAATAGGGCGCACATGGCGTGAATATTGTTCTGTTTTTCGTGGTCGACGCGATGTCTATAGGTTGGTTAATGCGTGCATATCCAGCTAGTGCAATTGCGAATTACAGAAACTTAATAAAAACAGCATGTTGCATGAATAGAGCTATAAAATGGAAGTAGAGTATAGAAGTTTTTCTTCACCATTTAAATGTAGCCATATGAAACTATTCATCAGAAACATGGTAAGCAGAAGTTGTATTGTGGTGGTACGTGAAGTACTGGCATCGCTACATCTGAACCCGCTCTCAGTGGAATTGGGTTATGCTGAGTTTGCTGGCGACATAACGGCTGAGCAGTATGTTGCAGTGAACATTAATCTCGGCGTATTCGGCATGGCATTGCTTGGTGACCATCGGACCATACTTACCGAGCGCATCAAGAATGTAATTGTAGAAATGGTTCATTACCTGGACGATCTGCCAACGGTAAAATACTCTAGTTATATCAGCAAGCAGCTGGGTAGAAATTATACTTATCTGGCGAATGTTTTTTCTCAGGTAAAGGGAGTCTCAATCAGGGAATTTATTATCCTGCATAAAATAGAGCGTGCGAAAGAGTTGCTGGCAGACGAAGGGCTGAATCTGACCGAGGTGTCTTACAGGCTCAACTACAGCAGCGTTGCCCATTTGTCTAACCAGTTTAAGAAAGTGACCGGGCAAACACCATCTTTCTTCATGCGCCTGTCTGAAAAAAGCAGAATTCCGCTTGAGGATATGTGACCTGACCGAAGTGTGCCGGAATATAAAGCAGACACTGCCTTGCAATCAGGAAACAGCACATTATGATTGTATTGCTATTCGTTATTGGTGTAAACACGTTTTACCCGTTGTGATATGCCAGTCATTATTTCGTAAGAAATGGTTCCGGCCCACGCTGCAAGTTTGGTTACGGGAAGCTCGTTGCTGAAGATTGTTGCTTCGTCGCCCTCTGCGACGTCTGGTATGTCTGTAATGTCTACCATGCACATATCCATACAGATGATGCCTACTGTTGGCGCTTTCTGTCCGTGTATGAGCACATGAGCTTTGCCATGCCCCATTGTTCGCGGGTATCCGTCGGCATAACCAATACAGATAGTTGCTAGGCGCATATCGCGCGTTGCAATGGTGTGGTGGCCATAGCCAATGTTGTCACCTGTCGGTATCTCGCGTACCTGTGCTATGCTGGTTTTCAGTGTGCTTATTTGTCGTAGTTTGTTTTGAAGTTCACCACTGCCGTCTACTCCATACAGCCCGAGTCCGAGGCGGACCATGTCGTATTGCAATGGCCGGTGCCGCGATATGCCTGCAGAGTTGCAGAGATGCCGCAATGGTGTGTAGGGTAATGCAGCTATTATTGACGCGCTCATGTTTTCGAACAGGGTGGCCTGGTGTTGTGTGAAGTGGTCTTCGCCTTCGTCGTCACTGGCGGCGAGGTGGCTGAAAACGGAAGCTATCCGTATTTCCGAGCTGGTTGCGATTTTTCTGATTAGTGCGTCAATATCAGGTTTTTCGAAACCCAGACGGTGCATGCCGGTATCGAGCTTTATGTGTACGGGATAGGCAGTAACATTCAACGTTTGGGCGATGGCAACAAATGCATCGAACGACCGGAAATTATACAATTCAGGCTCCAGCTTCCATGCGATCATACGGTCGAAAGAAGTGGCATCCGGACTCATCACCATGATTGGAGTTTTGATGCCTGCTTTGCGCAGCGCTATTCCCTCATCGGTATAGGCAACGGCCAGATAGTCGATGCCGGCATATTGCAGATAGTTGGCTATCTCGTAGCTGCCACTGCCGTAGGCGAATGCCTTAACCATAGCCATGGTCTTTACACCGGGGTCGAGTCTGGCCCGGAAAACATCAAGGTTCTGGCGTAATGCCGAGAGGTCGATGGACATCACTGTCTGGTGTACTTTTTGCTCCAGCAGCAGTGCTATTTTTTCGAAAGCGAAAATCCGTGCGCCCTTCAGTAATATCGTTTCTTTTTCGAAAGCGACACGGTGAAAGTTCTTCAGAAAATGTTCGGTATTTTTGAAAAATACGCAGCTGATCTTTTTGTGTTTTTTGAAAATTGTCCTGTTTTCGTATAGTGCCGGACCAATGCCAATGAAGCGGTTGATGCCACGACGGCTTATTTGTAGTGCTACATCTTCGTAGAGTTCTGCGTTACGTTTTCCCGGCTGCAGAATGTCTGACATGATTACCGTACGCACATCGTGCTGTTTTTGTTGCGCAAGGTAGTTGAGCGCCATTTGCAATGATGTGAGGTCTGAGTTGTACGTATCATTAATGATGGTACAATCGTTGATGCCTTGCCTTAGTTCCAGACGCATGGATACCTGCTGGAGGGCGGCCATGCGTTCTTTGGTCTGGCTACTGGTCATACCCAACATTAGCATCACACACCAGCAGTGTATGGCATTTTCTACCGATGCCTCGTCGGTGAAGGGGATGGAAATTGTTATGGTTTCGTGGCAATAGGTAGCGGTTATCGTTGTTTGGGTTGCGGTGACTTTGGCTTCGGTAATGAAGAGTGTAGCCTCTCTGGTCCGAGACCAGGTGAACAATTCTACAGCGGGGTGTGTTGCCTCAAATTTGCCTACTGCATTTGCAAGTAAGACGTTGTCGGTACAACAAATAAGCCGACCGGCTCTGGCAAACAGCTGCAACTTTTCGTTGATCTTTTGTTCTGTATTGCTAAAGCCTTCATTGTGTGCCTCGCCGATGTTTGTGAAAATACCTATGGTTGGCCGTATTACCGGTTCCAGCCGGGCCATTTCGCCGGGCAATGATATGCCAGCTTCAAAAACGGCCAATTCGTGCTCCGGTTGCAGCAACCATACCGATAATGGCACACCAAGCTGGGAATTGTAACTTTTGGGGCTCCTGACCAGATTGAAAGTATGGCCAAGCAGCTCAGACAACCATTCTTTCACAATTGTTTTGCCATTGCTGCCAGTAATTCCGATAACCGGTATAGAAAATTTGCTGCGGTAAGCTGCTGCAATGTTTTGCAATGCTTCAACGGTATCTGGTACTAGGATGACGTTAGCGCCCGGAACCGTGCTGATGTCTATAACAGTGGATACCAGAAAGTTACGTACACCTTTTTGCCATGCACCTGTGATGAACTGGTGACCATCGCGCAGAGGGGTTTTCACGGCAATGAACAGTGCATTTTCCGGCTGGTCAATGTTGCGCGTGTCTATTGCAAGCTCTTCAATTACTGCGTCAGCACTGCCGTGTGCCAGCCAGTCGCCCTTGCTCCAATCTTTGATTTCCTGAATACTGCTCATACACTTATAGCAAATGTAGGGCAATTCACAAGTTTTCGCAGTAGTTGGCGGGCTGTAGCAGTGTTCAGTTGCCCAGAGATTTGTGTCTGGAGTGCTATTGGTCGTATTTGCATGTATATGTGGATATCGAAATATGGATATGTGCCACCTGTATAATCTGCCTGGATTGTTTGTATAACAAAAAAGAATATTAATTAAAAGGAATTAATCACCCAACTAAAATAATATTTGTGATTGTCTTGTATAGAAGGAATAATTGGCTTAATTTGCTCTCATAATTTTATATACTGATTTATAAAAGACCAAAAGATGAAGAAAATATTACTTGGGGTGGGTGTAGCGATGTTGTTTTCAGGAGGATTGAAAGCCCAGGATGTACACTTTACTCAATATTTCACATCGCCGTTGACACTCAATCCGGCTATGACCGGTCTGGTAGCTGACGATCTTCGTGTTTCGGGCAACTACCGTTCACAGTGGGCGTCAGTATCACCCAACCCGTATGTTACCGGATCTCTGTCTTTTGATATTGCGACGCTGAAGGGCAAACTGCCGGAAGGTGATGCATTGGGACTTGGTTTTCTGGGTCTATACGATAAGTCGGGCTCTGGTGGGCTTACCAACACAACTGTAGGGCTGTCAATGAGTTACCATAAAGCATTTGGCCGCGACAGGCAGCAGCATTTGTCCTTCGGTTTGCAGGGGGTACTGGTACAGAAAAATCTGAATTTTGCCCGTCTTACATTTGAGGATATGTACAACAATGGCAATGGTACATTGGCGTATCCAACTCAGGAAGTGTTTAATAACGCTGATCTTACCTATCCGGATTTCAATCTGGGTGTTATGTATTCAGGCCAGATTGCTGATCATGCTACTTTCTATCTTGGCTATTCAAATTATCACCTTACCCGCCCGGTTGAAACTTTTATGAACAACAGCGACCACCAGATCCATTCCCGTCACACAGGATATATAGGTGGTTCGTTTGATATGAATCCGAATACGGTGTTGTATGCAAGTGGTCTGTATCAGGCGCAGGCAGGTGCACAGGAAGTGGTGCTGGGTGCCGCGGTTGGTTTTGTACTCAACCCGGGTCATGACGAAGAATATCAGAAAAACACGATTTTCTACCTTGGTGGCTGGTACCGTTATCTGGATGCTGTTGCACCATATATTGGTCTGGAATGGTCTAAAATGCGTCTTGGTATCAGCTACGACGTGAATGTATCGAGCTTCACGCCCGCCACGCGCAGCGTAGGTGCTTATGAGGTATCGCTGATTTACTTTGGTCGTATCAACAAACGTGAGCGCAATCCTAACTACAACTGGTCTTGTCCTAAGTTGTACTAGAATTGTACTTTATAATATTTGACGGCTGCTTCATATACTGATGCAGCCGTTTTTTGTTTTCGAGAATACCTCTAAAACGATTATTGATGAAGTATTTACTGATGTTTCCTGCAATTTTTTTGTGCACCTTCTCAGTTGTATCGGCGCAGCCATACATCCTCACACAATATATGGTAATGCCGGTTTCTGTCAATCCAGCTATGGCTGGTCTGGCATCTGATATGCGAGTTGCTGCAGTTTATAAAAGCCAATGGAGCAATGTTTCTCCTAATCCCGCTGTTACAGGTGTTTTTTCTTTTGATATGCCAGTTCTCACGGGTGTACTTCCCCATGGCGATGGTGTGGGGATTGGGTTTAATGGCAGCCATGATAGAGTGGTTAACGGGCAGAAAAAGCGTACAACAGGTGGTATTGCGCTAAGCTATCATAAAGCACTCGGTAAGGATCGTGCACATCGCATATCTCTGGGCATGCAGGGGCAGGCATATGTAAAAGTCACTGAAAATGTATACTATTTAAATGGCAGTATTCTGGTACGGGACAAAAAGAGTAATTACGGCGATTTCGGTTTCGGTGTATTGCATTCAGGGGCGGTGTCACGAAATGTTGTTATATATTCCGGGTATTCGTGGTGCCGGTTAGGTGGTTATACGTTCGGTAATAGTGAAGCGTTGGTCCCAAATAATCTGCACTCAGGCAATGCCGGTGCAGCAATCTCGCTGTCTGGCAGGACGTCAGTGTTTGGTGGTGTTTTTTACAGGTATTCTGCGCCAGGAAAAAATGTCGGAGGCAATGCTATAGCCAGCTTTCGCCTGAGTGCAGATGGCAGTACAAAGAACCGGGGAACCGTTTTGCACTTTGGGGCATGGTATAGTTATCAGCATGCTATCTCGCCCTATGCCGGTATAGAGTACGCCGGGCTGCGGCTGGGTATGAGTTACAACCTTAATGTCAGTCCATCTCCGATCAGCTATTCTACTGTCGGCGGCTACGAGGTTTCATTATTGTGGATAGGCAATTTGAGTAGGTTGTCGTCTCCCCGGTTATTTTAGTCCCTTTCCCTTACTGACAAATTTGTTGCCCCTGATAGAAAAGCGGTAGGGAAGCAGGGCATCGTGCTGTGCATAGGCTACGCCCACCCTTGTGCCTGCTATGATATTTTGTTCATCAATTTTCCACTGTCTGTCTTCGATAGTTATTTCCGGGCCTTGCAGCGATAGGCTGGTGTGGCTGGTGGTGATGCCCAGTGCTACGGTCAATGCTCCGGGACCAGCGGTAACGGCCGGTGCTAGTACAGCTCTCCCCCGTCGCAACAGCATGTGGCTGATGCCTTCAACGGGTTCTATGGCACGGATCAGTACCGCGTGGGGTATACCGGCAACATTTGTTACAACATTGAACAGGTGATGTATTCCATAGCACAGGTACACATATGCCACCCCTCCGGATGCATACATGACACCGGTGCGTGCAGTGTGGCGCCCACCGTATGCATGGGAGGCTCGGTCGGTAACACCGGCATAGGCCTCGGTCTCGGTGATGATGCCAGCGGTGATGACGCCACCAATGCGCGATACCAATACCTTTCCCAGCAGTTGCTGTGCTATGGCAACCACATCCTCCCGGCTGTAAAATGATTCGGGTAATACCATCCATCAAAAGTAAATGTGAAATTGCTATGGTTAATCTGTATTTTCGGAGCCATCACCAAAACAACAACAGTTTTTATGGCATCAAGCAAGAAGGTCGGCTCACTATATCTGATTCCGCTGCCGGTGGCAGAGGGTGCAAACCACACATTGCCTGCTGAGGTGTCTGTACATACGGCCCGGATACAACATTATTTTGCAGAAAACGTGCGTACAGCGCGCCGTTTCCTTCGGTCGTTGCATGCCGGGCTGGTGATTGAAAATCTGCAGTTTTCGGAAATAGACAAGCATACCAATGCAGATACGGGATTGCTGCGCAAATGGCTGGCCGAAGGGCTGGAGGTGGGTGTGATGAGCGAAGCTGGCTGCCCAGCAATTGCCGACCCCGGTAGCGCGCTGGTAGCCATTGCCCACAACATGGGTGCCAAGGTAGTGCCGCTTACAGGGCCCAGTTCCATAATACTGTCGGTAATGGCATCTGGTCTCAATGGTCAGAGTTTTGCTTTTCAGGGGTATCTGCCGTTGAAAGATCCGGCACGGGCAAAACGCATCAGAGAGCTGGAAGCCCGCTCTGCCGCGGAGAAGCAAACACAGCTATTTATAGAAACGCCGTATCGCAACAATGCTATGCTGGCAGACCTGTTGAAGATCTGCGCCAATCGTACCAAGATCTGTATTGCCATGGACCTTACCGCACCCGGTGAGTACATCATGACCCGCACAGTAGCAGAATGGAAGCAACAGATCCCTGAATTGGGTAAGCTACCAGCCGTGTTTCTGATGCTGGGGTAGGATGCGGTGGCTGGCTGTATGGGATCACGGTTTTTGGCTTTATTATGTGTGTCCACCAAGTACATGCCAGTGAAATATTAGTTACTTTTGCGCCCTGATTTATACTTAATACAATGCAATTAGCAATTATAGGCACCGGTTATGTAGGACTGGTAACTGGCACTTGTTTCGCAGAAACAGGCAACAATGTTGTATGCATAGACATTGACGAGCGAAAGATAGAAAAACTGAAACAGGGCAAGTCGCCTATATACGAACCCGGTCTGGATACGCTGCTGGAGCGGAATATCAAGGAAAAGCGGTTGCATTTCACGACACAGCTTGCTGATGGTATTAAAGATGCTCGGGTGATATTTCTGGCTTTGCCTACGCCACCCGGAAAAGACGGTTCTGCAGACCTGCAGTATGTGCTGGATGTTGCAGAGTCGCTGAGTAAGATCATTACAAAATATACGGTAATAGTAAACAAGAGCACGGTACCCGTAGGTACTGCAGAGAAAGTGAGCCAGGTGCTGTCGCAGCGGCTTGACAGGTCGCTGTACGATGTGGTATCTAATCCGGAGTTTCTGCGGGAGGGAGTGGCTGTAGACGATTTTCTGAAGCCGGACAGGGTTGTGATCGGTACGTCGTCAGAGAAGGCGCGGAAGGCTATGGACGAGTTGTATCAGCCATTTTTGCGGCAGGGCAATCCCATTCATTTCATGGATGAGCGGTCATCAGAGATGACGAAGTATGCAGCCAATTCGTACCTGGCTATGCGTATTTCGTTTATGAATGAAATGGCCAACCTGTGCGAAAAGGCCGGTGCCAATGTAGACTGGGTGCGTATAGGTATGGGTGGTGATAGCCGTATTGGGAAACGATTCCTGTTTCCGGGGATAGGGTATGGTGGCAGTTGTTTTCCGAAGGATGTAAAAGCGCTGGCGCATACCGCACTGGATATGGATTACGACTTCAAGCTGGTGAACGTGGTAATGCAGGTGAACGATCAGCAAAAAAAAGTACTGGGCAGCAAGGTGAAAAACTATTTTGGCAGCAAGCTATCAGGGATCACATTTGCAGTATGGGGGCTCTCTTTTAAACCAGAGACCGATGATATACGCGATGCGCCATCTATAGACCTGATCAACGAGTTGCTGCAGGCTGGTGCCACCGTACGTGTATACGACCCGGAGGGCATGAACAATGTGCGGCAGCTGATGGGTGACAAAGTTTATTATGCCGAAGATCAGTACGATACGCTGAAAGGAGCCAGCGCACTCATTATTGTTACCGAGTGGAGTGAGTTTCGCAATCCCGACTTTGACCGGATCGGTTCAATGCTGGTACACCCTGCGATATTTGACGGGCGTAATGTATACTCGCTGGAGAAGATGCAGGAACTTGGTTTTTACTACGAAAGCATTGGCAGAAGGTTGGTGCATCCGCAAGTTCGAGACACATTTATGCTTCCAGGCGACCCTATTATCAGGGAGCGTGGAACACTAGACTAGACGCAGTTGCAGGAGCGCATATTTATACAAATACATACATATCAATACCGATTGTGATCGCCTTTGGTGAGAACGACCGGAAATAAAAAAATACGTCATGGCTAAAAGAATTCTGATTACCGGTGCTGCAGGTTTCCTGGGCTCTCACCTTTGCGACCGCTTTCTTAAAGAAGGGTATGAAGTAATTGGGATGGACAATCTGCTTACGGGCAATATCAAGAATATTGAGCACCTGTTTCCGGTTAAGGAGTTTCAGTTTTACCATCACGATGTAACCAAGTTTGTGCATGTGCCCGGTGCAATAGACTATATACTGCATTTTGCGTCGCCTGCCAGTCCTATCGACTACCTGAAGATGCCTATACAGACATTGAAGGTAGGTGCGCTGGGTACCCATAATTTGCTGGGGCTTGCCAAATCTAAAGGAGCACGAATTCTGGTTGCCTCCACATCAGAGGTATACGGCGACCCGCTGGTGCATCCGCAGACGGAGGAGTACTGGGGTAATGTAAACCCTGTGGGTCCGCGTGGCGTGTACGACGAGGCCAAGCGTTTTATGGAGAGTATTACAACTGCCTATCGTACTTTTCACAATGTAGAGACCCGTATCATACGCATATTCAATACCTATGGTCCGCGGATGCGGCTCGATGACGGGCGCGCACTGCCCACCTTTATGAGTCAGGCTCTCCGGGGCGAGGATATTACTGTATACGGAGACGGCTCGCAGACACGATCCTTCTGCTATGTAGATGACCTTGTAGAAGGGATTTATCGACTTCTGCTGTCTGATTATTTTTTACCTGTCAATATCGGTAACCCTTCAGAGATCACTTTGTTGCAATTTGCTGAGGAGGTGCTGGCTTTAACCGGCTCGAACTCTAAGATTGTATACGAGCCGCTGCCTCAGGATGACCCAAAACAACGTCAGCCAAATATAACGAAGGCAAAAACAATACTGGGTTGGGAGCCAAAGGTAGACAGGCATGAAGGGCTGAAACGTACATTAGCCTATTTCAGGCAACACATCTGATTGGTAGCCCCAGCTGGTAGGGTGGGATCATGCAAGTCTGAACCGGTTGTTGAACACCGAACCGGAGAGCACCCCTATTGATGCGCCTAGTAAGCCACCACAGAGCACGTCGAGCGGAAAGTGAACGCCTACATATACCTGTGCGTAACTTACAGATGTTGCCCAAAGCAATGCTACAGGCCACACCCAACGGGCTACGTGACCTAATGATACCGCACTGAAAAGCGCCAGCGAGAAATGGTTGGCAGCATGTGAGGATGGAAAACTCTTGCCGCCGCCGCAGGGCACAATAATGTGCACCAGCGTTGACAGGTAGGGGTCATTGCAGGGGCGTAGCCGACCAAAAATGGGCTTCAGGAACGAGGCACTGATCTGATCAGATAAGGCGAATGTTGCCAGAAATCCGGCACACCACAGCCAGCCATACTTACCAAATCTGCGAGGCATGAAGATGATCAGGAACAGATACAGCGGAGCCCAAAACCACTGATTGCGCAAAAAAGGCATTATCAGGTCCAGCAGATCATTATGCCACCTGACATTGAGGTAGTACCATGCCACATGGTCGTAGTACAGCACCGTATCCAGCAAAGATTTAGGCATACTTCTTTTTGAAGATCATGATCAGACGCGGCGAATCGACGGGGTGGTACGGATTCAGCTGATAATCGCCAAAGGTTCCGACCGGCACCATGCCTGCAGGGCGCAACATCCGTGTAAAGTCGGCGAGCGTAAACGCAGCAACACTTTCGGTAAATTGTCTTGGCTGGGCATCATCACCGGTAAACCTGATTTCTTTGATAAAGTGATTATTCTCCAGACGCCGCGAAATACGAAAAACATAGTCGCCCTGTACTATTTCTTCTTCCGCCACCAGATTTGCTGTAACATACTCGTGGTTGAGGTAATCGATTACAAGAATGCCATCGTTCTTTAGCGCGCCGGCAAACGACCTGGCTGCCAGAATATGATCCCGCTCGTGCGTGAAATAGCCGAAACTCGTGAAAAAATTGAAGGCGTAGTCAAAATAGTTGGTGTAAAACGGCAGGCGCATATCCTGAACGAAGAAATGCAGGTTGTCCGTTTCGAAGTTTTTGGCGGTGGCAATACTGCTGTTTGATATGTCGATACCCGTCACATCGTATCCATGGCCCGAAAGCTGACGGGCAAACCGGCCAGCGCCACAGGCAATGTCGAGCATAGTACTGCCCTGAGCCGGCTGTAAATAAGCGAGCAACTGCTCCACAAATTCCTGAGCTTCCAGTTCATCGCGGTTTTGGTACAGAATCCTGTAATAAGGTGAGCAAAACCAATTTTCGAACCAGTTCATTTTCTGATATAGTATTGAGATCAATCAAAAGTAAGAAGAGGAGCGGGTTATTGGTAATAATTCTTGTGAAAGCCATGCAAATTCATGCTGCTTACCCATGTTTAGGGAAATGAGGTTCTGCAACGGTCCATGAATCGCTGTATGGTGGTATCAACGCTGTCCAGCATTGCTTCGACCTGCCATTTGTAAGTTTTGCCGTTTATCGATGCTCTGATGTCTATTGCTCCGGCATCAGGCAGTTCGGTACCGATGGATTGTCCATTCATGGCCAGCATTTTTGCAGGGATGGTCCCCGGAAGGTCGGCCACGGTATTATACTCCGTATTCGAAAAACGATAGTGAAAATTGAATTGACTGATCTGAACAGGTGGTGCCTGGTGGCGTTGGGTCATGTCTTTACGGAACTGGCCACTATTTACGAGGTAATAGGTGGTTCGGGCTTCAGGTGTAGTAAAGCCACCGGTGTGCCCGTAAATAAAGTAGTCGCCATGGATGGGGTAATTGGAAGGTTGTTTGGTACATGCCACCACTCCAATGATCAGGAGTGTGAAAAACATAAACAAAGTAGTGCGGTTACCTTTGGCAGAATGGGTTTGTGGATTTTTGTTCATTTCTCGTATTGTTTGAAATAGTTTATCCGATCTCCGGAAGGTTTTCAGGAAAAGGTATAGGGTCAAGTTGTTTTTGGGTACTGCTACGGGGTATATAACGTAATTTTTGTGTTTTAAGTATTCGGGTAACTGAAATCAAGCCAAATTATCCGGTAAAGAAAACTTTTCCCCAGTGCAAAGCTGTTTCTTAAACCCCAATTGCACGCTTTAAGCGCCGGATATCGCCCCAGTGCTATCTTTCGTTTGGCGGGAGATGACCGAAGATCCGCGTCATTTCAGCTAATTTTTGCGGGTCTGGAGTTCTCAGCTTCTTTACGATACCGGCAGGGTAATTTTGGATACAGTTTTCGGTGGCACAGCGGGTAGGGCGGGTGGGGCGCTTTTCAAATCCACCTCCGCAGTTGGGACAAACATTGTGCAATACGTTAGTTACACAATCAGCACAAAACGTGCATTCAAACGAGCATATCATCGCCTCAATACTGCCATTGGGCAGTGGCTTATCGCAGTTTTCGCAGGATGGTCGTAGTTCCAGCATTGCCAGGTGGCGTCAAAAAAGCGGCTTACTTTGTTTTTGCCTTTGCCAGGTATCCATTGGCATCATTAAGGAATTTTACTTCCTCCTTGCCAGGCTCGGAACCAGACGGGTAGCCCAGCGAACCCAGCGGATTGATGATCATTTGTTTGGTGGCAGAGTCTTCATTCATGAAAAACAGCCAAACCGTAGGGTAGCCCTGTACCTGAAATGCCTGTTGCAGGCTCTGATTTTGCTGTACCAGCTCCTGTGGCAATTGCTTCTGCCGCGGGAAATCCAGTTCCAGTAAAATAACTTTATCCTTGGCCCATTTGATAAATGGTGGCTTCACAAATACGTCGCGTTGCAATTTATGGCACCAGCCACACCAGTCGCTGCCGGTAAAGAAAGCGAAGATTGGTTTTTTTGAGGCTTTTGAGAGTGCCTGAGCCTTCATCAGATCTGTGTGCCAGGTCAGTTCTCCTTTGTTGCCTGCACTGTGTTGTGCGCATGAGGGTGTTGTGAAAAACAGTACAAACAGGGATAGTATGAATATTGATCGCGTCATGCGGGAACTATTTTTGGATGAGTATTACAACAAATGTAGGGGTAATACGATAATAATAAACCTGCAACGTCGAATTTTTAACGGATTATGATGCTTTCGTTTGGTCATGACACCGTCTGTATAGAGCCGGGCTGGAGTGTTCCGTATCTGGCGCAGACTAATTTATTTGAGTTCAGCCTGCAATTTGGGATTTGGCTAATGGAAACCTAAATTTGTGTTCACTTAAATAATACCAGCCAAATGAAGTTTACATTTTACGGACATTCCTGTTTTGCTATTGAATCTGGCGGTAAAAAGTTTCTTTTCGACCCATTTATTACCGGCAATGAGCTCACGAAAGGAATTGTTGATGCCGGCAGTATCGAATCCGATTATATTTTAGCATCCCACGGGCATGCCGATCATGTGGCAGATCTGATTTCTATAGCGCAGCGCACAGGTGCGCTTGTAATTGGAGCCTACGAGGTAATAGGCTGGGCAGAGAAAAATGGTGTAAAAAATGTGCACCCTATCAACTTAGGCCCGGCAATGTTCCCGTTTGGAAAGTTGCATTTTCTGCCAGCGGCACACAGCAGTAGCTTGCCCGACGGATCGTATGGTGGTAGTGCCGGTGGGTTTTTGCTGCACGACACAGAAAAGAAATTCTACTATAGTGGTGATACCAGTCTTTCCATGGAGCTGCAGTTGGTGCCGAGGTATGCAAAGCTCGATTTTGCCATTTTGCCCATAGGTGGAAATTTCACGATGGATGTGGATGACGCAATAGTGGCGGCTGAATTTATTAAATGTGATAAAGTAATAGGTGTGCATTTTGATACCTTTGGATATATAAAAATTGACAAGGAGTTGGCAAAAGAAAAATTCAGAACTGCGGGGAAAGAATTAATATTGCCTGAGATTGGGCAAACCATAGAAATGTAGCATTATGGTAGTCCGGGCAACAAAAAAATAATGCCCTTAATAAGGGTGGGAATATGGCTAAAGTAATTGCAATTGCGAATCAAAAAGGCGGTGTAGGTAAAACAACTACTGCTATCAATCTGGCGGCAAGTCTTGCTGTTCTGGAATATAAAACGTTGCTTGTTGATGCAGATCCGCAGGCTAACAGTACTACGGGAAATGGTTTTGACCTGAAGAATGTTCAGATCAGCCTGTATGACTGCATGGTAAACGAAACACCGGCATCGCAGGTGGTGCTGGAGACTGATACACCCAATCTGCATCTCATACCCAGCCATCTGGATCTAGTAGGCGCCGAGATTGAGCTTATCAATCAGCCCAACAGGGAGCATGTGATGAGGAAGGCACTTGATTCTGTAGGTGCTACGTATGATTTTATTATTATCGATTGTTCACCCTCTCTCGGTCTCATAACCGTAAACGCACTTACTGCTGCAGATAGCGTGGTGATACCCGTACAATGCGAGTATTTTGCATTGGAAGGGTTGGGTAAGCTGCTGAATACGATCAAAATAGTACAGACCCGTATTAATGCCAAGCTGAAGATAGAGGGAATACTGATGACCATGTATGATGGTCGCCTGCGGTTGTCGAATCAGGTGGTTGAAGAGATCAAGAACCACTTTGGCGATCTGGTATTCAATACGATTTTGCACCGCAATACCCGTTTGGGCGAGGCGCCGAGTTTTGGTATGCCCGCGCTACTGTATGACGCGGAAAGCACAGGTGCCGTTAACTACCTGAATCTCGCGAAGGAGATCCTTCAGAAGAACAATATGACAAAGATCAAAAACGAGGACAAGATATTTGAAACAGACGTCTGATACGGAAACAGGATCGGCGTCTGAACTACAAAAGCGGGTATAGCTATGCAAGTTTAAAATGTGCCCTGATGTGATTGCAAACAGATTGTTCACACATTTTTATTTTGCTGCGTGCTTCAGGAAGGTAACTGACAAACGCGCTACACCCATCTAATATTTTTAAGGCATGTCGCAGTTACATAAAAAACAGGGTTTGGGTAAAGGTATCCGGGCATTGCTCGATACCATTGACGATGAGATCAATACACCCAAGGAGGGTGTGCCAGCCGTATCTGGTCAGAACAATAATTCGATAGCCCGAATACCACTTTCGCAGATCATAGTAAACCCCAAGCAGCCTCGACGCGATTTTGAGCCGCAAGCCATGCAGGAGCTGGCTGAAAGCATAAAGCTACATGATGTTATTCAACCCGTTACTGTAATAAAGGTTGGCGCAAATACCTATCAGCTGATCAGTGGAGAGCGCAGGTTGCGCGCCTCTAAAATGGCAGGTCTCACCGACATTCCGGCTTATGTGCGTACCGCCGATAGTCAGGGAATACTCGAAATGGCATTGCTGGAAAACCTGCAACGCGAAGACCTGAATGCAATAGAAATAGCGCTTAGTTACCGGCAGCTGATGGACGAATGCGGTCTTACTCAGGAACTGGTGGCCGAGCGTATGAAGAAGGAAAGAAGTACGGTAGCCAATTATCTGCGCCTGCTGAAACTGCCTCCTGATGTGCAGCGTGCAGTGCGCGATGCCCAACTTACCATGGGGCATGCGAGAGCGATAATAGGGCTGGATCATGTAGAGCAGCAGCTGTATGTGTTCAGAGAAACAATGCAAAGAGGACTTTCGGTGCGGCAGGTAGAGCAGATGGTAAAGCAAATGGCAGCAGAGTTGCCGGCTACAGCATCAAAAGCGCCAGCGCCCAAGTTGCCGATAGCCTACAAGCGTATTGAAGACGGCATGGCATCGCACTTTTCGACCCGTGTAAAGCTGGACCGGAAAAAGAGTGGAAAGGGAAATATTCTCATCGAGTTTTACAACGATGAAGATCTGGAGCGTATTATGAGTAAAATGAACCTTTGACCATGCAAATAGCCATCATAGGGTATGGTAAAATGGGGCAGGCTATAGAGCGTGCTGCATTACTGCGCAATCACGAAGTAGTGTTGCGAATTACAACAGAAAACATCCACGAGCTTACCAAAGCGCATCTGCAGAAAGCAGATGTGGCTATAGAATTTACAGGGCCTGAAGCCGCAGCCGCAAACCTGGTGAAATGCATAGATGCGGGTGTGAATGTTGTGAGCGGTACAACCGGCTGGAATGACCACCTGCAAAGGGTGCAGGAATATGCATTGGCAAATGGCACAGGCATGTTGCATGCATCTAATTTCAGTATTGGTGTCAACATCTTTTTTGAAGTGAATAAGTTGTTGGCGCAATTGATGAATGGTCATTCGGAATATGATGTTTTTGTGGACGAAACACACCATGTGCATAAGAAGGACAAGCCTGGCGGCACTGCGATAACGCTTGCAGAACAGATCGTTGAACGAATAAAAAATAGAAAAGGCTGGGCATTGGACGGAAGGCCGTCTGATGGTATCGTACCAATACATGCTGCAAGAAGCGGTGAAGTGCCGGGAACCCATCAGGTAAAGTATACATCAGCAATTGATGATATCGAAATCATTCACACTGCGCATAGCCGGGACGGTTTTGCATTGGGTGCCGTACTGGCGGCAGAGTTTATTGCAGGCAAATCAGGGATCTTCAATATGAGAGATGTTCTGGGCATCAGGTAGCGGAGAGCATCATTGGTAACCACAAAAAAATAGAATTGTATGAAAGTAGTGCTTGCAGGCTTGTTTCTGGTTGCTTTGATCTCTGCCGGGTGCGAAGAACAGCAAATGATCACGATGGCCCAATTGCAGGACTATCAGGACAGTGTGTCAGGGCTTATTCCCGGTGCATTATCGGTGCAGGCACGTACCAAACGTGATTTCAACTCTGAAAAAGTGACACTGAAACTGATTATAGGGTCGAACGAGTACTACGATGCCAACCCTGACAGCAAGCAGTCAGCGGCCATCAAGGCAGGTGAAATTGCGTTGCGTGTATTGGGCAAGGGTCTCGACGACGGTGTTCTGATCATAACCAGGGATATCCGGGAGCACAAAGATGAGCCAACCGATGGCCGGCGCTCTGATATGAAGATCGATAGTCTGAAACAAACCTTAGTAGCCCAATAAGTCGTTGTATATCTACAGGATAGCTGTTTTTTATGGTATTGGATTTTTTCGTATAGTCGAACAAATTATATGAATATCGTCATTCCCACATTGCAAAATATTGGTTTGAATTGATTAGATTTGCGTGATTATTGCTGCTTTCGCGGTAATATATTGCTTGCTATGGCAGTTATTGAAATCATAAGCTGCTCTTAATGATTATTTAATACAGGAATTTTATAAAAAACAGAACATGAAAAAAAGTGTTTACTTATCAGGCCTGCTGGTTGTTTGTTTAAGCCTTTTCTCGAATTTGGCAAAGGCGCAAGTGCCAGTAGTATCTGCAGACCCTGTCACTGACACCGTATGTACAACAGATACGGCTTATTTTCGCGTTGCTACAAGTGCCGGCGCTACTCCTATGACCTTTATGTGGGAGTTTTCCACAGACGCCGGAACTTCCTGGGATACCGTATTTAACGGAACCAGTTATTTCTGGGCTACAAACGACACATTGGGAGTGATTGCAAACCCAACTTTGCATGGTGTAATGTACCGCAGTATTGTTTTTAATAGTGCTGGTTCTGATACATCGCTTGCTGCTGCATTGCATGTAGATATGCCATCAGCCGGTATCATTTCAGGTCCATCATCGGTATGTGATGGTGGTAATGTAACGCTGACAAGCAGCATGCCGGGTGGTGTGTGGAGCAATGTACTCACTGTTATTGATACCATCAGTGCGCTGGGTGTTGTAACGGGACGTTCTTTTGGTGTAGATACCATTCATTATGTACTGACCAATACCTGTGGCACCTTTTTATCATCAACGCTGATGCGTGTTGATACTGTAGTTACTGCAGCGCCTGTGACCGGGCCAACTCACGTATGTGTTGGTAACATGATCACGATGGCTAATGCCAACGTAATAGGAACAGGCTTGTGGAGTGTGGGTGTTTCAGGACACAGCACAATTAACGCGTCTGGTGTAGTTACCGGTGTAGCATCAGGACTTGATACAGTAACATACAATTTCTCTAATGCCTGTGTGTCATCATTGATATCTTCAATGGTAATCACTGTTGAAACACTTCCTGCTGCCGGAACAATCACTGGTGCATCTGCATTGTGCGCTGGTACATGGACACACCTTACCTCTTCAGTGTCAGGTGGTGTTTGGATCAGCGGTACTACTTCAGTTGCTGTTGTGAGCTCTGCAGGTAATGTTACTGGTGTTATGCATGGTTCTTCATTGATCTCCTATTATCAGGCAAACAGTTGCGGTGCAAGTTTTGCAACACATGCTGTTACTGTAGATATACCAGCTTCAACTATCACAGGTAATGACAGCGTAGGTATTGATTCTACTCTGGCTCTTTTCAATGCGTCTCCGGGCGGTACATGGACATCTGCTGATACTACTATAGCAAAATTTGTTTCATCTAATGTTATCAAAGGTCGTGACACTGGAGTGACTACTGTAACCTATGCAGTGACAAATACCTGTGGTTCCAGCATGTCTACAATCACGATGAATGTAGGTCCGTTGCCACAGGGTGGCACTGTAACTGGTCCTGACAGTGTTTGTACCGGTACTTCGATATTGCTAACGGCCTCTGTGCCAGGTGGTGTTTGGACAAACAAACATGATACACTGGCTTCAGTAAACGATACTGGTCTGGTGACAGGTATTGAGTTCGGCAGAGACTCTGTTTATTATACGGTGACTACAGCCTTTGGTTCTACAAAAGTACTGAAGCGTATATTTGTTAATCAGCCTCCTGTAATTACTGTATCTGGCCCGGCGGCAATAGCATTGGGTGGTTCTTACACAGTGTATGGCACACCATCAGGCGGAACATGGACTACAAACAATATGGCGATGACGGCACTGATAGGTCATGGCTTCTTCGTTGTAATGGATACAGGAACATCAACATTCACCTACACAGCACGTAATACCTGCGGAACATCTACAAAACCATTTACTGTACATCTTGCCGGCGCTACTGCTGGTGTGAATGGTCTCGTAGCTGCGGTTTCAAAACTGAATGTGTATCCTAACCCAACACGCGGCCCATTGACAGTGAACATTACTGCTACTGCAACTGAGCAGGTGAAGGTAGCTGTTACCAATGTGGCAGGTGTAGTTGTAAAGGAATTCAACGTTACAACAAATACGCCTACAGATGTTGTTATTGATCAGCCAGCAGGAATATACCTGCTCACTGCCATTACCGCAGACGGTAACAGGCACACAACAAGGATCAGCGTAGCAAACTAATACAATTAGTATCTTTTTGAAAGCCGGCAATCGAACAGATTGCCGGCTTTTATATTGAGGTCAATTGGGTTTGTCGCCACTCTTTAATACATTTGTTTGTAACGAAATCAGGATCGTGAGCAAGTACAAAGCACAGCAGAAAAGCACCCCGTTGAGTGGTGCAGGAGCCGCAAAAGGCACAGCAACAATACAAGCTGAAAAGAAAGCAGGGCAAATCATTCCGTATCCCGGTTTGCTACTTGCTGCCGCAGTACTGCTGGTGTACTTTCCGGTATTTTCTTTCGGTTTTACAGAGTTGGACGACACCATTTTTGTAAAAGAATTCAGAGTCTTCAATGAGGATATTCACAACCTGATTACGGCATTTACAAGAGGCTTGTTTGATGCTATAAAGGACCCATATTACCGTCCATTGTTCTCAGATGCAATGATTCTCAATTACCAGATCAGTGGTGAAGAACCGGGTGGTTATCATGTGGTTAATGTGATGTTGCACCTGATTTCTGTTTTGTTGTTTTACAGGTTGGGAATCAAGCTGGGAATAGCCAAGGGACATAGCTTTCTGATGGCATTGATTTTTGCAGTCCACCCTGTTTTATCACAGGCGGTAGCATGGATACCCGGGCGAAATGACACCATGCTGGCGGTTTTTGTGCTGGCATTCTTTCTCAATATGGTCAGTTATACGGTGGATGGAAAGGGCAAGAGCTTTTTGTTGTCCGGGGTGACGCTGCTACTTGCATATTTTACTAAAGAAACAGCTGTGTTTGCAGCGCCGGCAGGTTTTTTACTGTTGGTATTGTATATGGGCAAGCAGTGGAACGATACCCGTCTGTCGCGTCAGTATGGATTGTGGGTTGTATGTTTTTTAATCTGGTTTGGTGCGCGTGCAATGGCTACAATTCAGTCTTCAGGTATTGCTACCGGCGATGCAGTCAACGATTTTATTCATAGGTTGCCGGTCATTCTTCAATACATTGGAAAGGTAGTGCTGCCATTCAATCTGAGTGTGTTTCCAACTCAGGAAGATACTGTGCTTTACTTTGGCATCGCTGCTTTGGTAATACTCGGGATTGTTGTTTTTTTGAGTTTGAGGAAGGATGGAGTACATGACAGTGAAAACCAGGGAGGGCCAAAAGCGATCTACGCATCCTTTGGGGTGTTTATTCTTTTCCTGATGCCGGCACTGCTCGTGCCCAATGCACTGAATCAGCAAACTTTTGAGCACAGGTTATACTTGCCGGTTATAGGGTTACTGTTGATGATACCGCAAACGGTATTGTTCAGAAATAAGCTAACAGAGAAGCAACTGATTTTATCGGTAGTTGCGGTATGTGGTGTGTTTGCAGTTATCAATCACAATCATCAGAAGAGTTTTGAAAGTCCCCGTGCATTCTGGACACAGGCTGTGGAGACATCACCCAATTCGGCGTTTGCGAATATGTCTCTTGCAGCACGGCTCGATACTTCTGAATTCAAGCGGTCAGAAGAGCTATTCAGAAAAGCATACCGCATAAATCCGAAAGAAAAATACCTCAATTTTTACATTGGTGAGTTGTTGCAGAAGAAAGATTCGGTTGCTGCATCAGAGGCATACCTGCTTACAGAGCAGCGCCTATCAGACTACATCAGGTGCGATTTTTACCTGGCCCGTGTGGATATGGAAAAGCGCGACCTTGCCGGTGCGATACAGCACCTGGAGCGTTTTCTGGGCAGGGACAAATACAATGCAATGGCTAACAACAACCTGCTGCTGATATACCTGGATGCCGGACAGAATGAAAAGGCAAGGCAACAGGTAGGGAGAATGCGTAGTTTGGGCATGGACATTCCGCAAAGCATTATTGCCCGGCTTGGAATGTAACGATGGGGCATATGTTGAGCGTTTTGGCGCTTATGTTCGGTTTGTCTTCACATAACCCAGTCATTGGTGTGCTTTTTTACAATTGCACTATGACAAAAATGGATAAATAGTTACATTTGGCTATTACAAAATCAGAATGGCAAAAAAGACAAATAACCCCACAAAAAGGCCTGCGCAGGCGGTACCCCAGCAGAAGGAGACATCAACGGCGGGCATACCTACCGTGTCTGCAGTCAGAGATGCGTTAATTCCCGCCTGGCTGTATGAGTTTAAGTTTCAGGCTATTATCGTAGGTCTGCTGGCATTTGCTTTGTATTGCAATACGTTTCAGCATGAGTATGCACTGGACGATACTATTGTAATAGTGAAGAATGAGTACGTTCATGAAGGCTTTGCCGGCATTCCGGACATACTGACCAAGGATGCTTTTGACAGTTATTACCGTCAGTTCAATTCCTCCAACCAACTGTCCGGGGGGCGTTACAGGCCGCTGTCTATACTAACGTTTGCTGTAGAGCAGCAGTTTTTTGGGGCAGTGCCAAAGGCGAAGGTAGATAGTATACTGGATCGCGGGATGAGTTATGAAATGAAGTCGAAAGCTGAGCAGAAGTTTCTCAGTAATATGCATACGAGGCATGTTTTCAATGTATTGTGGTATGTAGGTTGTGTGCTGGCGTTGTTGTACTTCCTCAGGTATATTGTTTTTAGGGACAATCATATTATGGCGCTCATTGCCGCCGTACTGTTTACTGCTCACCCTATACATACTGAGGTTGTTGCCAATGTGAAGAGCCGGGATGAGATCATGTCTCTGTTACTGCTGTGCCTTACCTTTATTTATGCATTCAGATACTACGAGAATGGTGAAAAAAAACCGTTGCTGTATACGGCGATGGCTTTTCTTTTCCTTGCTTTTCTGGCCAAGGAATATGCGGTTACAATGATCATACTTATGCCGCTTGCTTTTTACCTTTTCAATGGTTTTGATGTCAGCAAGAGTATAAAGGCGGCGCTTCCGTACTTCGCTGTAATAGCGGTATATCTGGCCATGCGTAAGGCAATTGTAGCGCCAATGAATGCTGCATCTGACAATGATATCCTGAACAATCCGTATGCTAACGCTACCGATCCGGAGAAACTGGCTACCAAGATTTCTACCACGCTGAATTATGTGAAGCTGCTTATTTTCCCGCATCCGCTCAGTTCAGATTACTCGTATAATACTATCGAATACAAAAAATTCTCACACTGGTCTGTTTGGCTCTCTCTACTGGTACATGGCACCATGTTCAGGTATCTGGTTTATTATTTCAAGCGTCGCAGTGTTATGGCTTTTGCTATTGCTTTTTACCTGCTGAATATGCTGATCATTTGTAACATCATTTTCAATATTGGTGGTACAATGGGTGAACGTCTGATATTCCACTCTTCTGTTGGATTTTGTATTGCTGTTGCTTTTTTCCTGTACAAGGGTATGGAAAAGATTCAGCCAGCCAAGACCGGGCGCATGGCGCTTGCAGCCAGCATGGTGCTGATCACGGGTTTGTTTGCCTTTAAGACTATAGACCGGAATCAGTATTGGAAGAACGATGAGATACTTTTTGCACACGATATCGAAAATGCTCCTAATAGTGTGTTGGTAAATGCCAATGTTGCTTCGTCTTATGTAAACCGTTCTGAAGCGATAAAAGATACCGCTAAAAAGCGTGCTGATCTGCGTACCGGTATCAAGTATTATAATAAGGCATTGGAAGTTCATCCAACGTTTGTTTCGGGGTATATGAATCGCGGTGTTGCCTACCTGAAGCTGGATATGCCAGACAGTGCCAAGGCGAATTACGACATGGCCAAGAAATTGTATCCTAACTACCCCAAGTTATATGAAGTATACTACAATCTGGGCGTATGTTACTATCTGGCAGGCAAGGTGCCAGACGCTATAGGCGTATGGCAAACCGTATTGCAGATGGAGCCAAAGTACGTTGTAGCACAGCAAAGCATAAATACAGCCATAATGCAGATGCAGGCAAATCAGCAGGCAGCAGCGCAGGCGCAACAGCAGGCAGCAGCGGGAGTGCCTCAGGGACAACCGCAGGGGAATAATGGCAAATAAGCCGGTAAGCACTGGTGGTAGTGGCAAATGCACTGATGTTGTTTGCTGTCTGAATATTTGATATTGGTATTCTGGTCTACAAATAGTTACCTGAAACAACACAATGAACGAAGGCATATTCCGTAAAAAGACACTGAAGCATATCAATAAAGAAGTGGCAGATGGCCTTGTAGAGGGTCATGCCACCAATATGCAGAAGGTGCTTACAGTGCGCGATCTTACCTTCATGGGTATTGCAGCTATTGTAGGTGCAGGTATTTTCTCTACAATTGGCAAGGCCAGTTTTGATGGTGGTCCGGGCATTATTCTTTTGTTTTTGTTTGTATCGGTAGCTTGTGGTTTTTCGGCCATCTGCTATGCCGAGTTTGCCAGCATGGTGCCGGTATCGGGCAGTGCGTACACGTATTCTTATGTTGCATTTGGAGAGGTTATAGCCTGGATCATAGGCTGGGACCTGCTCATGGAATATGCCATTGGTAATATTGCAGTGGCTATATCGTGGAGTAGCTATTTCACATCACTTGTCAACAGTATTAAGATAGGGAGCATGCAGCTGCATATTCCTGAGTATCTGGCAACGGACTACTGTACAGCCAAAGATGGGCTTAATGAGGCTGCAAGGCTGGCGTGGGCAAATGCCCCTATTGTGGCAGGAGTGAGATTTATCTGCAATATTCCGGCCTTTGTGATCACTGCAATTATAACCTGGATCATCTATATCGGCATTAAGGAGTCGCGGCGTAGTACCAATGTAATGGTGATACTGAAAATTGCGATCATTATTCTTGTAATGGTTGCAGGGTGTTTTTACGTAGATACTGCAAACTGGACACCGTTTTTGCCCAATGGAATGGGTGGAGTTCTGGCCGGTACTTCTGCGGTTTTCTTTTCCTATATCGGTTTTGACGCCATATCTACAACTGCCGAGGAATGCCGCAATCCACAGCGTGATCTGCCCAAAGCTATGTTCAATTCACTGATCATTTGTACTGTGGTGTATATATTGGTAGCACTTGTACTTACTGGTATGACGAGCTATAGAAACCTGGATGTAGGTGATCCGCTTGCTTATGTTTTCAGTATGATGAACAGCAGATGGGCCACCTGGATTGCCGGAGTTATTTCTGTAAGTGCCGTGATAGCTACAGCAAGTGTGCTGTTGGTTTTTCAGCTGGGCCAGCCACGCATATGGATGAGTATGAGCAGGGATGGTTTGCTGCCACCCATATTTGCAAGAATGCATCCGAAATACAAGACACCTTCATTTTCAACGATACTCACTGGTTTGGTTGTAGGGATACCAGCGCTGTTCATGAACCTAACTGTTGTTGTAGATCTTACCAGTGTGGGTACATTATTCGCCTTTGTGCTGGTATGTGGGGGTATACTCAAACTTCAGAATGATCCACATCGTCTCCAGAGCAAGTTCAAGACACCCTATGTCAATTCGAAATGGATCATTCCGGCAATGTTTGTTCTAACGGTTGTGCTTTTCGGTTTGTATTATCCGGGTGGTTTTGGTGCTGCATTCAACGTATCTGATGACCATGGTAATGTGACATGGGAAGTGGTCAGGGGTAAGGTGCCGTTCTGGCTCTTTGGTATTGTATTTCTGGTGACCTCTGTCCTGGCTTTTATCCGCAATTATTCACTTATCCCGGTTCTGGGCTTTCTTTGTTGTTCGTACCTTTTATCAGAGTCAGGCGTGTCAAACTGGGAGCGTTTTATCATATGGTTGTGTATAGGTTTGCTCATTTATTTCCTCTACGGTAAAAAGAACAGTCGCCTGTTGCAGGAAGATACCGAACGTGAAAATGTGGACGTGAAGAATTTGTCGTGATGCAATCTGTCAAGCTGTTCTTGTGTGGCAAAAAGGGTTCATGAAAACACCTTTTCGGTGAGTATTCCCTTATCTGTTATTGCGATGGTTTTTTCCTTGTTGTTGTACTTTATCAGGCCAAGGTCTTCGAGGAAACTCAGGTAAAAATCGAGGTGCTCGTGGTAGGCACTATCGAGAGCTGATTTGACTATTTCAAAACAATCCGATGAAGGCTCGTTTGCCTGTAAGCAATGCTGTCTTATTGTTGCGAGCAAAACATTGAAGTTGTTCATAGCGAAAGTGGGTGTTAATGGTACTAACTTCTTTTTATGCAAATACTACACTTACGGCAAGTTAATGAATTGTTATTGAAAATTAAAAATTACGATCATAGTAATATAAATTTTCCGAAATTTCATAAAAAAGGCAGATTCCGGGTATATACGGAAATCTGCCTTTTTTGGTTTTTAAACTCTGGAAATATTTCGCTTGTAAAGCAAACAGTCTGCCTGTTATTAGAAATTTAACTGCGCCTGAATTCTGAGCAGATTGCCAGATTGGAAATTGTTTTGAACTTTGAAATCTTCAAAACGCCTTTCGCTCATTGTGTACATCACTGTAAGCTCGAAATTCTTGATAGGTTGCCATTCGATTCCGGGTTCTATTTCGTTCACATTGTAGCTGCGGGCATCTGTTTCCTGCTTTTTGCCACCCTGATAGGTGTGCATACGTAAAAATGGAATGATCGTCTGTTTTTTGTATTTGATCAGATAGGTCAGTGTAGCATAGCCGCCTTTCAGATTGCGTACTTCGATAGAGTCTGTGAGCTTATTAAATTCAGGGCCTTTGCCTATATTATATTCTGCCTGTATGCCAAAGGGTTGGGGGTATAGTATAAATGAAGCAGCAGCACGCTGATCGAGGTAGTTACGGTCTTTTATTGTTTTCACGCCGGCAGTCAACTGGTCGGTCGGTATAACAAAATGTCCGGTGTAGCCTTGTATCCCGGGTTCAATGATCTGATTGCCTATCCTGAACGGATAGGTAAGGCGGGCTACAGCATGCAATTCGTCATTTAATTCTGGTTTATTGGCTGTTTGCCCATTATACACGCCACCACCGAAAACACCATAATCGCCAGAACCTTTCAGCCCGTCGCTTACAAGTTGCGCATACAGTTTTCTTACTTTGGAAGGCGCCCAATAGAAAAATGCAGCCATATCGCGCTCGTTGCTGACAGCGCTGTTTAGCGCGTCATTGCGGTCAAGAGGTACGCGGTTTTGGCTGGATTGCATATTCTCGAATCCAAATGGCACCTTGCTCTGCCCCAGTCGCAACCTGAATTCGTTTTTCTTATCCAGGCCCAGGTCGAGGTAGGCATCGCGAAGCTGAGCATAGTGCAGCACGGTAGATGAAGGGGAACTAGCCAGGTCCGGTTGAATGTAGATAAAAACACGCTCATGTACCTGACCGTAAATTATTATTCGCATACGCCTGATGAAAAGCCCACCGTGTTCTCCCCAGGACTTGTCTCCCTGTTCATTTTTGAGTTTTGGGTTGGTTTCCAGAAGCCGATTGTACCTGGCTTGCATATAGCCACGGATTGCAACTTTATCGTACCAATGAGCCTTTTTTTCAGTCTCTTTTTTGGCGGTGTCCATTTGAGCAACACTCACAATGGGCATAATAAAAAGTGAAAATAGTAATATAAACTTCATAATTCCTTAACGTTGGGGCAAAAGTAGTTTTGTTAATACGTATTACATGTAAACTGAGCGTTACGCAATTGTGATGTTTGTATTACTTTTATGTTAAGTCTTTTCCGGGTGTTGATTTGGTGGGGTTTTATTTGTATCCGGCGAATTTGTTTTCTGATAGCGGCGAAATGTATGAAACAGGCCCAGCCTGCATTCTATGGTGTGCAGGCTTACTTTGAGCGGCGTATTATCATGTCAGGTGTTCCGCCGGATATGCGGAATGACAAAATGGATCACCAGCAAATGCAGGACGTTGGAGCAAATGGAATGCTGCCAAAGAAATCAACACCAAACGAAAGTTATTTGCAATTTTTCTTCTTTTTTGCCCAACCGGCATCACTTTTGAAGTTGGTGTAGTAAACAACAAGGTCAGCTTGTGACCTGTAACGGGTGAATCGGATCGATTTTCCAGCGTCGCTTTTTTGTTTGGTGAAAAACCAGAGCCCCTGATCCCCCTTCGCTTCGCTTGGATAACTGGTTTTGTAAACAACAAGATCAGCATCTGATTTATATTCCGTAACAAACACTACAAGGTCGGCATCGTTGTATTGTGTTACATATATCACCTGAGCATCGCCCGCCAAACAGTAAAAAAAACAGGTTGCCGACGTCAGCAATATCTTAAAATACTTTTGTAAAGACATCAGAATACTGTTTTTTTGCTTTTTACACGTCCACAGGGCAATGCTAAACCAATCGTTATGACTGATATAAAAAAATACGCTGTGATAGTGGCTGGTGGTAAAGGTACACGAATGGGAGGGAATATACCCAAGCAGTTTCTGCCACTGATGGGGCTGCCGGTTTTGTGTCATTCGTTGCAGGCTTTTGCCCATGCATTCCGCGATATCAAACTTATTCTTGTAGTGCCGCCTGATCAGTTGGATAGTGCTCATACCATACTTAAGTCGTACATCGGTCTACTGAATATTACCACTGTTGCCGGTGGCGAAACCCGTTTTCACAGTGTGCAGAACGGACTGAAAAAGGTGAAAAACGACGGAGTGGTTTTTATACATGATGCAGTACGGCCACTGATTTCGGAATCGCTGATATACCGATGTTATGAAGGGGCATTGGTAAACGGTAACGCGATACCTGTAATACCGGTTGTAGACAGTATGCGGCAGATCGGGGACGGAGGGATATCGACGCCGGTGAACAGAGACCAGTTGCGAATTGTGCAGACACCGCAAACCTTCCTGACAAGAGAGATATTAATGGCATTCAACAGGCCATATGATCCTGCATTTACCGATGAGGCCACAGTAGCAGAGGCAAGCGGTATAAAAGTTCATCTGGTAGCAGGTGACAAAGAGAATATAAAGATCACCAATCCTGGTGATATGATCATTGCCGATACGTTGCTTAAAGCAAGTGTATGATCAACCGCTCTGTGATTGCCGGCCAATTGATGTTTTTGTTTCTGATTGGGTGCTGCGGCGTGCCGGCATTGTGTCAGCATTTGGATACCGGCAGCATCTTTGCACAGCCGGTAGAGATGGATGAATTTGTGTTAAAAAGCGGGTTCGATGTCAGTGCTTTTATAAAACGAGTGCGCACCGATACTACTTTCTATAAAGCATTCCGGAGCATGCATCTTTTATCTTATGATGCTGTGAACAATATTGATATTTACAGCACCGATGGCGCTAAGATAATTGCTGCCCAAAAAAGCAAAACAAGGCAGCAGGTAATCGATAGGTGCCGCACAATGAAGGTGCTGGAGGAAAAAACAACCGGTAAATTCTACAAACGCAACGGCGAGTATGAATACTACACCGCCGAACTTTTTGCATATCTCTTTTTTACCAACGGCAGGGTTTGTAATGAAGACGACATTGTGGCCGGTAAGATGGATATGCGTGGGGCCGGAAGGTTGGAGAAAAATAAGCATGAACTGAAACAGCTCATTTTTAACCCCGGATCCCGAGTCCGGAATATCCCTTTTATGGCAGACAGATTATCGATCTTTGATGAAGGGGAAGCCGAAAAGTATGATTTCAAAATCACCCAGGAAGAATACAATGGCACGGGGTGTTTCGTATTTGCCATTAAGCCAAAGAAGGGATTTGAAAACAAAGTGTTGTACAAAGACCTTACGACCTGGTTTAGGAAAAGCGACTATAGCATACTTGCCCGCGACTATTCTTTGTCGTATCACACATTTGTATACGACTTTGATGTGAAGATGAAGGTGCGCACTATTCAGTCTGGTGGTAAATTGTATCCGTCATACATCAGCTACGATGGAAACTGGCATGTTTTTACAAAAAAGAGGGAGCGCGTCAGGTTCAATGCATCAATAGCGTATTGAATGCAGAAGGTGACAATTTAACAAGGGTTCGGATACATTGAACAATATTGTTAAATTAGTGCCCCGGATGTTTGCGGAAAGGGTTAACTACTTAATTTTACACTAATAATTGAATAAGAAAAAGATGAGCAATTTCAATCAGCAGGAGTTTTCAAATTACACCGTACTCGAGAGCAAGCAGGCACGCACAACAGGTGCCGTTTCCCGGAAGTTTATGGCCGGTGTTTTTACATGGATGTTTTTTGCATTGGGTGTTTCGACTTTGTTTGCGGTCATGTTTGCCAATAATACAGAGTTGCTAGGTTATCTGATCAATATAACTGAGAAAGGAGCCCGACTCAATATGCTGGGATGGGCAGTTACATTTGCACCGCTTGCTTTTGTGCTTATTATGTCTTTTGCATTCAATAGGTTATCGGCCACAGCGCTAACGGCACTCTTTATGGCATATGCGGCGGTAAACGGTATCAGTTTTAGTTTTATTCTGCTCACCTATACGACCGGATCTGTCATCGGCTGTTTTGCCTCGGCATCCGTTATGTTTGGTGTAATGGCGCTGATGGGTTATACCACGGATAAAGACCTTACATCTTTCGGGTCGCTGATGATGATGGGACTGGTGGGTATGCTGATAGCGATGATGGTAAACTGGTTTCTGCACAGCGATGCGCTGGGGTACATCATCAGTATTGTAGGTGTTGCGGTTTTCACCGGTCTTACTGCTTATGATGTACAGAAGCTGAAAAGGGTAGGTGCAGGTCTTGAATATGAGGGTACATCGGCAAACGACACCAAAAAACTGGTGCTCATGGGCGGTCTTACACTTTATCTCGACTTCGTTAATCTTTTTCTCATGTTGTTGCGCCTTTTTGGGGGCAAAAGAGACTAATTGCTTTTTATCTACAATTAATATGTTTTTGTAAAACCGGCTGCTGCAAGTGGCCGGTTTTTTATTTTTCACATTTTCAGAGATCCGGGCATCGTCCTGTTCGCAATATTGCCTGTGCGTATACCGGGCATACAGCCGTTACAAAACCTGCGGGAACCTCGGGTTAATTGCAAAATAATATTAGTTTTGTTGCCAAACCAGCCACAGTCAACAGGTGCTTTTCAATTCATTCGAGTTTTTATTGTTTCTTCCTGTAGTTTTTTGCCTGTATTGGTTTGTGTTCAACAGATCTTTGCGGTGGCAGAATGTGCTCATACTCTTCGCCAGCTATTTTTTCTATGGGTGGTGGAGTTATCAGTTCCTTGGTTTGCTGGTTTTAAGTACAGTGTTGGACTACACCTATGGTTTCTGGGTGGCGTCGCCCAACAGAAAGAAGGCAAAGTTGTTTCTGTGGCTTAGTATTATCAACAATCTGGGAATACTCGGCGTATTTAAATACTATAATTTCTTTGCCCTACAGTTTCAGCAAGGCTTTGAGCTCCTGGGTATCCATACAAATCCCTATTTGCTCAGTGTGGCGCTGCCGATTGGTATTTCGTTCTATACCTTTCATGGGATGTCTTATGTGTTCGATATTTACAGGGGACATCAGAAGCCGGTTTCCAATTTCATAGACTATGCTGTATTTGTGAGCTTTTTTCCGTTGCTTGTTGCCGGCCCGATAGAGCGTGCAAACCATTTATTGCCCCAGGTACAACGACCCCGTACATTCAGGTATCTGCAGGGGGTAGAGGGTTGCCGGCTCATACTTTGGGGTATGTTCAAAAAAGTAGTGATTGCAGATAATCTGGCAGGCATTGTAGATGAGTTGTTTAATAATTACATGCATTACAATGCATTTTCACTTATTGTAGGTGCTATTGCATTTAGCTTTCAGATATACTGCGACTTCAGTGGCTATTCAGACATAGCTTTGGGTACGGCCAAACTGTTCGGTTTTGAGCTGCTCAGCAATTTCAGGTTCCCCTATTTTTCGCGCGATATGGCTGAGTTCTGGCGCCGCTGGCATATTTCATTGTCGTCGTGGTTCAGAGATTACCTCTACATACCGCTGGGAGGCTCCAAGCAAGGCAAGGGCAAAGCAGTACGTAATACCTTTATCATCTTTCTGGTAAGTGGTTTCTGGCATGGTGCAAGCTGGAATTTCATAGCATGGGGGTTTATACACGCCTGTTGTTTTCTGCCGTTGCTGCTGATGGATAGAAACCGCAAGCACCTTACGGATGTTGTGGCTCAGTATGGTATTTTTCCATCTGCAAAAGAAATCTGGCAAATGGCCGCGACCTTCGCGCTTGCTACATTTGCATGGATATTTTTCAGAGCAGAGGGTATGCCACATGCTTTGGGTTATATAAAGCAGATAGCGGTAGACGCCGCACAGCACCCGGCTCAGTTTTTACACCTACCCAGTGGTAAGATGGCCTTTGTATACATTTTGCCATTGCTGGTTATGGATTGGTACCTGAGAAGAAGTGAGCGCAGTCTCAGATTGCCGTTCGGCAATATGAGCCCTGCTTTTGTAAGGGTATCGCATGCTGCAGTTTACTGGGCACTGCTGCTGGCGCTTGTATGGAATCTCAGCTATTCTGAAAACACCTTTATTTATTTCCAGTTCTGATGAAAAGATTTTTAAAACGGGTGATGCTGGTATTTTTCCTTCCATGTCTTTTGTTCATGGGGGCGTGGTATCTGCTGCTCACGTGTTCGCATTGGGAGAATATAGGTATACTCAATTTTCAGGTACAGAAGTTGATGAAGTTTCGCAGCAAGCATTTCAAGATACTTTTTATAGGCGATAGTTCGGGCGGTAATGCTATTGAGACAGATGACACCAACTCCATTAATCTGTGCCTCAGTGGCAGTTATGGTTTTGAGGGTACGAGGGCATTCATTAAGGTCATAGACCAATATATCACTTACGATACACTGGTTGTGATTAATACTATTGATATGTGTACACGGCCGGTATCTGATGAAGCTAAGTGGCTTCCCAATCTGTACTCCGGCAAATTGTCATTGAGGTGTGCTGCCTATAAGAACTCACTGCTGTTTTTTAAGCCTGTGATCAAAAATTGGTTTACCAGCCTGACCGGCACTGGTGCCTCCAATGTGATAGCAGATAACGACTATCCCGGAACACTGAAGCGCATCAATAAAACACGCAACGAATTTGATACCACTATCAACGTAAAAGAAGTTGCCGAACTGAAAATGCTGGATCAGGACCTGAAGGCAAAAGCGGAAACCACTTATCTGTTGTTTGGTCCTTCTCTGCCGTTCGATTCCGCGTATCTTGCCCGGGTTATGGATGTATTCCACAAGTCTGACATAAGGCATCGCGGCAATGTGCCATTTGCACTCACCGAGGAGAATAAAGGCGACTCAGAAGATCATGTACATCCGGGCTTTTCCCATCTATCTACGAGCTATTACCTGGGTATTATACGGTCAGGAGGCATAGGCAGGTAAAGTCTGGTGACTCTTATTAGTTTCAGGTACCTTGGTCAGCTGTACATATAAACTATAAAACTTTGTGAATTTTGGCGGGCGTGGTCTTGTTTTTCGATGTAACAATGGTTTATTAGATTATTTTTGAGTTCACGAACAATCAATATTATTTAGCAAAACCGTACTGAAACGGAACCAAATCAACCTAAAAAAGTATGAAGCGAATTTCACTCATTACTGCATTGCTGCTCACTGCCTTTGCCGGTCAGGTATTGGCTAAGGAAGGGTATCACCTGGTGTTGAAGATGCCCGGTGTCAAAGACTCTATGGTGTTTCTGGCGCACTATTATGGCAAGAATAGACCAACAATTTTTAAGACCGACTCCGCCAGGTTCGACAAAAGTGGTACGGCTGTATTTCACAGCACCAGTTCAGAGTTTACAGGGGGCATTTACATCCTCTACCTGTCTGATCTTCAAACCAACTTTGAAGTACTCATGAACAAAGGAGACGATATTACAATTGTGGCTCCTATAGATCAGGTGCCTGATGGCATTGTTTACAAAAACTCGCCTGAAAATGTTCGCTTCAGCGATTACGTGAAATACCTGAAAAACTATAGCGCCGGCGAAGAGAAACTGAAAAAGGAACTGGAAAAAGCAAGAACTACAGCTGACACAGCTGCCATACGGAAGAAAGCGGTAGCTGCCTCAAAAGAATTGAATAAGTATCGCCGCGACTACGTAAAGAACAACCCGAATACGCTGCTCACTACCATATTCAATGCAATCGAAACACCTCAGATTCCTGAGGGCGACCATTTTCTGGAAGATGGAAAAACAAAAGATTCCACTTTTAATTATCGCTATTACAAATCGCACTTCTGGGATGGATTTGATTTCCGCGACGACAGGCTTATTTATACACCGATCTATGATGCCCGTCTGGAAGAATACTTCAGCAAGCTGGTACTGCCCTGGACAGATAGTGTAGAGAAAGAAGCCGATGTGCTGCTGAAGAAGACGAAGGGAACCAAGGATATGTTCCATTATACACTGTGGTGGATCACCCGGTACGTGGAGAATAGCAAGGTGATGGGTATGGATGAGGTGTTTGTATACCTTGTTGAAAACTACTACATGAAGGGTGATGCTTTTTGGCTGAAGAGTGATGAACTCAGCAAGTACATAGACCGTGCACAGAAAATTGCGCCAAACGTGATTGGTAATATGGCTCCCGAGATCAAACTGCCCAATGTGGCTACCAATAAGATGGAAACCCTGCATGCAATCAAGGCTAAGTATACAATGGTTTTGTTTTACTCACCTACTTGTGGGCACTGCCAGCACGAAATGCCGTCTATCGATTCGTTGTACAAAGAGGTGCTGAAGGGAAAAGGCGTAAAGATCATGACTGTGGCTACGGAAGGCGACCAGAAGTCTATATCGGAGTTTATCAAGAAATACAATATGGGTGAGTGGCTCAATACATGGGATAATGATCATACCAGCGACTACCATAGCAAATTTGACGTGTACAGTACGCCAACCATTTATGTGCTGGACGAGAAGAAGATCATTCGCGGAAAGCGGCTCGATCATACCAATATTGCCGGCCTTATAGAGATGCTGGAAAAGAAGGCAAAAGACAAAGCGAAACAATAGCAACATTGGTTGTTGTAATTCAATACAAATATGCCCTGGCTTGCGCCGGGGCATATTTGTATTTACGGTTTTTGGTTTAGATTATTCTCCCTCACGGACTCTACGCGAAGGTGGCAGCTACTGGTTCAATCGTTTTTTGAATTCCTCCCTTACTATGCTGCCAAGTTTTTCGTAGGAGATATATACTGAAACCTGTTTATTGGGTTGTGGATCAGATTGGGCCTTAACAAAGTCAGCGGTTTGAAAAACAAAGACAACACCTTTGTGCACCGGATAGAAATTGTCGGTCACGGGAAGTTTGTCTGGTATCGATATCTCTGTTTGCTTTTGATCCTTTCCGGGATTGAATTTTTTACGAAAGGCTGCATCAAGCATCCCGGATTTTTTCAGCTGTTCGATATCCAGAATTTCAGCAGGCTGCAGTTCTTTGTGATTTGCTACATCAAGACATAGATACCTGGCTGTTGTAGTGGTGCTTCTGGTTGCCATTTCGAATTCGCTACATTCCAAAACCAGCAAGCCTTTGTCATTGAACACCGGCAGCACGGTTTTGTTGTTTTGGTATGCAATAGCGTTGCTGTTTGCGAGGTCAGCCCGTTTCGTTTTGGCTTCTGTTTTACTGGCAAACATCTGAAGATAATCTGCAGCAAGTTTCTCACTTCCCTCGGCAACTTTTGGAGATAAACCTATCAGCTTGATTGCATTGTTATAGATAAATTGGCCTTCCGGCAGATTTACAATAGTGCCAGGTTTCACATAGATAAGGGAGGTGTAGAGCCATTTTTTGTCACTTCCCTCGATTTTGAATGCCAGACTATCTTTTTCTAGTACCAGATCCAAAGGATAAGAATTGGTATAGTCTTCTGTGAGGTCTATGTCTTGTCTTTCTTTCTGGTCGGCACTGTACCAGCTCCCGACGAGTTTGTTTCCGGATATTGTAAATTTCCAGGCTGGCTGAGGCGTACGTGGCTCGTGGTTGCTGTACAGATCAGAATCATCTGCCCACTCATGGGCTGTCAATGGCATGCCATGCTCAGACGACTGTGGCTGAATGATATAGAAATGAGCAGAGCGCTGCCCATCCATGTAATAGCATGTACTGCCACCGTAATTCGATGCGCCTTTGTAGCCATACCGCAGGTCGAGTGTAATTTGTTTTTTGCCGAGAGTGCCCGAATAATGTTTGTAAATATCATCCGGTTCGCCATTGGGGTCGGTAATTGACAGCGATTGCCCAAACCCGGTATTGGAAGCAGCCAGCACGCAGCTGCCAATACCCAAAAACAATGCAAATAATCGATTCATTGGGGGAAATTAAGTGATGCAAACAAAATTAGTCATTTTGCTGACGTACACATAGTGCCAGACATAATAGTGTACCGAATAGCTGGGACGATGAATAGATGTACGGCTACGCTGGCCGCACCGGGCTGCCCAGCCAGTTGCTGTCGCTTTGCAGGTTTTCACCCTTCATCACCAGCGATAGCGCATCAATGTGTACATCATTACCCATTTCACTATCGTAGAGAATAATGCTTCGTGCACCAATACTGCAACGCTTGCCTATTACCACCTTGCCTACCTTCATTACCCTGTCTTCAAAAAGGTGCGTCTGTGGACCACAGTCTTCATTAAGTGCGGTGTCATCGCCTATCTCTACCATGTCATGCTCAGTAATGTCGGTGGTATTCATGTATACCCGTTTGCCTGTCTTTACGCCAAAAAGGCGTACCAGAATGGGCAGCCAGGGCGTACCTTTCATATAGTCGAGCAAAAAGGGAACCGCGAGCGACTCGTAGGTAGAAGTCACAGCCTCGCTCAGCCAAACTCTGGGTGTCCACATGGGTTGCTGCTCGGGTTTGTACTTGCCCACTACCAGCCACTTGAGCACTACCGTCACCAGGAAGGTGGGCAGGCCCATAAAGAACAGATAGTAGAAGGGGAGCTCGAGGCAAATACGCCACCATGGCTTGTCAACTATAAGATTGTGGGAATAGGCAATAAACAGAATGCTGCAAATAAGTATGGTTGTCTCTGGCAGAATGATGCGCAGAAACTCGACTATACTACGTCCAAGGATCCGGGGTGGGGTGGGGTTGGAGGTCTGTGTTGCCGGGAATGTCCGGCTTTCCTGCCTGCGGGGCAGTGGAATAGCCGGCGAACCAAACCAGTCGCTGGCAGCAGTTTGTTCAAGTTGTTCTTTCGATGGAGGTGTTGAAAGAACGCCGATCAGCATTCTGCCGGGTAGCGTATAGCCCTGTGGAATAAGTGCGCTGTTGCCCACAAAGCTATTGTTGCCGATAACCGTTTTGTCCAGTATCAGCTGCTGCCCGCGCACGTCCGACTCGCCCAATGTAACGGCATCTGCAACAAACGCGTCCTTGCCTATTTCGAGCAGCGGGTGGGTAACGCTGCTGGCTGTTGATATTTCTGTGTTGGTGCCCACTTTGGCTCCCAGCGCTCTGAAAAGCAGGGATACATATACTGTAGCGTACATGGGGTGCAAAACGATCAGTGACAACGACATCAACTGGTCAGCAAACCACTTGCGCACATAGAAAAGGCTGTAAATAGGGTATTTGCCGGGTTTGATACCCCATTGCAGCAAGCGGGATAACAGTATAGTGCTTAGGGTAAATATGATGATATAGCTCAACGCCAGAGAAGGAGTTACCGACAGATAACTGAAGTCGTAGTCTGGTGTGGAGTTGTCGAGATTGTGAATGACTATAATGGTGGGCAGCAGTGGTAGTAATACCACTATTGGGAAGATAAGCAGCGACAGCGTAAAAAGCCATGAATATGCCCTGCGCCTCATGGGCGATACGTGCAGTGGCTGAGGCAGATCTTCAATAGCTTTCGTTTCTTTGAGCACAGCCGGGCTTCCCTGCCATACTTCTCCGGTTTTGATAGTTTTGCCGGCTGGCAGGTGACTAAGGTCCTGGAGCTCGCCCCAGGCTTCAATGGACGCACCTCCGGCAATGATGGCACTGCTGCCCACATAGGCATGGTCGCCAAGGTGAATACGGCGTAGCTTTAGCATGCCATCTTCTACAAACGCATTGTTCAGTACTGCCTGAGAACTGATACTTACATCGCTGCCTATGGTCACAAGGTCTTCTGCACCTATCGTCATCGCACCCAGTTGTGCATCCTTAGCGACTTTAACCCCCAGGCGGCGCAGATAGCCACAATACAAAGGTGTACCATTCAGAAACTGCGAGGGCAACAGCTGTTGCATCGTCTTCACAAACCACCACCTGAAATAGTAGCTGCCCCATAGCGGATAGTCTCCCTCCTTCATCCGCCCTATCACCAGCCATTTCATCACAATACTGCATAAAGCAAAGAATGGTGGTATGAATAGAAACAGGCACAATGCTGTGCCTATAGCATACGGAATGTCATTGGTGTCTTCTTTTACAATATAGTATCCCAGGTAGGGAAAGAAAATCTGGACAGCAAAAAGCCCATACATGAGCAGCAGCGAAAGCGTTTGTGCCAGCCAGCAGATGTAGAACCTAGCCTTTGGGATTTTGTTGAAAATTCGTTTTGCCTGTATAACCCCAACTGGTTTTGATTCCCAATGGGCGATCACATTACTCAGTGGCCGATGGAGATATAGGTCTTTCAGGGATGCCTGCGGTATACCTGCATCCCTACGCAAACGCGATACCATGGCAGCAGCAAGCAAAGAATGGCCGCCAAGATCAGTAAAAAAATCATTTTCAGGAGTTATTGTTCGATTCGGAAAGAAACCACGCAGAACAGCAATCACCCTGTCGGTCAGTGGTGCTTCGAGATCAATTACCTCGTTGGCCACGGAGCTGATATTTTCTAGCAGCATTGCCGGCACCGGTAGTGCCTTTCGGTCTATTTTGCCACTCTGCAGCCGCGGCATTACAGGCAACTGCATGATCACTGCCGGCACCATGTAGGCAGGTAGTACTTTTGCCAGCGATTCGCGTATCCGCTGCTGGTTCATATGTACCGGGTCGTCGCAAACTACGTACGCTGCAAGGTGTTCCTGCCCATTAAGGTCTTTCTTTACGGCTACTGCCGCAGCTGTAATATCGGTAAGGGAGCAAAGCTGATTTTCAATTTCACCCAGTTCTATGCGGTATCCACGCAGTTTCACCTGGTCATCAAATCTGCCATGAAAGTCTATCGAGCCATCAGCATTAACTACAGCAGTATCGCCCGTTCGGTATATGCGGCTTCCCGGCATTTCATGGAGCGACTCGGGTTTGCTTACAAATTTTTCCTGTGTAAGTGTCGGATTGTTAATGTACCCATTGCTGAGTCCGGGGCCTGAAATGACAAGCTCTCCGCGCTCACCATAAGGTAGCGGATTCAGCATATCATCTACTACGGCAAGGCCATAATTGGGCAGTGGTAACCCGATGGAGATATGATCGCCCGGTTTCAATTCGGCAAGTGTGGCAGATACTGTTGTTTCGGTAGGTCCATACGTGTTGAAAAACCTCCGCGGTGGTGCAGACCATCTGGCAAGCACCTGGGTGGTGCAGGCTTCGCCGCCTGCATTTACCAGCCGTAGCGACGGGATGTCATCATCCATCACTGCCAGAAGGCTGGGTACGGCATGCAAAACAGTAATCCTGTTGTTGCGCAAAACATCGGAAAGTTCGTCGATTGATTTTGCCGTTGCTGCATCTGCCACCCACAGGGTAGCGCCGGCCAGGTATCCTATCCAGGTTTCTTCGCACCACATGTCGAAGGAAACCGAAAAACCCTGGTAAACAATATCGTCGGCCCCGATGTCAAGTATTGATTGCTCAGCACGCACAAACTGGCATATCTGCCGGTGCGAAATCGGTATTCCTTTTGGTTTTCCGGTACTACCAGATGTGTACAGTACATATGCGCCGTCATCTGGTTGTGCACCCTGGTGCACATACACTAGCTCATCAGCCTTCGGCTGTGGCACTACAGAGAACATGGGGCAGGGTATTGCTGTTTTCTCCTGACTGATGTATCCGCGGGCACCTACCTCAAGCAATACAGTTGCTACACGGTCTGCCGGCATCTCATGATCCAGGGGCACGTAAGTGGCACCGGCCTTGACAATACCCAGAATGGCTACATGCAATTCTATACCCCTTGGCCACCAAACGCCTACCGGGTCGCCCCTTTTAATGCCATTCTGAGATAAAAAGTCGGCCATAGCATCACTCCAGCGGTCAAGGTCAGCATAGCTAAGTGACGTTGTGTTGAAAATAATTGCTGGCTTTCCCTGTAACCTTCGCGCACTGGCACGAAAGATATCTGCAAGCGTTTCTTCATGCAGCAGATCGGGACGATGTGGGCCAAGTACAATTCCGGGTGTCATTATCTAATTTCGAACCTGCTTGCCTTACTTCCGGTTACAACCGACTATTTATCGTAGAGCAGCGCCTTGTTCAGGGTGAAAAATACGATAATCCCCGATTACTGTTGTACAACGGGCGGAATTTCAAAACGTTAAAAATTATCGACCTGTTTTGCCGCAGATTTACCGGGTGCTGTCTTAACATATTTTTATCCTCTCCTGCAATTTCTACGTCCCTTTTTTCGATACTTTTGCAGATTGCCTTTTTTGAACCGGAGCCAGGACTAATGTCGTTACCACCAATACTGAGATACGTTTACAACCATGGTACCGAAGAAGTGATTCGGCGTGGTAAGAAGATATTTTACACTTCGGGCGTTCAGATGCTCGATGTAGATCATCTGTTGGAGCAGGTCCGCTTCAGGGTGCGCAACGATCTGTACCAGAATTACTACACTGTGACGGTGAATAAGTACCTGCAGCCGAAGGAAATGACGGTGCGTTGCCAGTGCCCGTACAATCTCGGAGAGATATGCAGGCATGAGGTAGGAGCACTATTTCAGCTCAATGATATTTTACAGAGCGGTTTTTTCGAGAATGTAAGTATAGAATACGACCAGAAGCATACTGTTGTAAGAATGCGGCAAATCAATAAACAGATGCTGCAGTTGTTTACTTCGGCAGATGCGCTGGAGAAAGCCGAACGGATAGGTAATGCTGGTAAGGTGGTGCTGGTAACCAACCGCAACGGCAGTATTGAAGCCGACGTACCTGATGAGGGTACATACAGAGTTACCATTCGTCAGAATGAGGACCGCTATTTTGATACATCATGCACATGTGCTGAAAAGACCCATCCGCTGTGTGTGCACAAGTCGGCATTGTTTTTTCATGTACTGAAGTTGTTCGGTGCGCAACATTTTCAGTCGATGCAGAACTGGGATGTGCAAAAGAACAAGCTGCTGGAACAGTACGGATACACCCTGAAGGACGACCTCAAGAATAAATTCGAATTTACCTATGAGAACAATAAACCATTCCTCAGAGTACTGGATCCTTCAATAAAAAAGGTAGAGAGCAAGACACCGGTGAAGGTGCAGCCTGCGGTAGTGGAAACGGTAGTGGCCGTAGCGCAGGAAGAGCAGCGACTGGGTATAGTACTCGATACCAGCAATACGACATTTCCTTACGTAGATGTACTGCTGATAGCGGCTCTTGCAGACGACGAAGCTCAGAAATTGACCGGTAGTATAGAAAAGCTGGAGCTGAGCCAATATGTGAATCCGATGCGTTTTCAGGCTGAAGACAGGGATCTGTTACCGGTGATCAGGAAGTTTATACCTGATGAGCTGCTAAAATACCTGAAGAAAACATTGCCTTTCGGCGATTTTCTGTCGGATTACGAAAGTGTACTCAAAGATGTACCTCAGGACGAAGTACGTGAACAAGCCTGGGAGTACCTGCTTCCGAAATACCAGAAGTTATTTGACCGCTATTCCCTGCACCCGTTTTTGTATCTGAAACAGCAGGGTAAGATGCTCTCTTCCAAAACAATAGAGCCTATCGCATTTGCTGGCAGGCCAGTGCATCCGCAACTGGTGGCCCAGAAAACAGGGAAGGATTTCACTGTATCGCTGGAATGGAACATAGATAGTAAAGCTGTACCGCATAAAGATGTCAGGATCGTGAATTCGGCAGTGCTGATACACGAGGGGTATATGTATGCGCTGGGTTCCATTCAGGATGTGCAGCTGGCCGAACAAATACTACCGGCAGCCAAGCTCAAAATTGCGGCATCAGAGTGGCAGCAGTTTTTGCGCGATAAGTTGATGCCCTGGAGCGAGAATGCACATGTGCATTTTTCTGAAGAGCTTGTAGAGCATGTGCTGAACATGAGGCCTGACTACCGATTGTACCTGTACGAGCGCGATCAAACACTGGTGCTGCAACCGGCTTTTGTGTACGGTGGCTTCGAGATCAAGCCAGGCTACTTCGGGGATGTGATACAGCCAAAGGATGGTATCGTCACGATCATAAAGCGGAATGAAATTGCCGAGCGCGAATTTATTGAGCTCGTACAATCCCTTCATACTGATATCCAGCACAACAAGAAAGAAGGTTTTTTCCATTTGCCGGGCACTGCCGTGCTCACCAATAACTGGTTTTTCCGCTTCACAGAGCTCATGCGTGAAAACAGCGTGGATATGATGGGTTTTGAGGGTCTGAAAAACCTCAGAGTCAATGTACACAAGCCACAGACACAGATACAGGTAAGTAGTGGTATAGATTGGTTTGATGCATCGGTTGAGCTTACTTTCGGAGATCAGTCAGTTTCTATAATAGAAGTGAAGAAGGCACTTGCACAGCGGCAAAATTTCGTCAGGCTGGGTGATGGGTCCATAGGTTTGCTGCCTGAAGAGTGGCTGAAAAAGTACAGTCTGCTGCTGAAGATGGGCGAAACCAAGGGCAACAAAGTGCGCCTGAAGAAGTTCCATTTCAGTGTGCTCGACGATCTGCTGGCCGACATTGATGAAGATACGCTGCAGCAGGAACTGGAGCTCAAAAAGGAGAAACTGGAGAACATTCTTAATAATGACTACAGTTTAATAGAGCCACCAACGCACCTTACCGCTACGCTCAGGCCCTATCAGCTGGCAGGCTTTCAGTGGCTTATATTCCTGAATGAGGCCGGGTGGGGTGGTATACTTGCCGATGACATGGGTCTTGGTAAGACGGTACAGACACTTGCATTCTTTCAGCATTACAAAAACCTGCATCCCGAGGCGTTCTTTATGGTGGTATGCCCCACAACGCTGATGTACAACTGGGAGAATGAGATCAAGAAGTTTACCCCTGAACTGAAACACGTTATTCATCATGGCCCTAAGCGAAACCCGTCTCCGGCAAGCTACAAAGGTTTTGACATCATTATCACCACTTATGGCACCATGCGTAGTGACATAAAGGGAATGCGCGAAATAGAGTTTGACTACGTAGTTTTGGATGAGTCGCAATCTATTAAGAACCCGCAGTCGCAGGTGGCAAAAGCATCGCTGTTGCTCAACTGTAAGAACAGGCTGGCATTGAGTGGTACACCTGTGCAGAACAATACATTTGACCTGTATGCGCAGATGAACTTTCTGAACCCGGGTATGCTGGGCAGCAGGGAGTTTTTCATGAGCGAGTTTGCGACACCTATCGACAAATTCATGGAAGATGAGGTGAAACAGCAACTGCGCAAGCTGACGCATCCGTTTCTGCTTCGCCGTACCAAGGAGCAGGTAGCAAAAGACCTGCCTGAAAAGACAGAGACCATTTTGTACTGCGAAATGGGTACCGAGCAGCGCAAGATCTATGATGCCTACCGTAACACCTATCGGTCGCAGATACTGGGCATGATAGAGGAGCGTGGTATGGAGCGCTCGCAGATGCATATACTGCAGGGCCTTACCCGCCTGCGGCAGATATGTGATTCGCCGGCTATACTCAACGAGGAGGAACGTTTTCATAACTACTCGGTGAAGCTCGATGAGCTGAGCCGCGAGATCACTGAAAACGTTGGCGACCACAAGGTGCTGATCTTCTCTCAGTTTCTGGGTATGCTCGCACTCATAAAGGCCAAGCTGAATGAAGAGAACATCACCCATGTATACTTTGATGGCAGCAGCACATCTGTAGAGCGCGAACGTGCGATACAGGAGTTTCAGAACAATCATGAGTGCCGTGTATTCCTGATATCGCTCAAAGCAGGTGGTATAGGTCTCAACCTTACCGCCGCTGACTATGTATATATCGTAGATCCATGGTGGAACCCCGCGGTAGAGCAGCAAGCCATAGACCGTACACACCGTATAGGGCAGACAAAGAACATATTTGCCTACCGTCTTATCTGCAAGGATACCCTTGAAGAAAAGATGCTGCAACTGCAGGAGCGCAAACGCGCACTGGCCAGCGAGCTGGTATCTGACGACAATGCGTTTATGAAGCGGCTGACCAAGGATGATATTGCCTTCCTGTTCAGTTAAGGATGATCCCTGATGTGGGTATGTGCCAGATAGATGAATAACCCTGCCCCGTGGCACACCCCCGAAACCGGGAAAATCAGTACTTTTGCAGCTATACCATACGTACTCCATGAGAATTGTCTTTATTGCTCTTTTGACCCTTCTGCTCGGCACAGTTAGTGTGCAGGGACAGACGGGAAACACCGACCTGCTAGCCCAAAGCCCCGACGGACGCACCGTGAAACTCGTATGGTTTCTCAACAGCCTGCCGGGAGATATCACTGGTTTTGACATCAAGCGCAAAGATGGCCTGGGTGACTGGCACAAGCTCAACACAGATCCCATACTGCCCGGCATTTCCCAAAAGAAGAACCTTACTTCAGCAGAGCCCGACAACACGGAGGCATCGCGGATGCGCGAAAAACTCAAAGACCTGATCCAGACCGGCAAGCTGCGGGAGTATGACTACACTACCTTCTTTGCCAAGTGGAAGAACAATGACAAGGAAATTCAGGATATCATTTACCTCGCGTCGCTCGATTTTGATGTGTCTGTGCTGTGTGGATTCGGGTATGTAGACCGCACTGTGACACAGAAGATGGACTATCAATACGGCCTGTTTGCTGCTGGCACTGACAAGATGCTGGCTCAGGTGTCATGGAGCTATGGCGAGATACCCGATCTGAATGTAGTGCGCGAGATCACTTCGGTGTCGGTACCCGGCAAGCGTGGTGTGCGCCTTATCTGGAACGTGAACGTAGGCAAGCTGAAGGCCGGTTATGTAGCCGGCTTCAATGTGTACAAACGTGGCATAAGGCTCAACGACCAGCCTATAATGCAGACCAACCGCAACGACAACTCTGAATATACCTGGAACGACCAGGCGGCAGACGCCTCAATTCCTGACCAGTACAGCATCAGCGCCCAGTCGCTGTTTGGTATTGAAGGTATTATCAAGTCGTATACGTACAATCCAGAGGATCACCCTGAGAGCTACATGCGCGCGGCAGTAACCAAGATAGCACCATTGGGTTTCTACTTCAAAGACGGTCTACAGGTGGAGTGGACATTTCCACGGGAGCATGAGCGTTTTATCAAAGGCTTCTACCTGGAGAAAGACAATATGCCTGAAGGCTACCGCCGGGTGTCTGACCTGATCAGCGCCAGCGACCGGATGTTTATAGACAAGTCGGGGTCGCCGGTGAGCAGCTATACCCGCATACGTGTGACCGCCTGCTACAACGACAAAAGTCTGAGCAATGGTGTAGAGAAGCTATATAGCTACTTTATGATGATAGACCCGCCCAAGCCGCAGAACACCCGTGTGGCCGGTGCTATAGATGGCAAGAAGTACAGTATGAAGCTGAACTGGGACCCTATAATGAACGGCGACAGCCTTACCCACCACTACAAAGTGTATATGTATGATGTAGAGAACTATCGCTTTATAGCCCTTGCTGATAAGTTGCCGCTAAAGCCGACTACGTTTACGCATGTCATTCAGCCGGGTATCGGCTCCAGTTACAAGTTTTGTGTGACGGGAGTAAGCCGCACCGGGGTAGAAAGTGTGCCCGGCGATACGGTGACGATACAGGCACCGAGTCTGGAGCTGCCTACCCCCACCATAACCAAGTACATGCCAGATGTATCAAAACTCTCGGTACAATGGCAATACCCTGAAGTGCCCGATCTGGCAGGGTTCAGGATGTATATGGACGATGTACTGGTAGCCGACGAAAAGGTACTGCGCAAAAACGCCCATGAATTCACCAACTCGGACCTGAAACCAGGAGCTACCAACAACTACCGGTTGCGGGCGGTGACAGACAGGGGGGTGACGAGCGAACTGTCGCCGGTACTGACCGTAACTGTACCAACAGGAAAACGGTGACCCGATGAGTCAATCTGCTATCACAATAATTTGAAAACCGCTATGCCGGCAGTGACCATGCTTACGAGCAGGAATACTACCGACATGATAAACATATTGAGGTTTTTGCGGGCTATGCCAGCAAATACAAAGATCACAAACAGAACCACCATTCCTACTGTTACCAGTGTCCAAAGCAAAAAGTCTTCCATGAGTCTATAATCGTTTTAGTAGGTGATGACCGGAGGCAGCGGCACGGTGATGTATCCCATTTTTGTTAGTGCCTCTGCTACCTCGGCCTCTGTTTTGTACTTCGCTTTCAGTGGCCTACCATCCATATCGCCGTCAAAGCCGCCGCTGACTTTTGCTGCTACATCGTCCAGTTTTTTCAGCTTCGCGGGCAGGGCTTTCGGTTTTATGTTGTCGTATATGCGTGTGCTGTAGTGGGTGCCATTGCTGCGGGCATCGCGCTGGGCCGTGCTGGTTACGATCACCAGCTCGCGTGTGGCATCAGAGTCGGCATTGGCGAAAAAGGCTGCTACTATTTTCACGGGCTTGTCGAGATTGCTGAAGGTGTCTATCAATACCCGGCGGTAGGTGTCTTTGCCATTGGGCACAAATGCAAATGCCAGTACGCGCAGGTAGTCTTTGGGGGTCATGCCATCTTCAGAGAGGTAGTACTTCTGGGTATAGAAAGCGATGATCGATTTTTCGACGGTCCATGCCTGTGTTTCTATCAGGCGTGACACCATCTCCTGCGGATACTCGGTATAGAGAGGCCGGGCCCTGACCACAAACTGGCGTGCCGGCTCGCCGGGTATTCTTTTTACGGTTTGCCCAAGGCCCCTGACGGTTGCCACCACGGCCTCGGGGCTGGCATAAAACTCATCGGTGTTCTGCTCCATACATTTGCGTACGCGCATATCCCAGAGGTATTGTTTTTCTTTCGCCATGCGGCCCTCAGGGTTCACCTCGCCGTCGTAGCTGGTCTGGGTTTTGCGGTAGTTTTTGTACAATGCCTCGTTGACTTTGTCCATCTCGTCGCTATAGTTGTCTTTGCTGTAGTCGCGGGCAGACAGTTGCTGCTGCAGCAGGCGGGCGTAGGTGAGGGCAATATCGTAATGGTTTTGCTCGTGTATGAGGTAGTAGTTGGTATGCTCTTTGGCGGTGGCCTCGCGTACAAAGGCATCGCTCTGGAACGCACACTTTACCGTGAATTTGAATGCCACCCTGCCGTTGGGCAGTATATGACCGCTATCGGCATAATAATATATAGCGGGGCACACAGCCGCCAGGGTATATTTGTCTTCCTCGCCCCTGGGCTTGCCTATAAAGTCGTTCCAGTTGAGTGTGCGGTAGTTGATGATCTTGCCCTCGGGTGCTATCCAGTCGTCGGTCTGGCAGAGGGCGGGTAGGTGGGCGGTAAGTATTGCGAAGAGTATTAATAAGCGCATGTTCCGGAAATATGGTTGGGCAAATTAAGTGTTGTGTGGGTAATGGCAAAATAGTTGCGGAATTGCCCAGGTACAGGCTGCCTGTTTTGGTGTTTTTGCGCAGTTTTGCTGCGCAATTTTGGTTTTGGTGTATTTGGGTTTATTTCCTTCATTTTCAGTGATTTGTATATTTGGTCTGCTTATATTTTTGCGCACTTTTTGCGCAGTTTTGCCCGTTTTGCAGTGCGTTTTGTGTGCGAGGTGGGTGGTGGATAAGGTGGCGCTGGAATGGTTGATTTTGGTTTTTGCGCACGGGTGCGCAATTTTTTTGGTGTAACGCTGTAGTTGTTATAAAGTATTGATTTTTAGTGTTTTGTACGTAGCTGCGCTTTTTATTTTTGCGCAAAAATTGCGCACGCTCTTCCCACTTTGTGCAATGGCAGCAGTGGGTTGCTGGCAGGTATCCTTAGTTTTTATTCTTGCCGCATAATCCCGATTTTAGTTTACATGGCGGCAGCGAAGCATAAAGTACGGAGTGATAATGGCACAAATATCATGCCATATTTTTATAGTGGAAAGGTGATTTTTGAATTACTTCCTGAAGACTTTTTTACATGCAAAGTTGTATGGTTAGTGGCAGTATTCCGATCTCGGAGGGTCTCTGGCAGAAAGAAAGGGAAGGCTAGCGGGGGACTGGCTGCAGCACCGGTTTGAGTGGAATGCGTCGAAGCATGAACGTAATAGTAAATATCAGGTATGGACACATGAGAACCACGCTATTAGTGTTTCGTCACACGGGTTCTTCAGACAAAAGCTTGATTATATTCATCAAAACCCGGTAAGAGCGGGTTGGGTAAAGCGCGAAGAAGATTAAATTTACAGCAGTGCGGCTGCACTGTATGGAAATGAAAAAGGTCAGATACCGTTGGAGACTTGGTGATTTTTTTCGCCAATCTGGAGATTGGCCACCAGTATGACGTAGTCAGAGACTACGCCAAGCCCGGAATGTGTTTTTTGACGAAAAATCGACTAATGAAAAACAAACTCTGAAAACAGATGAGAATTAACAGATTTATTTTTGTGCTTTGTATCATTGTTTTTTTGAATTGTGCAAAAAGTTATTGCGCAATCGATACAGCATGCAGGAAGACTTTCATTAAAAAAATATTAAACCAAAATTATGGATATATTATATTCAGATATATAGATTCCGCAAACAACACACACACCTACCTTCAGCAAGGCGGATGGTTTTACACTAATTTTAGTAAAAATATAAATATATATGGTGAAAATTTTGACAAAATTATTGAACGGAAGATGCTATGCGATGAACCTTTTACGTATGCCGAATTTGGTAGGCTAAATGGAATTGAAATAAACAAAACAAAATTTTATAAAAAATGGATGAAAAAGGGAAGGAAAAAATTCCTGAATAAGTTCACGCACAAAAGAATTGTAAAGAGGGAATTTGAATTTATGAGGTTGCCTGAAATGTATTTGGTAGCACATGATTTAGGTGTCGTGATAGGATTAGTCGAAGAGAATGACTACATATTGTACATATCTGATTGTGTTGTTGGGGTAGGTAGTTTGCAATTTGACCGTTTGATCTATAGAGAATCCAACGCAACATGCTCTAGATGATATATATGATATCAATACCTAGCACATCACGGGTAAAAGAGTAGGAAAGAGGGTGGCTATCCCTCTTTTTGCCTAGATGAACAGTAAACTATTGCTTATGAATGTTGAAATAATTGATGGGTTCAAGTTTGAAAAAGTTGGAAATAGAATTTTGAATCTATTGGTCGAATCCAACAGAATGGAAGAAACTATAAGCTATGTAAACAAAAAAAGCATTTCTGGTATATCACTAAATTGCAGATATGGGTATGTTTTGCGTGATACTGACTTCTTGAAAGATATTTCATCAGTTGTGGAAAAAATCAACATTGTTGACGATACAATCGACCTGTCGGGTTTGATTTTTTGTGCGAACCTGAAGGAGCTATTTGTTGGTGGAAATAATAAAAGCCCGATAGATTTTGCTTGTTTCAAAAAATTGGAATATTGCAATGTATTTTGGCATAAGGGATTAGTAAATTTGAGTGAATGTCTTAGTTTGAAGGAATTGTATATTCGCAAGTATCGCGTATTTGGCAAATTGAATTCAGGATTTCCATGTCCTAAAAACATTGAAGTACTTGGTCTGACTCAAGCAAACATTGATAATGTTGATTTTATAAAAGATCTTAAATATGTTAGACGAATTGAACTGAATTATATAAGATCGAAATTTTGCATCAATGGACTAGCATTTGCTAGAAATAGCATTCAAGAATTAGTCATTGATCATTGCAAAAATTTTGATAGTTACGAGGTAATAGGCGGGCTACATGAATTACGTTATTTGAGCATTTTTTCTTCAAAAGATATAATAACCTTAAGCTTTTTGAAATTATTAAAAAGACTTGAACATTTCTCTTTTGTAGATACATGTGTGATAGACGGGGATCTATCCAATGCCATCGGCATTAAATATGTGGGATTTTTGGATAAAAAACATTATTCGCATACATTTAAGGAAATAAACCGCTAAATGGTAAATTCCCTGATGTTTGATTTTGCCAATCTTGGGAAGTTGGGTGAATCAACGGGCTGTCCTGAATTGGCAAGAGAACAACACTGCGACAAGTGAGATGCGAATCGAAAAGACCGGCGGGAGATGGGGTATTCTTAGGATGCAAGCATGACAAAAGAGACTATTGAATGAGATTTTGCCATCGGAAAAAAGATATAATGTACCATATAGTACTTGAGACGGAATTTAATCAGAAGCGGTTTTTAATAACTGATCACATACCAAATTTTGGTTCCTTTTTATTCGTATATGAAAACGATTTCTGTACATATGATTATTTTCAAAATAGCATTCAATTTTGCAAAGAAACAGCCCTTGAGGAGTTTGGAGTGCCAATGGACAGCTGGAAGGAAGTGGATTATATGATGTAGGGCATGTATTTGGATTGTTCGTCGAGATTCAACTTCCGTAGTTAGATGCAGGCGGGTCTCGTGAATGGCGAAAGCTCTGCTGCGGCCCAGTATGGCGCGGGATTGCCACAGGCTTACGGCATGGCACAAGGCAACGCGCAAATCTTCGCAATGACCTGCTGCTGTGGTACGGTGTGGAGCGAGATTGCCACAGGTTTGCGGCAGCGCGCTGGGCAACGCGCAAACCTTCGCAATGACCAGCGGCTGTGCACGGTGTGGTGCGGGATTGCCACTGGCTTGCGGCAGCGCGCTGGGCAACGCGCAAACCTTCGCAATGACCAGCTGCTGTGGTACGGTGTGGAGCGAGATTGCCACAGGTTTGCGGCAGCGCGCAGGGCAACGCGCAAACCTTCGCAATGACCAGCTGCAGTGGTACGGTGTGGAGCGAGATTGCCACAGGCTTGCGGCAACGCGCAAACCTTCGTTATGACCAGGTGTGTGGCACAGTGTGGCGCGAGATTGCCACAGGCTTGCTACAACGCGCTGGGCAACGCGCAAACCTTCGCAATGACCATCTGCTGTGGTCTGACTGGGTGGCAAAATGCGTTTCTAAAGCGGATAGGTCATTGCGAACCTCGTGCCTGGCTGTGCGCGGCAGCCACGAGGTGTGGCAATCTCGCGGTACATTGTTGATTGCAAAATTGTATTGTAACTTCAGTTAGTTAATTTGGCGGAATGCAAAAAGGAGGTTTGGTTTATATTGTTTGTTCACCTGACAGGAACGTGTTGTATACCGGCGTTACTTCTGACCTGCAGACAAGGATATGGAAACATAAAACCAAATTTTACGAAAACAGTTTTACAGCTAAGTATAATTGTGTGATGCTGGTATGGTACAAGTATTTTATAGATATAGAAGAAGCCATTGCAGCAGAAAAAACCATAAAAGCTGGTAGTCGCAGAAGGAAGGAAACACTGATCAACAACTTCAATTACGAATGGAAAGACTTGTGGGAGCAAGTGAAGGATATTCGTCTTTATTGAGTGAGCATTTGAATTTTGTGAGATTGCCACAGGTTTGCGGCAGCGCGCAAGGCAACGCGCAAACCTTCGCAATGACCCTGTGCTATGGGCCGATGCCGTTGGCAGGTTGCAGACGGGGGGCAAAACAAAAGCCCCGCATCGCGGGGCTTTTGGGAGCTTTATACTGTTTGATGAAGATTAATAACGGTACATTTCTGGCTTGTATGGTCCAGACTTAGGTATACCGAGGTAAGCAGACTGCTCGTTGGTGAGCTCTTCGAGCTGAGCGCCCACTTTTGCAAGGTGCAGACGAGCTACTTTTTCATCAAGATGTTTTGGAAGTACGTATACTTTGTTTTCGTACTTGCTGTGGTTGAGCCACAATTCTATCTGAGCCAGTGTCTGGTTTGTAAAGGAGTTACTCATTACAAAACTTGGGTGACCGGTAGCGCAGCCGAGGTTTACCAGACGGCCTTCTGCCAGAATGATCACATCTTTGCCTTCGATGGTATATAGGTCAACCTGTGGCTTGATGGTATCCTTGGTATGTCCGTAAGCACCATTGAGCCATGCCATATCTATTTCGATATCGAAGTGGCCGATGTTACAAACGATCGCCTTGTCTTTCATAGAGCGGAAATGCGCTTCTGTGATAAGGTCGCGGCAACCTGAAGCAGTAACGATGATGTCGGCTTCTTTCACTGCGTCGATCATACGCTTCACTTCGAAACCGTCCATAGCAGCCTGAAGGGCGCAGATAGGATCGATCTCGGTAACGATAACGCGGGCGCCGGCACCACGGAGAGAGAGGGCAGAACCCTTGCCTACGTCGCCATAACCACCAACTACGGCTACTTTGCCTGCCATCATTACGTCTGTAGCGCGGCGGATAGCATCAACCAGACTTTCCTGGCAGCCATACTTGTTGTCGAATTTAGATTTGGTAACAGAGTCATTTACATTGATAGCAGGTACGGGCAAAGTGCCTTTCTGCATTCTTTCGTAAAGGCGGTGTACACCTGTAGTGGTTTCTTCGCTGAGGCCCTTGATGTGCTGAATCAGCTCTGTGTAATGATCGAGAACGATGTTGGTAAGGTCGCCACCGTCGTCGAGGATCATGTTGAGCGGACGGTCTTCGCTGCCGAAGAACAATGTCTGCTCGATACACCAATCAGCCTCTTCAAGGCTTTGTCCTTTCCAGGCAAATACACCGATACCGGCAGCGGCAATAGCAGCTGCGGCGTGGTCTTGAGTAGAGAAAATGTTGCAGGAACTCCAACGTACTTCAGCACCCAATTCCACCAATGTCTCGATAAGTACGGCAGTTTGTATTGTCATGTGCAGGCAACCCGCGATACGGGCACCTTTCAATGGCTTCTGAGCGCCATATTCTTCACGAACCGCCATAAGTCCGGGCATTTCAGCTTCTGCCAACCTGATCTCCTTGCGCCCCCACTCTGCGAGGCTGATGTCCTTAACTTTGTAAGGTAATTTAAAGTCAATTTTAGAACGCGTCATTGTGCTCATATAAAAAATTATTAAAAAATTTCCGCAAAGGTATAGTAAATAAGTGATTCATAAATGCATCGGAACCACCTATGGACTTTTATTTTGTTAAAATAAACCCTACATTTACCAAACGAAAAAGCTAATACGGATGAAAAAACTATTCCCTCTGGTGGTTGCAGTGGCCTGTGGACTGCTATTTTTTGTTTCCTGCAACAAGGGCGATGACAACCCCTATGCCGACTGGAAATGCACGTGCTTTGTGACTCAGGTAGACTCTCTGAGAACTCCAACTGATACGATACCAATATTTACCTATGATACAGTGTACCTGCAGGCCAATGATATGGACCGAGTATCGGCAGAGTCGTTTTGCAAGCAGGCACAAGTGGGCTATACCGATACGCTGGGAAGCGTGGGTGCATGCAAGCTGAAGTAATCAGTACTTAATCAGATACATTTTATATAAAAAAGGCTGCAATTTGCAGCCTTTTTTATATGGGGGAGGTGTGTGAAGGTAAAATTTTTCCAATACCGGCACCGGGTAGTGGTTTTTCTTTGCATGAAAAAACATGGAACAGTTTCACATTAATCATTGGGCGGTGCTGGTATGCGCTGCCGCGAATCTGCTGCTGGGGGCGATATGGTATTCGCCGCTGCTGTTTTACAAGGCCTGGCAGGCGGAAAATAAACTGACCGACGAGCAGCTAAAAGCGATAAACCCGGCAAAAGTGTATGGTACTACGTTTGTGCTGTCGCTGATCATGAGCTACAACATGGCGTTCTTTCTGGGCGACAATAAGACAGATATGGCATGGGGTACGGCTGCGGGTTTCCTTGCCGGTTTTGGGTGGGCGTCGCTTATATTTGTAGTGATCGGATTGTTTGAGCAGCGAACCTGGCGATATATGCTGATCAACGGTGGGTTTATTACGGTTTACTTCACGCTGATCGGTTTTATACTGGGGGCGTGGCGTTGAGTTATTGCCGGCAAAGTAGTCTGAATCAAGTTAACAAACATCAAAAGCGAATAGTATATGGCAAAGACTTCAGGAGATTTTGAAAAGGAATTTATTGAAACTGCCAAACAGCATACGGGCAGGACGGTGGAGGAGTGGATGCCGGTGCTGGCAGGCAGCGGCTATACCAAGCCTATGGAGCTGCTGAACTGGCTGAAGGAGGCACATGGCATGAACCACCTGCAGGCCAACCTGCTGTCGGGTATGTATCTGAACGGCGGTAAGCCGGTATATATGAATGAGGGCAACTTGCTGGATCAGCAGTTTGCCAAGGCTGAAAACATGCGGATATTGTTTGATGGCATTGTAGCGAAGATACAGGCGGATTTTGCAGACGTGCAGGTGATACCCAAGAAAACCTATGTTTCATTTACCGCCACAAGAGAGTTTGCGGCAATAAACATAAAGCCCAAAGAACTGCGGCTGGGTCTGGATCTGGGTGATGAGCCGTGTGCGGGCCGTGTGGCCAAATCAAAACTTACCGGACCAATGCCCCGTATATCGCACATGGTGGTGCTAACGGCCGTGTCGGAGTATGATGCGGAGCTTGTAGCGCTGTTGCGGCAGTCGTATGGCCGGTGCCATAAGAAATAAGAAACTGACAGCGAGCCGCGAGGTTATTTTTTAGCTTTCCCTTCTTTTTGTTTTGCTGATGCCACAACTGGCCTGGGGGCTGTGGTGGTTTGTGTATCGGGTTCTGAGGCTTTAAGCTCTTTTCGTTTCAGGTAGTCTGATATGCGGGTGATCATGCCGCTATTGGCATAATATAATGATATGAGTGGGATTACCTTGAACAGGCCACGCTTGGTAGTATTGAGTACATCGAACAACGGCAGCAGGTAGCCCAGAAATGCCAGACCAAAATAGACCACCCCGATGCCAAACAAAGCCATGCGCGCCTCGCGGGTAAACTTGCGGATGAAGATCAGGTCGAATGTGAGTATAGCCATAAAGAAGTACATGTAGTATCCGAAAACGAGGACTCCTTTTTCGGAGAAAATAAGTAAATCGTTGATAGCAGAAAGGCGTGTGAAGTATGCGGATACGTCGGTAAGATTCTGGTTGATCTGACCGGCGGTATCGAGTTTGGCAGGTACAAAATTGGGGATGAAGATGTGCATACACACAATGTAGAAGAAGACCGGACCAGCCATGAGCAGCAGTGTGCGTAGTGCAATCCTGGGGAGCGGGAGTTTTTCTTTGTAATAATTAAAGGCGGGCATTAGCGATACCAACGCCACCAGCACCAGCGTCTCTACCCTGATGTAGGTAGCGATGCCGAAAAGGAAAACGGAAAATGCGAAATCGGGCTGGCGCTTGTGGAGGATGTATTGCGTAAGGAAGTAGAAGCCACTGAAGAAGAAGACCATATTGCTGAAGTCGTACAACATGATATAGGTGTAGGCGAAAGCATCGGGTATGGCGAAATACATCAGCAGCACCATGCAGGCAAGCAGGGAATGTATGCGATCGCGGAGGATGTTGTATAGCCAGATGACGAGTGGCACGAACAGTGAGCCCAGCCAAAGCTGCCCGAACGGACAGACATAAAGCTTGTAGATGATCTGCAGTGAGGTGAGGTAAGGGGATTTGAACTGATTGTTGGTGGTATGCAGGTCGATGCTGTATACGGAATTGACCATAGTGTGCTCGCGGACAGTGAATTCGGCGAGGAGCTCAGCACCTGCCAGTACGTCGCGGGGAGTAGGCGGGAAATAGAAACAACGCCACAGGCTGGATACGATCAGGAACAGGAATACGAGTATAAAGGGCAATTCATACATTTTGGGCAGTACAATGGTACCCAGCCGAGGCATGCGGAAAGGTAAAATGAGCGGGATACTGCACAATGCAGTGAACAACCCAATGGATATGGCTGTGTAAGTATGTGTAATAGGAATACCGAGCAACTGCATGAAGCAGGGAACGAATGATGTAAGTGCCACCCCGGTGATCATAGAAAGACACCATGAAGGCACTGTGGAGAGTTGAATACGGAATAACCTCACAATGCCGGCACCAGAGAAAAACTGAGCAATAAGAATACAGATAAGCCCGATAATGTTCATAGAATTAATCTATTTTGTATTTTTTGTAAGCGGTGATCATATTGTTAAGGTCTTCGGGTGTAGTGATTCTCTTCAGTACTACTTTGCCATTATTGTCTGGCACTAGTGCACAATTGGCGGCAGCAACGCCGGGGCTATTGTACCAAACAGCTTTGTGGCCGGTGAAATAGTAGAAAATTGCAGGTTCTACAACAGCAAGATTTGTCACACGGCGCTCTTTCAGAAAGGCATCGGGAGGAAGCAGCAGGACAGGATTTTTGATCTTTGCAGATGCAAACACACCTGCGACCTCTTTGTAAATGACATATGAGTAGCCGAACCTGGAGATTTTGCGCTGCTCGATATCCATTTGTTTATACAATGTCCAGAAGCTGAGTGACGGATTCAGCAAATTCGTATTCAGCCAGTTGTTGTAAAACGGTATGCTGAAGAACAAGACTATGGATAGTACTGCAATCAGTGTCAGGTTGATTTTAAAGTGCATTATTCAGAATTGAAAATTCAGGGATAAAAATAAAAGAAATTCGGACTAATGTGTGCGCTGTTTGCGGGTGTATGGGTGTGGCGGAGATCAGAGGGTGCATTAAAAGTGCTATTTCTGAAGATTCCGTTTTTGTTCATTGGCTTCAATCATGCTCATTTCCTTTGCTTTTGCCAAAAACTCTGAGGCAAAAATGAAAGCGTTCAGTTTTTCGTCTTTGCTGAAAATGATGTCTTTGTTGGAGCCTTCCCATTGTTTGTTGCCTTTGTAGAGGTATAGTATATAGTCGCCACTTTCCATTACCGTATTCATGTCATGGGTGTTTATGACGGTGGTGATCTTGTATTCGTTAGTAATTTCCTGAATTAATTTATCGATAACCAGTGACGTTTGCGGGTCGAGACCGGAGTTGGGTTCGTCGCAAAACAGGTATTTGGGGTTCTGTACAATGGCTCTGGCCAATGCTACGCGTTTTTTCATACCACCACTTATCTCTGCTGGGAATTTTTTGTTGGCGTCTTTGAGGTTTACCCGGTCCAGTACTTCGTTTACCCTCTTCAGTTTCTCGCGGTAAGATGATTTTGTGAACATATCGAGCGGGAACATAACATTGGCTTCGACCGTTTTGCTGTCGAAGAGGGCACTGCCCTGAAACAGCATGCCTACCTGCATACGCAGTTCTTTGAGTTCGGTCTCGTTCATGCGGGTAATATCTTTACCCTCGTACAATACGGATCCGGAGTCGACAGGGAGCAGGCCGATCATTATTTTCATGAGGACGGTTTTGCCGCTGCCGCTCGTGCCAATGATCAGATTGGTGTTGCCGGCATCCATAGTTGCAGACACATCGTTCAGCACTATTTTTTCACCAAAACTCTTTTTTATGTTCTTGATTTCTATCATTACTAAAAGCTGTAATCACGGGAAGATTGCTCCATCCGTATTTTTATTGAATTTGCATTAACGCTATCCACGCAGTTCAGGAATAAAAGAGCTGTTATAGGGATAGTGATCGTTTACGTAAAATGGTCACCTAATTATGAGCGCACAGGTGTAAAAATAGGTGTAATTTTATTACCTGCGATGACTGAAAGTATTGGGGTGCGGCAAATCAGCAGGATATAGGTAAATTTGCAGACCAGACGGGCAGAAATTACTGCATTCTGTATATTGAAGTAGTGGTTTTCTGACGGAAGGGTTGAGGTATGACAATAGTAGAAAAAGACCCGGCATGAAGATAATTAGGTAATTACAAGGACTATTTCTTATAATTGTGCAGTTAAGCTATGGCAAACACCGATACCAACACTTACGAGCAGGTTTACAATGTGCGGGAGGATGAAACCCTTTTGTCGAGGGTGGCATTGGTGGTGTGTGTGCTTGCTGAACGTGGCCTTTTTGTGGCCGGGTTTAGTATCACAAAGGAGTTGCTTACCATTCATTATGCAGGCTACAGCAGGAACAAACCGGTATGGGAGCTCGATTTTTTTGAGCATTTGTTTGCTAATGAGCCTTTGCTGCTGGTGCGGGAGAAGGTAAAGGGTCTTTTCGTGAGCAGTCATAAGAACATAATTGTCCCAGATGAGTTGTATGCCGAGCGGGATGCGGTGCAGTGGATGCAGCGAATTTTCTATATTGAAGAACAGGAAGCCATTGTGAAGTATCCTCTGATCAATGATAAGGCTACGTATCTGCACTCTATACCGCTGAATATGTCTGAATTGATCAGGATAAACTTCAAGAAGGCAGTTATCCAGCCATTGGCTGCCTATCAGTTTGGTGTACGACAGGCTCAGAGCCTGCAGTTGCAGTGCTGCATCAGCAATGATCAGGTTACTGCTACACTGCATAACTATAGTCAGTTGCTGTGGCACCGGATTTTTGACTACTCGGGTGCAGAGGATATTGCCTATGCGATAAAGCTGCTATGCCGGGAAAACTATATTGACGCTGCCAAGCTGAATATCACGTGCAATGCACTATCTGGAGCAGAATATGACGTAATCAATGAGTTGACTCAATATTTCCCGGGTATAAAGGGTGGAAACGGACATACGATTCATGACCGGTGGGACCCATCTGTAATGCTTGCCAATCAATTGTTAGGATGCGTATTGTAGGAGGAACATTTGGAGGCCGGAGATTCAGCCCACCGGCACGTATACCGGCGCGGCCCACAACAGAAGTTGCCAAAGAGGGGTTGTTTAACATGCTTCAGAACAGCATAGATCTGGACGGTATCAAAACGCTTGATATTTTTGGTGGCACCGGCAGTATTACCTATGAACTGGCATCGCGTGGCGCTGCAGATATGACGCTGGTAGAGCGCGATCCGTCGACGATTGACTTTATTAAGAAGACGTCGAAAGAACTGGGAATATCGGACCGGCTGCAGATCGTAAAAGGCGATGTGTTCAAGTTTGTAAAGCAATGTACAGATCAGTATGATTTTATTTTTGCCGGACCGCCCTATGCGCTGGATCAAATAGACGAGCTGCCATTACTGGTTTTTGAGAAGAACCTGCTGCTGCCAGGTGGCACTTTTGTGCTGGAGCACACACCGCGTAATGATTACCAGAAACATCCCCGTTTTTCCCGCATTAAAAATTACGGCACCACGGTATTTACTTTTTTCACACAACCAGTAGCATAATGCAGCGTATTTGTCTTTTTCCAGGCACTTTCGACCCGATAACACTGGGTCATGTGGATATTATAGAGCGTGCGGTCTCGCTTTTTGATAAGTTGATCATTGGGGTAGGTATCAATGCATCGAAGCAGCCTATGTTTTCGATAGACCAGCGGGCCGGATGGATAAAGGAAATATTTGCAGCAGACCCTCGGATTGAAGTGCACGGTTATGAGGGGTTGACAGTGGATTACTGCAAAAAAGTAGATGCTCAGTATATTTTAAGGGGTATCCGCTACATCAGCGATTTTGAATACGAGAAAGCAATTGCTGATATGAACAGAATGCTGGCTCCGGGTATTGAGACAATTTTCCTCACCTGTTCGCCAGTGTATTCAACCATATCGTCGACGTTGGTACGTGATGTGATACGTAACGGTGGCAATGCAGGCATGTTTATACCGGGTCAGGTAAGGCTTTAATCAAAAGCACTAATTGTTCCATTCTTTTGCTGCAAACAGCGGGCTGACAACAAGTTCTTTGCTACCTGGCGTGTATTTGTAGAAACCCTCTCCGCTCTTTGCGCCCAGGCAGCCGGCCTGCACCATATTGACAAGCAATGTAGCCGGAGCATACTTGGGTATGCCGATACCTGAATGCAGTACGGTGAGTATAGACAGGCATGTATCGAGCCCTATGAAGTCGGCGAGTTGCAATGGACCCATAGGGTGGGCCATGCCCAGTTTCATAATTGTATCTATCTCGGCAACGCCAGCAACGCCCTCCTGAAGTGTAATGATGGCTTCATTGATCATGGGCATCAATATTCGGTTGGCAACGAAGCCGGGATAGTCATTGGCTACACAAGGCAACTTGCCCAGTTGCTCAGATAACTTATATATGGTTTGCGTTACGGTTTTGGCTGTAGAGTACCCATTTATTACTTCTACCAGTTTCATAACCGGTACCGGATTCATGAAGTGCATACCGATAACCTTCTCGGGTCTTTTGGTAGCCGATGCAATTTTGGTGATGGATATGGAAGAAGTATTGGAAGCAAGAATGCATGCAGCAGGACTGAGCTCGTCTAACTGACGAAAGATGCTGATTTTGAGTGCAATGTTCTCGGTGGCGGCTTCTACTACAAGGTCTGCATTGGCAACAGCATCTGCCATAATGGTGTGAGTAGCAATGCGGGATAGTGTTTCTTTTTTGTTGTTTTCGGTCAAAGTGCCCTTCGCGATCTGTCGATCGAGGTTGCGGGTGATGGTAGCAATGGCCTTGTCCAGCGCATCCTGACTTATGTCCATCATGCAAACATTGAACCCACACTGTGCAAATGTGTGTGCGATTCCATTTCCCATAGTTCCTGATCCTATCACTGTCACGTTGCTTATTCCGCCTTGCATTATTCCCTTTTTTAGTTTGGGGTGCAAAGGTAGGTATTGAGACGTTAAACAAATGTGACGATGATCATTCTCTTTTGGATATACAAATTCATGCCTGATTGCAGTGTGTATGCAGACCGCTAAACATAATATAGTATCAGCGGAGGATGTCGTTAACGTTCTTGCGGATGTTAGCAGTCATTTTCTTCATCGGCAGGTCGTTATCGTCGTTGCCGAACGGGTCTTCGATTTCTTCAGCAATCATTTCCAGACTGGCGAGTACGTAGAACACCAACGCAACAATAGGAACGAGTAAGTAGTGCAGCGAGAGGGATAGCCCGAGTGGCAAGGTGGCGATGTACAGGAAAATGAATTTTTTGATGAACACACTATAGGAGTAGGGTATTGGTGTGTTTTTGATACGCTCGCAGGCTCCACAGGTATCCAGGAAAGATTGCAACTCATTGTTTACGGCGATAAGCTGATCACCGGAAATAACCTTTTCTTTATAAAGGATGTTGAGTTTAGTAGCCATAAGAGCGGCTACCTGGTTGGGTACGTGCTTGGTATGGTCGAAGTCGGGTATTTCGGGGTGTGGCTCAGAGTCCAGCTCCAGGCGTGTGGTTTCGGATTGCAGGTGTTGTTGCAATGCGGTGGCGAACATTGGGATGATGGTACGGAAGAATGTCCTGTTCTTGATATCATTTTGTGGGAGCATCGCGTTCATTTTGATAGCGAGGTTACGGCTGTTGTTGACCAGGCTGCCCCATAGCTTGCGACCTTCCCACCAACGGTCGTAGGCGGTATTGGTGCGAAACACCAGCAACATGGAAATGACAAAGCTGAGCAATGTCTGCAGGATTGTAAAGTTCTTGATGGGGCTGTTTTCGCTGAGTTTCAGCCAGTCGTTCTCTATATATACTATACAGGTGGTGTAGGCGCTTACAATAAGTATCATTGGGAACAGCTGGCGGAGTGTATCGGCCTTCTTGAAAACGAATATGCTGTGCAGCCAGGCTTTTGTATTATAATTGATCATAGTGGTTGTAAAGTACGCAAAGAAAAGAAACTCCTGTATTAGTTACAAAGGGCTATTATGGCTGTTGTAACAATGGCTGCAGGTAAGGGTTTGGGATGTTTTAACAAGTTTTCTTCAAAATAACTTGAAATAGATTTTGCAGGATGAGAAAAGCGTTCTATCTTCGCACTCCCTTAGCGGAAACGGTGACGGGAAAAGTTCTTTGAGGAGTTGAAAAAGCGGAGTAACCGGGAGTAGTTTTAAAAATAAATTTGAAACAAAATTTGGTAGTCTGAAATCAACTCTATACCTTTGCACTCCCTTACAGAAAGAGCGTAAAGGAAAAGTAACAGAAAGTTCTTAAAATAGTAAAGTTGAGCGGTGCGCAGTTAGAGGCTGCACGAGTGGTTCGAGTCCATGGTACTGACAAAAAGATTGAGGATGTTTACAAAGGTAAACGGGTCGCAATAAGTTCTTTGAAAGATTGGAAAAAATAAAATAGCAACAGCAGGTAACGATGAAGTT
>CAIJXT010000018.1 GCA_903824665.1 uncultured Bacteroidota bacterium | reverse complement strand
CAAGCCGGTAAAAGGGGCCAATGTGTACCTCGACGGCACCATAGACGGAGCCACATCAGACAGCGCAGGCGTATTCAGATTTACAACCCCAGAGAAGGGCAATCAATCTATAGTGGCTTCAGAGATCAGCCACGCAACAGCAGGGTTGCCCATTGTAATCAATGGCGACGTTAGCGGAATAGTACTGACCCTGAAAGCCAACAAAGCCTACGATATGGATGCGGTGGTGATTACCGCAGGCGCTTTTGAGGCAAGCAGCGATAAGGGTAAAACCGTTCTCAAACCGCTTGATATAGTAACCACCGCCGGTGCCGGCGCCGATGTGGTGAAAGCCATGCAGATGCTGCCCGGCACACAGCAGACCGGCCCAGACAATGGTCTGTTCATTCGCGGCGGCGACGCCAGCGAGGCAGCAGTGATTGTAGACGAGATGGTCGTACAGAATGCCTTCTTCAGCGGTGCACCCGGCGTGGCTACACGCAGCAGGTTTGGCGCATTTCAATACCAGGGCGTCTCCTTCAGCAGTGGCGGCTACAGTGCCCGCTACGGTCAGGCCCTGTCTGGCGTGCTCGAACTTAATACTACCGACCTGCCCGAAAAAAGTACCATCAACCTCGGCGCCAACATGGCAGGTGCTTATGCCTCGGGAGTGAAAAAATGGAAAAACAGCAGTATCGATGTAGGCGGTGGCTACACCAACCTTACTCCATTCTATGGTATCGTAAAAAGCAATTTTGATTTCTTCAAAGTACCCCAGGGCGGCAATGGCAACATCCGCTACATGTGGAAGCCTAATAAAGAAGGCATTCTGAAGCTGACCCTGAATACCCAGCACAATACTACAGGGGTGAAGATCCCCAACCCGTTTGGCACCGATTCGGTAGGCTTCCTTACCAAAGATCAGAACTACTACGGCAATATTTCGTACCGCCAGCTCTACAAGCACAAGTACCTGCTCTATACCGCCGCCTCGGTGAGCCGCAACTATACCGACAATTCAGTTAGCCTGTTCAACAGCAAGCAGGACGAGTACCGCAATCAGTTCCGTATAGAGGGCAAAGACTACTTCACCAGCAGGCTCAATCTCCTGGTAGGTGCAGACGTGCAGAATTTTGGAATGAAAAGAGACATTCAGTTCCTTGATCCGGTCAACTTTCAGTGGACGCAGGACTATAATGAGGTGCTGATAGGTGGGTATGCCGAGATGGAATGGACACCCGTCAACAGATTTGCCATCAAACCCGGCGTGCGTTATGAGCATAGCACGCTGCTCAATGCCAATCAGGTGGCACCCCGCCTCTCTATGGCATACAAGACCGGCAGCCACAGCCAGGCTTCTGTGGCAGGGGGGCTCTTCTATCAGGAGGCATCCGGCTTCTACCTCATAGCCGGTCACAGACCGGAGATGCAGATGGCTACGCACTATATAGCCAACTGGCAATGGAGCCACGACAACCGCACCCTGCGCCTGGAGGGGTACCGCAAGCAATACGACAATCTGATACTTGAGGTTCCCAAACCCGGCTATGGCTACAACCCCAACCCGTACCGCTTCGCAGATACTACCTTTTCTGTAACCAATACCGGCAATGGTTATGCACAGGGCCTGGAACTGTTCTGGCGCGACAAGAAGACGTTTAAGAACACCGACTACTGGATTTCTTATAGCTTCATAGATACAAAACGCAAATTCGGCAACTATCCTGTATCAGCCACTCCATCGTTTATTGCCAATCACAATCTGAACCTGGTAGGCAAATACTGGATAGACAAACTCAAAACAAACGTCAGCGGCACATACAGCTACGCCAGTGGTCGCCCCTATTACAACCCCGCCGCCTATGCTGCAGACAATACACAGTTTCTCACGCAGCGCACCCCCGACTACCATAGCCTGTCGCTGTCGGTAGCGTATCTGCACAGCTTTGGCAAATGGTTTACAGTATTCTATGTAAGCGTTGAGAATGTCACCAACCAGAAAAATGTATTTGGATACCGGTACAGCCAGGATGCGCTGGGCAATTACAAGCAGGATGGCCCCATTGTGCCGGCACTCTACCGCACAGTATTCTTCGGCGTCAACATGTCATTGTCCGAATTCAGCAAAGACGAACTGTAACATTACCACACAATCATTCAATCATCAATCATAAAAAAACAACCACAATGAAAAAAGCAGTATTTGCAGTAGCAATAACAGCCGCCGCCTTCACGGCCTCGGCACAGGACTTCAAACCGGTATTGGAAAAAACATTCCTTGCCTTCGACACTACTATGGACTTTGCCACCAAGGTAGAGCAGAGCAATAAGCTCACACTCATCGCCAAAAAGTGGGATAACGAATGGACCACCCACTACTATGCCGCCTACAGCAAGGCACAGCTTTCCTATATGGAGAAAGAAGCTGCAAAAAAGGATGCCTACCTCGACGAAGCCGAAAAGGAAAAGCAGGATGCAATCAGCATTCTGAAAAAGGAAAATGATGAAACTTACGTACTCGCGGCCATGATCGCCAATGCACGTATGGTGGTTGACGGTATGAACCGCTGGCAGAAATATGGTCCCATCTTCGGCGAAAACCTCGAAAGCGCCAAAGGTGTAAACCCAGATAACCCCCGCATGTACTACCTCAATGCGGTAAGTAAGTTCTTTACGCCCAAGCAGTTTGGTGGTGGTAAAAAGGCAGCACTCCCTTATTTCGAGAAAGCAAATACACTGTTTGCTAAAGAAGCCGGCGTTACCGATATCACCAAAATCCATTGGGGCAAAGACAAGAACGACTACTTTATAGGCCTGTGTAAGCAGGAAGACAAAGAATAAATTATAGATAACGGATCATGTTTAATAGTCGGGGTATGGCGGAGGCCATACCCCGTTTTTGTTGATTCATGCTCAGGCCCAAACCCGGCAGCCGCTAGCCAGATGGGGGCTATTTACCGGCCGCTAATTACAATCCCTTAACAACAGATGTGGGATTATTGCAAACATTTGGTTTGATTTATGCGAATTATTGCTTTACATTTGCCCAATAATTTTATTCTCAAAAAAAAAATCAGTTATGAAACAAATTAAACAAATCGCGCTTAGCGTAATCCTGACAATCAGCGCATTTGGCGCAGTAGTGTACACTTCTTGCAACAAAGACGAGTGTAAAGATGTAGTTTGCCAGAACGGTGGCACATGTACTGAAGGAAAATGTACTTGCGTTACAGGTTATGAAGGCACTAATTGCGAAACAAAATCAAGAGACAAATTTGT
>CAIJXT010000017.1 GCA_903824665.1 uncultured Bacteroidota bacterium | reverse complement strand
CCGGCAACAGTATATACAACTACAGTAACAGTTAATCCTGTTCCATCGTCTACAGGTGCTACCAATGGTGGTGCGATATGTGTTGGTGGTACGGCTACACTGTCTGCCAACTCAACAGGTGCTACCGCATGGTCATGGAGTGGTCCTGATGGCTTTACTTCATCAGTTCAGAATCCAACTGCTACGCCAACAGCTACCGGCACCTACTCACTCACACTGAGCAGCACAGGATCTGGTTGCAACCCTGCTACGGTATATACAACTACTGTAACAGTTAATCATGTTCCATCGTCTACAGGAGCTACCAATGGTGGTGCGATATGTGTGGGTGGTACAGCAACACTGTCTGCTAACTCAACCGCAGCTACCGCATGGTCGTGGAATGGTCCTGATGGATTCACTTCATCAGTACAGAACCCAACGGCTACGCCAACAGCTACCGGTACTTACTCACTCACACTGAGCAGTATAGGATCTGGTTGTAACCCTGCAACGGTATATACAACAACTGTAACAGTTAACCCTTTACCGGCAGCAATAACAGGATCAACTTCTGTTTGTGTGGGATCAACAACTAATTTGATTAATAGCGGAGGTGGAACGTGGATGAGTACAAACACAGCTGCTGCAACTATTGGCTCTTCAACCGGTATTGTTGCTGGCGTTTCTTCTGGTACTACAGTGATTAGCTACATTTTACCAACCAGTTGTTTCACTACAACAATAGTTACCGTTAATGCGACTCCTGTTGTTTCTGCAACATCGGGCACGGCGCAAATTTGTGCTGGTGCAACTACTACCCTTTCAAACGCAACAAGCAGCGGAGTATGGAGTAGTAGCAATACAACAACTGCTACCGTATCGGCGGCAGGTATTGTGACCGGCCTGGTTGCAGGCACTTCCAATATCAGCTATACAGTTACAAACGGATTCGGATGTGCCAATGTTGCAGCATATATCATAACCGTTAACCCGGTGCCTGTAATTGTCTCCGTAACTGGTCCTACCAACCTTTGTGTGGGTGCATCAGGGGCATTTACATCATCAACGACTGGCGGATCCTGGAGCAGCAGCAACGTAGCTGTTGCAACCATTGGTACAAGTGGTGCTGTATCTGCACTGACGTCAGGAACATCAACTATAACCTACAGTGTAACAAATGCTTTTGGCTGTACTACTGAAGTGCTTACAATTATTACGGTGAACGCTACTCCATCTGTTACGGCGATCACTGGTAGTCTAAATGCCTGTGTTGGTGCATCTGTTACATTGTCAAGTACCCCAACCGGTGGAACATGGATAAGCAGTAACACGGCCGTTGCTACAATTAGCTCAGCTGGTATCGTAAATGGTTTGACTGCGGGCACAACAAGTATTACTTATACGGTAACCAACGCTTTCAGCTGTTCTAACGCAACTTCGGTAGTTATGACTCTGAATGCAGTACCTGTGCCGTCAAACATATCTGGCTCATTAAGCGTATGCACGGGCGCTACAACAAGTTTAGCTGTTTCCGGCATCTCAGGTGGTACATGGAGCAGCAGTAATCTGTCTGTGGCTTCTGTTGGAACAAGTGGTATTGTTACTGGTGGGTCAGCAGGCACTGCATCTGTCAACTATACGACTTTCTGCGGAACAGCAACCAGAGTAGTAACGGTAAACCCACGACCAGCAATAGCTACTATCGGAAATGATGCACCGGTTTGCGCGGGTGACACTGTTCACCTCAGCTCTTCAGCAAGTGGTGGTACAGGATCACTGTCCTATAACTGGAGTGGCCCCGGATCGTTCAGCGCTACAGGCTCTGGTCCTGCTATTTCAGGCAGCGCTACGGCCAGTACCGGTACTTTCACGCTCACGGTTACCGATATTAACGCTTGTGCCGCTACAGGTACCAATACAACTTTAGTTTCAGTCAATCCATTGCCGGCGGTAATAGCGGGCAATCCAAATATCTGTATAGGTTTTTCTACCAATCTTTCCAATACTGTTTCGGGTGGTAACTGGACAAGCAGTAACAGTGCACTTGCCTCAGTAAACTCATCAGGTGTTGTTTCGGGCAACGTTCTCGGTACAGCAATAATATCGTATCAATTACCTACGGGTTGTTACCGTACAATGCAGGTTACAGTTAATCCATTCCCTGAACCAATAGTGGGCGATTCACTCATCTATTGCATTGGTACAAGTGTTGCGCTAACCAGCGGAACAGCTGGAGGTAACTGGACCAGCAGCAATCCTGCAATTGTAAGCGCAAATGCGGGTACGGGAGTAGTGACTGCGACCGGTCCGGGAGTAGCTACTATTAGCTACACAGCTGGTAGTGTCTGCGCACGTACCGTGGAGGTGACAGTAAATCCAACAATGAATGCCAATGCAGGTACACCGGTTATTTGTCTCGGTCAGGCGTTATCTATTGCTATTCTTACAAATGATGCGCCTGGTGGAACATGGAGCAGCAGCAATGTGGCAAAAGCAATTGTCAGCCCCGAAACCGGCGTAGTGAAGGGAAAAGTTGCCGGAACAGTCGTAATTACTTATATGATGAATCCAACGTGCTTCCGCACGACGGTTGTGACGATAAATCCTGCTGTGTCCACCATTACCGGTGCACTTAATGTATGCCCTGGCGCTACTACAACGCTTCTGAATGCAACACCCGGTGGCACGTGGAGCAGCAATGATACAACAATGGCGAAAGTGAACCCCGCAACTGGTTTGGTTACCGGGTACACCAGTGGTACTACAGTTATTACTTATCTGGTTAGTACCGGTTGCTACCGCACTGCAAATGTGAACATGCCGGCGGCGCCACTTTCCATTGTTGGACCGGATACAATATGTCAGGGTGCGGTTGCCACAATGTCCAGCACACCAGCAGGCGGCACATGGAGTAGCAGCAATGCATCAAGAGCATCGGTAAATGCCGGAACAGGTAATGTTACAGGCGTTAGCGTGGGTTCAGCCACTATCACTTACCGAATAAGTTCTGGTTGCTTTACAACGAAGGGTGTTACTGTAAACAACATCGCAGCAAGCATAACCGGAACAGCCAATATTTGTCCCGGTGCAACTACTGATCTTTCGCACGTTATTACAGGTGGCACGTGGACGAGCAGCAATACTGCAAAGGCTACGGTTGATCCAACAAATGGTTTGGTAACCGGTATCAGTGGTGGAACAGCAGTCATCAGTTATTTTACGAGTCCTGGTTGTTACAAGACTACTATTCAGACTGTGTATACTGCGCCTACCAATATTTCGGGAGTTGCTACTGTTTGTGAGGGATTCCAGACAACCTTGGCGAGCGGGCCATCAGGTGGTTCGTGGAGCAGCAGTACTACGGGTGTAGCGTCGGTTGCTACAGGCGGTTTGGTTACGGCAATTGCATCAGGTGTTACAACAATAACCTATCAGTCGACAGCTGGTTGCTATGTAACCCGTGACGTGACAGTAAACAGCCTTCCAGCTGCGATAACAGGACCAGGTGTGGTTTGTATGGGTAGCGCTCCTTTGTTCGCTACGTCATCAACAGGTGGAGTATGGAGCAGCAGTAACCTTATTAAAGCAACAATTGATGCTTCTACGGGGATTATTACACCGCTTTCTTCGGGAGTAACAAACATTTCCTATACACTGCCAACAGGCTGCTATAGAAAGGTGACTACTACAGTGTCGCCTGTGCCAGCGGCAATTGCAGGCATAGATTCCGTTTGCGAGGGTTCAACAACCGCGCTGACTGTAGCTACCGGTGGTGGCGTATGGTCGAGCAGCAATACAGCCAAAGCAACGATCAATTCGCTCGGAGTTGTAACAGGTATGTCTGCGGGGACGACTAGTATCTCTTACCAATTGGCTAGCGGATGTTTTGCTACACGTACAGTCTCTGTCAATACGCTTCCAGCAGTTACTGCAGGAGTAGCATCGGCTTGTATTGGTGACAACGTAACCTTTACAGCGTCTCCTGTTGGTGGATTCTGGAGCAGCAGCAACACATCTGTGGCTACCATCAATTCGGCGTCTGGAACAATTACAGGTGTTGGCGCTGGCTCGTCTACAATTTCTTACATCCTCTCTTCTGGTTGCTTCAGCACTGCGCCACTTGCGTTTTACGCCGCTCCTCCGGCCATTGTTGGTGTGAATGTGATTTGCGAGGGTGCATCTACTACGTTTACTAACACAGCTTCTGGTGGAGTCTGGAGTAGTGCTAATACTGCAGTAGCGACAGTCGGCACCACAGGTGTGGTGGTTGGTACCGGTTCCGGAGTGACAAACATTACCTATCAGGTTGGAACAGGGTGTTATGTTGCCCGGTCTGTTACGGTGAACAGTGTACCGTCTCCCTTGGGTGGATCATTGGTGATATGTGCAGGTAATACAACTACGCTTTCGGTAACTCCTTCAGGAGGCGTCTGGAGCAGTAGTAACACTACGAGAGCAACAGTTGATGCCACTGGCATAGTACAGGGTTTGACAGCGGGTACAGCCGTTATTACCTATAGTACCGGCGCAGGTACAGGTTGCTTTACTGCAGCAGTAGTTACTGTCAATGCACTGCCGGGAGTAATAACTGGTACTGCAAGCGTATGCGCAGGCAATAGTACAAGCCTCGCCACAACTCCAACGGGTGGAAGTTGGTCAAGTAGTAATACAGGAATCGCAACAATAGATGCAATGATCGGTGTAGCAGCAGGGATTGCTGCCGGAACGGCAAATATTGTTTATACAATGCCGGGTGGTTGTTTCACTTCTACCACGTTGACGGTTAATGCTGGCCCTATGCCCAATACCGGTGGCAATGTGATTTGCCTCGGACAGCCGGTTGCGATAGCGGTGGTAACTAACCCGACAACTGGTGGTACATGGACAAGTGGCAACACCTTGCGTGCAGTGATCAGTCCGTCCACAGGTGTGATGGTTGGCCAGAGCACAGGAACCGTGAATATCACGTATACTATCGGCACAGGTTGCTATAGCGTTACACAGGTCACAGTTAATGGTGCTGTGGGTGCTGTTAGCGGACCTGCTTCGATTTGTGTTGGCACGGCAGTTGCCCTTTCAGACACAACACCATCCGGAACGTGGATGAGCAGCAACCTCACAAAAGCAACAATAGATGCCGGAACAGGTATGGTGACAGGCATCAGTGCAGGAGGCGTTGTCATTACCTATTATGTGAACAGCGGTTGTTATAAGACCCGGAGTATAGCAGTAAATACATCTCCAGCTCCGATTACAGGTGCCTCAACGGTCATTGTTGGCGAGTCTACAACGCTTACAAGTAGCTCTTCAGGCATATGGACAAGCAGTGACACGTCGGTTGCAGCTGTCAATTTGAGTACGGGTGTAGTTACCGGCGTCAATCTGGGTAGTGCAACAATTTCTTACAGGTTCAGTTCAGGCTGTTATGTTGCCCATCCGTTAGCGGTTATTGCAGGGAAGCAGGGTAATGTTGTGACTGATACAGATTCAGAGGTGATGCTTACAGTATCCCCAAATCCTACGTCTGGTGCGCTATCCATTAATGCGCCAGTAGCCGGTATGCTGACAATTGCTACCCTGGACGGCAGAATTGTTGAACGCTATACAATTAGAAAGGCACAAAACAGTATAACACTGCCCTCACATCTTTCGGCGGGAATCTATATGTGTCGGTTTACGGGTGAGAATGGAATATCTGCCTCTGTGAAGGTGGTTTATGAACCATAGTATTGAATTCCTTTAGTTTTTTTCTAAGAGGGCTGTACACCATAGACGTACAGCCCTCTTTGCTTTCAAACACTGGCGTTGGTAAGTGTTTACGAGTGTTTTTAGTAAGTGTTGTGTCCGTCGTAGCTATTTGTTGATTAACATTTACAAGCGCTACGGTTTATCGGTTATCAGTACTGATTTTTGCAGGACGAGCGAATTCGGGATAGTTACTACTTCTCCTTCAAGGGTGCGAACATGCACAAAGAAGTAGGTCAGGTCGGTTATCTCTCCCTCAAATGGGTACTCTTTGTCCAGTATTCTGATTTTGTCACCGATTTTCATAGGGTGGTTAAAAAAGATGAGGACACTGGCGGTAACATTGGATAGTAACGACCAACTTGCGAAGAAGGCTATACCAAGGGCGGTGATAAGTGTACTGACGAATATGGCAATCTCGTTTTGTTTCAGTCCCCAGATCGCCGACAGAAATATTGTAGCGACTATGGTAGACAACAGGTTGGCGGCACGGATAGTGATTTTTCGCCTCGTTCTCGGAAGCTGTGCTTTTTTCAGCGCATTGTTAACAAAGGACTGGTTTATGTAGAACACTGCAATGTAGGCGCCAATCAATACTGCCGTTTCAATTAATTTGGTTTCTAATGGTTCCATTGTTGGGGTGTTGAACTTTTTTTGCACTTTGGTTTGACGATCTGGTACCAGGACACGGGATAGTTCTCCGCAAAGATATGTACTAGCCCGTGTGTTTTTTTTTCAGGGCATTTGGTGAGGTGTGGGCTACCGGTCATTTTAGTGGGCAAAAAAAACCGAAAAGTGCATTTCACATCTATTTTTGAGGGTTTCACTAATCCGGGACGCCAAATGGACGCCTGAGTGCTATTTTTGCGGTACTTGCAGTGGTATGTTATTTTTGATCCAAAGTTATTTTCAGAACCTGTGAATATAAAGTATATGAAAAGTAGAATGATTGTTGGGGCTTTAATGATCTCAACTGCGGTTGGTGCCCAGAAGATTACAACCTATTTCCCGAACGGTAACAAGTCTTTTGAAGGAGAGTATACATTGGTTTACCCGCAACCAGACGTCAGGGATTTGTATAATTTCGATACGGCTGCTGACCCTAGAAAGGCAAGTGTGGTTGGTATGGCAATGAGAGGTATGGAGCGGGAGTCGTTGCCGCAAAAGCAATATAATGGTAAGTGTAGTTTCTATTATGATAACGGTAAACTATCCTTTAGCGGGGACTATAGGAATGGCGTCAAAAATGGTCAGTTTTCGTATTTCTATTTTGCCGGAACCAAGGAAGCCGAGTATACTTTTGTGAATGGGATGGCCGACGGGAAGTGGACAACATGGTATGCTGACGGGAAGCAAAGGTCAGAGCAACATTACACGGCATATGCAGCGGCTATACTGGATAGCCTCGTTGCCAGTCGATCTTCCGGTATTCGCTCGCGTCCCGGGGTTGGGGATGTTACCCAGCGTAAGAACCTACGCACTTTTGCTAAAGACACTATGAATAAGCTTCCGGCAAATGGTCTTTCCAAATTTTCCAGTGTGGAAAATGGTTTTTTTAGAAACTCCTGCTGGAACGGTACGTTTAGCACCTGGTATGAAAATGGTAAAAAATGTACCGAAATGCAGTATAAAGACAACGTGCGAATCGGTAAATGGTACTACTGGGATGTTTCAGGCAAAGTAAATGTTGAACTCACATTTGCAGACGGTAAGATTGCTGACATTGTAAATAACCTGCCACCTGAGCCAGAACGTACAGCTCCGGTTGGTATGCGTGCTGCCGGAGTGCAGCGGTCACAAGGTGGAAACAATCATTTGAGTGATTCTATGAAAGCTGTGATGGACAAGCGAATGGCCATGTCAAAGCTGCCGCATCCGGACGTGCAGCCCAAGCCTTCTACAGATGCGCAAAAGTATATCAGGGAGCATATGGCATATCCCGAGGCAGCGAGGCAGAACAAAGTTGCAGGTGCGGTTATGGTGCGGTTTGTTGTAAATGAAGATGGGACCACCTCAGATTTTGATGTTGTGCGGGGACTAGGTAGCGGATGTGACGAAGAAGCGGTGAAAGTAATAAAGTCTATGCCGCCCTGGACACCGGGTATGAAGGACGGAAAGCCAGTAAGGTCTGTATTCATGTTGCCGGTGACATTTATGTCAGAAACACCAGCAAAATCGGCTAAGTAGATTTGCGTCTCCTCGGCTACTGAATTTTCTAATTAAAGAAATGTTGTTGCAGTCCGTGAAATTTACACAGCCTTGCTGAATAAAGGGGCTGTTATTTTATTTTGTTTGCGGGCTAAACTCAAATCGAATGCACTACAGATATTTCTAATGAAGTTCCTACCCATTGGGGTGACACTGATACTCCGTTCTTTTATCGAAATCAGGCCATCGACTAGAGGGTCCTGAAGCAGTGGTAAGGTGTATTTTTCCACCAGTTGTGCGTCTATGTCGGCATAGGTAGCAGTGCCGGTACAAATAATATCCAGTATGTATTTCCCGAACCTGTGATCTTCGTCGTTTCTGAAGCAGCCTTTTGTTACCGGGCTTGTCTGTTCGTTTGTGGCGGCATAGTAATTGTGGAGACTCTTGTCGTTTTGTACATAAGCCCCTTTTGTAGTGCTGATTGCAGACACGCCCAGCCCCAGCAACAGGTCGGTGTGTTGTGTTGTGTAGCCCATGAAGTTGCGGTGCAGTGTGCCGTGGGAATGGGCAATACATAGTGCATCAGTTGGCAGGGCAAAATGGTCCATACCAATGTCAATGTATCCTGAATCCAGCAGTAGCGCCCTTCCGGTTTTGTAGAGTGCGAGTTTCTCGCCTGCATCCGGGAGGTCATTTTCGTCAAACAGTCTTTGCCCGCGGCTAGTCCATGGTACATGTGCATAGCTGTAGAATGCAATCCTGTCCGGGCGCAGTGCTATCGTTTCGGTGATCGTTTTTTTTATAGATGTTGCCGTTTGCCTGGGCAATCCGTATATCAGGTCAAAGTTAACAGACGTATATCCTATTGCTCTGGCTGTTTCGGTGGCGCGTTGTACATGTTCCAATGGCTGAATCCGGTTGATGATGCGTTGCACTTCCGGGTCATTGTCCTGAACCCCATAGCTGACCCTTCTGAATCCAAGATCGTATAGAGTCTGCAAATGTTCACGCGTGGTATTGTTTGGGTGACCCTCGAAGCTAAATTCATGGTCGGGATGTATCACAGACTCATTCAAAATTGGCTGCAGTAATTTGTTTAGATTGGATGGCGCGAAAAAAGTAGGTGTACCTCCACCAAGGTGCAATTCGCGAATCACCGGTTTACTGTCCATATGCGCTTTGTACATCGCCCATTCTTTTTGCAATGCCGCAATGTAGATGTCTTCGGAGTTATGGTTACTTGTAATCTTTTTGTTGCATCCACAATAGGTACACAATGATTCGCAAAACGGTAAATGCAGGTATAGGCTCATTCCCTTTTCCCTGTTGGTTGCATTGAAATCTCTACGGAATACATCCAGCCATTTCTGGTTGTCTATATTGTCTTGCCAATAGGGTACGGTTGGGTAGCTGGTGTATCTGGGCACCGGTACATTATATTTACTGAGGAGATCATCGCTTACAGGCACAGTTTTCGAATTTTGGCAAAAATACGCGCTGGCTCAGCATGCTGTTATGACGAGCATCATATAACGGTCTGTGTGTGGACGGGAGAATGATGATCTGGATCATAATCTATCTGGCCATCTGCTCCGACCTTTGTCCTTTTGTACAACGATTCTAATAATCAATACTCGAAATGCATACTTTTCATATTCCGGTTCTGGGATTAAGCTACTCAATCGATACACCGCTTAAGGTGGCCCGATACGGTATATCTTCAGTAGTTTCTATAATTGAAGATGAACTCATTGAGAAAATGAGAGCATATCATTGTTTGAAGAGTGGGGAACCCTACATAGCTATCACAACGAAGGAAGATGATTTCAGGGCAAAGCGGATAACTGCATACCTAGATCTTCTGGACCGGTTGGTTGGGTATCAGGCTGAGACGCTGCGTAAGCTGCCATTTGATGAAGAGAATGATTTGAAATGCTACTTTGACATGTTACCGGATAGTGCAAAGGAGAAACAGTTGTACGAGGTTATGTTGGGCATGCCGGCCGGCGAACAGAAGGGTGCTGTACAGGAACAACTAAAGAAGGCCATACGCATCGGTGCCATAGATGTAAATATCATGGCTAAAGTAGATGCTTTGCCACACCATCCGGACGGGACACCGCTGCCTCCCGAATATGCTGACGCGATGTCTGCGTTGCGGGGATTTGCCAACAGTAGTCTCTCGTCCTCCGTTGTTATGTCGGCGGGGTATAATCCCAGATTGTATAATTACTTCGAACGTTTCGGTGATTTTTTCCCAGACGCCAGCGGGGAGTTGAAGAAGCGTGTAATACTGAAGGTCAGTGATTACAGATCTGCGCTGGTGCAGGGGAAAATACTGGCTAAGAAAGGTATATGGGTTTCTGAGTTCAGAATAGAATCGGGGCTCAATTGTGGTGGTCATGCGTTTGCTACCGATGGATACCTGCTTGGGCCAATTCTTCAGGAATTCCGCGACAAACGAATGGAATTGACACAGGAGCTATGGCAAATATGCAATGCTGCAAATGAAGCACGGGGTGGTAACTCATTCCTGTCACGGCCAATACAACGCATTACCGTGCAGGGTGGAATTGGCACGGCTGGTGAAGATGAGTTCCTTCGTTCTTATTATCAGTTGGATGGTACGGGATGGGGTAGTCCTTTTTTGTTGGTTCCCGGGGTAACAAATGTTGATCCACAAACGCTGGAGCAACTAGCATGCGCTGTGCCCGAAGACTATTTTCTGAGTGAAGCTTCTCCGCTTGGTGTGCCGTTTCACAATTTCAGGAAGAGTACGGGGGAAGTACAGCGGGCCAACCGTATCGCCAGGAACAGGCCAGGTAGTCCCTGCTACAAGAAATTTCTTGCCACAGATACGGAATTTACAACAACGCCAATTTGTACTGCATCGCGGCAATACCAGAATCTTAAGATCGGGCAGTTGAGAGAAAGCGGGCTCGTGGGCGACGAGTTGGAGAACGCGATTGCAAATGTGACCGTTAAGGATTGTTTGTGTGAGGGGTTGTCTGCTGCGGTGCTCATCAAAGACGATATCCATATTTCACACAACCTGTCTGCTGTAACAATTTGCCCCGGGCCTAATCTGGCTTTTTTCTCAGGTACGTTTACCTTGCAGGAAATGGCAGGTCATATTTATGGCAGGTGTAATGTCCTGAATGAAGTTCCCCGGCCACACATGTTTGTCAACGAGCTGAAACTGTATGTAGACTATCTGAAAAAACAAGCTGAAAAATATGCCGATCAGCAAACCCAAAAGCAAAGGCAGTTTTTGTTGACATTTCGTGCCAATTTACTTACTGGCATAGAGTATTACAAAACCCTTCTGCCCGAACTGAAGAAAGAAAAAGATCTGTTTGTGCTATCCATGAAGGAGCAACTAAACAGTTTTCAGAATACACTGAACGAGATGATCTTACAGAGTGAGCCGGTGCTGTTACCGGATCAGGTTTGCTAGTTTTTTTTCGTCAATAATGATCACCTTGCCGCTTTTGATATCTATCAGGTTTTCGCTTTTAAAGTCGCTCAAAGTACGAATGAGTGATTCGGATGCTGTGCCGGCAATTGTAGCCAGGTCGTCTCGGCTTATGTCTACCTGATAAAGCTCGTTTTTGTTTGTGTGGTATTTTTTTTGCAAGCTCACCAACGCTTCTGCAACTTTTTTGCGTAGCGTATTGTATGCAATTCCCAGCAATTGTGTTTCCTTGTCTACCAGATTGCGGGCAAGGAGTGAAATGAATTTTCTGGAAATATCCGGATTACTGCCAATCAGATCTTCGAACTCCTTACGTGGTATCAGCGCAAGTTCAGTTTCTTCCATTGCTTCAGCGGTTTCTTTGTAGGATCCACCTTCCAGCAATGCGATGTAACCCATGAAATCACCGGTGTTGTACAAATCCATAACTAGGTCTTTGCCATCATCGTGAGTTTTGAAGGTCTTTACCTTGCCTTTTAGTATAAAATAAAGATAGTGGGGGTTGTTGCCTTCTTTATAGATGAGTTGTTTTTTCTTGTAGGTGTTAGTGTTGCTTTCTTCTGCAAGTTGTTGCAGTGTTTTTTTACTAACGGTAAGTCTCAACTCATTGAGACCTGCCATGTCGGGGGAGAGCGTCTTTTTCATTATTTCCACTTTCCTGAACCGGCCCTCAATAGCATTCAGCAGTTCATTGCCCGCAAATGGTTTGGTGATGTAGTCATCAGCGCCGAGTTCCATTGCCGCCCTGAAATCACTGCGTTCACTTTTTGACGTCAGAAATATAAATGGGATGTTTTGAGTGGAAGGGTCTTTGTGCAACACATGTAGTACACCATATCCGTCTATACCGGGCATCATAATGTCGCAGATAATAAGGTCCGGCGACGTTTTCTGGGCTGCATCGATTCCTTCTTTACCATTTGCAGCAGTCAGTACTTTATAGTCTGACAAAGTAAGTATCTCGGCTACATTTTCGCGGATATCTTCATTGTCTTCTATAATAAGTATTGTTTTCATGTCCTAATTATTGTTGATAAAAGTAAGTATAAATGTTGTTCCTTCACCCAGATTGCTTTCGCAGGTAATGGTGCCATCCATCAGGTCCACATATTTGCCTACAATGTGCAGGCCCAGACCGGTGCCCTGAATATTGGTGACATTTGAAGATCTGAAAAAGCGTTTAAACAAATTCTGTATATCGTCGGATGGAATACCGATTCCACGGTCTTGTACCGCCAGTTGCAGTTTCTTGCCTGATATATCAGTAGTCAGCGAAATGGTCGAGTTTTCGTTGGAGAACTTCACGGCATTCGAAAGCAGATTGATGACGATGTGCTTCATCATTGTGGCATCCAGACGTACTGTTTTGGTGCCTGTGTGTTTGTAACTGATGGACTGATCTTTTTTCAAAAGGTGCTGAACACTCTGAACTACCTCATTCATCTGATCCTCGATATCGTAAAAAGCATAACGTGGATGAATTTCGCCTTCTTCAATTTTGCCTACTGACAGGAAGTCATTCAATATCTCTGTCAGCGAGGTTACAGATGAAACGATACGTTGTATGTGCTTTTCTCGATGTGGCTGGTCTTCAGATTTGACATATTTTGAAAGGAGGTAAGCCGACGAGAGTACCGCACTCAAAGGTGTTCTGAATTCGTGCGATGCCATAGACACGAACCTCGATTTGAGCTCATTGAGCTCCCTTTCCTTGTCCAGCGCTGCCAGGAGCTCTGATTCTGCTTTTTTCTTTTCAGAGATGTCAATTGCTATGCCCAGGTAACTAGAGATATTGTTTTGCTGGTCTTTTAGGGGGGTAACATTCAGCGACACAAAGAAGGTGCTGCCATCTTTGCGTACATAGTTCCACTCCTGATTGTTACCAAGGTTGAGTTCGGCGAGTGCGCTGAAAATATCAAAACCCGGTTTTACAGGATTGCCGGTCAAAGCCGTAATTTCGTCGGCACGTTTGATAAGGTCGTTTTGCAAATGAAAAGTTTCGAGCGACAACAATCCTACGACGTGCTCTGCACTGTAGCCAAGTGCTTTTTCTGCTGCCGGATTGAAAAACTGGATGATACCGGTATTGTCACAAATGAAAATAATGGCACCGGCGTGATTCCATATGTTGTTGAGAAACGTATTAACCCGTTCCAGTTCAGCATCTTTTCGTTCTGTTTCTTTAATCTGGTTGCCCAGCTGCTCTACTGTAATAGCGAGCGATTGAGAGCCTTCTTTTACCTTCTGCTCCAGGTGGGCATTCAGCTGAATGATTGCGTGTTCCGTTTCTTTTCTTTGGGTGATGTCATTGATGAATGCCAGTGCATAGCTGTCTTCATCAATTTTGTAATGGCCCAGACTCACTTCAACCGGAAATTCAGAGCCGTCTTTTTTGAGGCCGGCAAGTTCCATGCCCAGCCCCATAGGTCTGCTGTGCGGGTCGTGACTAAACTTTTCCCTGTGGTGCACATGCCTGCCAGCAAAACGCATGGGCACTAGCACTTCAACAGCTTTGCCGATCAGCTCACCACTTTCATATCCAAACTGTCTTTCAATGTACTTGTTCGCCATCTGGATCTCTCCTTTGGCGTTGGTGATCAATATGCCGATACTGGCATAATTGAACAATGCATGAAATGTATCGTTATTTAAGGTTGTAAATGGCATAGCGAATTGCAAGCCAAATTTAGCCTTTTCTGATTCACCCCATATGTTTTGCATATTATTGTGCACAAATACTTAAATAAAAGTATTGGTTATGTGTTTGTGAAAACCTGATTTTAGTCATGTTATTTGCTGATTAATATCATTTTTTATGACAACAGGACGATTGCACGCCGGCTTGTGAAACAGCAACTTTGGGGCTGAGGTATGGAATGCCAAGGTTCATACCTCTGATTACAAACAGACACCCGAAGAAGAAAACGGTCAGCGGAATAAGCCTCTTGAATTGCAAACCGGGAGCAATCCTGATCCGGTTTTTCAGCAATGTCAGGCCAACCAACATAGGGAGCGTACCAATCCCGAACAGATAGATCATGCCTACCGCCTGAGTAACCGAAGGGAGCGCTACCGAAGCCGAAAGGGCCATGTACACCAGCCCGCATGGCAACATGCCATTGAGCATGCCGGCCAGAGTAATTGCGCCTAATCCGGGCTTCCCGATCACTGTACCAAGTTGGCGCTTTACGAAAGTACCCCATGGCAGGTTGATCCTTAGTGCATGATTAGGGAAAAATGATATAAGCCCAGCAACCAGTAGAAATACGCCCAATGCAATAGAGACATATTGTTGCATTTTGGGATCAAAGAGTTCGCGAAAGGAGTGCAGCACGGCGGCAAGCGTGGCGTAGACTGTAATACGTCCGAAATGATATAGCGCCAATGCCATGGCTTTTTTGGCACCGGAGAACATCTGAAATGGCATTATCCATACTATAGGGCCACACATGCCCGCACAATGCAGGCTGCCCGTAAAACCCATAAGCAAAGCCATTAAGGCTGTAGACATACCCATTTTTTACAATTGTATTTCTGATTCCCGGTAGTAGTTTTTTTCGTCAACTACACAGCTGATCTTAATTGTATATCTCGTTTTTTGCAGTGCGCTGCGAGGTATGGTTACCACATTGTTGCCCGCATTGATGTCGAAAGTGCGATCCCATGCTGCGTCAACTGCAGAATAGAATTTGATATGACCCGATATTGCTTTTTCGTTGAACTCTTTTGGGAATTCTATTGTGACGTCAGTTTCGTTGGCATGTATCGCCACGGGTGTAGAAAGCCCGGCGAGATTTTTTCCGGCATCAATCACATTCTGATAGGCCAGTTCTTCCTTGTAATAGTCCTTAGATACAAGATCAAACTTTTGCCTGCTGCTTGCAACAACCAGTGTTACCATCATTACCACAAAGGAAGTGTACAACAATGTTATCTTCCATCCCCATCCTATTTTCATATGCGTTAGTTTTTTTGCTTTTTAATTGCCGTTAAACGGACCTAAAAATGAAGTTTTGATGGTGGCAATTTTTTTGCCGGCTTCGTATACCCCAATCTGAATCAGTGTCTTTCTGCCTTTTATGTCCGACTTGTCCACAAATACAAACATTGTTCCGGATATGGTTCCGTCCCTGGGTATTTTTAAGTGTGTTTCGCCCACAAGCGTTATGCTGCCTTTGAAGTTTTCTGGTTTCAGGGCAATTTCCTTGTCTTTAAACGTCTTGTTCAGCATCTTGTAGTTATAGAGGTTACTTAAGCCTCCATTGGGCTGCTCCTGGTATAGCTGTCCCGGGGTTCTGAGCAATGTTACACCCACATCTGTGCGGCTGGCAAGGAGCCAGGTCAGCACACCCAGCAGCAACACCATTACTACGCTATATGCCTTCATTCTCCATGTAAACCGCCACGGACGTTTCTTTGAAATGTTGTTTTCAGAAGCGTATCTTATCAGTCCGTTGGGCAGACCTACAGCGGTCATCATGTGATTGCAGGCATCAATGCAAGCTGTGCAGTTGGTGCATTCCAATTGTGTGCCATTCCGGATATCTATTCCCGTCGGGCACACTTTTACACATTGACCACAATCGATACAGTCGCCGATGGTACGTTTTTCGTTTTTGTGAAACTTGCCGCGTTCTTCACCCCGGCGGTAGTCGTATGCAACAATCACTGAATCTTTATCAAGCAACACGCCCTGCATACGACCATAAGGACAAATGACAGTACAGACCTGTTCGCGCATCCAGAGATAGATGAAGAAGAAGACTGTAGTGAAAATGGTGAGCGATGTCAGCGTGCCGACGTGCATAGAAAGAGGTTCTCTGACCATTTTCTCCAACTCTTCCACACCGATGATGTAGGCTAGAAATGTATTTGCAATTACGAAACTTAAAGCCCAAAAGGCGGTCCATTTTGTAACACGCTTGACGATCTTGTTGGTATTCCAGGCACTTTTGTCCAGTATTTTTTGTTCAGCAGCATTGCCATCAATGGCATATTCTATTTTCCTGAACAACATTTCCATAAACACTGTCTGCGGGCAGGCCCACCCGCAGAACACACGGCCGAAGACAACGGTAAACAGTGCAATGAAAACAATGAACACCACCATCCCCAGGGCAAATATGAAGAAGTCCTGGGGCCAGAATATCTGCCCGAACAGTATAAACTTCCGCTCCAGAATATTGATGAGAAACACCGGATGGCCATCTACCTGAACAAACGGCAGCCCGAAGAAGACGATCAGATATACCACTGTGACCCACTTCCGCAGATTGTGCAGTCTTCCTTCGGGTCTCTGAGGAAACACCCATATGCGTTTCCCTTTTTTATCTACGGTTGCTACTTTGTCTCTGAACGATTCAGGGTTTTCGATATTGCTCATTTGGTGGTTGTAATTATTGTGCTATTTTTTTACCGCAGTGGTGTCATTTACAACACTATCTGCAACTGCAGCAACGGGTGTTGCTTCAACATACAGGTCGCCCTGTGGTGCTTTGGGTGCTGCTGGTTTTGTACCGCGGATAGACTTGATAAAACTGGTCAGCTCCTGTATTTCTTTTGGCGAAAAATCATCTTTCCAGCTCTTCATGCCTTTATCCTGCCAGCCATACTTGATGGTCTTGAAGATATCTTTGATACTGCCGCCATGGATCCAGTAGTCGTCTACAAGGTTAGGACCTACGCTTCCGCCTCCATCTGCAAGGTGGCAGGCCACACATGATTTCTGAAACAGTTCCCTGCCTGCGGCAATTTCTGCAGCACCCGTCATTAGTGTTACACTGTTTTCATCTACGTTATTGGCAGACTGTGCCAGATACGCTGCCTTGTCTGCTTCGCCCTGAATCATTTCTGCTGCAAATTCCTCTTGCTGGCTGGGGCCATCGTGAGATATATGGAACCGGTAGAAGTAGATCACACCTACAACGATAGTAAGGTAGAATCCGTATTTCCACCATGGAGGAAGACTGTTGTCCAGTTCCATGATACCATCATAATTGTGGTCCAGAAGTATGTCCTGTTCTTTTTCAATAGTGGCTGCTGCATTGAATTTGTCCCAGAACCAGCTTTTCTCCACAACTTTTTTGACCTGAACTTCTGTTTCGGGGGTCTCACGCATAGCCTTCATCAGCATATTGGTAAAGATGACCAGAGCAAAAATCACAAAAAGCTCGAGTGCTATGATACCCATGATGAGATAGAAGTCTGCCGTAGGAATTCCGTCGATGTACTCAACAACGGCAGCAGGAGCAGTTTCTGCTGCGAACGAACCAGCAGCAGGGAGGCACAGGCCGACGAGCAGCAGTAACATCCCGATTTTTTTTGCTGCCTCCGACCGCTCTTTTCTGAACTTATCCCTGACAACTACACTTAACTGGCTAAGCGTAGCGGCAAGTATGCCGATAACGAATAGTAATACTACTATCAGGCTTACGAGGCTAATGAGTGTCGTGTTGTATTCCGGACTTTTTGTGAGCGGATTTGCTTCGGCTCCGAAACTGAGTACCGGGATAGCTATAGTAGCTGATAATGAAAGCAAGAATGATTTTTTTGTGGCTTGCATGTTAACGCTTGTTTGGTATGAATAATACTAGTCGTTTTCTGGAAATGGAATTTGCTTCATTGATCTGATATAACCCTTGTCTGCCTTTACTGACCAGGTTATGATCAGTGCGAAAAACAGGAAGAACATGGTCAGGGAGGTCAGCGGATATATACCTATGCCGGTGATCGACTCCAGATAATTTATGAATTTCATGTTGTTGTATTTATTGGTTTTCGGTTGTTTTTTGTTCCAGTTTGATGTCTTTGCCTACGCGTTGCAGATAGGCTATCAGGGCAACTATTTCTTTGTTGCTGCCTATAGTGATTTTGTCATTTGCCAGGCTATTCAGTATACCATTTGCCTGTATCGCCATATCCTTAGTAGCTACCTTATCGTATCCTGGGGCATAAGGAACGCCCAGCGTTATCATTGCTCTGATCTTGGCGCCGATTGTTGCGGTATCTATTTCATCTTTGAACAACCAGGGATAGTTAGGCATAATAGTGCCCGGTGAAATGCTGGATGGCTCGTACATATGGTTGAAGTGCCAGCTGTCCGGGTATTTTCCGCCTATCCTGGCCAGATCCGGACCGGTGCGCTTGCTACCCCATTGGAATGGGTGATCATATACAAATTCACCTGCTTTGGAGTATTCGCCATACCTTACCACCTCGCTGCGGAATGGTCTTATCATCTGGCTGTGACACAGGTAGCAACCCTCACGTACGTATATATCACGACCGTACAGTTCAAGTGGTGTGTATGGTTTTACACTGCTGATCGTTGGTATGTTTGATTTTACCATGAACGTCGGAATCATTTCTATTGCGCCACCTATTGCAACAAGTACAAGGCTAAAAACGAGCATCTGTATTGGGCGGCGTTCGATCCAGCTATGCCAGTGTTGGCGGCTGTGTGGAACAAAGTCTTTAGTAAGTGGCGCAGCTTCTGCACTCTCTTCATTCATCACCGTTCCACCGCGGATGGTTTTGATGAGGTTGTAGCACATGATCAGCGCACCTATAAGAAAGAGTACACCACCTATACCGCGCATAGCATAGAAGGGCATCATTTGCTTAACGGTGTCCATGAACTGGTACTTGAGCGTGCCTTCAGCGGTAAACTCTTTCCAGGCTAGGCTTTGCATAAATCCAGCCCAGTACATAGGTACTACGTAGAATACGATTCCGAGTGTGCCGATCCAGAAGTGATTATTGGCGAGTTTGATAGAGTACAATTTTGTCTGGAATATTCTTGGAATCAGGTAGTAAAGTATACCGAATGTCAGGAATCCGTTCCAGCCCAGTGCGCCTACGTGAACGTGTGCAATCGTCCAGTCTGTAAAGTGGCTTATTGCGTTTACATTTTTAAGACTCAGCATTGGGCCTTCAAAGGTTGCCATACCATATGCAGTCACCGCTACTACCATGAATTTGAGTACAGGATCTACACGAACTTTGTCCCATGCACCTCTCAGTGTAAGCAAGCCGTTCAGCATACCACCCCATGATGGAGCAATAAGCATGATGGAGAACACTGTACCAAGTGATTGTGCCCAATCGGGAAGCGCTGTATACAAGAGGTGGTGTGGACCAGCCCATATGTAGATGAAGATCAGCGCCCAGAAGTGAATGATAGACAGGCGGTAGGAGTAAACCGGACGGTTTGCAGCCTTAGGCATGAAGTAGTACATCAGACCCAGGTAAGGTGTTGTAAGGAAGAACGCAACAGCGTTGTGACCGTACCACCATTGTACAAGCGCGTCCTGCACACCTGCATACCAGGAATATGATTTGAACAATGTTACCGGAATCTCTATAGAGTTAACGATATGCAGCATTGCAACAGTAACAAACGTGGCTATATAAAACCAAATGGCTACATAGAGGTGCCGTTCGCGACGTTTCAGGATTGTACCGAACATATTCCATCCAAATGCGACCCATACAAGCGCAATCAGAATGTCAATCGGCCATTCCAGCTCTGCATATTCTTTACCAGAGGTAAATCCGAGCAACAATGTGATCGCAGCCAGAACAATAATAGACTGCCAGCCCCAAAAATGAAACTTGCTCAGCTTATCGCTGAACATTCGCGCCTTGCAGAGCCGTTGCAGCGAATAGTATACACCCATAAAAATACCATTGCCTACAAATGCGAATATCACCGCATTGGTGTGCAACGGCCTTACCCTGCCAAAACTCGTTGGTGCCATTCCAAAGTTCAGTGATGGATAGACCAACTGAAACGCGGCCAGAATTCCTGCAAGCATTCCCACAACACCCCATAAAATAGTCGCGTATGCAAACCATTTCACGATCTTATTGTCGTAGAAGAATTTGTCTGTTTGTACCGGCATGTTTACATGCGCTGCATCGTGTCCTGTATTCATTTCTGTAAGTAATTGGTGTTTGTTATTTGATAGTATTCTTTGTCAGGTCGTCGTCGTATAGTATCCTCATTGCCGATCCTTCTCTGTCTTCATATTGGTCGGTTTTTATACTCCAGATAAATGCGCCAAGAAATGATCCTGCTATCACAATGCTCACGGCAACCAAAACAAATAATGCATTCATTTTCTTATTGTATTTATACGGCAAAACTATTGCCGTGATGAGCGCTTATTTATGACGTTGCTCAAGCAAAAACATGATGCTCGTCAGTTTAGTTCGCCGATATTTTTTTGGCGCCTGGGTGCATCCCTGTTTTTTCCTTGATAGTACATAGAAACCTGATCTGCACAACTGGAGTATATTCGGTATTATGTTTCCTGAGCACGTCTTAGCTGGCTGTGACGCAGTTGCGGGCCATTTTCAACTATGGTCTGTCTTCTGTAGTTCGTCTTGATGAAAAGGACGATACTGAATTGCTTTTTTTCCATCCTTGGTTTCCGTCAGCCATATGCAATCGAACATGTCATTCAGAAATTTGTTTCGAATTACATCGTAGTGCTGATCCCTTATGGTCATTTCCGGTCCCCCGCTTTTCGATCGAACTTTGTCTCCCGGGTGGTATAGCAGTTTCATGGCAGAATTTTTTCCAAAAATAGATTTGCACGGTGTTTTTGTAATTGACTATGGTCAGTCAAAGCAGTGTTTGTAATCAGCGGAGAGCGAGTACATGGTGCTGATGGATAATTTGGGTCAGTAATCATCAAAATGGTTTGGTTGGCGTTTTTTGCGAGGTTGCTGTGCCGTAATCTGACCCTCTAAATACGCTCAATCATTAATCAGCCGTTGCATGAATTCCGGTGTGCCATTTAGACTATAATTTGTTTTTGGCACGGACCTATTTTGGGTAGTTTGGTTGAAGGCTCGAAGCTAGTATTGTTCAATTTCTATTTCACCGATGGACTGCTGGTTCTAAGATGTTGGGTTGCTCTTTGTTTTATTTAGCAACATTCCCACCAGTACAAGCAGAACGGCCACAGCGCCCATTATGAAATGCAGAAAATATACAGTCCGGATGAGTACCAGCTGTACTGCCAGCCAGCCAGCCAGCATTACTCCCTGGGCTGTGACATACCATGGAAAGTTTTTGTTTTTTCCGGCCATCATTACTAACGACCAAAAGCTGAATACACCATTAGCCAACAGCAGTACAATGCCAGGAATCAGGAAATTTTGAAATGGTGAATGGTCAAGCAGGCGCGGGTCAAGTGAAATGCTGCTGCCATCGGGGTGCAAAATCAGATTGCCACCACCATACAACGCACCTATGCCGTTGAACAGCAATAATATTGCACCCAGCGTGATTAGAATTTTTTTCTTCATAAACGATGTATACCCAATACCTGATTACAGCAAATATATATGGGTGAACTTTGTTGACTGAATAACTTCAATCATTTGGCAACCTGATTATGGTCACCAATCACGGTTGTTCAAGGCGGTAGCTTTGCAACATACAAAAAAACTAAATTCATATGAAGAAAATAAACGTTTCGCACGTCAACAACGAACACAGTCTTTGGCTGAGGTCACTTAATTTCTACAAAACAGAAATTGGCATTTTAAAAGGCATACTCACTGAGATTGCCGGTAAGTACACAAGTACTGATATACTGAAGGAAGTAGAGCACTTTGAAAATCAGTTCAAATTGCAGATCAATAATGTTGATATTCTTTCACATGATATTCATGTGAATCTCCAGGCAATAGCAGTGCAGGCCAGTCAAGCGAATGCTGGTTACATCGACGGCCAGTTGGTAGCTGACCATACGGCGCTGGGCGAAAGGTTTGAAGCAGAAGAAATGGTTATGAAAGATCTGGTAAGATCGTTTCGTAAATTTGCCGAGCAGTGGATGTAAGAAATACTAGAATCAGTTGGATGGGTGATAAAGGAGAAGTGAATTTGACATGGCCTATAGGTTTCATTTTATGTTCTTAAGACAGGCGAATGCAGGCCGCGCAAATGAGCTTACTTCTGCAACGGTTCCGGTTTCCCGGAACCGTTTTTTTTTGTAAGGTACGGGTGCATTTTTGTCTCCTGACATCAGGTGACCATGTTGATGTCAGATCGCGGCATGTGTTTTTGCCGCCACAATGGTTGCAGAAATGAATTAGCCAGACACGACGACCATATCGTCATTGTGTCTGGCTAAAATATTATTTCAGGGGGCTATTTGGATTTCAGACTTAGTCCGGAACGCAATGCAACCAGGCTGCTGACGCCACTGGTGACTAATACAATGCTGAGTGTGCTGCAAGGCATAAGGATAGCAGCAGCTACAGGCGTCATCTCGCCACGCACCGCAAAGTACAGACCCGCTATATTGTAAACAATGGAAACCACAAAGCTGAGGCGGATTATACTGCGCGAAGACCTGGCAAGGTGCATTAGCGCTGGTAAGGTGCCAAACTTTTTTGCGTCCAGAATTGCATCGCAAGAAGGAGTGAAATTGTTGATGTCATCGGCCAGAGTAATGCCGATATTGCTTTGCTGTAATGCACCTGCATCGTTCAGGCCATCGCCGATCATCATTACCTTTTTGCCTTTTTGTTGTAGTTTTTCTACATAGTTGAGTTTGTCAATAGGCTTCTGTTCGAAAAGCATATCACTTTTGCCTCCAAACAATTCGGTAAGTACATCTTTTTGTTTGTCATTATCGCCAGACAGAAGTGATAATGAGTAAGATTGCCTCAGCATCGGTATCATTTGAGGTACATTGTTTCTGAATACCGAATCAAAACGGAAGGCAGTTATTTTGTCGTTGATCCGAACATAGGTTGCTGCTTTTTCTCTTTTTACCACATCTCGTGGCAATCCAGTATATTCTCCAGATCCTACCACTATTCTTGTATTGCCCGCTATCGCATCGATACCCTTGCCTGGTGTTTCCTTCCAGGCTGCCACATCAATGTCTGCGTAGGAGCCAAGCCATTTCTCGATCACTTTGCTGTTGGGATGCCTGCTTCGTTTTACGACATTATACAACAGTTGTTTTTCGGTTTCCGATAGCTGATGGCCTGATGTGGTGACGAGACCGCCAGACCCTTGTGTAATGGTGCCGGTTTTGTCGAAAACTATATGATCGGTGTTGCCCAGTTGCTCAATAACGGTCTCGTCTCTGAGAAACAAACCATTGCCACTGAGAATACGCATGATGTTGCCATTGGTAAAGGTTGCCGACAGCAGCAACGCGCAAGGGCATGCAACAATGAGCATTGCAGATACACTGCTTATGATCATGCTGGGGTTCACAAAGTACCAGTAGGTAGCGGTAGCTATAGCAAGGGTGAACAAAACCGCAGTAAAATACCTGCTGAGTGTGTGTACGGCACTATTCTGGTCATTTTTTTGGGACTTGTTGTTGGCAAAGGCGTAGTGACTCCAGAGAGAGGTCAGGTAGCTGCCTGCAACGGGTTTTATGATCTGTATGGTTAGTTCGTCACCGGTTTGTTTTCCTCCGGCATACACTATTTCATTAACTTTTACAGTTACAGGGTCGCTTTCTCCGGTTACAAAACTATAGTCAACACAGGCTTTACCTTTTAGTACTACAGCGTCAGCGGGTATTATTTCGTCGTTGTAGAGTTGCACAACATCTTTTTCACACAGATCCTGCAGTTTCTTTGCTGTAATCCCTGATTCTGTAACAACATTGACCGCGATAGGGAAGTAGGATTTGTAGTCACGTGTGAATGTCAGTGATTTCCAGGTGCGTTCCTGCACTACACGTCCGGCAAGCATAAAGAACACAATACCACTCATGCTGTCGAGGTATCCGGCGCCGGTTCCCGATAAAATTTCGAAAATGCTTCTTGCGAATGTGATAATCAGCGCCAACGCGATAGGCGCATCAATATTGAGGGTACGTTGTTTGATGCCGCTCCATGCTGTGCTGAAAAATTCTGAAGCACTGTAGAAGAATACAGGTACAGCAAGAAACAGATTCAGGTACCTGAACAGATTGGCGTACTGATGATCGATACCGTTTTCGGTGGAAAGGTATTCGGGGAAACTCATCATCATGATGTTGCCAAAACAGAAACCAGCAACACCCAGCCTGAATAGTCGCTGCTTGTTGTAGGTTTTGGTTTTTTGTTTGCCGGCCTCATCCAGTGTGATATATGGCTCATAGCCTATTGTGGCCAATAGTTCTACGATCTTACGGGTTGTTGTTTTCTTTCTGGAAAAATGAACAGTTACCTCTCGTGTACTGAAGTTCAGCCGGCTCTCGCTGATTCCTTTGTCTAATCTGTTCAGATGTTCGAGCAGCCACATGCATGAACTGCAGTGTACGCCCGGAACGTAGAAGGTAATGATTGTATGGTCGCCGTTGGTGAAGGTGTATAACTGTTTTGCTATTTCTTCATTGTCAAGATAGGCATATTTATCCTTTCTTATTGCTTTTATCTGGGAGATTCCCGGATGAGACTGTATGTTGTAATAATCGCAGAGCCCGTTCTCGTTAATTACTTCATAAACGAGTTTGCAGCCCTCGCAACAAAACGTTTTTTCTGCTGACTGAATCGTGTCATTGACACAGGGCAAACCGCAATGGTAGCACGGTGTGGCTGTTTGTTGCGGTTTCTTCAGTTTTACTTTTTCTGCTTCAATAACTGCCGGCATTGATGTGTTTTTGTGCCTGTATGACCTTTGGGAGCATGTATTTTTCCTCGAGCGAGAAAAGTTCAGTCAGATTATTTTCAATCAATGCCATCTGATTTCTCAAAATCCGATAAGAGTCCGGATACATTGTTTCTGAATAGAGCGGCAGAGATACCATTTGAAGGCGGTTGAGGATATTCCTAATGCCAGCGTGGGCAGTTCGTAATTCCAGTAGTTTCAGATCGTGATTCAACTTACAGTTTCCACTGCAGGCGCTGCAATCGTGGTTCGATTCGCTTTTTTCTGAGAGTGACTGAAGGTAAGGGGTGTAATTCTCGCGCCAATCTTTGATGCATGTCATTACATCCGTAATGATTTTGTCGCAAATGGCAGTGTATTGTGATGTTGTACGCTGAATTTCAAGATTGCCTAACTTATATATTTGCTGGCGGGCGTTGTTGCAAAGACTTTCCATCGAGTTGTAAAAGTCTTTGCTGATTTTATCTACAAAAATCTGTAATGCAATGTTATTGTATTGATCTTCCCTCGTTATTTGCATGACATATTTCCTTTTAGGCAAAAATATTTGATAGGGTTTGTTCAAATTATGATGCTTGTTTGCCTAAAAACTGATCTTAGTCAGTTTCCAGTGCCAATTCTACCATTTCAGGGTTGTGCTTGATGATCTCATTTATTCCGCCCTCAATGCTTCCTGTATCTGTGAATCCGTTTGCTTTCAGAAATGAGGCGGCGATCATAGACCTATAGCCTCCGGCGCAATACACCAGCCATTTTTTGTCGGCGGCAAGGGTACTATACAACTCCTTGAGATTGTTGAGCGGAATGTGAACCGCTCCAGGCACGCGATGTTTTGCCACTTCGCGCCTGTTTCTTACATCCAGAAGTTCATATTCTCCGCTTTCTATAATGTCACCGCACATCGCAGCTGAAACCGTTTGAATTGTATCTGTTTCCAGATTGGCAGCGACCCAAGACGCCATACCACCTTGCAGATATCCTTTTACCTGTTCAAATCCTATTCTGGCAAGGCGTTCTACCGCTTCCAGCTCTTTTCCATGTTCGGTTACCAACAGCAATTGTGTATCCGCACTAATCAGTGTACCCACCCAGACAGCGAAATCTCCGCTCAGCCCGATATTTAGTGCGCCTGGTATGAATCCCCTGGAGAATGTCATAGGATCTCTGGTGTCCAATATTTGAACGCCGGTATTTTTAACTGCTGCAAATTCACGGCAGGAGAGCGCATTTACATTTTTTCTGATAATGTCGTCATACGATCCATAGCCGCTTTTGTTGATAGCCGCGTCTTTGAAGAAGTATCCGGGTATGTACGGCAGTTCGGAAGTGACAACTGAAATGAAGGCTTGTTTGTCGTTCGCCAGCAAGGCATAATTGGTAATGCATTCGTCACCAATTGTCGAGGTGGATTTTGAGCTGATATTTTTTCCGCATGCCGATCCCGCACCGTGTCCGGGATACACCACCACATCCGCAGGTAGTGTTTTGATTTGGTTTTGCAATGAGTCAAACAGCATGCTGGCCAACTCTTCTTTGCTCAGATTTCCGCTCAGTAAGTCGGGCCTGCCAACATCTCCTACAAAAAGTGTGTCGCCGGTAAATACCGCGCTTTCCTTTCCGTGTTGATCACGCAAAAGGTAACAGGTAGACTCCACAGTATGTCCCGGTGTGTGTAGTATTTCTATTTTTGCATCACCAAGGTGCAGTGTTTCGTGGTCTTCGGCTATGTAAGCTCTATAACCAGGCGTAGCACCCGGACCAAATACGATAGAAGCACCGGTTTTATTCGCGAGATCGATGTGCCCGGAAACAAAGTCGGCATGAAAATGTGTTTCGAGCACATATTTTATGGTTGCGCCTCTTTCCTTTGCAATTGCAATGTAGGGTTCCGGATTCCGCAGCGGATCAATGATTGCGGCTTCTTTTCCTGATTCGATATAATAGGCAGCTTGCGCCAGACAATTTGTATAGATCTGTTGTATGTACATAATACTTACGTTTAATGGCATTTGAAATATTCGAATGGCTCTCTGCAGTCATTGCACTGGTACAATGCCTTGCATGCTGTGGACCCAAACCTGCTTACCAGAACCGTATCTTCAGAGAGGCAGTGCGGGCAGGCGACTATGTTGTGTGCAAATGTGTCGAGTGTACATGAAGAATGCAGCGGTGGCGCTATTCCATAGCGTCGCAGCTTTTCTTTTGCTATGTCTGTCATCCAGTCTGTTGTCCATGCCGGATTATAAACCAGACGTACCGTAACTGGTGAGATACCGTGCGCTTGCAGCGTCATTTTGATATCCTGTTCTATGATGCCCATGGCGGGACATCCCGTGTAGGTAGGCGTAAGTATAATTTCACACCCATTGTCCTGCACAATTGCGTCGCGCAGCATTCCCATTTCATAGATGCTGACCACCGGGATTTCGGGGTCAGGAATTACAGAGAGTAGTTGTAGGATATACTCTTTTGTGAGTGTTTGCTTTACCATTTTGCATCAGGATATGCGCGTTGCAGATATTGCATTTCGGAAAGAATGTGTCCCAGATGTTCAGTGTGTATACCTTTATGGCCACCTGTTTGCATGAAGGTGTCTTCGGGCAATGTCAGGTTTGCAGCGGCAAGAGTACCTTTTATATATTGCAGCCAGTTCTCCTTGATAGGAGGCATGTCTACACCTATGTTCAGCCCTTGTAGCATAGCATCTGCTTCATCCGTTTCGAACAGCTCGCCGGTATACATCCAGAGATTGTTAATGGCCGCCTGCATTCTTTTTTTGCTTTCGCTGGTTCCGTCACCAAGCCTCATTGTCCACTCTGTGGCATGTGTGGCATGGTATTTCACTTCTTTCAGCGTCTTGGCTGCTATTGCTGCCAGGGTAGTATCGCTGCTGTGTTGCAACGCTGTAAAAAAGTAACGCTCAAAAACCGAAACAAATAGTAGTCTGGCTATTGTATGTGCAAAGTCGCCATTGGGGAGTTCTGTGATCAGACTGTTGGTAAACAGCCTTTCAGATCTGCGATAGGCGAGGTCGTCATCTGTTCTGTCTTTTCCTTCTACCTGTCCGGCATAGGTAAGGAACGCTTGTGCCCTGCCTATCATATCCAGCGCAAAGTTTGTCAGTGCCAGATCTTCCTCAAGCAGTGGCGCATTGCTGCACCATTCAGAAAGACGGTATGAATGAACCAAGGCGTTGTCGCCCATTTTCAGGCTGTATTTATATAGTGCTTCTTCCTTTGTCATAGCTTTTAGTTTTATTAGATGGCTTTGGCTCCTTCCGGCATTACGTAAAAAGTGGGCATCCTGTATACTTTGTCATTGGCAGGATCAAACAACATATCGTTGTCGTCCGGGTTCGAAGCAGTAATTGCTTCTGAAGGCACCACCCAAATGCTCGTGCCTTCACCTCTGCGTGTGTACGTGTCACGGGCGTTCTGCAGCGCCATACCTTTGTCTGAAGCATGCACACTGCCGGCATGAATGTAGTTGGCACCTGGTTTTGACTGCATGAAAACCTCCCATGTACCTAATTGAGAATCCTTTGTCATAATGAGAAATATTTACGAATGAAGTAATTGTTTTTCCTGTTTTGCCCTATAGGCTTCTGCAGCTTCCCTTACCCAGGCACCTTCGGCATGTACACGCTTATGGTGTTCCATTCTTTGGTGGTTACATGGGCCAGAGCCACTGATCACTTTATAAAACTCATTCCAGTCTATGGCCCCATGGTCATAGTGTCCGGTGGCATCGTTCCATTTCAGATCTTTATCTGGTATGGTCAGTCCTATTACTTCCGCCTGTTGTACGGTTTTATCAATGAATTTTGCACGTAGCTCATCATTAGAGTGTCTTTTGATCTTCCACTTTACAGCATCACCAGTGTGTGGCGATTCGCTGTCATGGGGTCCAAACATCATCAGAGAGGGCCACCACCATCTGTTCATGGCATCCTGAGCCATTTCTTTCTGGGCATCAGTACCGCTCATCATTTTTGCCATTATTTCATAACCCTGCCGCTGGTGGAAGCTTTCTTCCTTGCAGATGCGGACCATAGCCCTGCTGTAGGGGCCATACGACGTGCGTTGCAGTGAAACCTGATTAACAATAGCAGCACCATCTACCAGCCAGCCTATTGCGCCTATATCAGCCCACGTCAATGCGGGATAGTTGAATATGTTGGAGTACTTGGCTTTTCCTGAGTGCAGTTGGCTGATCATTTCGTCCCGCGATATTCCCAGTGTTTCTGCTGCGCTATACAGGTATAAGCCGTGTCCACCTTCATCCTGTATTTTTGCCAACAGTATTTGTTTGGCCCGCAAACTCGGAGCTCTGGTAATCCAGTTGCCCTCGGGCTGCATACCAATTACTTCAGAGTGTGCGTGTTGCGACATCTGCCTTATAAGATGTTTTCTGTAGCCATCAGGCATTTTGTCTCTCGGCTCTATCGAGTCACCTTTTTCTATTTTGTTTTCGAAGTGCCTCAGAAGTTCTGTTTGCACCTGTTCGTTTTTTTCTAACAGTTCCATAACCCTTTATTGTTTTTAGCGGAATGTGAAGGAATATTTTTGCCTAAAGAGTGCCTCTCCGTGCTTGTTCTGCTTCAATCGATTCGAATAGCGCCTGAAAGTTTCCCTTACCGAAAGACCTTGCGCCCTTCCGTTGAATGATCTCAAAGAACAAAGTGGGTCTGTCTTCCACCGGTTTGGTGAATATCTGCAGTAAGTAGCCCTCTTCATCTCTGTCTACCATGATGCCGAGGCTTTTCAGTGTTGCCATGTCTTCGGCTATTTCACCCACCCGTTGCTGCACTGTGTCATAGTATTTTCCGGGCACATAAAGGAATTCTACTCCTCTCTTGCGCATTTCAGATATTGTGAAGACTATATCATCGGTAGCTACTGCAATATGCTGGCAGCCTGCACCGCCATAAAAGTCAAGGTATTCTTCTACCTGAGATTTCTTCAAACCAATCGCCGGTTCATTTATCGGGAATTTAATGCGGCCATTTCCGTTCGTCATTACTTTGCTCATAAGCGCGGTGTACTGTGTGGAAATGTCTTTGTCATCAAATGTGACCAGATTGGCAAATCCCATCACTTTTGCATAGTACTCTGCCCATTTATTCATGGAGCCCAGTTCTACATTGCCTACCATATGGTCAATGTACTTTAAGCCAGTACTTTGCGGATTATATTCAGATTCCCAGGGTTCGTATCCGGGTAGGAATGTACCATTGTAGTTGCGACGCTCTACGAAAATGTGTACGGTGTCGCCATAGGTTCGTATGCCGGCTCTTACCACTTCTCCATTATCGTCTTTTTCTACAACCGGTTCAAAGTATACCTCTGCACCACGGGACGTTGTTACTTCGAATGCTTTTCGTGCATCATCCACCCAAAGGGCTATCACTTTCACACCATCACCGTGCTTCCTCAAATGGTCTGCAATTGCACTGTCTGCAGACAGTGGTGTTGTTAGTACCAACTTGATCTTATCCTGCACAACTACGTAAGACGCACGGTCTCTGAGACCGGTTTCCATTCCGGCATAGGCCAGTGACTGGAATCCAAAGGCTGTCTTGTAATAGTGCGCAGCTTGTTTTGCATTGCCAACATAAAGTTCCACGTAGTCAGTCCCATTGATCGGCAGAAAGTCCTGTGCGTTTTCAAAGATCTTTTCGATTCCGTAGTTGTAGTTCTTAACGTCTTTAAGATTGTTGGTTTCCATAAATATTTGTTTTATTCAGTTATCCATGATTTGTAGTAGTCAGGTATTTCCAGTTTCATAGCTTCCTCGGTGATCATCATTGGTTGAAATGGATCGATCATCACAGCCAGTTCTCCTGTTTCCTTTTTTCCTATGCTGCGCTCAATAGCTCCCGGATGTGGACCATGAGGAATGCCGCCGGGATGAAGGGTGAACTGACCTGATTTGATGTCGTTTCTGCTCATGAAGTCGCCATCCACGTAGTATAGTATCTCATCGCTATCAATATTGCTATGGTGGTAGGGTGCCGGGATTGCAAGCGGATGATAGTCATATAGCCTGGGAACAAAGGAGCATATGACGAAGTTCTTGCTTTCAAATGTCTGGTGCACCGGTGGAGGCATATGTATGCGTCCTGTGATCGGCTCAAAATTGAAAATCGAAAACGTATAAGGGTAGTGGTATCCATCCCATCCAGCAACATCAAACGGGTGATTGGCGTAAACGTATGGGAACATCATGCCCTTTTTTTTGATGTAGATATCAAAATCACCTTTTTCATCAATCGTTTGCAGCTGTTCCGGACGTTTTATATCCCGCTCGCAGAACGGGGAGTGCTCCAACAACTGGCCAAAGTCATTTCGATACCGTCTTGGTGTGAATATAGGATCAAACGATTCTACGTAAAGTAATTTGTTGGCTGTTGTGTTGAATTGGATTTGGTATACGGTGCCTCTGGGAATCACGATGTAGTCGCCATAGGTGAATTTCAGAATGCCATACATGGTCAGCAGTACACCGCTACCCTCGTGCACAAAAATGAGTTCATCAGCATCAGCGTTTTTATAGAAGTATTCGGTAGACTCCTGTGGTGCTGCGATTCCTACATGCATTGCGCTGTTTACAAGCAGTGTTTTTCTGCTTTTTATATAGTCTTTCTCCGGCTGTACATTGTACCCGGAAAAACTCATCGCATTCAAGCCATTTTCTATCGCTATTTTGGGCATCACCGAGTATGGTTTACCCTTTTGCCTTACACATGTTGGTGCATGTAGGTGGTATGCCAGAGAGGACAGTCCTCCAAATCCCTGGGTGCCTACAAGTTCTTCCTGATATAGTGCTCCGTTAGGCTGTCGGCTTACTATATGGCGTTTGTCAGGTATTATACCCAGACTATGATAAAATGGCATATGCTACGGTTTTCATGGCAAACTTAAACCTGTGGCAATGCCTCGTTTATGATGGTGGGCAGTTGGTGATATGATATTAATCAGGATTTACTCAGCTCCTGATTGTGGCGAAGCATGTTGTGTTTGCTTTTTGCCAGCTGCAAGTTTTCTGAAGGGTATTTCTATTGCATAGTAGGTGATTGTTGCTATCGCAATAAGAGTACTTAATGACGCGTAAAAAAACAAATTGGCGGGCAAATGCAAGCTGCTGTTATTCAGATGGTCGAGAAAGGTATAGACCGGATGTTGCAGAATGTATAGCCCGTAACTGATTTCTCCGAGAAACACTAATGGTCGTAGGTTCAGTAATTTGGGGTTGTACTTTGCTGTGAGTAGGATAAGGATCATAAAGAACGGAGCTATAAGCCCTACCTGAAAGCTGATATGATTTGGTCGAAAAGCGATTACGGCGAGCACCACGACGAAAAACAGAAATGGTAATATGCGGTATTGCTGTATCCTGATCGTATATTTTCTGAAAAGATAACCACCCAACATGCCAAAGAGAAACTGGCTGAGGTGCATCAGTGGATTGAAATAGATGAAGTCAACGATATTGTCACTGAGCGTATTTTTTATTGGCGCAAAACTGAGATGAACGAATTGTGCAACGGTGTATAACAAAAGAGTCAGCACAACAAATAGGCCAGTATTGCGGGTTTGGAGCAGTAAGAAAGCAGGAAAAAGCATGTAGAAAAACAATTCTGATCCTATAGACCATCCGGGGAAGTTGAGCACAAGCGGGTTGGTAGGTATAAACGACTGCAGGCATAGTGCGCTGAGCACAATTTCGGCTATGCCGCGGTCTGATAGTATTTTGTAGTCATAGTAGTATACAAAGGCAATTATTGTCAGCATCAGTGCCACAAGATATATCGGCAGGATACGCGCAATCCGTTTCTTCAGGTAATTAGTGTAATCAATTTTTCGACCCTGGTAGGAGATATAAAGAACGAAACCCGACAATACGAAAAAGTACCCCACAGCAATATTTCCAATATGAAACAAAGCAGGAAGTAGTGCAAATGGAAGAACACTTCCGCCCACATGGTGTATGAAAACCAGGATAGCCGCGAATGCACGCGTAGTGGTAAGTGAATGTATCGGGGCTTTATCCTGTTCTGATGCCATTATTCACAATAATAGCAAAAATTAAAATGGTCGTTTAGCAAGTATTCCCATGCAATCTGTATGCCGTTTAACCACAACCATTAATGCATGTTTGATAGTGGAGTAAAACTGTGAAAGTTGGTTTTACAAACTGGTGAGTGCGTATACAGTGTGTTGCAGTTTGAATTTGATATGTTTGTATTGTTCCTCTTGTACTTGTATAGTTGGCTTTCTAATGCATATTCAAACTTTAGTATGTGTAAAAGTGCAATTCGTTTGGTTGGCCTATCGTATATTATTATGTATGTTTACGTGGTGTTCCTGCGTTAATACCCATCCCTTCAAATTATGAAAACGAACTTGGTGACAAAAATTCAGGCCGTTGCTGGCGTGTCAGCAGTCGCTACAGGATTGTTTGTAATTGCGAGCTATGTATTTGGTAGTACTGTTGTATCGGCGTCAGGCACGGGCATGGCACCTATGACGGTTAATGTGTCTTTGTGTTTTGTGTTTTCTGGTCTTGTGTTGTTGTTGTTCAGCAGGAGTTCCACTTATTTAAGCTTGTCTAATGCGCTCTCGTTTTTGGTTGGAGTAATAGGTTTTGCTACTTTTTTCGAATATGTCAGTGGTGTATCATTGGGCATTGATACTTTTTTAGTTCGTGATCCCGAGTTGATTGCTGTTCCGGGTGGTTATCCGGGGCGCATGGCGGCTACTACATCAGTTTGTTTTACGTTGCTTGGTGCGGCATTTGTTGCTGTCCGCTCCCGCAATAGGTACCTGCTTATGCTGGCGCAGTATGCGCTACATGTCATTACAACCATAGCAATTCTGGCTATAATAGGTTATTGGTACAATGTTCCATCTTTTTACAGGCTTTCTTTTCTCACATCAATGGCGCTCAATACGTCGGTACTGCTTTTTGTTGTGTCGGTTGCTGCGTCCTTTATCAACCCCACTTATGGCATAAATGGGTTGTTTTTGGGCAATGGAATGGGGAATATAATGGCACGGAAAATGTTTCCGGTTTTTGTAACACTGATGTTGCTTTTGGGTTATCTCAGAATCGAGTCGCACAAGCATAATTTGGTGTCTGTAGAATTTGGAATTGCGCTTTTCGTTATGTCGTTTGTGTTTCTTGGTTTGTTTATTATACGTAATACTGCTCGGAAACTCAATCGTATTGGGCACGAACGTGAGCGTGCATTGGAGTTGTTGCGCGATGCTGAAGCGAACTATCATGAAATATTTGACAAAGCGACCTCTGCAATTTATGTACTGGATATAGTTACGGGGCAAATTATTGATGTCAATAACCGAGCAACACTGATGACGGGGTTTTCACGTGAAGAATTGTTGGGTAGTCAGATTGGGTGGTTGAATCTGGCTCATTCTGCTGACCATTCTGGCGCTAAGGAATCCTATTTTTTGCTCGCTGCCGCCGGAACCCTTCAACGCTTTGAATGGAAGAGCAAAAGGAAGGATGGTAGTGAGCATTGGCTGGAAGTTAACTGCGAAAAAGCAAGCATTGCTGGTTGTGAGCGTATCCTGGCTTTTTACTATGAAATTGATGACAGGAAGTTGGCGCAGGAAAACCTTCAGGCAAGTCAGGAGCGTTTTGGAGCGATTATCGAACAATTCCCCTATCCCGTTGTGAGCTACGATCCTGGTGGTACTTATATTACGGCCAACAGGGCCTGGGAGTTAATGTGGGAAGACAGCAGGGAGAATGTTGTAGGCTATAATATACTGAAGGACGAATCTGTTATGGGTTCACCACTTGCGTCTGTAATTAATCAGGCTTTTTCGGGTTCATTGGCAGTAAGTGAACCCTACTTATACGATCCAGCGCTTATAGGACAAAAAGGGCGGAGACGATGGACGGTTATGACTTTGTATCCACTGAAGGCAGCTGATGGCGAGATTCAGGAAGTTGTTTTGATTTTGCAGGACGTAACAGATAGAAAGTTGGCCGAAGAGAGTCTTGCAGCCAGCGAACGAAGGCTGCGCTACACGCTCGACAATATGCTGGAGGGCGCCCAGATTATTGGTTTTGATTGGCGGTATATTTATCTCAACGACACACTCGAAAAGCAAGGGAAGTATAGGCGTGAAGAGTTGCTTGGCAGAACTATGATGGAGATGTATCCTGGCTATGAGCAGACAAATGTGTATGCCTACATAAAACGTTGTCTTGAAGACCGGGTGGCTACACATAAAGAGGTAGAGTTTAAGTTTCCGGATGGTTCTGTAGGGTGGTTCGAGTTAAGTATCCAGCCGATCCCCGAGGGGGTGTTTATACTCTCTGTTGAAATTACCGAGCGAAAACAAGCAGAAGCTGAAGTTAAAAAGCTGTATCAAAATCTTGAGGCAAAAGTTGCTGAACGGACAGCCCAGCTAACGGAAGCAAACAAAGCGCTGGAAGCTTTTTCTTACTCTGTTTCTCATGATCTGCGTTCACCTCTGCGGGTGATTTATGGTTATGCCGATATGCTCGGCGAAGATTATGATAGTGTATTCGACGAAGAGGGTAGGCGATTACTAGGTGTCATTCAGGAGAATGCTAAAAAAATGGGGTCGCTCATTGATGATTTGCTTGCTTTCGCCCGATTGGGTAAGGCGGAGGTCCGGAAAACCAATGTCGATATGAAGTCGCTTGTTTCTACGGTCTGGGCTGAGCAGATCCGTTTCGCCCCTGTGCCGGTCACATTGAGCGTCGGGGATTTGCATACCGTTAGCGCAGACCAAACACTGATAACCCAGGTGCTCGCAAATCTGCTGTCAAACGCTATTAAGTACTCAGCAGGTGTTGCGTCTCCTCGCGTAGAAATTACGTCCGAAAAAGTTGATAGTATCGTCACATTTTCGATAGGCGACAATGGTGCAGGTTTTGATATGCAGTATGTCGACAAGCTGTTTGGCGTATTCCACAGATTGCACAAGTCAAATGAATATGAGGGAACGGGGGTTGGGCTGGCTATTGTACAAAACATCATCAACAAACATGGTGGCAAAGTATGGGCTGAGGGCAAAGTAGGTGAAGGTGCGGTATTTTATTTCACACTGCCTGCCGGTGTCCACTGATTTGCTTTCAGGTGTTTGAGGATGCTCATTTCATATCTTCTCTTTCCTTCTGTAGTTTAAACAGTTCGTCCCTCAGGCGTGCTGCTTCCATGAAGTCCAGATCTTTTGCTGCCTTATCCATGCCTTTTTTGGTCTGCCCAATTATTTTATCCAGTTGCGCAACTGTTTTGTAAGTGCTTGCCGGTTCTGCAGCTACCGCAAGAGACGCATCTGTTGTGGCATAGACGCTGTTTTCATTGTACCCTTTTATGTCCAGAACCGATCCCTGCAGCATGATCTCCTGTATCGATTTGGTGATCGTTTTAGGAATAATGCCATGCGCTGTGTTATGACGAATTTGTTTCTCTCTGCGTCGGTCTGTTTCGTCTATTGTGCGCTGCATGCTGTCCGTTACCTTGTCGGCATAGAAGATCACAAGTCCATTTACGTTGCGGGCTGCACGTCCAGCTATCTGGGTGAGCGATCGTTCGTCCCGCAAAAAACCTTCTTTATCGGCATCCAGAATCGCTACCAGCGACACTTCAGGCAGATCCAGCCCTTCACGCAACAGATTCACGCCTACCAACACATCTATCGTTCCCAGCCGCAGCTCGCGCAGTATCTCTATTCGTTCCAGTGTGTCTACCTCTGAGTGAATGTATTTTGACTTGATGTTGATTCTTTTCAGGTACTTGTCCATTTCCTCTGCCATTCGTTTGGTGAGTGTTGTAACCAGTACCCTGCCACCGCTCGCCACACGTTTATCTATCTCATCCAGCAGATCATCCACCTGATTGATACTTGGCCGAATCTCTATTGGTGGTTCTATAAGACCGGTAGGCCGCACAATTTGTTCCACCACTATGCCACCGCATTTTTCCAGTTCATACTTGCCGGGTGTTGCACTTACAAACACCACCTGCGATACCAGTCCTTCAAATTCATAGAAGTTAAGCGGGCGGTTGTCCAATGCTGATGGTAGCCTGAAACCGTAGTCTACAAGGTTCATTTTGCGCGATCGGTCACCCCCATACATACCACTGATCTGCGGTATTGTAACGTGGCTCTCATCTATGACCAAAAGAAAGTCATCAGGAAAATAGTCTATCAGGCAAAATGGGCGGGTTCCGGGTTTTCGTCTGTCCAGAAACCTCGAATAGTTTTCAATGCCGCTGCAGTAACCCAACTCCTGTATCATTTCCAGGTCGTAGTTTACCCGTTCCTTTATACGCTGAGCTTCAATGTGTTTTCCCTGGCTTTTGAAGTAGGTTTCCTGTGCAGACATTTCATCTTGTATCTCATAGATGATCTGACCCATTTGCCCGCTGGGCGCCACATACAGATTGGCCGGAAATATGGCGGCGCTGTCTATTACACTGATGCGTTTTCCTGTTTCTATCTCAAAGCTTTCAATTTCCTCCACTTCATCTCCAAAGAACGTTATCCTATAGCCAAAGTCCAGGTAAGGCAGATTTACATCTACAGTGTCGCCATTCACCCTGAAGCTACCTCTCGCAAACTCGCCCTGACTGCGGTTGTATAATGCACTGACCAGTTTATGCAAAAAGTAGTTTCTGCCTATAATATCCCCTTTCTTGAAGCGTATGATGCTGGCAGCATAGTCTGTAGGGTTGCCTATGCCATATATACAGGACACAGAAGCAACCACAATAATATCGCTGCGACCACTTAGCAGGCTGGTTGTGGCTCTTAGCCTTAGTTTTTCCAGTTCGTCATTTATCGATAGGTCCTTCTCAATGTAGGTGTTGGAAGTAGGTAAATACGCTTCGGGTTGGTAATAGTCGTAATAAGAAACGAAGTACTCAACGGCATTTTCGGGGAAAAAGCTCCGAAACTCTCCATATAGCTGTGCTACTAGTGTTTTGTTGTGTGTTAGAATCAGTGTGGGTTTCTGTACTTTCTGTATCACATTCGCAATTGTGAAGGTCTTGCCCGAACCCGTCACCCCCAGCAAAGTCTGGTATTGTTCGTCTGCCTCTATTCCCTCTGCCAGCTGCCGTATCGCTTCTGGCTGATCTCCGGCTGGCTGGTACTGGCTATCAATTTTGAAATTCATAATCGTTCCGTCAAATTGTCTCGCCGCATTGATCACGGTTCTTACAAGTTAGTAAAATTAGGCAGTATCCGGCAAAATATCATGACTAAAGGCTGTTGGATGTATTGCAATATTGTTTCGAATTTTAATTTATGATATGGGATTTCTCCGGCAAATAACGTTGTGCATGTTTTCGGTCGCATGTTGTTCTTTTTTATCTCGCAGTATTTATATAATTTCAACACTTATTACAAAGCGTAAAACATGAGAAAATTAGCTACATGTGTCGTGCTGGCATGTATTATGTCCGGAAGTCCGGCTGTACACGCACAGAAGTTTTTAAAGAAGGGTATTGCTGCTGGTAAGCAACAGGCTCAGAACAGTGCCACTGGCACATCGATGTGGTCGGCTGTGCCTATGGATAAGGCTCCTGCAAAATCACTACAGCGGACTCCGCCTTCGAAGTACCTCGTGTATTCGTTGAATGTTGCCGCTATGAGGGCGCAATTATGGGGTCTTACAGCGAATGCTGCGAATACCGCCAATATGAAATTGCCAATGCCTGACGGCACATTGCGTGAATTTAAAGTGTGGGAATCTTCTATGATGCCAGCTGCACTGGCAGCACAGTTTCCTAACATCAAGACATTTACTGCAGAGGCAGTTAATGACGCGAGGGTAACAGCGAAAATCGATTTTACTGAGTTTGGTTTCCATAGTGTTGTTTTTGATGGTGAGCAGGTTGCGTTCATCGATCCCTATGATAATCTGAACGATGGATACTATGTGGTGCACTACAAAGCAGATGAAAACCGTCCGTTCTCTCAGCGTATGGTATGTGCTGTGCATGGCGATCAGGATGAGCATGCAGGTGGTCAGCCTATGCAAATCATTCAATCGAAGCTACCTACTACTGATCTGAAACAAATCAATTTGCCTGGGTCGCTCAAGGGCACACAGGGAGAGCAGGGCAAGTCGGTGCATGAGGCTGGAGTGATGGCCGAGCTGACAACAAATGGTACTAACATACGCACTTACGATATTGCCGTATCTGCGAATAGTTTTTATTGCCAGGCAGCTACGGGTTTGGGCTCCCCTACGGTGGCACAGTGCCTGAGCAGGGTAACAACCACAATGAACCGTGTGAATGGTGTATACAACAGGGAGCTTGCGGTACAGTTTAATTTTGTAGCGGGCGAGTCTTCTCTTATTTGGCCTACTGCTACCGGTAGTGTCAACGGTCCCGATCCATTCGCTTCTTTGAACACAAATCCAAGCGGATGTTTGTCGCAGAATCAAACCACGTGCGATGCAGTCATTGGATCGGCAAACTATGATGTTGGGCATGTGTTTACAACTGGAGCCGGCGGGCTGGCTTCTCTGGGTATAATTTGTAATAACTCATTCAAAGCACAAGGTGTAACCGGGTCTTCCAGTCCTGTTGGAGATGCTTATGATATCGACTACGTTTGTCATGAGCTCGGACACCAATTTGGTTCCAATCACACTTTTAATAATAATGTTGACGGTGGTTGCAATCCCAATGCAAGTTCTGCCAATGCGTTTGAACCAGGTAGTGGCGCGACAATAATGGACTATGCGGGCTTGTGTTCACCCGACAACCTTCAAGCCAATAGTTCACCTTATTTCAGTGCGAGAAGTCTGGATCGTATTCAGCTTCACATTTCTGGTTCAGGTGGCGCTTGTGCCGCATCTTCAGCATCAGGCCACGTTCCTCCGGTATTTTCAGGTACGTTTTCCACAACGTATAATATCCCTTACAAAACACCTTTCGAACTTACAAGCCCAACGCCGACGGTTACAGGCGGAGATACTGCAGTTACCTACTGCTGGCATCAGGCTAACCTGGGTGATTTTGGAAGGCGTCTGAATCAGACATTTATCTTTGGTCCTATTTTCCGCAGTTACCAGCCTGTTTATACTACAACTAGGATTTTTCCTCAGTTGAGTACAATTCTCGCAGGAGCATTGTCTAACGCCGGTGAAAAAGCGCCGGACACCACGCGTTTCCTTACTTTCAAGACAGTTGTCCGCAGTATTCGCGCAGGTATGGGAGCGATAATAATTCCCGACGATACTATTCACATCAATGCCGGTACTACAGGTGCCGCCAATGGCTATGCAGGCTTCCGCGTTACCAGTCAGAACACCACCGGTATCGTCTATACCGGCAATACCACACAAACCATTACCTGGAACAGGGTAGGGACTAACCTTGCTCCGGTATCCTGCTCCAATGTTGACATCTTTATGTCTACAGATGGAGGTCAGACCTGGGCATATACGATAGGTACTTTTCCCAATTCAGGTACCGCAAGCGTTACGTTGCCCAATCCGCCGGTATCGTCATCTACTTGTCGCATCAAAGTAAAGGGCAATGGTAATATCTTCTTTAATATCAATTCCAATAATTTCACGGTTAACCCGGGTGTTGTCACCGCTCCTATTACAGGGACATTTACAGTGTGTGCAGGTGCTACAACACCACTTGCCGATGCCACAACCGGCGGCACATGGTCCAGCAGCAACACGGCAATAGCCACAGTTGGTTCACTTACTGGTATTGTGTTCGGTGTTGCAGCAGGTACCGCAGGTATCACCTACACTGCACCTTCAGGGCCAGTTTCTGTGGTCGTGACAGTGCTTACCACACCAGCTGTAGCTGTAATAACGGGTGCGACAGGTGTCTGCACAGGTTTAACTGCGTCTGTCAGCAATGCTACACCTGGCGGTGTATGGAGCAGCAGCAGCCCAACTCAGGCCACTATCAGTGCTTTAGGTGTTGTTTCCGGACTCAGTGCCGGGACTACTACCATCTCTTATGGAGTTGCCAATACATGTGGCACCGCATACGCAACCAGTGTGATGACTGTAAGTGCGCCAACAGCAGTTGCAGCCATTACAGGTACCACCGCCATCTGCAATGGTACAACCACTGCATTGTCCAATACCACACCTTCCGGCGTATGGAGTAGTGTCAATACTGTTGTTGCTACAATCAGTACTGGTGGTGTTGTTAATGGTTTGTCGGCAGGTACATCTACAATCAGCTATAGTGTTACGAATGGTTTTGGTTGCGTGTCTGCAGCCACTACGGTTGTAACCGTCAATGCTGTGCCTGTGGCTACAACAACGCCATCTGGTGCAGTTGCGATCTGTACTGGTGGTAGCCAACTTATTAGCGCATCGCCAGCGTCCGGCGGCTTTACTTATCAGTGGCAGGATGCCGGAATAGATATTCCCGGTGAAACCAATGCAACATACAATGCTACCGCTGCCGGCACATTTAGGGTGCGTATCACCAGTGCTGCATCATGTGTAGCAACCTCTGCTGTGGTTACTGTTACAGAAAGTGGTACCGCAATTGTTCCGTCTGTTGCTATTGGTAGTACTCCTGGTACAACAATATGTTCTGCAGTAGGTACGGTTACATTTACTGCTACCCCTGTCAATGGCGGTAGTACGCCGGGCTATCAGTGGTTTGTTAATGATGTGGCAGTGGCTGCAACATCTTCGTCTTATGCCTATGTTCCTGCAAATGGCGATGAGGTGAAATGTGAACTGAGCAGTAGTCTTGCCTGCGCATCACCCACAACTGTTGCAGATAGTATAATCATGACTGTCAGCCCCTCTGTAACACCCGGGGTAACGGTTAATCCTGCACCTAATGACACTGTTTGTATCGGTCAGATAGCTACCTACACAGCGGTAGCTGTAAACGGCGGTACTGCACCTACCTATCAGTGGGTAGTAAACGGCTTCAATGTGGCTACTGGTCCTTCTTATACCGCTACGCCGGCTACCGGAGATGTAGTATTCTGTACCATGACCAGCAATGCAGTATGCCGCACCACATCAGCTGTTACAAGCGATCCGTTGGTAATGACTGTGCAGCCTCCTGCATCCAATACTGTGAACATCAGCGCAAGCTCGCCCAGTATTGTTGCCGGCGAAAGTGTAACGTTTGTAGCAGTTGCGTTGAATGCAGGTCCCGGTGCTACTTATGAGTGGTTTATAAATGGTACGTCGGTACCCGGTGCTACCAATTCAACATACACAACCAATACAATTACAAACGGTCAGACTATTCATTGCAAGGTGACATCTGTTCTGCCATGTGTGTTGCCACATATCGCCCTCAGTCCCGGATTTACGATGATTGTTACATCCGGCCTTCAGGAGGTTACCGGAAGCGGCAATGCATTTGCGCTCAGTCCCAATCCCAATAAAGGATCATTCGCAATTACAGGCAGGCTCACAACTGCTTTGGAGCATGTGGGTATATCTGTCGTAAATGTACTTGGCCAGTCAGTGACAAAAACGGAGGCGCAGGTAAGCAACGGTAAAATGTACGAGCAGGTAACACTGCCCGCTGGTTTGGCAAAAGGTATTTATCTGATCACTCTGAATGCAGGCAGTGAGTACGTCACTTTCCGTATGATACTCGAATAATTTTCGTGTTGGTCGCCTCCGGTTTGAATGTAAAATCGGAGGCTGCCCACGTTTATTTACAACAAAAACAAACCACATTACTCATTTGTAAAATACTTTTTGAATTAGTTGTTGTTTTACAAAAAAAATGTAGTTTTGTGTATTATTAATTTTTCATTCAATTCAAAATGCAAGAAGGTACAGTAAAATTTTTCAATGAGACCAAAGGATTTGGTTTCATCACGCCAGCAAACGGCGGTCAGGACATTTTTGTTCACGTATCAGGTCTGAAAGACCAGATCCGCGAAAATGACAGGGTGTCTTTCGAAGTTCAAAATGGTAAGAAAGGTTTGAATGCAGTAAACGTTAAAGTAATTTAATTTTACCGCTACACTTAACATATCATTCCAAGACGTGCTGTTCGCACGTCTTTTTTGTTTTTATCTATTAACCATTCTGTTTCTTAATAGTTTCCCATGTGTTATACAGGGCTTCCTGAGCAGGTCTGTCTGCCGGCACTTCGCGCAGCGGCTCACAGGGGATCAAAGATTCAAAGCAATCTGCCGGTAGCGCCTGATAAAGCCTTGTTCCCATTGTTTTCCATGCTATCATATCATCGCTCACTTCTTTTATGATTCTTCCCGGATTTCCGGCAAAAAGTGAACGGGGAGGCAGCACTGTTTTAGCGGGCACAAACGACATGGCGCCTATGATGCAGTTTTCACCGATCACAGCCTCATCCATCACTACAGAGTTCATTCCCACAAGTACGTTACGGCCGATACTGGCACCATGAATGACTGCACCGTGCCCAATATGCGCACCAGCACTCAGCGTTAGTGTAATTCCGGGAAACATGTGAATGGTGCAGTTCTCCTGCACATTACAACCATCTTCAATGATGATGCCACCCCAGTCGCCGCGGATGGCCGCTCCCGGCCCTATGTACACATCTTTTCCTATGATGACATTGCCAGTTACAGTGGCTTGGGGGTGCACAAAGGAAGATGGATGTACAACCGGAATAAACCCCTTGAATGAATAGACCATATTGGTGTGGTGTTGATGTGAGTAGTTATTATTTGCCCTGACTGTAAAAATACATGAATACGCACAATGCGAGCGTCACAGCAATAATGATGTAAGGATATGCTTTATCTTTCTTTTCCTGATTCCTGCGCGCATGGTCGTAGTCTGTTATTGCTTTTATCACCTGATCATCAGTACCTGCTATGATCATCAGTCGTTCTGTTATTTCATTCAGATACCTCAGTTCCAGTCGTGCCGTCGCGCGTAGCAGTTCAGCTACTATCGCCTTATTTGTAAGCCCATCCTGTTCCTGTTGTAAAACACCCAGATTCGAATCAGCAAGAATGAGCAGAATATATTCCTGCAGCGTTTTTTGGCTCATTCGGTAGGTATCCATAGCTTTCAGGCTAGTATTGAGTTCTACACAAACATTTTTGAGCCATGCCGGTGTTACAGCGTCTGCATAGCTGGTTTTGTTGCCCATTCCGGACAGCCAGCGTTCATCATCGTATTTTGCCCTTTTACGGCTGTCAGAGAGTATGTTATATGCCTCGTTAACCTCCTTGAACTGGGCCTCACTCAATTCATTTCCCTGGTTTTTGTCGGGATGGTATTTGATGGCGAGTTTACGGTAGGCCTTTTTTATCTCAGGCAGCGCCGCAGCCGGGTTTACTCCCAGTGTCTTGTAATGGTCTTTAAGCTGCATACGCCCACATACGTTTCGGGGTGCAAAATTAGCAGATTGTAGCACTTGTACAATGTACATTCTCCCCAAATGATCTGGAGCAGATTAATTGCCGTCTTTGAACCGCCAAAGGTAGAAGCATGCATAGGTGCGGTATGGCGTCCATTTTACCGATATCTTCAGCATCTTTTCCCTCAGCACTTTTTTTTCGGTCATATCCAACCCATAGACCTTAGCCATGGCTTGTTGTATGCCCAGGTCATCGGCTGGGAAGACATCTTCGTGCCCCAGCGTAAACATCAGTAGCATCTCCACAGTCCACTTACCTACACCTTTTATCGGCAGCAGCAGGTGCATAACTTCGGTATCTGTCATGGCATAGAGTGTGTTGTCGCTTATGCTGTGGTCTATGAAGTAGTTTGCAACATTTAGTACATAGTTGGCCTTAGCGCCCGACAGTCCAATTCCACGTAATGTCTCAAATGATGTTGCCGCTATTTGTTCGGGGGTGGGTTCCTGATCACCGAAAAGCATCAGAAACCGCTGCTGAAAAACATCTGCCACCTTTGTGGATAATTGCTGGCTCATAATAGACATACACAATCTGAGACACACATTCTTCCTTTTCTGCAGCTCATAGGGCACTACCGTTTGCAGCACTCCTGCCAGTTTCTTATCTTTAGACAGATGTTGCAGGTGGGTTGTGGTTGTTTTTGGGTTCATGATATAAAAATACCATTTTCGCCTAAACACAGTGCTTTTTTAAGCCATTCAGCCGCGTGGATTTGTAAATGAATGTATATACACGTAAATTTGTGGTGCAATCATTTTTTGACTCATAGCCTTAAAACTTCAAACTAATGCAAAGGCGATCTTTAATCAAGTCGGGCGGTATTATTGCCCTCGCTCAATTATCTGGTATGTCTACACTTTCCGCTTTGGCCAACCTTGGCAATAGTCTTCCGGCTGCTCCGCGTATGCCGGTACTCTTCGTAGGGCATGGTAGTCCTATGAATGCAATTGAAGACAATGAATATAGCAAGAGCTGGCACGCTATTGGTGCCAAACTGCCCCGGCCACAGGCTATTTTGTCAGTATCTGCACACTGGCTCACAAAAGGGACCAAAGTGACAGGCATGGTAAAGCCACGAACGATACATGATTTTGGCGGGTTTCCTAAAAAGCTTTTCGATCAGCAATACCCGGCACCGGGATCACCGGAATATGCAGCACTTACAAGACAATTGGTGTCCCATACACACGTTGAATCAGACGATGCCTGGGGGCTGGACCATGGAACATGGAGTGTTTTGCTGCCCATGTATCCTGCTGCAGACATACCGGTTTTTCAAATGAGTCTCGACTATGATCAATCTCCCCAATACCACTATGAGATAGGAAAACAATTGTCAAAGCTGCGCGACAAAGGTGTGCTCATCATTGGTAGCGGTAATCTGGTACACAATCTTGGTATGCTCGACTGGAGTAACTCAGGCAAAAATTTCGACTGGGCACACGAATTTGATACTAAGTTCACTAATTGGATCAATGCCGGCGATCACACTTCTATCCTAAACTATCAGAAATTACTGGGCAATACAGCTAAAATGGCGCACCCCACATACGACCATTTGCTCCCGTTGTTTTACATCCTGGGTTTACAGCAAAAAAACGAACGGGTTGCCTATTTCAACGATCGTATAGATATGGGGTCTATCTCTATGCGATCTGTAATCATTGGTGGCTGAGCCACTTGTCAGGATAACAACGTATGCATGCCGGCTTAGGCTGTTTTCTGAACCCTTTGTGCTATTTCAATTAGAATTTCAGCAGGAATGATGCCATTATGGCTTTCCTCGTACACACATTCGCCGTCGGCAATCAGCAACAGCTGTGGCGACTCATGATGTACATTGAATTCTGTAGCTACCTTGTCTGATACAGACCTGTGACGCAGCAAGTCAAGGTAGTAGAATGTCGCACTGTCTGTATCCGCCATATTATCCAGCCGGCCTTTGGCCATATTGCTAATAGAGCAGCGGGTACTATGTTTGAATATTAAAGTTGGTGTTTGTTTGCTCTCTGCCTTTATTGTTTCCAACTGTCCTTCGTCCGTCAATTCCTTCCAGATCATTCTATTAATTTACCGTCAAATTTACGCCTTTATATCCCTACGATACAAATCACTCTTTCCTATGCTTGGTAAATAAATACTTATTTCTTAGGTTTACTGCCACTAAGCAACACACATGAAAAAGTTATTGTTAGTAGCCCTATTGGTATCCGCTTTTGTTGGTGCCCGTGCGCAAAGAATGATGGGGGTGGCAAACGCAAATTGGGGCGGTACCCTGGGTATGTACCTCAACCCTGCCAGTATTGTAGATAACAGGGCAGTACTCAGTCTCGACTTTGCATCGCTCAATTTTGCAGTCGATAACAATCTGGCGTCGCTCAATCTGAATCAGGCTTTTGGCGCGGCAACCGGCGTTAACGGCACCGGAAAGTTGCTTACATTCAACGGTAATGACAAGTTTAATGTGCTCCTGCCTGTAACAGAGCTACGTGGACCGGGTTTTATGTTCTCACTCGACTCTATGAGCGCATTTGCCATCAGCACGCGTCTTCGTGGTTTCAATCAGTTCAGCAGCTTTGATCGCACCCTTTTCCGTACGATCATGGATCCCAACTTTAACGAAGCTTCGGGCTATTCCTTCAAGTCTGGTAATTTTAACTGGACCGGTCATATGTGGACCGAACTTAACGTGACTTATGGCCGTGTTTTTCACCGTCATTACAAGCACTTTGTAAAAGCTGCTGTCACTGCCGGATTTATGATGGGAATTGGTTTCATCAGTGTACATGGAAAAAATCTTGATGCCACCTATTACAACAATGATTCTCTGGTAGCTACCAATACTGATATCCGGTTTGCAAGTAGTGTGATCAGTAAGACGGGCGAACTCGGAAATGGTCTCGACGATGTAAGTTTGCTGGGCAAAAATGCCGGTTATGGTTTCCGTGCCGATATTGGTGGCGTGTACGAATACCGGCCTGAAAACTTTGACCCGGTCGACTTTACCACAAATAAATACAAGGTGCGCGGCTCTATAGCGTTAACAGACCTGGGTTTTATGCGCTATGGCAATGCCGGCAGAGCAGATATTACCGGCAATGGCTCTATGAGTACCGGCGATCTGGCACGTAATGCCGCCAATTACACAGACCTTACCAAATATGGCAATGCCAGAGGGTTTACGCTCGACACCAGTCGCAAAGCAGCAAAAGTCGGCATTCCTACAGCACTGGTGCTGGGTGCAGACTATTATATCGTCAACGATCTGTATGTGAACCTGACCTGGATAGCAAACCTTGCCAATCGCAACAAACCGGGCAACTCGTATTACAATCAGGTTACTGTTACGCCACGTGTCGAATTGAAATACTTCACTTTTGCAATACCGGTAACCTACAGTGGCATGACCAAGGGTTTCAAAGCTGGTATGGGCATGCGCCTCGGTTGGGTGTATTTCGGAAGTGATGATATGCTGTTGCTGGTGAGCAAGAAGCAATACGGTGTTAACTTTTATGTAGGTGGCTATATTCCGCTCAACTTTACATATTCTGGTTACAGGGTAGAGGGCAAGAACCCCGAAGCGCCCGCAACCCGGAAAGAAATGGAAGGAGTCCCTATGTACTAATATTCCTTGTCGGATACAGTTTTTGTTGTTGCGAATGTGGTGGGTATTTCCTGCTGCGTACTGTATCCTGTCACCCTGATTTTATTATTCACTTCCTCTGTCAGTGATCATTGCCTGTCAATACCTGGCCCTACACATCAATGATGTATTATAGAATATTGTTTATTATGTACAGAAAAATACTACAAAAGTAGTATTGATACATATGGTGGCCGTATATACGTTTGCATTAGTAATTTTTTTACTAATCACAAAAAACGAAACGATATGAAAAAAGCTTTTTTATCTGCCGCATTGTTTTCTGTTTCAGCAGTCTACCTGCTTTTTACCGGATGTAAAAAGAAGGATGAAACGCCCGCCACACCAACTTACACCTGTACAGCCTGCATTACTACACCCGAGGCGAAAGCAGCAAACGACAATTCATCAAAAGGTATTTACAAAGGCATCGTTGTGGGTTCGTCCGGCACTATCAAATTCGATATCGCAAACAACGATACAACTTTGAGGGCGTTCATGACCATCGATGGAGTGGCAGTAGTACTCACGGCTACCGTAAGCTGGGTATCGGGAGCATCCTATGTATCTCCATTCACAGGTACTATGAACGGACAACCGGTGAGCATCACATTTTCTGTAGATGCCAGCGGCGGAAATCCGGTGGTGACCAGTATTACTATCCCTGGCCATCCCAATGCCACACTGGCTATTTCAAAAGAAACATCTACCAATCTCATTAAATGTTACGAAGGCACTGCTAAAAACCTCACTACGGGTAAAACAGCCACTTTCGACCTGCTGCTCGTTACCAGCCTTAAAAGGTGGTATGCAAGAGTAAAAGAAGATGGTGCCACTTCATCTAGTACCGTTGATGGCACATTTACCGACAATACTTTGAGTTTTGATGACGGCAAAGGAGCTTCCGGAACGGCAACGCTGTCTGGTGACAATATAACCAACGGTACATGGAAGAACAGCAAGCCGGAGAACGGCACATGGGAAGCGAAACGAACACTGTAATAAGTAAAGTAACGATTAGATTTTTTTGTTCACATTCAAAAAACAACACGGTTATGAAAAAAGTGCTGGTTACAACAACAATGCTTGCCCTGGGCGCACTTACAGCAGACGCACAGCGACTGATGGGAGTAGCTACAGGCAACTGGAGCGGTACAACAAGTCTGGGATTGAATCCCGCCAATGTTGCTGACAGCAGATCAAGGTTCGTATTGGATCTGTTCAGTCTCAATTTCGGGGTCGACAACAATCTGGCTTCGGTAAATCTGTCAAAGGTCACAGGTTCTACCGGCGATGGTCTTGGCGGCGGCGGCTTGCTCACCTTTTCCGGCAACAACAAGTTTAACATCGTGATGCCGGTTGCAGAGATTCGCGGTCCGGGAGCCATGTATACCATAGACCATAAAAACGGTATTGCACTGACCACACGTGTGCGTGCGTTCAATCAGTTCAATAATTTTGATCGCACATTGTTTCAGTCCATCATGGATCCTGCATCTGCTGCGTCCACCGGGTACAATTTTACATCAAACAAATTCAACTGGACAGCACAAATGTGGAGCGAATTCAATCTCTCTTATGGCCGTGTACTGTACGAAAAAGGAAAGCACTTTATTAAAGCAGGTATTACCGTAGGGCGTACCAACGGCGTAGGGTTTGTAAGTGTCAGCGGCAGCAATCTCGATGCACAGTTTTATAACGGCGATTCAATGGTGGTCACCAACACCAATGTACAGTTTGCCAGCAGTGTGATAGATAGTGCAGGACAGTTGGGCAGTGGGTTTTCTGATGTTAGCTTTTTCGGAAAGGGTGGTGGCAATGGTGGCGGCGGTTTCCGTGCCGATATCGGCGCTGTTTACGAATATCGCCCCGATAATATTGATGTCAACGACCACAGTGCCAATAAATACAGGGTACGCGGCTCATTGTCTATCACAGACCTCGGCAAGATCCGCTACAACAATGCTGTAGGCGTAGGTATTCAGGGCAATGGCACTATGAGCGCCAGCGATATGGCTAAAAACTTCCTCAACTACAGCAACCTCAAAGACTATGCAAGCAGTCGCGGGTTCAATGTGGATACCGGCAAGAAAGCAGCAAAGGTAGGACTGCCCACAGCACTTATTCTGGGTGCAGACTACTACATCATGGGTCACTTTTATGTAAACGGTACATGGATCAAGAATATGGCCAACCGCGGTAAGTTTGGCAACTCTTACTACGGCCAGCTCACCATCACACCCCGGTTCGATACCAAGGTATTTACCCTCGCATTGCCACTTACTTACAGCTCTATGACCAAGGGTGTGAAGGCTGGCCTCGGTATCCGCTTTGGTGGTTTCTTTATTGGCAGCGACGATATGCTGCTTTTTATCAGCGACAAAGCATATGGAGTTAACTTTTACATGGGTGGATATGTGCCGATCAACAGAAAGTACAAGAAGTCCAAAAGCACTGAAACGCAGAGCACTACTCCTGCAGCAAGCAGTACAGATCAGAAGCCTGCAGGCGAAAAATAATAACTACTCTTTGTACACTGCGGCATTGGTGCCTGCCGCAGCAATCAAAACGAAGACACGCAAACAGCACCAAATATTAAACGCCGGATGCAGAGCATCCGGCGCTTAGTATTTTTCAACCCGTTGGGGTTCAGTCATTCGGTTTTCGGGCTTCCAGCGCGTATACCAGCGGGGGCATACCTTCCATACCCTTTATCTGAAACCTGCCAGGAGCAACTTCTACCATGTTGCCAAAACACGCATGTGGTGCATAGTCATATTCGCGAAAGGCTGTTATCGACAATCCTGCATTGATGAGCGATTGCAATACATCTGCCAGACTATGGTTCCATGTGTTAGATGGAAGCGTTATATCTGCTTCCCTGTCGGCATAGGTGCCTTGCTCATTTTCCACTATCATGCCTTTATTGAAGTATGGGTAGATGATGCTGGTGAGGTTATCATCATACATCAATGTCAGCGGATGGGTCTCTGCAAAGATGAACCGTCCTCCCGGCCTCAGGAATGTCTCAACAACCTTTGCCCAGCCTGCTATATCTGCCAGCCACACTATTGTGCCGTACGACGAAAATACAATGTCATATTGCCCTGTATGCACAGAAGGGAGGTCATATATATTAGAGCAGATGAATTGGGCATCAAGTTGCAATTGGTCATTTAGTGCGCGTGCAGCTTCTATTGCCACGCCAGAGAAGTCAGCTCCCGTTACCTTCGCACCCATTCGGGCAAGAGAGAGCGTGTCCTGACCGAAGTGGCACTGCAGATGCAAAACCGTTTTGTCTTTGATTTCGCCCAGCAGGTCCAGCTCTATTTCCTTAAGTGTATTGGTACCTGCCACAAAATCATCTACTGCATAAAAAGCTGACGCAGTATGGAAGGGCGTTTTTTTGTCCCACAACACTCGGTTTGTGGTTACATAGTCGTTAGGGTTTAGCATAAAAAACTTAATGGTTGAAAATGAACATGACCAGGGCAAATTTCCCGATGTCTTTATTGTACAGCGCTTCCATGGTCACATGTGGTGGCAGATCTTTTGCATCTGTTCCGGGTTTTATATCCTTCATAAATATCACTTTTCTGAAATCACTGAGCCCGGCAATAAAGTTTTCCTGATACGAAAGTTTGTACCCGTCTGGCGCCAGACATGCTTTCAGCTTTTCTGTGTATTCATCATAAAGCGGCTTCAGCTTGTTCTTGTCTGTTGTTTGTATGAATGCACCTTCATAGAAGTATCCCATAGCGCTCACTATCCTGTATCCCACTACACCGGGTATTTTCACCGTGCTCGACCACATTGTGCCACTCGTGGTCGACTCCATCATCCGCCCAAGTATATTTCTGTAGTCGTTAGGTGCGTCTTTCAGCACATCGTGTACGCCCTCGCAGAAACTGCTGGATTGCGCCTGTGCTGCTGTGCTTAATGCTACAACCGCCGATAGAGATAGTATAAACTGTTTCATATGCATACTGCAATTTAATTAGAATAATGATCAGGGCATCCGTTTCGTCTGTTGTTTTGTGTTTTTATTTGCATCCACATTATATTACACACGCACTTTGTTTCTGTATTCCCGTCACTCGCCACTGCCTCGTAACAGCTCTGCAAACGGTTTGCGACTCAATTGTTGTATGTTTGATTGACATTATTTTCGTGTTTTTATGTTTGACGATACCTATTTTATGCGGCAGGCGCTCCGCGAGGCACAGCTGGCCTTCGATGCCGATGAGGTGCCGGTAGGCGCTGTGGTGGTATGGGACAGCAAGATCATCTCCCGTGGGCACAACCAGGTAGAGCGCTTGAACGACTGCACTGCACATGCCGAGATGATAGCACTCACAGCTGCGTTCAATGGGCTTGGTACAAAGTATCTCCCGGAGGCCACGTTGTATGTCACGTTAGAGCCATGCCTCATGTGCTGCGGCGCGCTGTACTGGGCCAAGGTTGGCCGTATTGTATATGGAGCGTCAGATATAAAAAACGGATACAGGAAAACAACGGCAGAACATTGGCCCTTTCACCCCAAAGCCGAATTGGTACACGGTATTCTGGCTGACGAATGTGCTGCACTGATGAAAGATTTCTTTGCCGGTAAGCGTGGAGCCGGCATGTAGCCTCGTTGGTGATACCGGTGTGTTTGTAAGTTTGTGCCAGCTATAGCGATCTCGTCTTGTTTTTTTACCTTGCAGCCCAATGACCATCAGATATATTTTGGAAGTGATGTACGATGGTACCTGTTTTCATGGGTCGCAGGTACAGGGGCTTACGCCTACCGTCCAACTTTCGGTTAATAATACGTTGAGTACATTGCTCAGGCAGCCGGTAAGCACTACCGGTGCCAGCCGCACCGATGAGGGGGTACATGCATTGTGCAATTTTTATCATTTTGATACAGACCAGATCCCGGCTCACGACTTCATTTACAAATGCAACGCGATCTTGCCAGCCGGACTAGCCGCGGTAAAGCTGTGGCGGGCAACCAGCCCTACTTTTAATGCCCGGTTCGACGCAAGCCAGCGTACCTACCGGTATCGTATTTACCACAAAAAGAATCCGTTTCTCGTCAACCGAGCCCTGTTTTACCCGTTTCCGCTCAGTCTTGATGCGCTCTCTGCCGCTGCCGGGCATATCAGGGAACAGACTTACTTCGAGTCTTTCGCCAAACGAAATATGCAGTCAAAAACATTCAACTGCATTATCGCGGCTTCTGAATGGGAACAGCACCAGGGCGAATTGCACTATATTGTCACTGCAAACCGGTTTTTGCGCGGAATGGTACGCGGATTGGTGGCTACACAGCTCAAGGTTGCAAGGGATGGAGGCGGGCTGCCCCAAATGGCGGCTATTTTTCAGGCTGCCAACCCAGCTGCCGCACGGTTCAATGTGCCCGGCTTTGGGCTGTACCTCGAAAAGATCACTTATCCTGATGGTCTTCTGGAGCCTTTTCAGGATCATTAACCGCAGGTGATATTTTTAAAAATTGTTTGTGTGATTGGATTACAATCCCGGAGGCAGGAATGTAACAGTCTTACATATCTTATTGTTTTTCAATAATGTGATTAGTAACATTAATTGATTTTTATCAGATTGTTACGTTAAAGGAATGTATATTATAAAAAAAATAGGAAAATATCACAAAATAGTCTGAAAATTTGAGTATTTTTCGCCATTGTTTCAATAAATCTGTATTGATATGAGCATGAATAAATTCTACCCAAGGTCGCTTACGGGTAACACAAATGCAAAAAGAAGTGGTTTTGTTAAATCGTTTCTTCTTGCCGGTATTTTGATGGCTGGTATGCCACTGGCGGGGTGGGCGCAAACCAATCCAACCCCACTACATGGTTCTCCACAGTCACGTACCATTTGTGACAATAAACCAATTAACATCAGTAGCTGGCTCACAGTGACCGATCCGGATGTTGACCAAACCATCACATGGGACGTGATTACTTTCGTGGGTGGTGTTGTAACAGGTAGCGGCGCAACTGCACCGTCTGGTACCAGCGCCTCTACACCTGCCGGAATTGTATTTACACCTACCGCAGGAGAGTCTGCAGGTGCAATCACTGTGCAGGTAACAGACGATGGCGGCGGCACTGCTGTTATCATTATCAACCTCAACATCAATTCAGGTCCATCGCTTACCCTCACTACTCCTACGGTAGCGGTTTGCCCTGGTACCAGCAATATAACAATACCATTTACAGGTCTTACCAATGTTGGTCCGGACACTATGATGTTTAACACCGTAGGTACCCACAACTGGTCTGTACCGGAAAACATTACCGCAGTCAAATTTGATCTGTGGGGTGCTGCCGGAGGTAACGACAATACATCAGGAGCAGCCAATCCTGGTAAGGGTGGCCGGATCCAGGGTACATTGGCAGTTGCTCCTTTCACCGCTTTGGAGATCAACGTAGGCGGCAAGGGTGGCGACGGTTCACCATTGGGTGCCATTGGCGGTTTCAACGGTGGAGGCAATGCCTTTAACTATGGCATACGCAGCGGTGGTGCAGGTGGTGGTGCTACAGATATCCGTATCGGTGGCAGCGCGCTTACCGATCGTAAAGTAGTAGCAGGTGGCGGTGCCGGCAATGGTGCCGATGCGGCAATACCTGTAGTTCCGTTTGCTGGCGGCAATGGCGGAGGCCTTACCGGTGGCAATGGTGCTGCAAATAACAATGGTTCATTTGCAAGAGGTGGCACACAGATCAATGGTGGCACCGGTGCAGCATATTTTGGATGGATTCCAGGCGCATTCGGTACACTTGGTACCGGTGGCAATGGCAGCCCCAGCGGTATCTCTGGCGGTGGTGGCGGTGGCTACTACGGCGGCGGCGGTGGAGTATGGACCGGTGGCGGCGGCGGTTCTTCTTATGCCGATGCTATAGGTGTTACACACACTCAGGGCGGCAATGATGGTGACGGTATGGCCACGCTTTACTTTACTCATCCTGGTACCTATTCTATTATTTGGGATTCTGTTACTACCGGCGGCGCCGAAGATGCAGGATTCGTGAATGTTGCAAACGTGGTCCTGCCTACCGGTGAATTCAATATTGCTATTCCTGCAGGTGCACCATCTGGTACATATCATGGCGAATTGTTTATAGACAATATTCATTGCCTTAGCGTACCATATCCTATTACGGTGACCATCAAACCAAAACCTTTTGTTGAAAACCCCGGCGACTTTAATGTATGCCATGGTAATATGACAGGAGACATAACTTTCATTGGCACAGAAAGCGCCAGTGGTTATAGCTGGAACAACAACAATCCTGGCATTGGTATCGCTGCTTCAGGCACTGGTCACATACCCTCTTTTGCTACTAATAACTCTACTACCATTCCGGTATCGGCTACTTTTACAGTTACGCCATTCGGCAACGGTTGTATCGGTGATTCAAAAGTGTTCCATATTATCGACAATCCTGTTCCCGAGCTGAACAACACGCTCACACCTGCAGCAATCTGCAACACAGCGGCTTTCAACTATCCTGCCAATTCACTCACGCCGGGTACTACATTCAACTGGAGCCGTGCAACAGTGTCAGGAATTACTGAAGATGCTAACTCAGGTACGGACAATCCGGGAGAAAACCTGACAAACACAACGATCGATCCGATTGCTGTTACTTATGTATACACACTCTCTGCAAACGGCTGCGACAATAGCCAGGATGTGACAGTTGTAGTTAATCCTACTCCTGCACTTTCAAGTACGCTTACGCCTACGCCGTTATGCAACAATGCACCGTTTGAATATACACCTACTTCTTTAACAGGTAGTGCAGTGATTACATGGAATCGCCCGATCGTTGCTGGTATCAGCAATGCAGCAGCATCAGGCAGCGGACCAATCAATGAAACACTGCTCAACACTACTACTACTCCCAAGACAGTAACTTATGTTGTTACAATGACAGTAGGAACTTGTGCATACACACAGAATGTAGTCGTAACAGTTAATCCTCCGCTGACACTTACAGGTACTACTGCTCATACACCTACGTGCGACAGTCTGTTGTTCCATTACACTCCGGTTCCGTCTATCTCTATTGCTTCACTGGCTTGGGAGCGTCTGGCGATCACAGGTATCAGCAATCCAGCTGCAACAGGTACCGGCGATATCAACGAGACACTTGTTAACTCAACTCCTGCACCGATAGCTGTCGTGTATACTTACACACTTACTGCTTTTGGTTGCACTAACAAGCAAAACGTATCAATTACTGTTAATCCACGTCCGAAGTTGTCTGGTACACTTAACCCAACTGGTATCTGCACCAACACGCTTTTTGCGTACACACCATCATCTGAAACAGCTGGTGCAACATTCACATGGGCACGCGACAACCAGCCAGGTATCACTAATCCAGCTGTGTTGAGTTCTGGCGGTATAAGCGAGATCCTTGTAAATACTACAGATACTACGATCAATGTAAAATACCTTTACACCACTTTTGCTAATGGCTGTGCCAATGCTCAAAGTGTGATTGTTCCGGTTAATCCAATGCCACGCCTTAGCAATACCCTTACCGGTCTTGCCGTATGTGATAGCACATTGTGGGTATTTACACCAACCAGTTTCACTCCGGGTGCAACTTTCGCATGGTCTCGCGCTTATGTGGCTGGTATTACCAACCTCAACAGTACTGGTACCAACGGTCCTAACGAGCGCCTGAATAACTCTACTTATATCAGCATTGATGTTCCGTATGTATACACTGTTACAGCAAATGGCTGCTCTAATTCACAGAGTGTAACCGTTGCGGTACGTCCGTCACCAATCCTTACTTCAAACACGGCTACAGTATGTAGCGGCGCTCCATTCAACTACGAGCCTGTTAGCTACACTCCATTAACTGAGTTTGCTTGGTCTCGTACCGGCACCGGTATCACACCGGCCACAAGGAGCGGTGCAGGTAATATCGTGGATACACTTACACAGACTACTTCAGCTGCGGTTACTGTAGTATACGATCTCGATCTTAAGATCTTCGGTTGTATCAACAAGCAGAAAGTAAATCTGACATTGAACCCAGCTCCAACACCTGCAGTTATCGGTACACACTCCGGCAACACACTTTGCAACAACACTACTGGTATGAACTTTGGTGCTGATGTACCTGCACCAGCCGGCTTCTCTTATAGCTGGAGTGGTACTAACGCAACATTGATTTCTACGGGCAGCCTTAATCAGTTTGCACTGTTCAGCTTCAACAATCCCGGAGCAGCCAGCGTAACGATCACTACCCGCAATAGCAACACTACTTGTACTTCAAAATCATCCTTCGATGTGAATGTTGGTTCTGGTACTGCACAGGTACTTGAGGTGATCTATTTCGATAATCAGTTCATCTGCAAGCAGACAGAACAAACCAGCTACCAGTGGGGTTATGACGATGCTAAGACGTTGGATTCTGTAGTACTCGCAGGAGAAACTAACCAGAACTATCACAACGAATTCCCTGACTTCATGGGTCGTTATTACTGGGTGATCACTGAGCGTGCCGGTTGTATTCAGAAAACATACTACAACAAGCCAACAGGCGTTGCAGATGTGTCAACTGGTGCTGACCTGAAAGTGTTCCCTAACCCTGCAAGCCAGTACATCAATGTTGAAGTGAGTGAGTCAGTACGGGGTGCTATCCGCATGGATGTGTACAATATGCTGGGTCAGCAGTTGCAGACTGTAGATGCTCAGAACAACAAAGCACAGATTAGCATTACCGACTTACCAGCCGGTGCGTACATAGTTGATTGTTACAGCGATGGTGTTAAAATTGCCGCCGCCAGGTTCATTAAAAATTAATCTTTCAACATTAAAAATTCCGTAGATGAAAAAACTGTTTTTCTTGTTGATAGCAGCCAGTGGCGCGTTATCAGCCCTCGCACAGGAGGCAACACCACAAGCGGCGCCCCAGGCGGCACCGCAAGCAGCGCCACAGAAGAAAAAGTATACTGATGATGCATTACCCCGTTGGGTAATAGACCTGAACCTGATGGGCGGTATCCTAACGCAGGACATCACTGCTACCAATCCGGTGCTTAATTACACCAATGCGCTCAACTCATCAAAGATTGGTGGGCTGAAGTTTGAAAATGGTGTGTCCTATGGCGGCAACGCCCAGATTGGCTTTTTCTTCGATAAGAAGAGCCACTTCGGTATCGGTACCGGTCTGATGTACAAAATGCAGACAGGTGATGTAATCCTTGACAAATACACTGTTGAGTATCAGTCTACTGACAGCAGGGGTAATATTTTCCGTCAGGTAACCAATGCATCAGGCAAAATAAAAGAGCAGATTGAGATCACCAATATCAGCATACCGTTAGTATTGAAATACAAACACCGCTTCACCAGAAGGGTGGGTATCACTGCTGATGCGGGTTTGCTGTACAATGCAATGCTCAAAAATCAGTACACTACTGATGCAAAGTTCACGTACGAAGCAATTTATAAGCACATCAATACTGCAAATGGTATTGTGACTGTTTATGATAATGCAACTACACCATCAAATACCGATCTGCTGATCACGGAGAAGCAATACCTTGCTACTCACCCCGGCGGAAATACTGCTGATTACCTGACACAGCAGCGTATCATCGGGTACAATGTGGGAAAAGACATGGAGCCAACCAACAAAAAAGGTGACGTGTCTTATGCACAGAGTTCTGTAGGATTTTTGTTCCAGCCTTCTTTGAGTCTTTATTTGTCAGACAAGGTAGCGCTGAACATCGGTGGTTACTTCATGCACCAGCTGTTCACACATGCACCTACTGGCAAGCGCCTCACCGATCAGGTAGGGGAGTATAACAGTGTATTGAACAATGTTACAACTACCAAAGCATCTTCTTACGGCGGAAACCTCGGACTGCGTTTCTACTTCTCTAAGTTCAGCGACAGAGATAAGGATGGTGTGCCAAACAGAACAGACAAGTGCCCATGGGTTCCGGGTCTGCCACAGTTCGAAGGTTGTCCAGACACAGACGGTGATGGTATACCAGATTCACAGGATTCCTGTGTTGATGTCCCTGGTCTGAAGCACCTGAACGGTTGCCCTGACAGTGACGGTGATGGTATTCCAAACTACGATGATGCATGTCCTTATCAGGCTGGTCCTGCTAAGTTCCTGGGTTGCCCTGATACTGATGGTGATGGTCTTCCTGATAGTGAAGATAAGTGTCCTAATGAGGCCGGTCCTGAGTCTAACGAAGGTTGCCCGATACCTCCTCCTCCGCCACCACCATTGCCTCCGCCAGCACCAATCCGCGAGCACGATATGAGCGAGCCGATCCTGTTCGAAATAGGCAAAGCCAAAGTGAGCGAAGCTTCATTCCCAATCATTGCTGAAGCGATCATGGAGCTGAACACACACGAGAATGCATACATCATGATCGATGGTCATACAGATATAACTGGTGGAAACGCCATCAATGATGCGTTGTCTTTCCGTCGTGCAAATGCGGTACGTAAATACCTCATTGACATGGGTGCAAATCCGAAACGCATGATCGCGGTAGGCCACGGCAGCAGAAACCCAATGGCAGACAACAATACTGCTGAGGGTCGTTCTAAAAACCGCCGTGTTATCATGACACTGAAACATCGTTAATAAACGCACAAAGCTGCAGAAGCTACAATGGGCTATCCGGAAACGGGTAGCCCATTTTGTTTTAGGTAACACTTGTTAGCAATGTTAGGCTGAGGAGGGTATAAGTACGAAAGCTATATAGCCACTCCGTTTTTGCTTAGCATTTTCTGCAATGCTGCACTCTTTCTTTTTTGTATTTGGGAGGTGCCAGGGTTCTATTATTTGAGATTAGAAATGCTCACCATAAATTTCCAACTCACCATACCATGAAAATATACTGACACTTGACTACATTCCATCGGCTGTATTTGTGCGCTGTTCAAAATGTGCTTTTTATACTCTCTAGTATAAATATATGTATAGAATGTTAATTTCATTTTAATTTGTATTGTCAGTTGGTTAAAGTATTTGATAAAATAAATGTGAACATTTTTTTTCAAACACTAGCTTTTATAATAACCATTTGTTAAATTTGGTTGAGGTTTATTTATATCTAGTCAAAAATTTGTAGCTACTTTCAGTGCGTTTTGCGCACTGACTATATTAATTCTATAATGTAAAACTGATGATAATGAAAAGAATTTGTACATTGATTTTGTTGATTTTCCTTGGAGCTAATCTAAAAGCTCAGACAGGTACTACAGCGGGTGGTGGCATCACAGCTACAGCTTGCCCCGGAAAGGCTAATGTGCTCGTGCATAGTTTTTCACTTACGCAGAGTGGGGCTAGTAATCAGGCCCGGGGGTTCAATTTTACAACAACAGCCGGGTCTTCAGCAGTTGTATCCAGTTACTATGCCTGGCTGATAACAAGTACAGGAAATTCATTGAGTACTTTACCCAATAATGCCTTTTTACTAGGTTCTGTGCAAAATTTAGGACCAGGTGTTCAAACGATTCCGACTTGGTATAATAGCCCAAATTGGTACGATATCACAAGTGGAACCACGTACTACATTTACATCACGGCCAATGTGCTGAACACGGCTCCGGCGGGTAGTACAATTACAGTATCTCCACCAACAACCGCTAATTTCACCTGGACAAGCGGGGAAACGAACGGAGGAAATACTTCAACTGCAAGTACAGTTACTGTCGCAACCGGTGGACCATGTACTGGTAGTACATTTTATTCTTATAATGGTGGACCACTTACAACAAGTGGTTCAGTGCAGCAATATGTGGTACCTCCTGGAGTTACTTCCATCGGTGTTGATGTAGCAGGGGCTGTAGGTGGAACAGGCGCCTATCAAAACAGTAAGTCTTACGGTGGTATGGGTGGAGTAACTTCATCTACACTCACTGTTACCCCTGGCAGTACCTTGTTCTTGTATGTGGGTAATGTAGGTGGGTCTTGTATTTATTCCGGGAACGCCAATAGCGGCTATGGTGGCTCTAATTCAGGTGGTGGCGGTCAGGGTGGTAACGCAAGTTGGTTTGAAGGCGGCGGTGGCGGTGGTTCTTCCGACATCCGTACAACATCAGGAACGCTAACTTCACGTGTGGTTATTGGCGGTGGAGGCGGTGGTGGTAGTTCACCTTTCGTCACAACCATGAATCAAAATACAGGCGGTATTGGTGGAAATCCATCTGGTGGTTTAGGTATTTTCAACGGTTTTTATAACGCGACTGAATGTGGCAGTCCCGGTACTTTAGTTTGTTGTGCTGCCGCAGGAAGCGGCGGTACCGCTGGTGCATTGGGTGCTGGTGGTAATTGTCCAAATTTTCAGGACGGTGGCGGCGGCGGCGGCGGCTACTATGGCGCCGGCGGCGCGAAAGATGGAGGAGCTTGTGGTGGTTCATCGTTCGCGCAGAGCGGTGGTGGCGTTACCGTCGTGGCTACCACATATGCCAATGGCACTAATACAGGCCCCGGCTATATAGTGATTCGTCAGCTTTGTTCAAATCCACCTGCAAATACTGCAACTGCAACTGTTTTGTGTCCTGGTGGCACAGCTACTTTCTCCAATTCAACGGGTTCAGGCACTTGGTCTAGCAGCAACCCGTCAATAATTTCTGTAAACAGCGGCACCGGAGTCGCAACCGCAGGCACTACTACCGGCACAGCTACGATATCCTATGTCGTAAGTGGTGGTTGCTTTGCAAATACTGTGGTTACAGTAAATTCATTGCCTTCAATTGGTAGCATTTCTACCAACTCTCCACTTTGTGTGGCAAGCAACCTTACACTTACGGCCAATGCACCTGCAAATGTTACAGGATATTCATGGTCAGGACCTGCTACTATAACCAGCGGTGCTACTACAGCATCTGCTGTCGCAGCAGCTGTTCCTGCTACTGGTGATGGTGTTTATTCAGTGACCGTTAATAACGGTACAGGAGTCGGTTGTGCCGTTACTTATACTACATCCGTTTCGTTCATTGCCTCACCAGGCACTATCGGTGCATCTTCACCCGTTTGCCAGGGAGCAACAGTAACTTTTACCAATTCAGTGGCTGGCGGTACTTGGTCCAGCAGCAACAGTAATGCGACAGTATCGCCTACTGGTGACGTAACTGGAATTACCCTGGGTACGGGAGCGATCTCCTATACTATTTCAAGTGGTTGTTCCGCAGTAAGGAATATCACAGTTAATCCTAGTCCGGCACTGGCGCTCAGTCCTTCTGGTTCATCTACAATATGTATCAACCAATCAGCTACATACACTGCATTTGCTCCCGGCTCTACATTTAGTTGGTCTGGTATTTCTGGTGCTGGTGGCTTGTCATGCTCTGCTTGTGCTACTACAACAATTACTCCTACAACCGATGGCGCAAACATATATAGCGTAACAGCTACTAACGCTTTCGGTTGTGCAACTACTGGTGGTGCATTGATAAATGTCAATCCGTTGCCGGCTGTAAATGGCGGCCCGGCTACAACATGTATCGGCACAAACGTGATGCTCACAAACGCAACTCCCGGTGGTACCTGGATAAGTGGTACTCCTTCCGTTGCATTTGTCAACTCAGCGACGGGCGAATTGTCTCCGCTTTCTGTTGGTGGTGCTACAATTTCTTATACGTCATTCCAGGGCTGTGTAAGAACATCAATATTTGTTGTTACACCTGCGCCGCCGGCTATCATTGGCGCTGTCAATGTATGTACCGGATCTACCGCGACGCTTAGCCATTCTATCAGCGGTGGTACCTGGGCATCAAGCGATGCCGCTGTTGCCAATGTTGGTGTTACCGGTGTCGTTACAGGTGTCGCGCAGGGTCTCGCGACGATCACTTACACTATTCCTTCTGGTTGCATAGCTACGTCCGCAGCAACAGTTAATGCCATGCCAACGGTTATTGGTGGTTCATCTTCTGTTTGTATCAACGAATCAATCACACTCTCTAACACAGTAGCTGGTGGTACCTGGAGCAGTCCTTCCGGAAATGTTTCTGTTAATGCAACCTCTGGAGAGGTAACCGGTGTTACTGCTGGTACAGCATCTGTAACTTACATGATGCCATCGGGATGTTTCCGTGCAAAAACAATCACAGTTAATCCGCTTCCGGCTCCAATTTCCGGTACACTTTCAGCTTGTCAGAATGCAATCTCTACTTTGTCAAATGCCACTAGCGGTGGTGTTTGGACCAGCAGCAACGGCGGCGTTGCCAATGTTGATGCTTCCGGTATGGTGATAGGCATCTCTCAGGGTGTTTCGACAATATCTTATACACTTTCAACAGGTTGTCGTACAACAGCAAATTTTGTTGTAAACCCACTTCCTGCTACAATAGGTGGTACGAAGGTGGTTTGTCAGGCAGCTACTACTACACTCGATAACATCGATGGTGGTGGTGTCTGGACATCAAGCAACAGTAGCATTGCAGCTATCGATGCTGCTGGTATTGTTACAGGTGGTAATGCTGGTACGGCTGTTATTACTTACACATTGCCAACCACTTGCCGCAGAACTACAGTTGTGACTGTAAACGCACTGCCAGGTGCAATTAATGGTACATTAGCTATCTGTCAGGCTGCCGCAACTACATTATCCAGTACGCCTTCAGGTGGTACCTGGACATCAGATGCGACATTAGTTGCTGCAATTGATGCGTCAGGTGCCGTAACTGCCGGTATAGCTGGTCAGGCTAATATCACTTATTCGCTCAGCACAGGTTGTGCTCGGTCTGCAGTCGTAACTGTTAATGCACTGCCAGGTACTATCACAGGTAACCTTGCGGTTTGTATTGGTCAGGTTACAACGCTTTCCAATCTTTCAGCGGGTGGTTCATGGAGTAGCAGCACCCCAGCTGTTGCAACGGTTAACGCGTCTGGAACAGTTGCTGGTGTTACTGCCGGCACCACTACAATCACGTACACACTGCCTACAGGTTGCCTCGGTACTACTACACTTACTGTTAATGCGCTACCCGCAAACATCACAGGAAATGCTGTTGTATGTTTTGGCGCAACAACAACACTTTCAAGTGCTTCAGCAGGTGGTACATGGGCTTCAGAGTTTGATGTTATTGCTACTGTTTCTGGTACTGGTGTTGTAACCGGTGCTGGTGATGGTAACACTTTCATCACGTACACGCTGCCCACTGGTTGTTACCGTACCCGTCTGGTTACAGTAAATCCATTGCCTGATGCGATCACTGGTGCCACACAGGTTTGTGTTGCATCATCTACAACGCTCAGCAGCACTACTACAGGCGGTACATGGTTGTCAGGTACTCCGGGCAATGCTTCGGTTTCTGCCGCTGGTCTTGTTACTGGTTTGTCGTCAGGTTCATCACAGATTACTTATACCGCACCTACCGGTTGTCGTATCAGCACAAATGTTGTTATCAATCCATTACCAGGTAATATAACTGGTGCAACCAGTGTGTGTGTCAACAGCACAATCACTCTTAGCAGTGTACCGGGTGGTGGTACATGGGCTGCTGGTAACACTGGTGTTGTATCAATAGATCCTTCAGGAGTGGTTACCGGTATTGCTGCCGGTACATCATCCATTACTTATACATTACCTACGGGTTGCAGAAAGACAACAAACGTTGCTGTTAATCCACTTCCATTGCCTATCTCCGGTGCACTCAATGTTTGTCAGGGTGCTACTACAGCACTCACCAATGCAAGTACAGGCGGTGCCTGGACAAGCAGCAACTCAAGTATAGCTGGCGTTAGTGCTTCGGGTGTTGTCAGCGGTTCCTCAGTGGGTAGCGCAGTGATTACCTACACATTGCCTACTAACTGTCGCGCTGTAGCTTCGGTAGTTGTAAATACACTTCCTGGTGCAATAACAGGTACAATGCAGGTTTGTGCAGGTAGTACAGTTTCATTGTCAAATGCTACTATCAACGGATCCTGGACCAGCAATCCTTCGTTCATCGCTTCGATCGACGCCTCCGGCACAGTTACCGGAAACATTGCCGGTTCGGCATCAATTACATATCAATTGCCTACAGGTTGTAGTCGTGTTGCAGGTTTTGTAGTGAATATGCTTCCTGTAAATATCGCAGGTGCAACAAGTATCTGTGAAGGATTGGCTACTACACTCACTAATATCACCGGTGGTGGTAGCTGGACCAGCAGCAATACTGCTATTGCTCCGGTAAGCGTTGGCGGTATGGTTACAGGTTTGGCCGCCGGCGGCGCTGCAATCACGTACACATTACCTACTGGTTGTTACACTACAAAAAACATCGCAATCGACCCTATTCCGGATCCAATTACTGGTCCTGACGTGGTATGTGTTGCCGGTAGTGTGATGGTGAATACAACAACAACAGGTGGCTTCTGGGGCAGTGCTTCTCCAGAGATCACTGTTAGCTATCTCGGTCAGGTAACCGGTGTTAGCGCAGGTACTGCTACAGTCACCTACATGTTGCCTTCAGGTTGTATCCGTACACGTTCTATCCTAGTTAATCCGCTTCCTGCCGTGATTTCTGGCAGCAATAATGTTTGTACTGGTGCTCAGCTCACACTCGGCAATTCGATGACAGGTGGTACATGGAGCACTAACAGTGCTGCATTGGCAACTGTAAATGCTTCGACAGGAGTTGTTACAGGTGTTGCTAATGGCAACGTGCTTGTTAGCTATACACTACCTACAGGTTGTGTTCGTACTAAATCAGTGGATGTTAATGAAACACCTGCTGCAATTTCCGGAATAGCCCAGATTTGTAATGGCGGTGCTACGACATTGAGCAATACTTCTACTGGCGGCATCTGGGTGAGTTCTAATACACCTGTGGCACTTGCTAGCCTTTCTACAGGAGATGTTACTGGTGTAGCGGCAGGTACTGCAACTATTAGCTATGTAATGCCTTCAGGTTGCCTTACAAAAACAACTGTTACAGTTAATCCTAACCCTGCGTCTGTTACAGGTATACTCAGTATCTGCCAGGGCAACGCTACAGTGTTGAGCAATGCTACACTTGGCGGTTCATGGTCTGTAAGCGACCCGGCTACAGCATCTGTAAGCGGTGCCGGTGTATTGAGCGGTTTGGCTGCAGGTAGTGCAACGGTTACTTATACTTTGCCTACAGGTTGTTACAACACTGCTGCTGCAGCAATCAATCCGCTGCCTGCTGTGTTTAATGTTACAGGTGGTGGCAGTGCATGTGCAGGAGCAGCAGGTTTAGATTTGCATCTCGATGGTTCTGCGTTGTCTACTACTTACAATCTGTATAACGGTACTACACTTGCCGGCACGTATTCCGGTACCGGTGCTCCTGTATACTTCGGTGCATTCACAGCAGCCGGCTCTTATATGGTTTCTGCTACTACTGCATCAGGTTGTTCACGCGATATGAGTGGTGCTGCAACAATTAACATCATCCCGGTTGTTGCTCCTTCAGTTGCCATTTCTTCCGCGTCAGGAGCTACTGTTTGTTCAGGTTCAGCAGTCAACTACTCTGCTACTGCTGTCAACGGTGGTACTACTCCTTCTTATGTTTGGAAAGTAAATGGCACCACAATGTCTGGTTCTGGCAGTACTTATACGTACACTCCAAACACCGGCGATGTGATATCTGTTGAACTCACTAGCAATGCAGCTTGTGCGATACCCGCTACTGTCAGCGATGCTACAGTAATGACTGTTCTTTCCAACGAAACACCAGCAGTTACCATCACCGTAGGTCCTTCAGAAAGCATCTGTAAGGGAACTACAGCTACGTTTACTGCTGTACCAATGCACGGTGGTGATGCTCCGGTATATACATGGCTCAAAAACGGCTCTACCCCTATGGGCGGTGGTTCTGTGTTGTCGTATGTTCCAGCTGATAACGATGTGATCACCTGCTGGCTCAATAGCAACTACGAATGTTTGTTGGTTGATAACGTGACAAGCAATGAGATTGCAATGAATGTTGACGAAATATTCGTGCCTGTGGTACAGGTAGTAGTTACACCTGGTACAACTATCAGCGACGGTGAGCAGGCTACCTTCACTGCAATGGTAACAAATGGCGGTCCTACACCAGCTTACGCATGGTTGAAGAACGGCGTGCTTATCAGTGGTGCTAACGCTGCAACTTACGTAACTGCCAACATCGCAGATGGTGATGAAATATCTTGCGTCGTTAAGGGTTCTGGCCTTTGCGGACAGACTTCCGATAACGCTGTCGTGATGTCTGTATTACCTTCAACTGGTATCAGTACTGTTGCTGTTAGCGACATCAGACTCACGCCAAACCCAAATAACGGTTCTTTCGTGATCACTGGTTCAGTAGCCAACTCAAGTAATCAGATTGTTGCGCTCGAAATTACAGACATGCTTGGTCAGGTTGTGTATACGTCTGCTGCAAATGTGTCTAATGGTCAGATCAATGAGCGCATACAGATTGTAAACACACTCGCAAACGGTATGTACATACTCAATGTGACCACTGGTACCGACCGCAAGTCGTTCCACTTCGTGGTGAAACAATAATTAGTTCAGTTAGAATATCAAATGGGTTGTCTCCTTTTCGGGACAACCCATTTTTTTTGTGCATCGCGTAGTATCCTAATCCGTGCATACCCGCCACGCAAAGTGCCATTTTTTTGCAGTACTTTCCTATCTTTAACCATTGATCATGATATGGGCAGCTTTCTCATTCTTATTGCCGAAGACGATGCAGACGACAGGTTCCTGCTGAAGTCGGCTTTTGAGGAAAATGGCTTTAAGGATACTTTGCATTTCGTAGAAAATGGGGTAGAGCTACTCGATTTTTTGAATGAAAGTTTAGCTGCACGATCTGTCCGGCTTCCCCATTTTATCATGCTCGACCTCAATATGCCCAAAAAAGACGGCAGGGAAGTACTGAAGGAGATTAAGACAAATCCCGATTTTCGGAAGATACCTGTTATCATTTTCAGCACCACCAACAGTAAGCAGGAAATGTCGCGCTGTTTCGAATTGGGAGCCAATTCCTACATCACCAAGCCCAACAGTTATGAGCAACTCATACATACTATCGCAGCTTTGCGGCAATATTGGACAGAGATCAACAATTACCCCTGATTTTTTGCAAATTCCTTTGTTTCTATTTTTTTTGATCCTTATGGTTTCTATGGCTCCCGGCTTGTTTTTATGTCCACGCGTCCTACAGGATAGATATTACACAGTATGTATTGTGATGCAGGGTAAGTTGTGTTAACTGAATATTGTCTTATTATTGTTATTATTATTTCTTAAGCGATGTTAATGAGGAATGATTTTTGATAGATTAATTATACTATTGTAACAGTATACCAATCGGAAAACAACACATCTTTTACCCAAGACCTGAAAATGAGTAATTTCAAAACCTACTTGTCCCAATTGGGCCATGATTTCATATCATTAAGCCTCATAACGTTCGTTGCACTTTACATTATTTATACTATTGTAATAAAATTGCATTTGCGCAACTACAACAGTAAGTACAACGCCAAACCGGTACACTACAAATCGTTTAGACTCTATAGCCAAAGTCTTATTTCCAACTCGCCGTCCAAGAAGGAAAAGAAGTTTTACATCCAAACCAACAGGATCACCTATTTTTTCAACGGTATTCTTGTAACGGCTTTTATTATTTATATTCTTATTTGTTTCAGGTAGGCTGTAGAGCCCCTGCCGGTTCACGTCTGGCCAATATCAGGTGCTGCACAGATATTTGTTCAACCCTGGTTTCCTTTCATAGCCTGTTTCCCTCCCATCAGATTTGTTGGACACACCTTCTCCCGTTCGATTTGGTCAGGCTGAGCAGTATTAGTAAATTTGCACAAATACAAGTCTTATGGAAACAGCAATTAGTTCCCCTATTAAATTGAGCAATAGCGCAATAGCTGAGGTCAAACGCCTCATGGATGAGCCGGGTTTCGATGCGGCACAATATTTGCGGATTGGTGTAAAAGGCGGCGGGTGTTCCGGGCTGAGCTACGTTCTTGGCTTCGATAAAATGGAAGCTGATGATCAGACCTACGATATAGAAGGTATTCCTGTGGTGATGAAAGACGCCCATGGCATTTACTTGTTTGGAATGGAGGTCGACTATTCCGACGGACTCAATGCACGTGGTTTTGTGTTCAAAAACCCCAATGCCAGCAGTTCATGCGGTTGTGGTAGTTCGTTTGCCGTTTAGTTATTGTTTCGATACCTATTAAAAAGAAGACAAGATGGGCAGCAAGCCGTTCTCACTTACCGAAGCAGAAGAAATTCAGGAAGACTTCGAAGACTTAATAGACACAGAATTTGCCTGGGGAGATAAAACGGTCATTGTCGACGGACTTTTGGTATGCCCACACCCTGCCGAAGAAAAAGAGGCTTTTTTCGAAGAATATGCATTAGGCAATGACCTCGACGATGTACTCGATGAATATTCCGGCACAGAATTCGATGTCATAATTGCTGTTTGCGATGTTGCCGATGAAAGTAAAGTTTCGTTCATCAGCATTGCTGAGTACGTTGCAGAAAAAGGAATTACCTACAATTTCCCGGGTCTATGAATTATCTGAAGATCGCTATCGAGCTTGCTCACAATAAAGAGGTTTTCAGAAGTTTGCTTCACGGAGTAGAGAAGGAACAATACCTGTGGAAACCGGCTGCAGATAAATGGTGCCTGCTCGAGGTGGTTTGTCATTTGTATGATGAGGAATGCGAAGACTTCAGAGCACGCGTGCAACAGATACTCCACAATCCCGATCATGCACTTGCGCCTATCGATCCGGAAGGGTGGGTTATAGACCGTAAATACCTGTCCAAAGACTACGATCATGTCTTACATGCCTTCCTCGTTGAAAGAGGTCGGTCAGTCAACTACCTCAATGCACTTGTTACCCCCATGTGGGGTAATACAAATATGCACCCCGTTTTAGGCCCCGTTAATGCCTCTTTGCTGCTCAGCAATTGGCTGGCACACGATTACCTCCATATTCGCCAGATCAACGAACTGAAGTACCTCTATTTTTGTTCCAGAACAGATGAGCCGCTCACTTATGCAGGCAATTGGTAGTCATCTTGCATTTTGTGTTTGTTGTCATAACTTTGAAAGGTTAGGCTACAAAAGCAAGCATGTCAATGATGCAAGACAACTATATTGAAATCAACAGAGCACTTTGGGATACGAAAACAGCTTTTCATGTTGCTTCAGGGTTTTACGGTACAGAGCAATTCATTCAAGGCAAATCATCTCTCAATGATATAGAACTACAGTTGCTCGGCGATGTAAAGGGCAAAAGCATATTGCATTTGCAATGCCATTTCGGGCAGGATAGCTTATCGCTGACACGCATGGGCGCCAATGTTACCGGAGTCGATTTTTCAGGTGTAGCGATCGATAAAGCCAGGGCATTGAACGATCAACTGGGGCTCAACGCTGTCTTTATCTGCTCTGACGTTTATGACCTCCCGGCACATCTTGACCAACAGTTTGATATCGTCTTTACATCCTACGGTACTATTGGGTGGCTACCCGACATGAAGCGGTGGGCGAATATTGTGGCTCGTTATACAAAACCAGGGGGCAGGTTTGTCTTCGCCGAATTTCATCCTGTTGTTTGGATGTTTAGCAATGACTTCAGTCATATTCAGTTCCCCTATTTCAATATAGAACCTATCATAGAGGCTTCCGTAGGTACTTATGCCGATCGGTCGGCACCTATTTCGGCAAAAGAGGTAGGCTGGAATCACAATCTGGCAGAGGTGTTTCAGAGCATCATCGATGCAGGTTTGCAGATAGAAGCGTTCGCCGAGTTCGACTATTCTCCTTACAATTGCTTTAGTAATATGGTAGAGGTTTCGCCTGGCCGATTTCAGATCTCCGGTCTGCAGCACAAGATACCAATGGTATATACGCTGTTGGCACAAAGACTATAGCACGATACCCGCTACAACAGCGCTTTTCAAAAGAATTTTCAAAATAACTTGAAATAGATTTTGCAGGATGAGAAAAGCGTTCTATCTTCGCACTCCCTTAGCGGAAACGGTGATGGGAAAAGTTCTTTGAGGAGTTGAAAAAGCGGAGTAACCGGGAGTAGTTTTAAAAATAAATTTGAAACAAAATTTGGTGGTCTGAAATCAACTCTCTACCTTTGCACTCCCTTACAGAAAGAGCGTAACGGAAAAGTAACAGAAAGTTCTTAAAATAGTAAAGTTGAGTGGTACGCAGTTAGAGGCTGCACGAGTGGTTCGAGTCCATGGTACTGACAAAAAGATTGAGGATGTTTACAAAGGTAAACGGGTCGCAATAAGTTCTTTGAAAGATTGGAAAAAATAAAATAGCAACAGCAGGTAACGATGAAGTT
>CAIJXT010000016.1 GCA_903824665.1 uncultured Bacteroidota bacterium | reverse complement strand
GGCATTGGTAGTTGTCCTGATAAGCAATGTGTTTTCATGCTCATTAATCCCATCTACCAGGAAGGGAATGTCATTGTTAAACATGATGCCCAGTACATCCATTAATACGTCCACAGGTACGGTGTGAGACTTGGCTTGCGTTACGTTTTGCTGCATATCCTTTAAAATTTTGAACAAAGGTCAGCTGTATTTTTACGGTGGGATGCCCCTATTGGTGTACCTATCTTTTGAGAATTTTTGGCAACAAAAAAGCCGGCCTTTTACAGACGGCTGAACATATTTTTGGCGATAAACGGTTAACTGGTGTTACGTTAAACGGTACAAACGATAAACGCTAAAAAACGCTATAACACTGATTTTATAGTGTAATAGCATGGAAAAGCCGACCTTTTACAGTCGGCTGATATATCCCTTACGTTAAACGGGTCAACCGTTAAACGATAAAAAGCACTACTCATTATCATTTTTATATTTCTTTTGTTTTCCGAACAGTAATTTGTTGATAGCCCTATTTATCTCTACGCAATCATATTTACCGTACTGTCTAATATAGGCAAGATCGTCTTTCTGGCTTCGGCATCAAAATATAAGCCATGTTTACACGAATTAAATTCTGTTTGCAATAATACGAGTACAGGTTCAATTTCCTTCTGGCGCAGAGGTTACAGTCGTTTCGCAAGGAACGCTTTTCAACAAAAGAAGGTATACTGAAGACACAAATTCAACTAGTTTACTGCTTCCGTTCCAAAAAATTCTTCTTGCACGTTAATTCTTTCGCAAGTAAATCCAAAGTTGCTGAATTTGTAGTGTAAATATCTTTCTATATCAGATTCATGAGTAGACAACATTATTTGGTAATCCGAAAATTCATGCCTCATTAGTTCAATAAGAGCATGGACATTGATGTCGTCCAAAGTCTGAACAGGATCATCTACAGCAAGGAACTTGAAATGGCGGCTCGTTCTGTAAACTTTATTGAGTGATAAGCAGAATGCAATTGATACGACTGCCAATTGTCCTGAACTCAAATGGTGGACAACATCATGGTCAGAATTGCTATCTGTAAGAAATCTCACACGGGCTGTGGTAGGTTGCATTTCAATGAAAATCCCAAAGCCCTGTTGATAATTTTGAAGAATTTTACCTGAAAACAGATAGAAAGGAATCTTTATCTTTTCGATCATTTCGCGTTTGTAATCTTTTATAGCTTTTGACAACTCATCCTTTACTTCCCCTATTTTTCTTTCCAGGGATTGGAATTTCCCCAACCTAGTATTTAAAATTTGAAGTGAAAAATGACGTGCTTGATCATATTTAGACTTTGTGTATTCCTTTTTTGAGTTAACTTCTTCAATGGAAACTAACTGGCTACTATCTTCCGAAAATAATTCTTTAAATAGATGCTTGTGAATAATTTTCGTTTGGTCTGGTATTGTCTCTGCTATTTTCGCTTGAATTGCTTTGACAAGGTCATCTACTTTTTCTTGCAACAATGAAGATGAAACGGGAGCGGTTAGAATGTGATCGTTAAAGTCAATGGAAGTAGGAACTAGCAGCGCCCTAAATCGATCAATCCTTTCACGATATCCCTGGGTTTGGGAGATGTATTGAAAAAATCCATCTTCTAACTCGTTTTCTGGGTCATCAAGAAATATAGTGGCTATGTTTCTTATTTGCGACTTATATGTTTGTTCAATCCGTGCATTTAATGTGCCAATCCTTTCTATATTCCGTGCATTAAACCCTTGCAAAGCTTCGGTTTTTACCCGAACCGACTCAATGAATTCCTCAGAGGTCTGCCAATCCGTATTGCAAAGAGGACAGTTCTGAGACTGATGAACTTCATCAGGCAATCGACTTGAATGCAAAATTACCTTTTGACGTGCTTCAATGAGGTCAGATATAATTCTACCGATCTCATCCATCGAAGCTAAAACACCAGTTTTCTCGGCTAATACTTCCTTATACCCATCTATAAATTCAACGGGAAATCCTAATTTCTGCAACCCTTGTTCGTTAATGGTTTCATTTTCTAGATCATTGATGCGTTCTGTTGCATTACGTCTTTGCCGGGATAAATTTTCAAGGGCTGCAAATCGTTCTGGTGTCGTAAAGTTAAAAAGAACGAATGCTGATAAAATAGGACGTTCACGAAGGATGTACGTCATGCCTTCGCGCGCCTTGTCCTTTCTATATTCGACGATGTCGAAGCTTCTTATAAATTCCGCTAAAATATCAATATCTCTTATGTAGGTATTATAGCCCTCAAGGATTTCATCGGGAGATTTTCCTGCAAACAATTCTTGTTGATCGTAGGCTATCGGTTTTCCGGGAAATAATTGATTGTATGTAGAGTTAGATAATTCATTTGCAATGGAACCTAAGCGTTCAATCCTGCCTTTTAATTCTTCAGTGAGTTCCTTGATTTTGCGGTGTGTGTGGGTAATTTCATCTAGTTGCTGACCTTGCAACTGTGTTTGGAAAAGAAAATCCAATTCGGATTTTTTCTGTTCTTCATCCTTTTTCAGGAAGTAAATATTTTCTTCCTGTTGCAGATAATTAAAAAGCGGGTAAAGGTTCTTATGGCTAAGTTGTGCGGTGCCGAAGAATAGACCATCTATAAATGCTTGGTTCGACTCCCGGTAATCTCCAATTACAAATTGGCGTTCAAAGGTTGCTGGTTCTGACGAATAATAGGTCGATAGGATTTCCCAGGCATCAGGTTTAAAGCTTCTCCCTTGTCCATGCCTCTTTCCGTCATGATCCTTATCTAAATACTTAACAATTACGTGGTAAGATTCGTCTGTATCATCTTGGAGCAACAATTTAAGTATAACGTCCCTGCCTTTTGAATGCTGGTAAAAGGGCTTCTTATAATCAGTATTGTTTTTAGTAATGTTGCTAAAACTGTCAGTCCTTTGCAGCTTGCCGCTAAGACACAATTCAACAACATCAAATATTGTCGTTTTGCCAAAGCCATTTGGCCCACTAAGAATGGCAAACGAGCAATTTTCCAAGTCAAGTATCTTGGGCTCATCAATTCCTTTGAAATTATCTATATACAGTTTTCTAAGCTTGAGCATCGTCTTCAAAATTTGAAAGGAACTGATTTATTTGGTCTTCATTCGCATCCTGTAAAAGGGCTAATCTCTTGACTTCCTGCCAATTTAAGTTCGCCTCTATATTTCCACCGGTTGTAAGTTTCTCAAGCAGGCTTTTTTGTGTACTAGACAAACGATTATTCAACAAGGATTCAATTGATGCTAACTCTGTATTAGTTTCTACTGGCGTAGGTAAAAATGGGAGTTTTAAGAAGAGTTGAATAGTGGCAAGATATTGTTCGTCAGCACACATATTCTCTTTAAAAGCATTAAATGAAGTGGCATTGAGAAGAACTGCTTTTAAATTCTCTGAAATGTTGTCGGCAGTTTCTAGTAACTGTACTGAGTTTTCTGTATAAACAATAACATACTTTTTAAAATTAAAGGCATCTTCCTCTACCTGGAGGATTTTGTTTTTAAGTAAAGGTAAATCAGCCTGAAAGTTATCTGCTTTCACAACGAGAATTAATGATGTGTTTTTTGCAATTGCTGCATTTAGACCTTTTAGTTGCTCAAACAAGGTCTGGGCTGAATTTTCAACTTCATTCCATGTCAGGAAGTCTTGTTTAGATAGTTCTTCAATAAGGTAGTATTCTTTGAATTGAACATTTCTGTTTTGGTAAAATGAAATGGCTCCTTCTTCCCGAAGCTTCTCAAATTGATTGGTTGTAAACAAATTGTCTAAAATAATCTTCATGGTTGTTCGTTTAACTTTAAAACAGCATCTTGCACATTTATGAATTTCATGTCTTTCATCTTCATGAACCTATTATCTTCATCGCCTCGAATTATTGGTGACGTATGGCTAGAAAGAGTTCCAGAATAATGTTGTGTGACTAGAAAATCCTTCTCGTAAGCGGAAAAATCTACGTCTTGATTATCTAAAATTTTTCTTGCGAAGAATTTAATTCTCTCCGGTTGTGATGAAATTGCCGTTAATAGGTAACTATCGGCTCGGAAATAACTGGGAATGCACTTGTCATCAAGATTGTATTCTGCTCCGGTGACTTTAATCAGGACACCTAGAAATGTTGAATAAAATGTATCAGTGACGAAAAAATTATCGGTAAGGATTTGAGTTTCAACTCTCACACCGCCTGAAGTGTGTGGATTAATATTTCTCAAAAATTGCTGAAACTTCTCGTCATTTAAATTGTATATTTTTTTTAAAGCATTCGTTACAGCTTCTTCATGTTGAGGCGTTATTGGAATATTCCCTTCATCTAAGTCAGAAATGAATAGCTCAAATGTTTGATATAAACGTTGCCTAATCGCCACTAATCTTGCCGCTGCCGGAGCAACTGGAGCAAGAATAATCTGCTTTACATCTTCAAGCGAAAAGGAAATATCGTAGTTAGCTTGATCTTTAAATGCATGTTCATAACGAATTCTATCATCTAGCCGGGACAAGAAATCCCACATTGCAATATCTCTAAAAGGTACGTTTTCTGTCTGCGGGTGGTTTTCGTTTCTTAAAAGTATTGCAATCTCCTGATCAATATATCCTGTAATCGAAATAAGCGGACAATGAAGCACTCCATTTTGGTAACTATACCTTACAACACCATTGGGATTTTGTGCCGCTGTTAAAGTGTTCCAGTTTGTTACCTCACAAGTCGTATGTAAGAATTTTTGATTGCCATCTGTGAACAGTAAAAGCGCATCGGTATATGCGCCTATTGTTGTACTTCCATTTTTCGCCTTAACTTGATGCGCCTCTAGAATATTCGCGTGATATTTGATGCTTGCATCTTCATGGTTTTCACATTCAAGAATGTAGTCATTCAAATTCCCTCCATTTGCATGAAGGGTATTTATCTTGCGTAGAGCAATTAATAGGGCAACTTTCCCTTGATGGGAGTAACCACTCCAGCTTGCGGTAGCGTTTCTTGACATAGAGACCCAAAATAGGAAATTATTGAATGGTATTATCGTTATCGACTAAATTGATACCAATTTGTAGATTTACCCTGCAATGGAATATACTATCATAATCTAAAAGACGGCTGAACCTATTTTTAGCGATATACGACAACTGGTGTTACGTTAAACGGTATACGTAAAACTCTAAACACTGATTTTGAAGCGGAATTGATTAAAAAAATGCCAACTTTTTATAGTCGGTTGAATATTCTTGCATTAAACGGAACAGCCGTTAACGGTAACAGGAATGATACTCAATCATTTTTATGCTTCTTTCGTTCCCCAAAGGGCAGTTCTTTAATAGCTCGTTTTATTTCTTCATCAATCATCTTTACCGCACTGTCTAAACCTAAGTCAACAAAATAAGGACGGACGAATTTCAAATCAGTTATAAGCTGGTTGTCCTTTTTATAATTAGGCATTTGCAGGTATTTCTTATAAATATCAGAGTTCTGAACGGTAGTAAATTTTGTACCTGTTAGCACGTGAATGAAACGGGCTATTCCACTAGTTGAACTACTATCTCGGCCTTCTATACCTAAAGATGCCTTCAGAAAGTAGTAAATGGTAAGCAGCTGCCGGGCTTTGGTCATGTCCTTGTCCGGCTGATCCGTTATTATGGTTGTTTCTTCTAAAGTAATAGTTGGGACAGCATCACCCTTATCATGTAAATAAAGCAACTTCCTTGCATTGGAAAGCGCATTCTGAGACATAAGTAAAAATTCCTCTCTATCTTCCGAATTAAACTCCTGTTCCGCCGGTGCCATAGCATCAAACTCTTCTTTAGTTACAAGATTCAAGTCGCTCACAACATTCTCAGATAAGAGATATTTAATGAATCCTTTGCTGAAATAAGCCACCAAACGGCTACGGTACTTTGTGAGCAGATCATCTTCATATGTTTCAATCAATTCCGTAAACTTCTCGTTTCCTGTCTTACTATAGCCGGATGCCAACTGGAAAATAAGCATGAGATGCTCAGTTATTTCAATTTTCTCTGAGTGAGTATAACGGGATAGCACTTCCAGATAGTCATTCCAAAATTTCTTTGCCAGCAGGTGAGCAAATTCTTCCCGGTGAGGGTTAAGTTGGCTTTTGTCTTCCATATAGCAAAAATATTAAAAAACGGACACGTTTATGTGTCTTTACCTGCCATTTGCCAACGTGAATTCCAACTACAGAAGTGATATGCTCGCGATTTAGATTGTGATTAGAATGAGTCGATAGCTGTTTGACCGGACATTGGAAACAATTGCTTTCCGGTCGTATACGAAGGGACAAAGCATGTATAATAAGATATCTGTCTACCATTTCTATACTTAAACCTGAATCTTAAGATCGCTTTGAAGCATGAAAATGAGTTTACGTAGTATGGTGTCATTATTTTTCGTACAATTGTCAGATTTTGACAAGCAATGTCTATTAGGTGAATCAGTTCGGCGAACATATTAAGCAAATTAGAGAGCGAAAAGGGCTGCTACAAAAACAAATAGCAGATCATTTGGAAATTGACGCTCCCATGCTCAGTAAAATTGAACGGGGTGAGAGAATAGCTAAGAAAGAGCATGTCAAATACGCCTGTGAAATTCTGAATATTTCGGAGGAGGTACTATTACCCCTATGGCTCGCGGACAGGGTTTTGAATATTATTAAAGACGAAAAGTTTGCCTTGAAAACTATCAAAATAGTAGAAAAACAGATAAAAACTATTGAAAAAAATCGCACAAGAGAATAATTAATGAACAACATTCAAATAAGTGACATCTTTACCTCCACCGAACGCTATAAATTGTTCGTAATGGCTTGTAATGTCGAAGGCATGGATGCAACAATTACTTATCTTGAAAATAAAAACGTTCCGGTTTTAAATGTCGGTAGGGAACTTACAGTCTTTATTGACGTGATAAAAGAGAGCAAGTATCTAAACATTGAAGTTTATGATTTTGTAAAAAGACTCTTTGAAACCCGTGCAACTATCGTTAAAGACACCCGAATCCCAGTTTTAGCAATATATAACTTGGGAATTTTATTAGAACCAAAATTAGAGCTTAATGCAACAAAACTGATTGCCGAAGTCGCTAAATCGAACTCGTTAATCGTTATTTGGGAGAATGGCATCGGATATACCGATTTGCTGCATTTTAATACTCAACAAAATAAATATTTTTTCGACTTCTCTGAGGTTAAATTAAAAAGATTGCAACATGAAATATAAGGAACTCATCCAATTTGAGCCTATTACTACTGTACTAAAATTAGTGGATGCAAACGAACATTCAGTGGCCACTAATCACGTCAAGACTTTCGTTTTTTCAAAAAAAATGCGAGAGGACCTGCAAGCAGTTATTGTCAAAAATTTAACTACAATACCCACTTATGAAACTAAAGGAATTCAGATAGTGGGTAGCTATGGGACGGGTAAGTCCCACTTAATGTCAATGGTGGCTGCCATCGCTGAGAATGCCGACTTGCTTACTCATATCCATAACAACGATGTAAAAGATAATTTCAAAGCTATTGCCGGGAAGTATAAAGTTCTCCGGTTTGAGATTGGTAATAACAAAGTTCTGAAGGACATTGTTTTCGCACAGATCGAAAGGTTCCTGTCCAAAGAAGGGCTTGCCTTTACCTTCAATGAAGATTCTCATTTTAGTTGGAAAGAATTGATTCAACAAATGATGGCGGAATTTGAGGCAAAATTCCCTAACCATCATTTCCTTATAGTTATTGACGAGTTACTGGAATACCTGAAAGGGAGAAAGTCAACTGAATTGCACAATGATCTGATGTTGCTCCGGCAATTGGGTGAAGCATGTGATAACTCAAGGTTTAAGCTGATGTTCGGGGTTCAGGAATTGTTATATCGCTCACCTGAGTTCCAGTTTCAGGCTGATATGCTGAATAAGGTAGAGGATAGGTATGCCGATCTTATCATTACAAAAGAAGATGTGTCATTTGTGGTTAAAGAGCGACTTCTAAAAAAAGACATTCATCAGAAAAGCAAAATCCGTGAACATCTTTTAAAGTTTGCCCATTTATTTGAAGGGATAAACACGAACCTGAATGAGTTTATCGATCTATTTCCAGTCCACCCAAATTATATCACGAATTTTGAGCGGATAAAACACGGCAAGGATGTGCGTGAAATTCTAAAGGCACTTTCCGTTAAGTTTGAGCACATCCTCGAACAGGACGTGCCCTCAAATAATCCGGGGTTGATAACCTATGATACTTATTGGGCCGACCTTGCCAATAATCCAGCAATGTTGACGATCCCAGATATTAGAACAGTTCGGGACAAGGAGGATATCATTTCACAGAGCATAACTAATCATTTTACAGGAGCACGAGCAAACAAAAAAGAAGTGGCTCAAAGAATTTCCTATGCCTTGGCTATTAGGATACTGAGCGACGACCTCGATAAACATAATGGAGCGGATGCCCTTAATTTAAAAGAGGACCTTTGCATAACATTACCTAATGTGGACGAACCAGAATTGCTTTTGGCCAATATTGAAAATACCGCCAAGCAATTAATTACAGCTACTGCCGGACAGTACATTGATATTGACCCGACAAGCGGTAACTTTTATATCAGAACTGAAGGGGGCATTAATATCCCGCAGATCATAAGAGACTATGCAGATACTGTTATTAAAAAAGATACTGACCTTGCAGATCAATACTACTTTGATTTCCTTCAATACGTTTTAGGAATTCAGCAGGATTCGTACCGGTCAGGATTTAAGATTTGGCAACATTCTGTGGAATGGATTGATAAAAAAAGCTTCAGGTTGGGCTATATATTCTTTGGCAATCCCAACGAACGCAGCACAACTGAGCCGATACAGCAATTCTATATCTTCTTTTGCCCGCTGTTTAATGAAATAAACAGGAATGACGAGGCAGATGAGGTCTACTTTGATGTTGCCGGTTTATCAGATGAGTTTAGAGATACTATTTGCATGTACGGTGCTGCCAAGGCCAAACACGCATCAGCATCATCTAACCAAAAGCAACTATTCAGCAATCAAATTGGCGAATACCAAAGGAAAGCGATTTCCCTGTTTGAAAAGGAATATGCCGATAAAACAAAAGTCATTTACAAGGGTGAAATCAAATCTTTAAAGTCATATCCCTTACCCGGTGAAGGTTCTACGAAAGATGTAATTTTTGATAGTGTTGCATCCAAGGTACTGAATAAAGCCTTTAATGATAAATACCCCCATTATCCCGCATTTACGGACTTAAATGGTTCGCTGGCTGAAAAGAACTTTGCGGGAACTGTTTCTGCGGCATTAAAAAAGATTGCATACCCTTCGATCCGCAATGGTAATGGTGAAGCCATACTCAGCGGTTTAGGGCTTTGGAGCGGACAAACGATTGAACTTCAAAACAGCAAGTACGCCGATAGCATTTTGCGGAAGCTAAAGGAAAATGGTGCTGGCGCAGTACTAAATCGGACAGATATTATTTGGGCACACTATGCACCGGCCAAACTCTGGTACTCTGTTGATTTTAATATTGATTACCAGCTTGAATTTATAGTTTTGGTTGCCCTGGCGTTTAAAGGTGATATCGAGATCAATTGGTCGGGGAACAAAACGCTGTCGGCAACAAACATAGAAACGGTAGCTACTCTTACAGAAGATGATTTTTTTACTTACCAGCATATCAGGCAGCCCCAGGGAATTCCGGTAAAAAACCTAAAGGCTTTGTTTACCTGTCTAGGTCTTCCCGATTTTACTTCAGAGTTAGACAAAGTAGAAACCATCAGTAATATTATTGCACAGGCTAAAACAAAGGCTGAGCGGGTTGTAAAGACAAAAGCAATGGTGGCGCAAGGCGTTCGTTGCCGGAATATACCTTTACTGAGCAACGACGAGGTCCTGAAAATGAAAACGGAGTTAGAAACATTGGGGACACTTTTAGATAGTATTCAGTCTTACAATTCCTATGGCAAGCTTAAATCTTTTAAGTTTACGGAACAAGAATTGGTTGATGCTTTTAGAGCATTCCCATATTGCGATTTGATTGATAAATTAAAAGCGAAATCCGACAAGTTTGAAAAATTGGTAGGATATCTCTATGCCGCACATTCTTATGTATTGCCGGAGGAGAAACCCCTATTCGATGATATTAAGGCTGCTATTGACAAACTGCCAACAGAATTAAATGCTTCAAAAGATGTTGACCTGAAAAAATATGAAGCGTTGCTGAACTCTTTGATTGATAAATATGCCGACTATTATTTGGAGCAATTTGCCTCATGCCGCCTATCAAAGCAGGATGCACTGGTGAAAGAGCGGATCATGCTGAGCGAACAAAAACGGATTTGCGATGTTATTAAAGAGTCGGAATTTATTACCAAAACGGAATATCAAAACTGGATCAATAGCATTACTTCGCTCAGAGAAAGTGAGACACAATTGACTAAGCAAGCTGTACTACTTGAACCATACCATGATTTTAATCCAAGGGAGTATTCAGGAAAGAGGAATATTAAAATACAGGTTTTAGGAGAGCAGTTAGATAGCATTCTCGAAAAATGGACTAACGCTATGCGTTCCGTTTTTAAAGATCCATCAGTACTTGAAAATATGGCGATGCTAAAAGCTGAGGAAAGAAAACTGGTGGAGGCATTTAAAGGGGGGGCTATTGAGCTGACGGTGGACAATGCACCTAAACTGAGAAATTTAATTGCACAATTGGCAAAGGGCATTGATAAAGTTGAAATATCTTTTGAGGATATTCGCCAGCAATTGAATAAGCCACTAACGCCGCAAGAAGCTATTGATACTTTAACTGAGTATGTGAATAGCCTTTGTGTAGGAAAAGAGAGAAATAAAGTAAGAATAATAATGAAATAAATGGCGTTGCACATCAACATAGAAGATTTGCTTTCAGCTAACACAGTTGAATCAGACCGTATTGAATTTAAGGAAGGATGGAATCACGATGCTATCTACCGGAGTATTTGTGCTTTTGCCAATGATTTTGATAACATTGGAGGTGGTTATATATTGGTTGGCGTTGCTGAAAATCCCGAAACGAAAGTTGCGATCCGGCCAGTAGTCGGATTATCGACCAATGTGATAGGCGACATTCAATCAAAAATGATTGGATTCAACAATTTAATGAAACCTCGTTATGCGCCCAAATTTTCAATTGAAACAGTTGATGGTAAGCAAATTGTGGTGTTGTGGGTTATTGCAGGAAGTGAACGACCCTATGAAGTACCGGAGAACATAGGTGCAAAACAGAAGACTTGGAAATATTACATTAGAAGGTACGCAAGCTCTATTGAAGCCACTGGTGCTGATAAGGAAGAATTAATTGCCTTATCCAACAATATCCCTTTTGATGATCGTGTTAATACCCAAGCATCGGTGAATGACTTGTCTATGCTTTTAGTTCATGACCACCTACGTAGAACCGGAAGTAAATTAGCTGAAGATGTGGGCAAACTATCAAATTTGACCATCCTGCAACAGATGGAATTGGTTTCAGGTCCCGCTGAGCATGTGTTCCCAAGGAATGTAGCACTGATGTTGTTCTGCGAAACACCAGAGAAATTTTTTCCAAACACTCGTGTAGAAATAATACATTTCCCAGAGGGTGTTGCCGGTGAAAAATTTACGGAAGAAATCATAACCGGGCCAGTTCAAATGCAAATCACTAAATCACTCAATTACATAAGGTCAAATTTTATTTATGAACAAGTAACTAAAGTGCCTGGTCAGGCAGAAGCATTGAGAGTATGGAATTATCCTTTTGCTGCGTTGGAAGAGGCTGTTGCGAATTGCCTTTACCATCGGAATTATCAGGAAAGAGAACCTGTAAAGATCAGGATAGAACCTGATGCGATAATCTTACACAATTGTGGTGGGCCGGATAGGTCAATTCGCAAGGAAGATTTTGATGCCGGTAAAGTAATACCGAAGCGGTATAGGAACAGAAGGTTAGGTGACTTTTTTAAAGAACTGCATTTGGCAGAGGGTCATGCAACCGGTCTGTCAACCATAAACAGGGCCATGAAAAACAATGGATCTCCTGCCGCAATTTTTGAATTTGATGACGAGCGTAGTTGGTTTCAGGTCACATTACCGCTCCATCATTCATTTAAACAGGTTGATTTAATACCTGATGTTGTAAAAGCTGAGGATACTCTAATACCAATTGGAGAGGAGCTGATTGATTTAAATGATTCAGTTATTCAAATAATTAAGGGTGCCCCACATGAAATCAGAGATAAAGTTCGGGAAGTTGCAGGAGACAAAGCCGGTGAGGCTGCCGCAAAAGAATTAAAGAAAAGAATAGATAAAAATGATGAGTCTGCAGCAGCGGAAATTATTAAAGTAACCGACAGGGAAATTGTTGAACAGACAGCTATTGACGCTCAGGAATTTGTTAAGGAGAAGATGGAGAAGATTTTAATGTTTTGCAGAAAGCCTAAGCAACGTAAGGATATTTTGCAGGAAATCGGCTTGAAAAACCATATAGACAACTATAATTTATATGTATCACCTTTAGTCACATTAGATTGGCTGCGTATGACCATACCAGATAAACCGACCAGCCCAAATCAACAATATGCAATAACGCTTAAGGGAATGATAGTCCGGGAGTTATTAAATGTTGTTGGTGAAATAGATTAATAAGTAGTGAGCGTTATAGCTAACGATATAGCTAACGTGGTAGTTGACGTTATAGCTTACGTCATAGCCTGTACGAATAAAATGGATTTGCACACAATATGTGCAAACAAAGACTAACACAAAATGAAGCAACCCAATACCGTTACCTGCCTTGGCCGCACCTTTTCTACCGAAGAAGAGCGCAGAGAATATTACCGAAACGAACTAAGAAATAAACTTCCTGAGCTAAAACATATAGATGGTTTCCCGATAGGTGAGGATGAAGATATTATAGCTCTGAGTGACCCTCCCTATTACACAGCCTGTCCAAACCCATGGTTGAACGATTTTATTGCGGAATGGGAAAAGGAAAAAGACATCATTCCAGGCAGGAAAAAGGACTTTGAAGTTGATGAACCTTATGCAAGTGATGTAAGCGAAGGAAAGAACAATCCAATCTATAACGCTCATAGCTACCACACAAAGGTACCTCATCCGGCAATTATGAGATATATTCTACACTATACACAACCCGGCGATATTGTTTTGGATGGATTCGCCGGAACAGGAATGACAGGTGTTGCAGCCCAAATGTGTAGTAACCCTGATAACGAAACCCGATATAGAATTGATAAAGAATTTAGAGACAATGGGTTAAAATCACCAGCTTGGGGAGTTCGAAAAGCAATTAATAGTGATTTAAGTCCTATTGCAACATTTATATCTTATAACTATAACTTACCAGTAGATGTAGAAGAATTTCAATTAGCAGGACAGGAAATAATTAAGAAAGCAAAGGAGAATTTAGGTTGGATGTTTGAAACTACTGATGCCAACGGCAAGACCGGCGAAATTAATTTTACCATATGGAGTGATGTTTTCATTTGTCCAAATTGTGGAGAAGAGATTGTCTTTTGGGACGTAGCTGTTGATCATTCTAAGTGCGTAATCAGAGATGAGTTTAATTGCTCGAAATGTAATTCAAAACAAACAAAACGGGATTTAGAAAGAGCGAAAGTGACAACTTTCGATTCTTCGCTTAATGAAGTTATTGTACAGGCAAAGTCCGTACCTGTTATTATCAATTATTCCATAAATAACAAGAGATTTGAAAAAGTACCCGCAGCAAGTGATATTTCCCTAATGGACAAAATTGAAAATTTCAAGGGGACGGATTGGTATCCAATACTTAGAATGCCAATTGGAGATGAGTCAAGACGTAATGATGATTCAGGAATAACACATGTTCATCAATTTCATGTAAAAAATAATTTATTGGGTCTTGCCTATGTTTGGGAGGCTGCCAGTAATGATAGACTTGGAAATGCAATAAAATTATCTGCCTCAGCTGCGAATCCAAATTTTTCGAAAATGAGGCGATTTAGACCTGATAAAAAAGGAGGTGGACCTTTAGCGGGAACTCTTTATATATCTTCACTCACTACTCCACAAAATTGCTTTTTATCAATAAATAGAAACATAAATTTCGCCGCTAGCGCATTTCAATTAACTGAAAAATTTTGCCAGTCTGACAGTTTAATATCTACAAATTCTTGTACTTCATTTACGGTATCCAATAATAGTATCGACTATATTTTCACTGATCCGCCATTTGGTGCAAACATAATGTATTCGGAACTGAATTTTGTGTGGGAGGCATGGCTAAAAGTCATAACAAATAATACAGATGAGGCAATTGAGGATAAAGCACACGGTAAGTCATTTGTAGAATACCAAAATTTGATGACCAATTCATTTAAGGAGTATTTTCGAGTACTAAAACATGGCAAATGGATGACCGTCGAATTTAGCAATACAAGTGCAGCGGTCTGGAACGGCATACAGACATCATTGCAAAGAGCCGGGTTTATTATAGCCAATGTAGCCGCATTGGATAAGAAACAAGGCAGTTTTAAAGCGGTTACAAATACTACTTCAGTAAAACAAGACTTGGTTATAAGTTGCTACAAGCCATCATTTGAGTTTGAAAATAAGTTCAAAAAAGAACATGCAGAAGTTGCCATCTGGGATTTTGTAGTAGAGCATTTACATCATTTACCAGTGCATATGAAGAAAGACAATAGCACTACTGCGATCATTGAGAGAAGCCCTAAAATATTATTTGATAGGCTGATCACCTTCTATTTGATGCGCAGTTTGCAAGTTCCTATAGATTCACAGGATTTTCAGGCGGGATTAAAGGAGAAATTTTCAGAGCGGGATGGCATGTACTTTACGGCTGAACAGGTAGCCGAATATGACGAACAAAAAGCCCAAACACCCAAAATAGTACAACAGGAGCTGTTTGTTGGCGGAGAAAATGATGCAATTGAATGGCTGAAAGAGCGACTGCGTAAAACTCCTCAAAAATATCAGGATATTATGCCTGATTTCCGCAAGGCACCACAATCTATTCGCAAAGGAGATTCCATCCCCGAACTAAATATAATTCTGGAGCAAAACTTTATACAGGATGCAGAAGGCAAATGGCGCACCCCTAACCCCAATGAAGCCAAGGACAGGGACGCACTGCGCAATAAAGCTTTGATCAAAGAGTTTAATGCTTATCTCGCATTTATTAGCCAGGCTAAAGCAAAAAAACTAAAGGAAGTGCGGGTAGAAGCCCTTCGTGCTGGTTTCAAAAACTGCTGGGAAGAAAAGGCTTTCAAAACCATTGTCACCTTGGGTGATATGATACCCCAAAATATTCTGCTTGAAGACGATCAGCTATTAATGTATTACGATATTGCTAAGGACAAAATATAAATGAAATATCAAGGAAAAGAAATAGCATTATTATCGCAAAAATCGGTTTTCGGCAAAATCATTGCCGAGGTGAGAATATTATCTACCGGTGAGATTTTATCCATTCCTATTTCTGAAATTTCAGATGAAAAAACTGCACCCTCTATTCCTGAAATGTCGTTCAGGGCTATCGCAGCAAAAATTAAAAATGAAGTTGTTCACCAGTCAATGTTGGCCCCTTTAGAGAGCAACATCATTCCTTTACCACACCAGATATTAGCTCTTGAAAAAGTAATGTCGGGTCAGTTCCTTCGTTTCCTAATGGCCGATGAAGTAGGTATGGGTAAAACCATAGAAACCGGCTTGGTGCTAAAGGAGCTAAAATTAAGAGGTATCGTTAAGCGCATCATGGTTATTGTGCCTAAATCCGCAATGGGACAATGGCAGCAGGAAATGAAACGGCATTTCAACGAAATTTTTCATATTTACGATACGGATTACATCAATACCATAAGCAGGACTTTTGCGAGGTTGGATGCTGATAACGAAATCAATATGTTCACGCAGCACAACCAGGTTATTGTTTCCATGGATGCGCTAAAACCATTGGAAACCAAGCAAGGCTGGACCAAACAAAAGGTAGAAGAACATAACCGCTACAGGATTCAAAGTGTTTTGGAAGCTGAATTCGACTTGCTGATCATTGATGAGTGCCACCGGGTTGGCGGCAGCAGCACTCAGGTCGGTCGGTTCCAGATGGCAGATATATTGTGCAATGCCATTCCTAATGTATTACTGCTTTCGGCAACACCACACCGGGGAAAAAGCGATCACTTCAGGAGGATATTACAACTATTGAATGCCGATGCTTTCGCAGGAGAAGGAATGCCAACAATACCGGAATTAGAACCCTATGTAGTACGAACTGAAAAACGGCAAGCAATTGATTACAATGGCAAGCCACTTTTTAATAAAAGAAATACGCAAAGAATTGAGGTAATCTATGACCCGATAAGGCATAAAAAGCAACAGAAATTATATGCTGCCGTTACGGATTATGTAGTAAATGGCTTTAATCTAGCGCAGCAGACAAAAAACAATTCTTACGGTTTTGTCATGCTCTTGTTTCAAAAAATGATGAGCAGCTCTACCCAGGCAATCTTGGATGCAATGCAGAAAAGAGCAGAAAGGCTATCCGGCAGGAGGTTAGAAGTCAATAAGGAGAATGTCATAAACAATCCAGAGGAGTACGGCTTTGAAGGTGAGATGTACCCCGATTTTGAGGAAAAAATATTTTCGATTGTAGAGGAAGCGCAGGGAAATTATGATACCGAACTAAGCATACTACAAGGGCTTATTCGTGATGCCAAAGACTGCTTGGATAAAGAGACTGATGCCAAGGTGGAATACCTGATGGGCAAACTTACTGAATTGAAGGCCAAAGAGGATAACCCTGATTTGAAATTCCTGATATTCACCGAATTTACCAGCACTCAATTTATGCTGCAAAAAGTACTTCAGGAAAAGGGTGGCTATCTGTGCGAGGTCATCAATGGTTCAATGGATTTTGATGAGCGAATAGAAGTACTTAAAAAATTTAAAGAATCAGCCCAAATTTTAGTAAGTACTGATGCTGCCGGTGAATCGCTGAATATGCAGTTTGCGCACATCATTATCAACTACGACATGCCTTGGAACCCTATGGTTGTTGAACAGCGCATAGGCCGGGTTGATCGTATCGGACAAACATTTGAGGTGCTCGCACTAAATATGATGGCAGATAACTCTGTTGACAAAAGAGTTTATGAAGTAATTGAAACCAAGCTTACGCAAATCATGAATGAATTGGGCATCGACAAAACATCCGATGTTTTGGACAGTACATTAGAGCACGACCAAATTAACAGGCTCTATCTTACTTCACTGCTCAATCCTGCGAAGTTTGAGCAAGAAAGTGAAAACTGGCTGGAAGAAATAAAGAACAAACTGAAAGATTACAAAAGTACAGAGGGTGCATTGCCAACATCCAAGGACTTAAAAGCAGATACGGTGGATGCAATAAAGCACAGTCCGCTACCCAATTGGCTGGAAGGATTAACGAGAAGCTACCTTCAAACAAAGGGTATACCCTATTTAAACCTTATTGACGGAATAAAGTTCAAATTCCCTGGCATCAAGGAGAACGTCTATACTTTCAACATTAGAGAAAGCCTTAATAACCCAGTACCGGAACCAATATCATTGCAACACGAAATCATACAGTCAATACTAAAAGACGCTATACCTTTTACAGATTCGCAGCAAATTCCCACCGTCAAAATGAAGCAGGGTAATTCTGTTGCTGGTCACTGGTCGCTATGGCATTTGACAGTAAAAAACCAATTTGAAATTAATCAAACAATACTCCCCATTTTTGTTTCTGCTGATGGCGATAATTTCACTGCATACGCTCAATCACTATGGGATAAGCTAACCCAGGAAAACAGCAACTTTGAATGCTTGGGCACTCTATCTGAGGAAGAATCTAAAGCTGTATATCATACAACATCGTCAAAAGCAGAAGAGTTACTTCAAGTGAAATTTGAGGAGTTTGAAAATAGCATCAACCAAAATACCGAGAAAATAAAACTGAATAAAGAAAGGTCTTTTTCATTTTTGGAAAAGCAAATGAACAGGATTGGGATTGAGAATATCCGACAATCAAGACTTGTAAGGCTTTCAAAAGAAAAAGAACAATGGGAAACCACTTTTGATTCAGCAAAACAAATAGTTCCCTCATTAACCTGTCTGTTACTTTTAAATATTGTAAATGAGTAACTGGATAGACAAATATAAAAAACTGGTTATTGCCAGCCATAAACGACACATAATAGTTGCCGATCAGGACGATCTGTTTGATTACGATGAATTGAAGGATGCCTTTGAGACGGAAGGTTACATTATCTATGTAGCTCAAACCGATTTGGATGTAAGGATATTTTTTGAGTTGCAGGTAAGGGGATCACAAAATAAATACTTGATTGTAGCTCCGGTTGGCTACCACCCATTGCCGGATATTGAAACGTTTGTTCATTTTCAGGAAGTAGGCATAGCCCATCTATTCCCTAATCTTGATGCAAAGGCGGTAAAAGGCTTAAGTTTTAATGCACTTTGCTTATTGTCGAATAATAAGCTCTATGAAGAGTTGAGTTATGATAAGACACTGAAATTTTTACTCGAAAATTTGTACAATGTTGACTTTGATACACTAACAGCAAGCAATGCAAAGGAAAGAGTGCTTAACGCACTCATAATTGTGTTGCTCGAGAAAAACGGTATTAATGAACCATTGCGAAAGTTTCTGTCAGGCATTGTAAAACCATATTTCCCAACCCTAATTTCCAAAGGGCTGTCGGCTGCCAACCTTTTAGGTTTTCTACAAGAGCAATGGCGGTACTTTGTTACAGATGGTGTTTCAATTATTGACTTTAAAGAGCCATTGCTCAACAAGAGTTTAGGTTACCTGTTTGCATTTGAATTTTTGAAACCGGTCCAGGTTTCTCAGGTGAAGTATGATAGTTTCCCTGGCCCGATGAAATTGGGCGTATTTATTAGCGAAAGTGGAAATAACGACAATGAGCTGGAAGCGCTTATTGAATACCTGAAACAACAAATACAAATCATAGAGGATTTAGTTGAACAGTGGTTCGATATCATTCAGGTATTTGCAAGTGCTAAATTGAAATATTTCAAATCAAGCAATGAGCCACTGAAACAAAATTATGTACTGGCTGAGAATGCCTTTAACGTTCGTTTTCAGCGATTCATAGACAATACGTACAGAAGTTTATTTTCATTAAGTGGTGTTAGGAAACCAGTTGTTGTTTCAAGGATACTTGAAAACATAAATTCCAGAACGGCAAAAAGAAAGGCTCTGATTGTTATTGATGGAATGAACTACTGGCAATGGACTTTATTAAGCAACGAGTTAACTAAAGCTGGGATTAATTGTACTTCAAAGGCTTCATTAGCTTTTATCCCAACTATTACTGCCTGGTCAAGACAAGCAATTTTTAAGGGTGATAAACCCGATCTGAATCAGGACAATTCCAAAGAAAGCAAATTATTCGGGGATTATTGGAAGAAGCAAGCAGTTGCCGCCTATCAGGTTGATTTCAAAAAAATGAGTGTTAATCACCCATTGGACCTAAACGCTATTTCTGACGATATAACTATATTGGGGATCGTATGTAATGATCTGGATGATATAATGCACGGCTCAATAATGGGAGATGAACAGTTGAAAAATTCTACTCTGCAATGGATAGAGCAATTCAATATTGTTGAGATAATTAGTCAGTTAAGGAAAAAAGGATTTCAGATTTACCTAACGGCGGACCATGGGAACATAGAGGCTACAGGAGTTAGCAATCTCACATTGAAAGATAAAGTAGGTGCTATAAGCAGAGGTAAAAGGCACTTGCAGTTTTCTGATGAAATATTGCTGGATAGTTTTTTAAAGCAAAATAGTCATTTGAATATTGGCAGAAAAGATTTGTCTCTTTATTTAAAAGATCGGGAAGCATTTACAACAGAGAATAATAAGGTGGTCACCCATGGTGGCTCTCATTTTTGGGAAGTAATCGTACCATTTATTTGTATCAATGATCAATAAAAGGAAATACATAGGGGTTGAAAGCAGGGTGCACTTTAAGGTTCTTGAAGATGCTATAGCTGACTATTTCCAAACAGGAAGCTTTGATAGGGATAAATGCTTGCTACACATAAAGCAATATACAGAAGGAGAAAATAGGGCCGGTAAAATTCTTAAACACGTAACAGTACTTATCCAAAGGAACAATTACTTGTTAGCGCAACTTAAAAAAGTAGTCAAAGATTTTGACTATTATCGTTTTAGCCTTGATGAGCGAAAGGCCATTATACTATGTCTGTTTTGTAACAGCTATCCGATAACGTTTGATATTCTAACATCATTATCTCAAGGCTTCAAGGTTCAAGAAAATATAAACAAACAAGTTATTGTTCAAAAAATAGGCGCTATCTACGGAAGTAATAGAGCCATGCACATTGCTATCACAGAGATATTGCCGTTTTTAATTGAATGTGGCACTATACAGCGAATCAAGATGGGTCTTTACTCTTTAAATTCCAGGCTGGTAGTGAAAAATAGGTTCGTTGTAGAATTGATTGTTTATACAGATATTTCGCTTTCGGGTTCAAAATCTATACTAATAGACGACTTGAATTTTAAACCGTGGTACTTGTATTTTGATACTTCTGACTGGAAAGATGATCAATTTAATTTTTTAATTTCAAAGAAGGATAGTGCCGTAGGGAAAGGATATCTTACGATTAATGGTTAAAAATAAGGATTCAAACTATAATGACTAATTGTAGCAGGGATGTATTTTCTGTCGTGTATATCTAATTATCAATGATTTACTTCAAACCTTATGCAGCGGTATGACGAAAGAGGGAAGTGTGGACTCTTTGTCTACACATAAGCAAAAAAAGATAAAATATATTTATGATACAACCTACTGCAATAATTGATGAATGGAAAGAAGAATATTTTCCCCGGTTACAAAATAGCCTTATATACAGGGAATTAGTGGCGAAATGTAAAACTAAGGATTCAGAAGTAGTTACTACTGTGGATAATGCAGTCTCTTATGCATTTCAAAGGACTAAAACGATAATCAAACATATGGGTGAATATACCCTTCATGATGGAGATCATTTGTTTAGGGTTCTTAACTTGATGGAACGTTTATTGACAGAAGAAAACATTATCAAACTTTCTATCCCCGAATTAATGCTGCTAATACTCAGTGCATTTTTTCACGACATCGGTATGGCTCCTGATGAAAAAGAGGTTCTAACATGGAAAAAAACCTGGGATACGGCTAGCCCAACGTTCGATAATGAAGCCGAGATTGAATCATTTAATAAATTTGGAAGGTTTTACTTAGCAAGACCAGACCAGCAAAGGGCTGTTGAAGAATATGTTGCGAAAGGTGAAATTTCCAAAGCGGACACAATAAAAGGTTATTTAATCACTGAATACATACGCCAAACTCATGCAGACCGGGCAAGGGAAATTATTGATAGGGATGAAATATTAGGGGATAATCGCAGCAATAAAATAATATATCGAAATGAGGATTTAACAGTTGAATTCGCCAATATATGTCATAGTCATAATGAAGAGGCAGTAAAGCTATTAGAATTTGATAAAAATCATTTATGTGCTACAAATACATATGCTTGTTTGCCATTAATTGGGCTTATTCTAAGACTTGCAGATATACTTGATTTCGATGCAAAACGAACACCATCTATATTATTCTCGCACCTGAATGTTAAGCATCCAATTTCAATTAAAGAATGGGAAAAGCATAGATCGGTTGGAGCATGGGACATTAATCCCGATATTATTCAGTTTAGTGCCAAATGTGGACACCCTGCTATTGAAGCAGCAATACATGAATTTTGTGATATTATAGATAATGAATTAAGTGTTGGCAATAATATTGTTTCCACTCTTAATGAATTTAATAAAAATCAAGGCAGAGATATTTGTATTAAGTTTCCGTTTAAGGTTAATAGGGATAAGATTGAGACCCAGAAAGATATTTACAATCGCCCTATATATCTGTACAGAGATACGAAATTTACTCTTAGCAAAAGACAAGTTATTGATCTTTTAATGGGTACGCAGCTTTATGGAAACCCGGAAGTGGCATTGCGTGAGTTATTACAAAATTCAATAGATGCCTGTTTACTAAGACAAGCTCAGGAAAAAAAATGGGGTAATTCCTACATTCCTCAAATAACCGTTAGGTATTATAACGAGAATGCAAGCTTTATTTTAGAGGTGATTGATAACGGGACAGGAATGGATCAATATATTATTGATAATTACTACACAAAAGTTGGGTCATCTTTTTATACTTCCACAGATTTCAATAATTTAAAAATTGATTCTAATGCTGAGATTTCTCCAACTTCCAGATTTGGAATTGGCATATTATCATGTTTTATGGTAGCAGATACAATGATTGTTGATACGATGCGAATTTATGCACCGCAAAAATCAAGTGAGGCAATTAATATGACAGTTGAGGGGCAGGACAGTATTTTCTGGATTAAGCCAGGACAGCAGCAACAGGTTGGAACAACTACAAAGCTTGTTCTGAGGAAAACTAAAAACCCTTGGGAGACAATGAGTGAAGAGGCTTTTATAAAATCTGTAGAAACAGTTATCCCAAACCCACCATTTCAAATAAATATCAAAACTGCAAATCTGACGAAGGTTCGTAATGAAAATAGCTTTAAAGATATTACACCAGTTGCACTGAAAAATCATTCTTGGCAAGAGAATGAAAATATAAGAACAATCGAAATCGCCTTTGGTAATAAAGATATTGGAATTGTTGGAACTTGTATTGTAGCAATATTACAAAGTCATGATGCTCCTATAAATAAGGTTGAAGTCAATTCAAAAGAGATTGAAATTGATGGAGAAACTTATTCTTTACAGAAAAAGTTAGAATTATCTGACAACAAGATTATACTTCAATCAACCTCAATAAGTATTGATGAGGATGGGAAGATTAAAACAAGCGATTCAACTCAATGGCTAACTCAATCTCAATCTCAAATATCACTTCATGGAATAGAAGTGCCTTCCAATTTATTCCCCGAATCATGGCGAATAAAGAAAAATCAAGTGAAGATATCATGGCCTATCCCTGTTATTATAGTAGTAGATGTTTGCGGTAATAGGGATTTAGACCTTAATTCTGCAAGAACGGAAATAATTATAAGTGATAAATGGGTAGCCTTTGAGGAAGAGCTTGCTTATTTAATTTGTTCGGGAATAGTTGCATCTGTATCGAAAGAGTATTGGGATGAGTTTAAAAGAAATATAGTTGAGCCATCCAATTGTGAAAGTTTTTCACGAGGGATAGAGAAATTAGGTATTTGATTTCTTGTAGTATAGAATTGAGATTTTAGTGGAAACATTCACGGCGATATACTATCAATGACAGATAGAAGCTGAGAAACATCCACCAATTTCTTCAAATCCTCAACAAAAAGGTTCGAGAAAAGTCCTAACGGGTTCACTTTTTAGAGGAGCCTCCCTTTTTTGGGAGGTTTTTCTATTCATGGTATTCTCGTTTTATCATCTACTCTTCTGAAAAAGACAAGTACTATGGCAGAGCATTTGCCAACCTAGTGCGCAGACAATACAAGCATAAGACGGACCACTGCTGCGCGGAATGAACGATACTTCCGGTCTACCGGAAACGAAAAAATTAATACCAAAATCATTCCTAAAGCCGGCGATAGTCGTAGTTTCTCTGTAAATTGTAAACATTAATTCTAAACAAAAAATGGGCGAAAACCTGCGAGGCAATGGGAGGGTCGGACTTCAAACTAATATTAACCCTACAAATACGGCTCGGCATACCCCAATCATAGCGGTAACCGGCACAAACGGTAAAACTACCACTACCAGACTAGTAGCCTATATTGTGAACCAAGCTGGATTTAAAGTAGGATTCACCTGCAGCGATGGCATTTATATTCAGGGAAAGCTCGTAGAAGAAGGTGATTGTAGTGGCCCGTTATCAGCTGCATCCGTATTGAAAAACGAAAATATAGATTTTGCGGTTCTTGAATGCGCACGCGGTGGCATATTACGGGCGGGTTTGGCATTCGACCAATGTGACGTGGCTATAATCACCAATGTGGCTGAGGATCATCTGGACCTTAAAGGCATAAACACAGTGCAGCAGTTAGCTGAAGTGAAAGCTCTAGTTGCCCTTGCCGTGAATCCGGACGGGTATGCAGTGCTGAATGCCGACGACGACCTCGTGTATGCCATCCACGAAAAGCTTAGCTGCAAACTGGCATATTTTTCGCACAATCCCGAGAACCTAAGAATTGCGGCGCATTGTGCAAATGGTGGTATTGCTATTGTGCCCGAAAACGGTTGCTTAACCATCTTAAGTGGTGCCGACAAAATAACGGTAGAGCAACTATCAAATATACCGATCACTTTCAACGGCAAGGCCGATTTCAACATAGCAAACGCCATGGCAGCCGTACTCGCTACGTATCTGGTGGGTGTAAATATGGAGGATATCCGGACTGCATTGCGGCATTTTGAGCCATCGGTTGCCCTTACGCCGGGTCGAATGAACTTCTTTCAATTCCGCAATTTTTCGGTCATTGTTGATTTTGCCCATAATCCGCACGGCATGAAAGCTATCAGCAAGTTGGTGGCCAGCTTCGACGCTACAATAAGGATAGCTATCATTGCAGGCACTGGCGATAGGCGCGACGAAGATATCATACACCTTGCAGAGGAAGCAGCCACAATATTCGACGAGTTGATCATTCGCCAGGATGTATCGCTTAGGGGGCGTCCGGGACAGGAAATCATAGATCTAGTACTCACAGGCATTCACAACGTAGACCCCTCTAAAAAAACGACAGTTATAGAGCAGGAGAGCGAGGCCATAGACTTCGCATTCAAAAACGCGCCAAAGGGCAGCCTCATTTTCATAACGAGCGACATGATATTAAACGCCGTGAGCTATGTACAACAGCTAAAAGACAAAGAAGAAACGTTGAGCTAGTTGAGCAAACCTTACTCTAAAATCTATTCTATTTGAGGGAAATTTTGGTGGTACAGCCAGTGAACCAATAAAAAAATATTGAAAAACGTATTCAAATAGAGACTTAATTTGTTCGTTGATGACACCAACGATATGGGGTGAATATTTCCTGAGAAGCTGTCATAAAACTATTACTTCTATTTTGAAAGCAATTTCAATACCTCCACCAAACTTTTCAGATCTTCAATAAAAAGGTTCGAGAAAAGTCCTAACGGGTTCACCAAAGCCTGAAAGTGCACTTTAAGTCACTCACAGGCTTTTTTGTTTTTGAATGTGGGCGCATTGCCTTGTGCTATTTGCCGTTGCCTACAATTTCCATACTGCCATATCTATTTATATAGCTAATGTCTGGTAGACAAGCCTGATGGCGGAATCACAAAGGACATTTAAATGACAAGGTATATTTGTTTGGTAGAAACTATTATTTTTACGACAAAATAGTTTTTATGAGGCATACCCCTTACGTAATGGCATTTGCGTTGGTTTCTGTTTTTGTTACAAATGCTGCCTTTTCGCAGGGAATGGCTTTGAACACCACCGGTGCATCAGCCAATGCATCAGCTATGCTCGATGTAACAAGTACAAGCCAGGGAGTGCTGGTGCCTCGAATGACCGCAGCTCAAAAGACAGCTATATCCTCTCCAGCCACTGGATTGATGATATTCCAGACCGATGAAACAGCTGGATTTTATTATTATACAGGCACTGTATGGAGTGCAGTGGGCGGCAGCAGTCTGCCATCGGGCACAAATGGCCAGGTACTGCAATTAGTGAGTGGTAGCCCGGCGTGGGTGGGTAATACGCTTACAATAGGAGCCAGTTTTGGAGGCGGTAAAGTAGCCTACATTTTGCAAGCCGGCGACCCTGGCTATGACCCGCTGGTGCAGCATGGGATAATTGCTGCTACCAGCGACCAGAGCACAGGAGTAGATTGGGGCTGTTATGGAACGTTTAAAGGTGCTACGGGATACTTGTTGGGTACTGGCCGAAATAATACCGAAATAATTTATCAGAATTGTGGTACCATTGGTAATGCATCGGCTGTCTGCAAAAGTTATTCTGGTGGCGGCTTTAGTGATTGGTATTTGCCCAGCAAAGACGAGTTGAATAAAATATATATTAATAGAGGTGCAATAGGTGTTTTTGCTGATGGCGACTATTGGAGTTCAAGTGAGGGCACCTCCGTAAGCGCGTGGCGTCAGAATTTCAGCAGTGGCAACCAGGACTACCTCTCCAAGGGCTCAACACCCTACGTACGTGCGGTGCGGGCTTTTTAGCTATTTAAAAAGCATATCCGCGAAGTTGAAAAATTCAAAAAAATGGCTTTGTAACATGAACTGACTGTGGATGATGATACGTACAAGCTGATACTTATGATATTTGAATACACCAAAGACTTCAGCAGGGAATATAAATATACATTGGGGCATGATATGAGGCGGGATGCCCTGCAACTGGTAAGGAGTATATATAGGGTTGGGTAAGAAATAAAATCTTATGCCACTTCAACCTACAGCAATTATCCCAACCAATTTCTTCAGATCTTCAACAAAAAGGTTCGAGAAAAGTCCTAACGGGTTCATAAAGCCTTCGAGAAAACGGAGGCTTTGATTTTTTTGACATAGCGCGTAACATGTAGCAAAGTCATGATGATCACTTTCGCTAAACGGGTGACGGCTATGGTATGCAATTCCACGGAATATTGCGAACAACGGGTCATGAGGTTCAGCATACATATGTTCTCACTAAATAGCACCATTGCGTATTATATTATACTTTTAAGCGAGAGTGAATTGTGTTGGTAATAAGCACTTTCATTTTGAAAATAATGGCCCTTTATTTTATCTTGCTGATTGCTTAGCTGGGAAATAACTACTGTTCCACAAAGCCAGAATATTTGCTTTATGTTGCAAATGAAAATCGATATAGTTAAATTAAATATTTAAATAGCAAAAAGTTATAATAAAATATCTGATTGTGTCGTTTTATTTTACATAAATCTCAATGTACCTTTATGAGCAGAATTAATGAATTGACTTCATAAGCTTTTATAACAGAGCGAAAAATGAAAATGAGAATGGAATTCACATACCGCTTTAACCTTGGTCACAAAACAGTGAAAAAGCGGAGGTAATTTTAGAAATATAAATTATCGCTATGGCAGAAAGTGAATTTGAATTCAAAATAAGACGAGCAAAAGAGCGTAAGAATACAGAAGATGCACTCAACGTTATTCTAAATGACTTTAAAGATAAATTCTGCAAGTCAGGAGAAACACTTCGTCTTGAATTAAAAAACGGACAAGTAGAATTGACTATAACATGTGCATTGAATTCTACGCACGTCATTATTGATAGACTACCATCGAATGTCATAGATCATCGCTTTCCAAATCTTGGTCCGCAATCACGAGGTTAGGAATTTAAGCGTTCTTATCTTCAGGAATGGAAATCGAATTATCAATTGAAGAGCTTATTGAAGCAGGAGTAACGCCTGATAACGTACTTGGATATATTACCGAAGAGGATTTGCTGAAGATTATGTCGGAATAGACTTTTTATGTCGGTTGATTATTTCAGTCATTCGCATCTCTAAAGCAGTAGCATCACTATACTGCTTATATTCATCTTTTATAGAAAACAATACACCGTTACCGACTTGTTTTACCTCTATAAGGTTTGCTATATCAAAATCGTTATAGTCGATCGACTTATTTCTTTTCTCTTTTTCTAATTCATTCATATCATCGACAATTCGATTATAGACAAGGATAAATATATCTTGTGCCTTAGGGCTAAACTTTAATAACAAATCAGCTTGCTTCTCTTTGTCAAAGTATTTCATACTCAAATATACTGCTTTGAGTTAACATTTCTTTGATACTAACTTTAGTTTCTCAGCGTCAAATCCGTGCCTTTCTGAATAGTGGTCTGTAATTTTATCGTACAATCACTCACCATGAAATTCAAGTCTATAATCGACGTAATACAGTACTTCTCTGACGAACAACGTTGCCTTGACTACCTAATACAAATGAGGTGGAAAGGAGAAATTATTTGCCCTCACTGTGGCTGCAATAAGATATATGAACTCAAAGGAAAATTTAAAAGGTATAAGTGCACTGACAAAGAATGTAAGAAGCAATTCTCTGCTACTAAAGGCACAATTTTCGAGAACTCACAGATACCGCTGTGTAAATGGTTTACAGCAATCTTTCTATATGGTTTTCATAAGAAGGGTATCAGTTCATGTCAGCTGGCAAAGGACTTAAACGTAACTCAGAAGACTGGTTGGTTCATGGCTCAAAGAATACGTCACATGCTAAATACTGGTGGCTCTATCGAGTTAGAAGGTACTATTGAATTGGATGAAACATTTATCGGCGGCAAAAATAAAAACAGACCTTATCACAAGAAAGTAAAGAATAGTCAAGGCAGAGCGTTCATCGATAAGACACCAGTTATGGGAATGCTTCAAAAAGAAGAGGCTCATTATATACAGAGACCGCACAAAATCATGCCTGGCAAAATGGTAACAGAAAAGGTTGTAACTAAACCATCTGAGATAAAAGCTATTGCTATAAGTGACACATCAGGAAAGTCATTACACCCCCATATATTGGAAACTGTAAAAAAAGGCAGCATTTTAGTATCTGATGAATGGAGAGGATATAGAGGACTGAATGCGATATACGAACATCACATTGTAGATCACACAAGGGGTCAATACGTTGACGAAGCAGGTCATACGTCTAATACATTAGAAGGTGCTTGGTCCCATTTAAAGAGAACAATAATAGGCACGTATCATCAAGTAAGCAGAAAGCACTTACAGAGATACGTGGATGAATTCGTTTACAGGTACAACACAAGAAAAATAACAGTACAGGAGATACTCGACAACTCAATGGAGAATGTCAATACGAGGCTATCATATAAACAGCTTGTGAAGAAGAAGGTAGCTTAACTTTAAGCAGGTATTAGTGTCACAACAGCAAGATCCTGCCATTTAATATTAAATTCTGACGTACAGTACCAAACGCATCTGGCAACTTGATCTGTGTCGATAAAAACAATAGTCATATCGGGGCCGCCAGATTTTAGTTTTACAATATCACCTGCTTTCATAAAAAAAGGCTTACCATTAGAGATAAGCCTAACGAAGATAGCAAATTAAGCTAAAAGCAAAAGAAATGAGCTCCATTGGTTATATAAGGTCCAATAACACTTTTGACTGTGATGTAATCAAACTTCTTAGAAAGATACTTTACAGCAAATTGATAAGGCACTCTATCTCCACCAAGCATCCTCCAATTACCTTCAAAGCCAAATAGGTTAGAAGAATGTGGTTCACATTCTAAATGCTCTTGACTGTGCTGTGCTAAAATACCACCACCTCTTTCTTGAACATCAATTTTGATTTGGTTTTCAATGGTATCGTGAATAGCTGTTACCGTTATTCGAGGACTACTAATTTTATATTCAGTAGCAAATCCAACATCTGTTTTGTAATAGCGAGTAGTGTAGGTGTATGAAGTATAGGTGTCATTAGAAGTTCGATACCAACGTCCAGTCTTGGTTTGAGCATTTATATATAACGACGATAATAGCAGACTCGCTGCTATGATTAATTTTCTCATTGTGTGGTAATTTGAGACTGTTAGAAAATGAAAGAGGCGCAACTAATATCTTCGCAGTCTCAGGCTTACCACAGCCTTTCCAATACAAAAACATAGCTACGCCTTTACTTGCGTACCAAGAATTATTGTATTGGAGTTGCGATGCTTAAAGTGGTAATTCGAGACTGCAACTTTTGATGATACTTATATGTTTATTTACTTATAGGCAAGTGTTTTAAAGAGTGACTAACTTTGTTTAGCCATAAAAATAACGAAAATTATTTTCGTAAATTTAGGTTAGTTATGAAAGCGCAGACGAAAAAGAAAATAGACGAATTAGAAGTAACTCTACCTTTTGATGAAGCAATGGAGTTATTCGAAAAGAACATGCAAATAGCCTGTACCACTCCTAAAGAAAAGGTCATGGCATCTATCAAGGCCGAGAAAGACCAGAAAGCGAAAAAAGTCAAATCCTCTAAATAATCTTAATAAGAGCCGTCTAAGACCACGTGGTTAAAGCGGTATGTGAAATCCATGAGAATTATACTATTATTGTTTGTTGCAGTTGTCCCTTTTTTATCTTTTTCACAAGGCGTAGTTACTGTATTTTCGGAAGATGGCGACCGGTTTTACCTGGTAGTAAACGGGATCAAACAAAACCCAATGCCGCAAACAAACATCCGGATTGATGGACTAGTTGCCGTTAATTACAGGGTGAAAATAGTATTTGAAGACACCACGAAGGAAGCCATTAACAGCAATGTATATACTCAGAATGCAATATCACATGAGTATGTTGAGGCAACTTACCGGATAAAGAGAACCAAGAAAGGTGAACTAAAATTGCGTTTGTTCAGCAGCACACCCGTCGCGCCGGGTTTTACCCCAACTCCTGATTTGTATATTATTCACTACGGCAGTACTACCACTACTACAACGACGACTGTGAATAACCAAAACAACGCTTCTATCAACGTGAATATACCAGATGTGCAAATGAATGTGAACGCGCAACCCGGCTTTAATGCATCGATGAATGTAAATGTTGGCAACAACGGCCGTATGGCGGGCTCTCAGACAACAGGAACCAGGAAGGTGGGTTCTGCCGATTGTCATTTTGCTATGGATGGCATTAGCTTCGATCGCTCTTTGGCAGAGATCCGGGATGAGTTGTCATCAACCGTAAAAGAAAACAAGGCGGCGGCGATACTGGCTAATAACTGCCTGTCAACGGATCAGGTAATTGAAATCAGTAAAGTGCTTGGCTCAGATATTGATAGATTGATTTTTGTCAGAAAAGCATATCCAAGAGTCACTGATCAGGGTAGCTACCCGAGGGTGCAATATATATTTTCCGATCAACTGAGGATAAAGGAATTCAATGAATTCTTAGCCAATGTTGGGCAGTAACTGTATTAATAACGAATGATTTTAAAATAGGGTGTTATGAAACATATTGTTTTGGCAATTTTTGCTGTATTATTTTTTTGTGCCCCGTCCAGCGCACAAAAGCAGCTATCCTGCGTTTTTTCTGCGGACAGAAACCACACCGAATTCTATACAAAGGGCAGCAGTGGATATATAGAGTTCTTTTACCTGGGCAAGGGTAAATGGCAACGTGATAACGCCAGCTTCTCATCGAGCCCTGCGCACGGAGACATTAGCGCTGTATATGAGCCTCAGCGTAAACATTCGGCGGTTTTTTATACCGGAACCGATAATTTTCTTCACTACTATTTTGTTACGGCCTCTGGCTGGCAGCATGATGGAAGTTCTTTTAAAGCGGCTGAAGTATCCGGCAGTGTTGCGGCAGTATTTGAGCCGCAAAGGAATCACTCATCTGTATTTTTCAGGGGAAAGGACGGCTATCTTCATTTTTATTTCGTGAAAAACGGGCAGTGGCAGCATGATGGAACGTCGTTCCAGGCCGCAAGGGTCGATGGCAGTATATCTGTTGTTTATGAGGCGCAAAGGCAGCATTGTGCTGTTTTTTTCAGGGGCGAAGACGGGTTGCTTCACTATTACTTTGTACAGAATGGTCAGTGGAAGCATGACGCGAGTTCATTTGCCGGTACCCCGGTAAAAGGCGACATTTCTGCCGTGTTCGAAGTTCAGCGCAACCACGCAGGTGTATTCTTTGCCGGAACCGACGGCTTGCTGCATTATTACTACCTGTCCAATGGCCGGTGGGCGCTGGATAGCAAATCTTTTGCTATGACTCCGGTTTCAGGCAACATCAGCGCCGTGTTTGAGCAGCAAAGAAACCATTCGGCTGTATTTTTCAGAGGAGCCGATGGCTTCCTGCATTACTACTTCCTTTCCACCAGCGGATGGGCTCATGATGGACAATCTTTTATGACCAACAAGGTGGGCTATGATGTTTCTGCAATTTTTGAAACCCAAAGAAGCCATTCAGCCGTATTTTTTGACCAGGAGGGTAGCGGTGTATTGAATTACTTCTTTCTTAGTAATGGTAAATGGAATCTTGATAACCGATCATTTTAATATTTTCAGGTTTTTGCCTTCCGGTATAGTGTCCAATAATTTGTCTTTGTAACAGGTTTTAAGTCTAACAAACCACTTTCCCGTTTACGGCCCTAGGTTTTTTTTACTAACCCGACAAGGTATAAGTATTCTGGTCAATGATTATTGCTGAAATTGTTAGCTTCGGCTTCATTCCCAGTCAGAAAGGCTTTTTAAGTATTTGCCCACTTAAAATGAAACTCCGCTTAGCGGTAAATATTTTATAGAATCGCTTCGGATTAGGACCTGACTATTGTTAAGTATACCTGCAATGTGATACCAATGATATTTGAATACGCCAAAGATTTTAGCAGGGAATACATTCATACACTCGGGCAGGATATGAAGAGCGATGCCCTGCAACTGGTAAGGAGCATATAGGGTTGTATAAGAAATTGAATCTTAAGTCACATAAGCCTACTCCTATTATCTCTGCCAGTTTTTTCAGTTCCTCAATAAAAATGTTCGAGAAAAGTCCCTTCAAGTTCACACAGTAGGAGAGCGGTGAAATAGAGCGAATAGCGCTTTCTCCTTTTTTTGTGCACTAAAACACTATGGATAGCACGCTCCTGATTTCGCTGTGTGTTGCGACGGCGAAGACGCATCTAATATGGAATTTGATATGTTATGTGTATTAATGTAAAACATAATAAAAAGTACAAAATATAATAATTTAACGAAAATCTCTATTTTTGTAAAAAAATACTTATGAAGCAGATCATTTCCTTATTGGCATTTACGCTTGTTTCTGTTTTTATTACAAACTATACTATTGCGCAGGGCTTGGCTGTGAACACCACTGGCGCAGCAGCCAACGCATCGGCTATGCTGGATGTAGCAAGTACAAGCCAGGGAGTGCTGGTGCCGCGTATGACTGGTGCCCAAAAGTGGGCAATATCATCACCCGTAACAGGATTGATGATTTTCCAGACCGACAGCACTTCTGGTTTCTATTATTATACAGGTAGTGGATGGAGTGCTGTGGGCAATGCTCCTGCGGGCACAGCTACCGGAGATATGCTATACTGGAATGGCAGTCACTGGGTAAGAGTACCAGTAGGTACAAATGGGCAGAATCTGACATTGATGGGAGGTATTCCTACTTGGACCACAACATCGGCTGTGCCATTAGTAATTGGTTCAAGCTATGGAGGCGGTGTAATCGCTTATTTACTACAACCGGGTGACGCTGGTTACAGTGCAACAACACCTCATGGTTTGATAGCCGCCCCCAGCGACCAAAGCACAGGCATAGAATGGTTTAATGGTAGTAATTCAACAACTGGCGCAACAGGTGTAGCAATTGGTACCGGACAAGCTAATACCACCGCTATTGTTACCAGTCAGGGATCAGGCAGCTACGCAGCCCGCCTTTGCGATGACCTTGTGTTGTTCGGATACTCCGATTGGTATTTACCCAGTAAAGACGAATTAAATAAATTATATATTAACAAAATTGCAATAGGTGGTTTTGCCAATGACCCCTATTGGAGTTCGAGTGAGAACCTGGAAGGCTACGCGTGGGGCCAGTATTTCAGCAGTGGCATCCAGGACAACTTCTTCCCCAAGGCCTTCACACTCAACGTGCGTGCAGTTCGGTCTTTTTAGTAATTTAATAATTTGGCTATTTAAAAAGGATATTGGCGAAGTGGTAAAAATTTCAAAAAAAATGGCGTGGTGTTATGAGCTGCCTGTTTATAGGGATACGTATAATAAGATACCAGTGATATTTGAATACTCCAAAGATTTCAGCAGGGTATACACTCATACACTCGGGCAGGATATGAAGAGCGATGCCCTGCAACTGGTAAGGAGCATATAGGGTTGTATAAGAAATAGAATCTTAAGCCACATAAGCCTACCGCTATTATCTCTGCCAGTTTTTTCAAATCTTCAACAAAAAGGGTAGAGAAAAGTCCAATCCGGGTCACAAAGCTTTTCCGAGTATCCGGGAGGGCTTTTGTTTTTTGACTTTAAATCAGGTATTTAGCATCATCGGGATCAAAGCGTTCGAAGAACGCGTTACATTTATGGTTCGGGATGGATTATTGAACACCACGAGCAACAGACAATGATTTTGCAATAAATAACGGTCATTCTACTACTTGATCTTAAAAGCAAGATCTAATCTTCCAATTCAAAATTATGAAAGTACTGCTGACTGGTGTTACAGGATATATAGCACAAAGGTTATTGCCTGTCTTATTGGCGAATGGGCATGACGTTATTTGCTGTGTAAGAGATAAGAAAAGATTTAATTTCAAGAATTACTCGACTCTAAATCTAACATTAATTGAGACTGATTTTTTAAATAAGGACACTTTACAGCAAATACCCTATGATATTGATGTGGCTTATTACCTGATACACTCTATGTCGACAGAAACCGGAGACTTTGAAAATATGGAGGAGGTCTGTGCCTCCAATTTTAAAAACCGGATTGAACAAACTAACGCTAAACAGGTGATCTACCTAAGTGGAATCAGTAATGCAGATGAGTTGTCAAAACATCTTTCATCGCGAAAAAACGTAGAAACAGTTTTATCTGGTTCCAGTTTCGCACTTACTACATTAAAGGCAGGCATAATCGTAGGATCCGGTAGTGCATCTTTTGAAATCATTCGTGATTTGGTGGAGAAATTGCCCATTATGATTACTCCAAAATGGCTGGAAACAAAATGTCAGCCAATAGCCATTCGTAATGTGGTGGAATTTCTGATTGGTGTAATTGGTAAAGCCGAAACCTACAATAACAGCTACGATATTGGTGGCCCGGATATTTTAAGTTACAAGGAAATGCTGCTACGGTTTGCTAAGACTCGTGGTTTAACCAGGCACATATTTATTGTGCCGGTAATGACGCCCAAAATTTCTTCTTACTGGTTGTATTTTGTTACTGCAACGTCTTTTGCGCTTGCAAAGAATTTGGTGAACAGTATGAAAATTGAAGTGATCTGTAAACCCAATAATTTGGCACAGTCCCTTGGGATAAAACTCATTAAATATGAGACTTCCATTGAGATGGCCTTTGATAAAATAGAACAAAATCAAGTACTCTCAAGCTGGAAAGATGCACAAACGAGTAAGATATTCAAAGAAGGCCTTTCTAAATTTATAGAAGTGCCGGTTAACGGCTGCTTTAAGGATATTCGTTCTGCCAAGGTTGAAGAAGGGAATACTTCGATTGATAAAATCTGGGCTATTGGAGGTACAACAGGTTGGTATTACGGCAACTGGCTTTGGAAAATCAGAGGTTTTTTGGACAAGCTTGCAGGTGGTGTTGGTATGAGACGGGGGAGAAAAAGTGATACTGAATTAATATCGGGCGATGCACTTGATTTTTGGCGTGTACTCATAGCAAACAAAGACGAAAAACGATTGCTACTCTATGCAGAAATGAAGCTACCGGGAGAAGCCTGGTTAGAATTTAAGATTGACAAAAATGATATTCTTACACAAACGGCTACGTTTAGACCACTCGGTTTAATGGGTAGATTATATTGGTATTCCGTACTACCGTTTCATGGTTTAATTTTTAAGGGTATGATAAAGAAAATAGCTGAACCTGCCGACTAGTTAATTACGTTGATTGAAAGATCTGAGAATGTTCTGGCTATGGTGCAAAATCAGTACGCATGACTGCATGATATGCTGTACCACTCTTAATTCTGGTTTAGCAAAAGCAACATGCATGAATTTGACGATATTGTTAGACTTATTGGAGCTACTCACAAACAACCAATAGCTCGAAAATATTTGCGAGTTTTTTTCTGTTCGTCAATTTATAGGTTGGAGAAAGGTTCAATCCGGTTCAGTAAAACCAGAAGCCGCTACTGAAGCGGCTTTTGCTTTTATTGATTTTCCAATCTCGAACCATTTCAACAATTATTTCCAGAATTAAATATTTTATTATACATGGTATTGCCGCAAAAATCGAGCAGTACAATCTACTTTTTAGTTCTTCTGTGCTATTGGCAACATCCCTCTTTGATTTTACACGTTATTCTCTATAAGTAGACTACATTCTTTGTTTTCTACGATAAACATCGTAGGTTTGTCTACGATTTATATCGTAGATAGGGATAAGGCGGACATTTGTTGTTGCATTCCCTAATTAATATTCGAGTTTTCGAGCAGACTATAATTCACAACTCAATTATATTATTAAAATTAAATCTGTAAAATGAAAAGAGCATTTTTATTACTACCACTTTGCATGATGCTGGCTCAACTAAATGCCCAGCCAAACTATTCCAGCGAAACTCTTGAAAAAATACGAGAGGTAGAGAATAACATAACTGGTAGTGTAGTAATGAATGACACAAAACCAGGTACTATTACCGAACGCATGGCAAAGTACAATGTAAAAGGTTTGAGCATAGCAGTTATTCATGATTACAAAATTGCCTGGGCAAAGGGTTACGGATGGGCAGATGAAGCAGAGAAAAGGAAAGTAACAATTGAAACCCTATTTGAGCCAGGATCTATAAGTAAATCACTAAACGCTATTGGTATTTTAAAATTAGCACAAGACAAGAAAATTGATCTTTATGCGGACATTAATACCTATCTGACTTCCTGGAAATTTCCTTATGATTCGATTTCAAAAGAGAAAAAAATCACGTTAGCGCAGCTACTCAGCCACAATGCCGGATTATCAACCTATGGCTTTCCTGGCCGTACGATCAATGGAACTATTCCAACTATCTTAGAAATATTGGATGGGAAACTTCCAGCTGTTACCCCAGCCGTTCGTAGCATGTTTGAACCCGGTTTAAAATACGAATATTCAGGTGGTGGTATTACCATTTCGCAGTTAATACTTACAGATGTTACACGGCAGAAGTATGAAACGTGGATGTACGAAAATGTTTTAAAGCCCATAGGCATGGTGAATAGCTCTTTTGCACAACCCCCAGCAAAAGACAAACGACATTTATGTGCTTCAGGGTATTACAGCGATGGTTCGCCAGTTGCCAATAAATTCAGAGTCTATCCCTTTCAAGCTGCAGCCGGATTGTGGACCACACCAAGCGACCTTTGCCACTATATTATTGATATGCAATTAGCATACCAGGGTAAGCAATCTAAAGTGTTGAGTAATGAAATGGTAAAACTTCATTTAACACCTTATAATAACGGACCGGCTGCTATGGGTACTTTTTTCGATGACCGCGATGGTGCAAAGTATTTCCTTCACGACGCATCTAACGATGGTTTTTGTGGGCTTTACGTTGCCAGTTTGGACGGTGGTGATGGAGTAGTGGTTTTCTTGAATAGCGGAGACGCCACACTTTTGCTGGAGATACTTAATAGCGTTGCCAAAGCATATAACTGGAAGAATTACTATCGTGAACCACAACATAGGAAAACAGACAAAATCATTAACCTGCCGGATAAGGTTTTGAAGTCTTACGAGGGCATATATTTATATGACCAGTCGTGGGCTGGCATACAGAAAAAGCAGGAAGAGTACCATTTTTATTCGGCGGGGGTGTATGCGAAAATGTATTTTACAACGCCAACAAGCTTTTTTAATGAGGAATTTCAGGCTGTGAAAACGTTTATTAACGACGAGAAAGGTATTGTTGGTGGTTATACGCGTACTGTAAATGACAAACAATACCCTAACGCTATTAAAATTGCAAACCCTGATACCTTAACACTTGAAAACGGCGCTTTTCAGGAGATAGGCACTTATTTGTTCGAGAATAGAAAATATAAGGAAGCTGTGGCCTACTATAAAAGGGCATTACAACTTTATCCGGGAGACCTCAACCTGCTTATGAATATGGCACATTCCTATTTATTCAGCAATGATTACAAAAGCGCAATGGCGATATACAAAGCACATCTACAAGACACCATCAGTATAGGGAACAGTTGGGAAAACCAGTTACAAAATGACTTGTTCTACTTCAAAGAACACCGTTATGATGTGACCCGGTTGGAGAAGGTTTTCACTGATCTGAAGATTAAAAAACCGAACGATTACTAGATTTTACCAGGGGTCTATCGGTCAACGAAGTACTCTGCTGCATTATTCCACCAACAAAAATATTTGATGTTTAAATAGAACTAAATGCAGATAATTATGTTGATTCTAAATAGGCTTACAGTTCTTGGCATTTTACTGATTTATACTTCGTGCAATGGACAGATAAAGCCAGAGATTCGAAATGAACATTTTCCGGGAATGCCGACATTCGGAAAAGGTCAATTGAAATTAAAAAGGACACAGCGTTCAAACGAAAATCAAAATATCGGATGTGGAATACAGGATAGAAATGGAAACATTTGGTTTGGATCAATAGGAGAAGGAGTATATAAATTCGACGGAAAGTTATTTACTCAATATACCCAAAAAGATGGTTTAAGTAGTAATCATGTTTGGTCTATTTTGGAAGATAGAACCGGAAACATTTGGTTTGGTACAACTGAAGGTATTTGTCGCTATGATGGCAATAGGGTCACTGGTGTTCCAATTACTTTCTACGTGAGGCCCGTAATAAGCAATAACAGCTATTATACTGAATGGTCAACAAAAAATACTGTTTGGTGTATATGGCAGGATAAACGAGGGAAAATGTGGTTTGGCACAGGGGATGGTGTTTATTGCTATGACGGATTCAATTTTACCCGTTTACTGGCTAATGATAATGTAGTCAATAAAGATAGCCTGCAACTTAGGCTAGTGGCATCTATTGTGGAATATAAAGAGAATATTTGGTTTGGGTCCAGTATGCCGCCGGGATATGAAGGCTTCTGCCGCTATGATGGTAAAACGATAGAAAGCTATCGACCAAAGAATCAAGGGTGGATTCGTAATGTAGTAGAAAGCAGAAACGGGAATCTATTACTAGCCACAAGAAGTGCTGGAATATTGAGTTACGATGGCAAAACGTTCACAGATTACATGCAGCCAAAAGAACTAATAAAGGGTTCATTATCCAGGATTTTGGAAGATAAGTCGGGGAATTTATGGGTAGCCTCAATGTACGGAAACGATATTGGTGATACACTTGGTGGTTTATGGCGCTCGAATCCACCAGAAGATAAAAATCCATTTACAAAAATCACCAGTAAAGATGTCTATTTTATGCTTGAAGACAAAGACGGCAATGTTTGGTTCGCTACCGGAGGAATGGGGTTGTATCGTTATGACGGCAAAAGTACAGTATGTTTTTCCGAATAGTACACAAACTTATATCTCCGATTATGGCGACCAAACTGACGACATTCATTCCACCATTTGTTAAAATTCTTCAAAAGCAGAAAAAAATTTTGCAATTACGACAGACATCGTACATTTGACTACGATTAGTGTCGTAGGTAAAACAACATCAGAAAATGAAAGCTACAGAAGCAGAATTGGAAATCTTAAATGTCTTATGGGCACTCGAACCGGCCACTGTAAGGGAAGTTCATGATAAGCTAATCGAAAAGAAAGATGCAGGCTATACTACTACTCTAAAACAAATGCAGGTAATGCTTGAAAAGGGCTTGGTAAGTAGGGTGGCCTCGGGCAAAGCCCATGTGTATACCGCCCTGATCAATCAACAGCAAGCACAAGGGCAAATAATACAGCGAACAGTTGATGCTTTTTTCAATGGTTCTGCGATGCAACTCGTAATGCAAGCATTGGGCAATCATAAAGCCAGTGATTCAGAACTGGACATGATACGGGAATACCTGGATAAAAGGACAAAAAAGTAAATGTTTTAGCAGTCAACCATTTGCAACTATTTCAATTTTTCACTCTTAAAACTATTGACAATGGCAATCTGGATTCAATCACTATCGTGGACACTCATCTATTCACTGGTACAGGGCTTTGCTGTATACGCTTCATTGTTGCTTGTACTCAAACTTGCCCGTGTTACGTCGGCAAATGTAAGGTATCATTTATCTCTGTCGGCACTTACGGTTCTGATGGCTTGGTTTGTAGGTACATGGTGGCAGCAGTTTCATTCGTTACTACCTATTGAGGAACAACTGCTAAGGGTAGATACCGCCAATACTGAAGTTCTTTGGCTTCCACTGCAGCGTTTCGCTGTTGTAGATAGTTTGAGTAACCTACGCGATTTACAGTCATCCATAATTGTGTTTTTTCCTTGGTTTACTGCATGTTATTTTCTTGGTCTGGTATTGATGTTAGCAAGGTTTTCAGCCGGTATGCTGCAGCTGTTTTCACTCAGAACCGGTGGGGCTGTTCAGCCCAGTGCTGCAATGAATGAGCTATTCCTTACACAAAAAAGACACATCAAATTGGATGGGCCCGTAAAACTGATAATATCAGCCAAAGCACAAGTGCCAATGGTCATCGGTTTCTTAAAGCCTATCATACTGTTACCCGCAGCCGCTGTAGCACAACTTGACCCACAGCAGCTTGAAACTATTTTACTGCATGAGCTTGCTCATATTAAGCGGCATGATTACTTAGTCAACATATTGCAAACCATTGTTGAAACTATCCTCTTTTTCAATCCATTTGTGTGGTTCATATCAACCATGATCAGGCGTGAAAGAGAACACTGCTGCGACGATCTTGTAGTCAACCACGTATCAGAGCCAATTCTGTATGCCACTGCCCTGGCTTCATTAGCTTCGCAACGCCGCACAGTTTCGCTTAATATTGTTGCAGCCACCGGTGAGCCAACCCAACTTTACAACCGCATAGAACGCATTATGGAAATGAAAAAGAAATCATTCAGCTACAGCCAGATGGTGGCTACAATCATCATTATTGCTACCATTACCAGCTCCATTGTGTTGGCAAAGCCCAGTTTCCCGAAAAACAAGAAAAGCAAGGCGGTTATAGCATCTGCAAATCAAATACCCAACCAAACACATTCTGAGAACATAAACTTAGTCAGCGGGGGGAAAGACAAGGAGGCTATGACTATCAGTACTGACAAACGCAATGAAAAGCAAGTTGTAAACGAAGCGGTGCCGATGAAAAAGAGCGAGAGGACCGGTGCCAAAATTGCTGCCCAACAATTGCCAGGGGAACAGGTGGCAAACACAAATGTGTCGGAAGAAAATGTACTGGTTGGCAGGCTACTTGAAGCCAGATTGGTTGATCAGGTAAAGGGGTTTGTTGTTGAAAAGCAGCAAGGCAGGCTCTACATCAATGGCATGTTACAAAAAGATGAAATTGCAGCCAGGTACTTGTTGAACCTAAAAAAAGCAACAATAAGGGTACAGGTGTTTTCTATGGACGAAAGGATGAGAATGCATCCCGATGCCAGCTTTATACAAATCCTTTTGCCGGCTACTTTTTCATCCCCATGCGTAGATACCCGCCCGGCAAAAAAGGATGATTGTTGATCTGGTGCACTACCTGGTGCGTATTGCGTTCACTAGCTCGCAGTGAAATATATACGCTATGCACATAGTGGATCTAAATGGGCTTCCAGGGAGGCTTTACAATGACATTGAATTACCTGGAACAATTACTAAGTAAAGTCAGCAAATAGAAGAGTAATCAACTAAATCAACTACAAACAAGGAGATTTTTTCATACCGTGAGCGGGGTGCGAATAGCGCTCCGCTTTTTATATTAGGAAGAAGTGTCTGCCCGATTTTTTTGGCAGAGCGGCATAATATAAAAGATGCTTACAAGGAGTGGTGTTCCAGTTCGCCTTGGTGCAGCACTTACTTTTATTATCTTCGTTTCAAACCGCTTTAAGATGCTGTATCCTATATTGACCTATTCCAGAGATTCGGGCGACTTTTCCCATGATCTGGCAGCACTTCATAAATGTGGTCTTAAGGCTATTCGCCTGATTTATAAAGGCAAAACAGAAGCCGAAATGAATAGCAGGATCCGGGAAATTCAGGATAAGATCAGGGACTGTAAGTTGGAGTTGGACATAGTGATCGATTTGCCGGGAAATAAGCCTATAGTTGGTGGTTTGCCAAATCCATTGAATATCGTTTTGGGCAAAGAATATCGCCTAACAGATCAGTCCAAAGATTCCCTTCCTGAAGCTATTCCCACCCTGAATTTTTTCAGTCACGAGCGTTTTGCTGAGTTAAAAACTGGTGATGTAATCAGTGTAGCCGATGATGAATTGAACTTTTTGGTGACTGAAATAAGTGAATCTTACATTCTTTGCAAGGCACATAATTCGTTTCGACTTACATCAAACCGATCGATAAGCGTGAAGAATAAACCTTTCGATTTTTTTGCGAATTCAGCAAAAGACCTGCTTTTTGTAGAAAATATGAAAGAACCTGAGCATAACGTCAAACTATTAGTGTCATTCACAAGGAAGGCTGATGATATTCTTAAACTGAAGTACTTGCAGCCAGATGTGGACATTATTCCCAAAATTGAAAACGTTTTAGACGATGCTACGCTTGTTGACATTTTGAGTTGTTGCCAAACAATAATGCTTGGAAGAGGTGATTTATCTACATCTTCAGCGGTGACCGAGCTATTCAGTTTTCAAAAGAGGTTAATTAATTTGTGTATGATACACAACAAGCGGCTGATAATCGGTACTGGTTTGTTGCAGGGCATAGGTCATCAGCAATCACCATCTATTGCCGAAATAATGGACTATGGATATTTGTGTGATCGTGGTATTGATGCCTTCCTTATTTCGGGTTCGAATGCACATAACGAACCTTTCAGAACGCTGGAATTTATGAGCAGTTTCAATCTTACCAATGCACATAGTGATCTGTCGGTAGGTGGATGCGCGTAGCTATCCAATTCATCTGCAGAAGTTGAAAAAATGGGTAAATCCTGCTTGTAGTTTAACCGGTGGTTAATCAAATAAAATGCAATTGGAAAATGGCAGTTCAACTGCTTGATTGTGTAAAATAATTTATATATTTTGCATAAAAAAATTGCATTTAATGAAATTGTATGCCCTCAGTTTCTTGCTGCTTGCCTGCAGCACTATCAGCCTTTTTGCCCGAACGACAGGAAATGAGGTGTCAGTTAAGCCGCTCTTATTTATTGAAAACAGAGGGCAGATAAAAGATCAGCAACATGTGACCCGCACTGATATCCAGTTTGCACTCCGGACTCCAGGACTGCACATATTTATTGGCAATGGCGCTATACACTACCAATTCAGCACAGTAGCTGATGGAACGGTCAGGCAGCGTCATTTTGGGCCGGGAAGTGACAATAACGAAGACGAAGGTCCGGACCGGGTAAAAATATACCGGATGGACGTGGAATTGGTTGGTGCAGATCGGCATGCAGTGGTATCCGTATCGGAACCCGGAATTTATTACGAAAATCATATTGCCGCAGGTGCCGGAGCCACAGACATTATTGCTCATTCATTTGGCAGGGTCGTGTACCACGATGTTTATCCGAAAATTGACTGGGTGCTTTATACCCAAAACGGTGCACTGAAACATGAGTTTGTAGTAAGACTCGGGGGGGACCCAGCTAATATAAAACTGCGGTACAATGGTGCAACGGACCTGCGCATTGGAAAGAATGGTGACCTGATTGCACAGACCCCACTAGGAACCGTGAAAGAGCACGCTCCATACAGCTACGACGCCAACAAACATGTCGTCAGCAGCCGTTTTGTGCTTGACGGTCAGGTGTTGCAATATCAGACCGGTCATTATTCAGGCACACTTACCATAGACCCCTCGGTACTCTGGGCTACTTACTATGGCAGCACCGACGACGATGTGATCTTCAGGGTAGTGAGAAGCAGTGGCGGAGATATCTACTCGACCGGCATTACTAACAGTGTAACTGGTATGGCAACTTCAGGCGCGCACCAGACAATTGAGGCTGGTAGTGACGACGCATTTCTTACCAGGCACGACAATGCCGGTAATCTGCTTTGGGCTACCTATTATGGAGGCAGTGCCAATGATCGTGGCTGGGAGTCGGCGATAGATCCGGCAGGCAATATATACATATGCGGTCGCACAGGCAGCTCATCTGGTATTGCCACCAGTGGCAGCCACCAGCCCTCTTTAACGGGACTTACTGACGGGTTTCTTGCCAAGTTCAATAGCTCGGGTAGCAGGATATGGGCTACCTACTACGGTGGCTATGATTGGGAAACCGCATCCGGTGTTACCTGTGATGCATCGGGTAATGTATACCTGGTAGGGCAGACTTCAAGTACGAGCAATATAGCCTCATTTGGTGCATGGCAAACGATGGTTGCCGGTGGTGACGATGGCTTCATAGCCAAATTCACCAGTGCAGGAGTGCGCGTGTGGGGTACTTATTGCGGTGGCCCCAACAACGATGAGTTTTACCGTGCTGTTGTGGACGGGTCGGGCAATATATACCTGGGTGGCATGGGCACCAGTCCATCGGGTATTGCGTCGGCGGGTGCACATCAGACCGTTTACGGTGGCGGGGTCAAGGATGCTATATTTGCCAAATTCAGTAGTACTGGCAGCCGTCTGTGGTGCACCTATTTTGGTGGTAGCGGTGACGAATACTGCTGGGGCATTACATTAGATGGTGCGGGCAATATTTACTGGGCCGGCAATACCTCCAGCACAACTGCAATGGCCACCGTGGGTAGTCATCAAACAACTTATGGAGGCGGGGTAAATGATGGCTTCATCGCCAAGTTCAGCCCGACCGGCACAATCATTTGGAGCACCTACTACGGAGGCGGTGGCGATGATGGGCTGGGTGATGTAACCACAGACCCATCGGGGAATGTTTACTTTGCAGGGAATACCAACAGCACTACAGGAGTGATAACGCCAGGTGCATTGCAGTCAACCATTACAGGTGGTGCAGATCTGCTTTATGGCTCTATGACCACTTCGGGATCCCTTTTATATGGGTCGTACTATGGCGGCAATGCAGATGAAACAGGATATACCATTATCAACGACGGCTCAGGTAACGTATACATTTCGGGCTTCACGAACAGCACAACCGGACTTGCAACACCGGGCGCCCATCAATCGACCTACGGAGGTGGGGTGCATGATGGTTTTCTGCTGAAGATCGATCAATGTACCGTGCCTGTGGTACCGGCTGTTACCGGCACCCCTACGGTATGTATCGCAGCTACTACGCCACTGTCTAACCCTACTCCGGGTGGCTCCTGGTCGAGTGGTGCACCAGGCATTGCAACTGTGAATGCTTCGGGTGTCGTTGCCGGTATAGCAGGTGGCACTGCAATCATCAGCTACGGAATTTCCAACACTTGCGGTTTCGGGTACGCCTTGTATACTGTAACGGTAGTACCACTGCCAACCGTATTACCCCTAACTGGTACCACAACGGTGTGCGTGGGCGGGTCGGTGACGTTCAGCTGTGCAACGGCATCGGGTGTATGGAGCAGTACAACCCCTACAGTAGCCACAGTGAGCACAGGAGGGCTGGTTAACGGCTTGCTGGCCGGTACTTCGCTAATATCGTACACGGTAACTAACGCATGTGGCAGTACTGCATCTACCCGAGTGGTGACTGTAAACGGTTCGCCAGCGGTAGCGCCCATAACAGGTGCGATGGCGGGGTGTACTGGTGGGATGCTGGTGCTGAGCAGCACTACCACAGGCGGTACCTGGAGCAGTAGTAATCTGGCGGTGGCCACTATCTTCCCAACGGCTTCAGATGGTTTCATAAGTCTTGTGTCTCCGGGAACATCCACCATTTCTTATGTGGTCGCCGGCACCTGTGGCAGCACCACGGTCAACGCAACTGTAACTGTTAACGCGCTGCCAGTGGTAGCTGTTATTACGGGTCCGGCAACGGTGTGCGCAGGTAGCTATATAACGCTGAGCAATGCCACACCCGGCGGCAGCTGGAGCAGTCTGTCGCCGACGGTAGCCACTGCCGCCGCGGGTGGGCTGATATCTGGTGTGGCCGCGGGGACGGCGGTGATCAGGTATACGGTTACCAACTCATGTGGCAGTACGACAGTCACCGCAAACGTAACGGTGACACCACTGCCGGTAGCGGGTACAATAACTGGTCCGTCGGAAGTGTGTGCGGGGAGTAGCGTGACACTATCATCAACCCCCACAGGTGGGACATGGAGCAGTACAACGACCACTATAGCGACGGTTTCTGCTGGAGGCATGGTTAGCGGCATAGCACCCGGTACGGCGACGATAGCATACACTGTTATCAATAGTTGTGGCAGCGCTTTGGCTACTGCAAATGTGACCGTAGCCATATTGCCGGTGGTAGCTGCTATAACCGGTACGACCAATGTATGCACCGGCAACAGCGCTACACTCAGTACCACAACCACCGGCGGTAGTTGGAGTAGTGCTATGCCATTGATAGCTACTGTATCGGCCTCGGGAGCGGCGACCGGTATCGCTCCAGGTACTGCGGTTATCAGCTATACAGTAACTAACGTATGTGGCGCCACAGCTGCAACCCGTACTCTGAATGTATTGCCTGCCAGTGTCTGCGCAACCGCAGTGAATGGGATAGAAGCTGGTGAAGCAGGTGACGGACTTACGGTGTGGCCGTCGCCGAACAAGGGGGTATTCATGGTTACTTACCGTAGTGTTGCAAACGCAGCGGTGCACATCATTGTAACAGATGTAACGGGCAGGGAGATAGCCAGTTTGCCTGCCCAGACCAATAAAACAACGACGGTGCGAATTCAGACTCCCGGTGTGTACCTGGTTATCGGGACCTCGCAGACTAGCCGGTTAGTAACACGTGTAGTAGTAGAGTAGTATAATAAATGTGAGCGGAGCAACCGGGCAAAAAACGGTTGCTCCGCTTTTTAGTTGGTGGCATAACGATGGCCGGCTCATTTCCGCATGATCTTCTCCATGGGTCTGCCTTTTGCAAGCTCGTCTATCAGCTTGTCGAGGTAGCGCACTTTGCGCATCAGCGGGTCTTCGATCTCTTCTATACGGTAGCCACAAATCATGCCTGTTATCTTTGGGGCATTCGGGTTGAGGGCCGGCGCCTGTGCAAAGAATGTTTCGAAGTCATTCTTTTTGTCTATCTGCTGCTGCAGCGATTGCTGGTCATAACCGGTGAGCCAGCAGATGAGAGTGTCTACCTCGGCTTTGGTGCGGCCCTTTCGCTCGGCTTTATTGATGTATAGCGGGTATACACTGGAGAATTTCATTACGTACACTCTTGCAACGTCCATAGCGCATATTTTTTTGCTGTTGGGTGTTTCTAATTGTTGATTATGGATACTAACTTTATGTAAAATCAAAGTTATGACACGTTCCGGTTTGTTGGTTGCTTTAGGCTTTCTACTGTTGGTTGGCGCCTGCAACAAAAAAAACAAGGATGACAGTACACCCAAATCGGCACAGCGGGTGCTACTGGAAAACGGCAAGTGGCGATTGACTGCTTATACCGCTACGCTCAATTATTCGGGTGCCGACAGTACTATAGATTTGTATGCCACAATGAGCGAATGTGACAAAGACGACTTTCTGCTATTTGGAGCTAACGGCCAGGCTACTATGGACGAGGGTGCCAACAAATGTGCAAACGATGCGCAGATAGAAACCGCAGGGTGGGTGCTGCTGAACAACGACACGAAGCTGGTGCTAGCTGACAATAACCCGGATACCATGAGTCTGGAAATATCGGCGACGCAGATGAAACTGACGCAGGTGAAGCCTAACTCATCTGGTGTGCCGGTAACCTACATCAATACATTCGCGAATATCAAGTAGCTTTTCGCAGGGCGTCAGTCTTCTATAGCTTCTATGCCTTGTTGTTTCAGGTGTTCCAGATGGTCTTTCATGGCTTGCAGCTGCTGTGGGGGATGACCCTGCCAGTCTGTAACCTCGCCGGTGACGCGCAGCGGGCTGCCGGTGCGGTACGATCGGGTGGGGTTGCCCGGAAATTTCTTGTCGGTAAGGTTGGGGTCGTCTTCTATGTTGCCGGTGGGTGCTACAGTATAGATGCGGCCGGGTGCATCGCCCAGGGCGAGCTCGGCACCCCAGATGGCGGCGTCGAGGGTGGCGGAGAGGTATACGTATGCTGCTTTTTTGCGGCTGCCGTAGTTGGATTTGTGGCCCGGTACAATGAGGTCGCCGGGTGCAAGGCTGGCCCTGGTGCCGTGGTAGTAGGTGGGGGTAGTGTTCATGTATTGTTTTGTTTATTGTGTGTTGCGGTAGTAACTATTGGCAGGGCAAATGGCAGACCATCATCACAGGCTGGCTGTACGCGTTACAGAACCCATGTAACGGGCAGGCGAAACATAAAATTGCTCACTTTCGGGGTTAAATTCTGTAAAACGATAATTGATTGATTATCAATGTTTTGATCCAAAATTTTTGCGCACTTTTTGCGCACTTGCTGCCATGAAAAAATAATTTATGCATACTTTACCGGCTACTCATACTATGCCACAAAAACCGCGCCAAAAACTACGTCTTATTGAAGGAGCGCAATGCGATATTACTACCTGCCAGTGCAAAACACCGGCACAAACAAAGACGCGAGTGAAAAACACTCGCGTCAAGTAGGTGGAAGTATTTTCTCCTACATCGCTGATAGCATAGCCAGGACATTATCTTTACTATCGGGTGTCATGGTTGCTTTCAGTTTCAGACCATTGTGAGGAATGGCATCTCCTGATTGCTTGCTGTAGTAGTATTGCCCGCTTTTATTGGCAATGACGATGAGAATATATTTCATGCCTGATGGTACAATGTTTGTTTGTCCTTCGTTTATCATGTTTATTGCTTTTTCAGAGGCATTGTAGCGCGCTGTACCGAAATTATAGCTAGATGTGCTCTGAACAGTAGACATAGCACAGTTGATAGTGGGCAGCACCAGGTATACTTGCGTGTTTTCAGGTGTAAAGGTGGCATCGGGCATTATTGCAGTAACAGATACTTTGGGTGAATCGCTGTAATAAAATGCATCGCAATTGGTGTATTCCAGGTCAGAGGCTGAGTCGAAAACGTATCCCATCCAAGGTCTGCCATATGCAGTTGTAATGTAATTTCTGCCATTCATGTCTCCTAACCAAGCAATATCACGCTCTAGTGTTGTGTCTTTTGCTTCCCAATTAACTACAGAGTCAACATTGTTTACATTGCCATAAAATAGTTCCATCATTGGTGTTGCGCTTGCGTTGTTCTGAAAATAGCCAATACCATATTTGTTGGCATATACCTTTTGGCCATTTATCGTGGCTCTCAGGTCTATTTGTCCACCACTGGTGAGCAGGTTTTTGCCTTGCATAGTGGTGGCACGATTGCGAATCATATCGCCGGGTTTGTACATTTCTACCAACTTCAAATCTATGCTGCCAGAAGTGATGATGGCGCCAGAGGCGTTTTTGAACGAATTAGGATAGAAGTGCAACATGGTACCCTGACTGCCAAAAACCACTGTATCGCGACCAGCCGTTACCGTAAAAGTTTGGGGTGTGGACCTCAGGTTATCAAAAAGCTGATTGAGTGGGACGGTAGCTGGCTGAAGGGTTGATGTGTTGTCGGTGTTTTTTTTGCAAGAAAAGGCTACTACAATTGCGATGCAAAAAAGTGAGGTGTTGCGGAGTATACCAGTCATAAAGTTTGTTGTTTTGTTAATAGACGTTGCCTAGCACTAAAAGGGTTGGTTAATTTGGTTTTATTATACAATGCTATCGAAACAAGCGAGATAGCCGGGTATTTGCAGCACACCATTTTTTATCTTTATTAGGTAATGTCGTTTTAAACACGATCACAATTATGGGCACCTGGAGTACAGCGGTAAAAGGTAGTGATGCTTTTCTGGATATTTATGCTGCGTTCTTCGACCTTTATAACAAAGGTGGACAGCCAGAAGCGATCTCAAAGAAAATCATTGAAGATAATTGGGAAATTCAGGAGATTGATGAAGATAAGCACAGTTTTTGGTTTGCGCTTGCATTAGCACAATGGGAAACGAAAACACTGGACCCAAGCGTTTTGTTGCGGATTGAGCAGATTATTACTTCAGGGGCGGATTTAGCAATTTGGCATCAGGCAGTGGCAAGTGAACAAGATATCAGGAAACGCGAGAAAGTTCTCAATAGTTTCTTAGAAAAGATAAATTCAAACCGGCCAAAAGTAAAATCGAGAAAACGACCCAAAAAGAAAGCGCCAATATTCTCACTGGGGGATTGTCTGGTATTTAAAATGAATAATGGTAATTACGGAGGGGCGATCGTTTTGGCTTCGGACCTTCGTCCGGAAACTGCATGTAATTTAGTAGTGACAACGCGACTAAACCAAATCACAAAACCGACGATCAGTGACTTTGAAAACGCCGATGTACTTATATGCAATTTCGGGCAATGGCAAGATAGCTTGCATGTTATTTGGTGTTTTCCGGACTTTTTTCAAAAAGAACATTCTGACCTTTATGAAATTTCAGGAAAAATTGATGTGCAAATAGATTACTCAGCAGATAATTATGATAATAGTGACTACCTAATTCATCCAACCTGGACTGCGCGGTGGGATATGAATTTGATATCTGAAATGCAGTTTGAATCTGAAATAGTAAATGCGAAGCCTTCCAAAGTTGTTGCGGTTAAACAATTGACTCAAAAACCATAAATCGCTAAACGCCCAACCGAATTGTGTTTTTGGTAGGCCCCGGCAATGTTGCGTGTTTTGATTACTGTCGGGCCGCAAGCGTGACGTTTGTGGGCGGGGGAGTACCAAGCGGGATGCCTTGGCAAGGCTGAGGAAAACACCGGCACAAACATAGACTCGAGTGAAAAACACTGCGCCAGATTGGGAAACACATGCACCCGATGGGGGGATTGAAAAAAATGAAAATGCTTTATTTCGTCGTCGTTGTATTTTGCTCACATTCCTGTATCCAGCTAATAAAGGCTGAAACCCTTGTCCATTTCATTATATGCCCATAGTAATATGTTTTCTCAAACTGATTAAGGTTCACACCTCCTCCGCTGCATATACCCACCAGTTCCCAACCTTTTGCAGTCTGCCTGAATAGACCGCCACCACTATCACCACCGTTCACATAGTATTCAAGGTCTTTCGGAATACTGCTGCCCATTTTATCGCTTTGGTCGGAATATTTACAGCCTGGTGGGCTATCAAAATCACAATATAAGATAGCCCTAATCTTATTTACAGAATAGCCACCAATTGAATCTATCACATTCTCCCCTGCAAGTTTCCCGGCAGTGTTTTTTTCTACAGCTACTTTTGCGACAAATTCGGAGGGGCTATCAACCCGGCAAATAGATCCGAAGCCAACACCGGTAACATCAGCGCCAAGTTCATCGTGTGTTGCGCATAGAGCCGCAGGAGAGATATCTTCTATTGGCTCATTAAGCTCAAGTATGGATATGTCATATTCTCCAAGTTCGCTGTATCGTGTATGATTTATTATCTTTTTAACGGGGTATTTTACGCCATTAAATGCACAATAGAATTGCTTATCAGGGTTTGTCTTATCGTTGAAAAACACATGTGCGGCAGAAAGAACGAATGTTTTACCTATCAGCACACATGAACCTCTTTTCGACTTGCCTGCCCATACCTCTCCTACACAATCAAACTGTCTTTTGTGTGCCAGGTCTATATACCGGCCCTTAGGCCTGTCGTGCCTGTATATACCTGCAAAAGATAAAAGGCTCGATAGTGCCAAAGCGAAAAGAGTTACCAATTTGCTCATGTCTGTGAATGTTTTGGAGAACGTTACAAAATTAAATTATTTTACTTGGTTTGCTGATTAACCTGCCAAATAGAGGATGACGGAGAATTCGGCGAAGTGTCAATTGCCCGAAGCACAAAAAGGCTCAGCTTGGTGCCAATGTAGGGCGATATGGTACCTAATGAGGGCTGGATGGGTTATCTCGCAAGTGGAAAACACTTGCGGTATGTCAGACACAAGTGGAAAACACTTGCGCCAGATCGGGGTATTCCCGAAAAAATCGGTACATACAGGTACAAATGAGGGCTTGTGGGTCAGGTAAATAAGAAAAATATTTTAAAATAAAAACAACTACATTGTGTGTTTAAATACAATAAAATATGCACAATAAATTTTCATTTTTGGTTTTTTCTGTTCTATGTCTTTTGAATAACGGTACCGTAAACGCACAGGGAACTTCTGTCAATTCTACAGGTGCTGAGGCGCATACGTCGGCAATGCTGGATGTGGCATCGTCATCTAAGGGCGTGTTGGTGCCACGGATGACAGCTGTGCAGAAACTTGCTATTACATCTCCGGCCACGGGATTGATGATATTTCAAACTGATGGTGTTTCAGGTTTTTTCTATTACACTGGCAGTACATGGAGTGCAGTAGGTGGTGGCGCACTGCCATCGGGTACAAATGGGCAGGTACTTCAAGTGGCAGATGGGAGCCCTACATGGGTAGGTAGTAGTCTGGTAGTTGGGGAAAGCTACGGAGGCGGGAAAATTGCCTATATTTTACAGCCCGGCGACCCTGGCTATAGCGCTCTGGAACAGCATGGCTTAATAGCAGCGACAAGCGACCAAAGCACAGGAATCCTATTCGGATGCGGCGGGACCAATATGGGAGCTGTTGGATTTTTAATAGGTTCAGGCAGGTATAATACCGAAGCAATTCATCAAAATTGTGTGGTTATGGAAGGTGCAGCAACAGTATGCAGAAATTATGCGGGTGGTGGTTTTACGGATTGGTATCTGCCCAATAAAGCAGAAATAAACAAGTTATACATCAACCGGATTATGATTGGCGGTTTTGAAAGTACCCTCTATTGGAGTTCGAGTGAGTTCGACGGGGGCTATGCTTGGGAACAGGATTTCGAAACTGGTTTGTATGTCCACGGCTACAAAACCGACGTCAGTATCAATGTTCGTGCCGTTCGGTCTTTTTAAGCGTATAGTAATTGCAGAACAGCGGATTCAAAATGTTTAAGCAGCATGCTTCCTGATAGCATGAGGCAGGCTGTTGAAATCCGTGACAATTGGTTATTCTCTATTCAATGCGGTATCAGTGCGGCAGCCGGTGGCGGAAGTAGCCATACACCCATGTACCGGCCATGGCGCTGAGCAACATGACCGATGCGGCGGCAGCGCCACTGCCTATCTGCGCAAAAATAGGCCCGGGACAGGCGCCGGTAATGGCCCAGCCCAGCCCAAAGAGCAGGCCACCGATGATCTGTCCCTTGTTGAAGGTCTTGGGGTGAAACACGATCTCCTCGCCATAAATGGTTTTAATGTTCAGCCTGCGGATAAGCCAAACGGAAATAATGCCCACCACTACCGCGGTGCCTATGACGCCGTACATATGAAAGCTCTGCAGGCGAAACATCTCCTGTATACGAAACCAGGATACGATCTCGGCCTTGACAAAGGTGACGCCAAAGAAGATGCCTACCGCCAGGTACTTGAGGTTGTGGTACCACTTGTGGGTAAGGTGCGACTCGTTGATACACATGGTATCAATAGCCCTGATCTCGTGGTCGGTATCGGGCGATGCGGATGGTATGTTGTGGGTGGTGCTCATGAGTTGTTATTTGTAGTGTGGTGAATGCCTGCCTGTGTGCTAGAGGCGCATAAGGTAGGGTAGCAAAACATTGGCCATAAGAAAGCCCCCTGCCATAAAGCTGATGGTGGCGATGAGCGAGGGCAACTGTAGCGTAGACAGCCCCATAATGGAGTGGCCGGATGTGCAGCCACCTGCATAGCGGCTGCCAAAGCCCACCAGAAAGCCACCACCCACCATAAGCGCAAGGCCGCGCAGGGTGAAGAGGCTGCTGAATGAAAACACATCGGCCGGAACCAGTGCAGAGAGGTCTGTGACGCCGTAGCCGGCCAGCTCTCTGGCAAGATCGGGGTGAATGGCGACGGGGTTGGGGTTGGCGAGCCATGTGGCGGCTATGAATGCGCCAATGATGATGCCGCCGACGAAGAACAGGTTCCACAGTTCTCGTTTCCAGTTGTAGCTGAAGAAAGGGACTTTTGCCGGAAGTATTGCGGCGCACAGGTGGCGCAGGTTGGCAGATATACCAAAGTGCTTGTTGCCGAGGATAAGCAGTGCGGGCACGGTAAGACCAATGATAATGCCGGCGGCATACCATGGCCAGGGTTGTTTCAGTAATTCGATCATGCGGATGCTGTGTGTTTTTTGGGTGTATGCAAAATTACTTTGGTTCGGCCGTCATCGGGCATCTTTACCCAGACTGAAGGATATATTGAGCAAGATATTGTTTTCCTGCATCAGATCGCCGTTTTTCAGTTTGCGGTTGATGTGCAGGAAGCCCAGCTCGGCGCGCAGGTGTGGCGATAGCGGGTGGGTGATGCTGGCCCAGGCACGGGCATTGTCGAAGTCGGTAAAGGCGGGCCTGGTGGTGGTGCCTATCAGGTATTCGTAGTTTACAGCGGCGGTGTATTTTGGTGTGATGGCATACCTGATGCCCGTACGGTATCTGGTGCGCAGCATGGCAGGGTTGTGATGTACCAACCGGTATTCGGCACCGACCCTGCCTACGACGAACAGGTGCCGCACGGGTAGCGGTTGCTGCCACTCGGCGGCCGCGGTGAAGCGGTACTCTTCGGTAGCGGGTTTGCCCTCGTCGGCAGCGGTGATGATGTAGGGTCTGGAGTGGAAGTAGGCAAAGGGGGAAAGCGCCAACCTGAGGTTGCCGGAGGGCATGTAGTAGAGCCACTGCCGCCACGAGTACATCTGCTGTGCTGCCAGGGGGTTGGTGGTGCCAATGCTGCTCTGCCGGCGCTCCTGCAGCTCGGCATCGGTGCGCCATTTTTTGCCCAGCGGTACCTCGGCAGTAGCGCGCAGCCAGCCGCAATGGTGCGCTTGCCCCAATGCAGCCGGCGGCATGCCTGCCAACAGCGCTATAAACATTAATGCGGTAAGGAACCGTATTTTTCCGTAGACACCCAAATTGTATGTTTGCTTTCTGCCGTTGTTTAAAATATTACCTGATCACCCGGTCCAGATCGGTCCATCCACCAGCGTTGTATACTTCTATACCAGCGCCGTGCAGCACAGATGCGGCTACACTGCTGCGCGCGCCTGATCGGCATACAGCAATCACTGGTTTATGCATTGCTTTCAGATCGGCTATGCGCATGTCTATGGTGTCCAGTGGTATGTTCAGCGATCCCTGAACATGACCCGATGCATATTCGTCTTTAGTTCTTACGTCTACTACGATGGCGCCGTTCTTTATGAGGCTGCGGTAGTCTGTTTGTGTTGCGAAGTTCATAACTGTATTTTTTTGTTTAATGGTTTGAAAAATGAAATGGCATTACAACAAAGTGGTAGGGCAGACATAGTCTGTAAGCTGAAACCGGTTGGTATCTTTGATGGCTTTGAATCCACCCTTTATATCAATGAGGTTGTTGTAACCCCTGGCTCTGAGGATAGAGATGAATATCATAGACCTGTAACCACCCGCGCAATGGACATAGTAGGGGGTATCCTTGCTGAGTGCGGCAAAGCCGTTGTTGATATCGTCGAGCGGATAGTTTTCCACTCCTTGTATGTGCTCGCTGAGGTATTCGTTTTTCTTGCGCACATCTATGATCGTATTTGCTTCAGCGGTAGCTGTGATATCTGTTGCGGCAACTGATGTTATGTGGTCTGTCTCTTTGCCGGCCTGAGCCCATGCGGCAAAACCGTTATCAAGGTATCCGATACAATGATCGTAGCCTACGCGTGACAGGCGTGTGACGGCCTCCTGCTCTGTGCCCGGCTCTGCGACAAGCAGTATCTCCTGCCTGATATCTGGTATGAGGGCCCCTACCCACGGAGCGAAGTTGCCGTTGATACCAATGTTGATGGAGTTGGGTACAAACCCGGCGGCAAAAATCTGAGGGTCGCGGGTGTCTAGTATCAGCGCGCCGGTGGCTGTTGCTACAGCTTCGAAAGCGTCGGGTGTGAGTGCGTGGCTGCCACGGGCCAGTACCACATCTATGCTTTCGTATCCGTCGCGGTTCATAGCCACATTGAGCGGGAAGTAAGCAGGTGGCGGCATCAGGCCGGTGGTTACTTCTTTTACAAACTCGTCGCGGGTCATATTGGCACGCAGTGCGTAGTTGGTGGCTTTCTGGTGGCCCAGGGTGTCGGTGGTTTCTTTGCTCATGTTTTTGCCGCAGGCGCTGCCGGCACCGTGTGCAGGGTATACAGTGATATCGTCTGCAAGCGGCATAATTTTATTGCGCAGAGAGTCGAATAAAGTTGCGGCAAGCTCTTCCTGGGTCATGTGCGCTGCTTTTTGTGCCAGGTCAGGCCGGCCTACATCGCCTATGAACAGGGTGTCGCCGGAGAAGAGTGCTGTAGCCTTGCCGTTTTCGTCGGTAAGCAAGTAGCAGGTGCTCTCCATGGTATGGCCGGGTGTATGCAGTGCCTCGATGGTGATATTACCAACGGAGAACTTCTGCCCATCTGTTGCAACAACAGCATCGAAACCGGGGCGGGCGGTGGGCCCGTATACTATTGCAGCACCTGTTTTCTGCGCCAGGTCTATATGGCCGGAAACGAAGTCGGCATGAAAGTGCGTTTCAAATACGTATTTGATTTTCGCCTTGTCGTGCGTGGCACGCTGGAGGTAGGCATCAACCTCGCGCAGCGGGTCGATGATGGCTGCTTCGCCATTGCTCTCAATGTAGTACGCTCCCTGTGCAAGGCAGCCCGTGTAAATCTGTTCTATTGTCATGATCTGTGGTTTTAATTAATTTTATACAAAGTTCCTTATTGTGTAGGGGGCCGAAGGTGACAAAAGTCACGCTGGCGGGTTACCTGAAAAAGAGTTCCTTTATAAGGATATAGACAGCCATTATAAGCACGAACCATCCAAAGCCTTTTTTGAGTTTTTCTCCGGGTATTTTCTTACTCAGCCAGGTGCCAGCTAGAATGCCTGCAACTGCTATGCCGGTAATAGTTAGCAGGAAAGGCCACTGTATGGCTACATGGCCGAGGTCGCCGGTGAAGCCAATCAGTGAGTTGAGCGCGATGATGAATAGCGATGTGCCTACAGCAGTCTTCATGGGCATATGGAGCAACAATACCAATGCTGGTATGAGCAGGAACCCGCCACCCGCGCCCAGCAGTCCGGTAACGAGACCAATGCCTACGCCATACATCAGCAAGGATAGTGGTACGGGTGCAGATGGAGCGCCGGCGCCTGCCGGAGCAGCCTTGCTGCCACCCCTGATCATAGAGAAGGACGCCAGCAGCATGAGCGTGGCAAACAGCACCATGGTAAGCATAGACCGGGAGATGGAAAGGTTGGCATTGCTGTAAACTACATTGGGTATCAGCGGTATCAGGAACCGGCGTGTGAGCAGTACGGTTGTGATAGATGCCGCGCCGAACAGCAGTGCTGTACGGATATCGACAAAGCCCTTGGTGTGGTTTTTCCAGGCACCTACCAGGCTGGTAGTGCCCACAACAAACAGTGAATAGGAGGTAGCCAGCCCGGCATCAATACCAAACAGGTATACCAGCACCGGTACTGTGAGAATGGACCCGCCGCCACCTATAAGACCCAGAGAAATACCGATGAGCACCGCTGCACTATACCCCAAAATTTCCATGTGGCAAAGGTGCAGCTATAACCTGGTCTGCTCTGTGATAAAAGTTACACAGCGGTTTATTTGTCGAGATTTATGATTTCTATTTCCTGCCTGTTGAGGCGAATCATGCCTCTGTCGGCCAGTTTTTTCATCAAGCGGGTTATCACTTCTCGCGACGAGTTGAGCTCGCCCGCTATTTCGGCATGCGTGAAAGGGATGAGGTTGGTTTTCAGTTTGCGGCTGTTTTCTTTAAGGTAGAAGATGAGTCGCTCGTCCATGTTGCGGAAAGCTACATGGTCTATGGTTGTGAGCATGTCCTCAAACCGCCTGCGATACGAGCCCAGCACAAACTGGTACCAGCTTTTATAGTGCATCATCCAGTTGTCCATCAGCTCCAGCGGGGTGGTGATCACTTGCACGGTACCCACAGCTTTTGCCGTCAGTTCGCTCATGTTTTGTTTGTTGGCGCAGATCATAGACATTGCACAGGCCTCGCCCGGCTCTATGTAATACATGAAGTACTCATTCCCTTCATCGTCCTCACGCATCACCTTTACCAGGCCTTCTATCACTATCATTGCCGACCTGATGTACCTGCCACTTTTCATTATGAGGTCGCCATCGGCAAAAGACCGCAGGCTGCCCGTGGTTGCTATTTCGCGTATCAGTGCGGGTTCGAAAGCAGGGAAGAGCGTTATTAGTTCATTCTCCGGAATCATTGTTGCAGTTGCCGTTCATTTTATTCGGGTGATGCAAAGTACGCGCTTTTACAATTCCTTACGGCAGGATTGGCTATTGTACAACTACCCGCTGCACGATTCTGGCACCATCGTGCTGCCATAGCAGCATATAAATGCCGCGAGGCAGGGTGTGCACATCTATGCCAGTGGTGGGGCCTGTTACCGTCTGCTCAGCTACTTTTATGCCGGTTGTATTTCTTAGTTCCAATGTGCCTGCACAGACTGGTGTTGTAACTGCTATTCTGTCGGTTGCAGGGTTGGGGTACACGGCTATTGTTGCCGGCGACGGCAGTGTTTCTACAGCCGTAGGGCATACGGTGGCCGTAAGTGTGACCGTTTGTGTACAGCCTATGGGTGAAGTATAAGTGATTATGGCATTGCCACTGGTTATGCCACTGGCAATGCCGGTGGCGGTAACGGAAATGATGCTCATGTCGCTGCTGCTCCAGGTGCCGCCTGAAATATTGGCTGTGAGCGGCTTGGGCGTGCCAATGCATACATTGCCCACGGCACCTGATATTATGGGGTTTGGATTGACCGTAACCTGAGTATGCGACTGGCAACCGGTAGGCAACTGATACACGATGCTCCATTGGCCTACCGGAGATCCGGTGTATTCGCCGGTGGATGTATTGATGAATGAAGGACCAAACTCCGGGCTGATCCAATAGCCATATCCTGTGCAGGAGAGTGTTGCCGACAAACCTTCGCAAACCGCATGCGGACCGGTAATTGTTCCGGGCAGGGTATCGATCTGAACGAGGGTGCTCAGTGTTGTGGTGCCACACATGTTGGTATAGTTGTAATAGAAGGTGTCGAGACCATATGAAACAGGAGTGACGATGCCTGTCGCGCTGATGGTACCAGTGGGGTTGGAGGCAGTCCAGATGCCGCCAGATGGCAGGGAAAAGAGTGCTATCGCTGACCCCATGCACACATTTGCAGGGCCAACAACAGAAGATGGCAATGCGTGGATATGCACATTAGTACTGGCGATGCAGGTGCCTGTGTGGTAGTAAACAGCTGCATTGTAGCCTGCCACACCAGTTACGAGGCCGGAGGCTGCATCGACCGTTACCAAAGTCGGTGCGTTGGGACTGCTCCATGTGCCACCAGCCACAGGGTGAGAGAGGGTAGTGGTGCCGCCCACACAGATGTCGGTACCGCCGGTGACCGGGTCGGGACAAAAGCTATTGAACTCGCATGCTCCTATGTCGATGGAGGTGCCGGCAATTCTGGATGCATTGTTGTAGTCGGTGGTATAGGGTAGTGCTGAGGTTGAGTCGCCTGTGTTGATGCATGCAGAAGTCTGCAGCAGGCTGAAGTTTGCCGGTACCGCATTTTCGGTGAGAGAGGCTGTGAGCGTAGGGGCTACCATGCCGGGCGAAGTGGCCACAACATTCGACATCGTATCGCCATAGTACAGCGTGTATCCTGCATAGGAAAGCAGGTCGGCGCTAACGGGGCGTTGGAGCCAGTTGTGCTCGATAATGATGGGAGAGTTGTTGTGCGAGTAGATGTTGGGGCTGCTGGTAGTTCCTACTGCACGGTTGTTGTATAACAGGTTGTTTTTGATGTAGGTGCGAAATGTGTCCTGTATCAGACAAATGCCTGCACCCTGCGGAAAGGACGTATTCGGGACTGTGTTGTTTACAATCGTATTGTTGTAGATGCGGGCATTTGATTTCCACACATAGATGCCGCCGCCCCAAAACTCACTGTGGTTGTTGGCAATGATATTGTTGCGTACGATGTAGTTTGTAAATCCGAGATTGCTGTGCAAACGAATGCCGCCACCGCCCTCTGCCGGGCCGCATGTTCCGGGCATTATGTGATGGTTGTTGCAGATCAGGTTTCCGTTGATATCGGCATAGCCGCCAACCATTTGTACGGCAGCTTCATTGCTTTGTGTATTGTGGTGTATTTTGTTTTTTCTGAGGTTGAAGAGCACTGTAGGATTATTGCCCCATTTGCTCACAATTGCACCCTTCGATATTTCGCCGGTAGAAGCATTCTGGTATAGATTACAGCCTTCAATTGTCACCGAGAGTGGCGATGTTATACTCTCGTGCATTAGTACGTTTACTATGTCGCCAACACAAGTGTTGTTGTAGATGTTGCAGTTGCTCATCCGTTGGTTGTTGAGCGCGAAAAACAGAATGATGCGCATGTTGGCTTTGTTGTTGTAGAAAACAGAGTTTTCGATAGTGACCATTCCTGAAAGGTGCAGCAGGGTGCCGCCGCCGTTCTGGGACAAATTGTGGTTGAAATTGCAATTACTGATACGCAGCCTCCTGCGGATGTATACTTCAAAAGAAGAATAGACGGAGGTGCCGCCACCGGGCGTTCCGCCGTACTTTATATCGGTGACCGTGCAATAGGAGAAAGAGGATACATCTGGTATACCGAAGGTGGTATCTGTGAACCGGATGCCCCGCCAGCCTCCGGAGGCTACGTTGTCGTCGTACCAACCGGTGGTGTCCTGTGCTCTGAATTTTATGGTTTGTGCGGCTGTGCCGGTAGCTGCCAGACTACCAACGACAAAAAATGAGTGCAACCCCTGGAATACGACTTCCACGCCGGGATCTATCGTGAGGGTCTGGCCGGAAGGTATAGTGATGTCGTTGTAAATTTTGTAAGGCGAACCGGCTAGCGTCCAGTGGCCGGAGACTGTGGGCGTGGTGATACTCGTTGCCGCTATGGCCGGAAGCGCGGTGCATACCAGCAATAATGCGATGATGGTATTTTTCATAAAAGGCGGGTGTTTAGTTAATAGACATCAAAATTCCATATACTGTTGGGTAAACAACGAAAATGAACATTGATTTTAATGTGTAGGTCGGCTGTTATTATTTGTCATGTAGATATAAGCGTACAGCCTGTTAAGTTAGCGTTGCGGTGTAGTGTTTGGGAAAACATGCTTCTACATTTTCGGTTTTATAGTTGGGATACAAAAACAAATCAGTGACAGTAAAAACTACCGAAAGCGTGCAAATCTGTATTGCTACCTGTTTTTGTGGACCACAATTGTTGTCCGGAAAATAGTGCCATCGGCAGCATCAGCCCGTACTACATATTGGCCGTCGGGTATGCCGTCGGTACTAAGGGTAGTATGGTTTTCTGCGGCTCCGGTAGTGGTGACCCATACCCGGCCCGTCATGTCCAGTAGCTGAATATTGCAGTTGCCTTTGCCGGGTACTATGATGTTGATAATGCTATTGGCAGGGTTGGGGTAAACCAGCAGTTGCTGTACAGCATCAGCAATTAATGGTGCTCCTGTGGGGCAGGCGGTATCGGACCAGTATACCGGGGGGAGCCCCAATATGCAGGTTCCGGCGCCCAGGTCTATTGTGTTGGATGTATAGTTGCATGCACTGCCTGAGTTGTTGGGGTCGTTTATCCGGTCGAGGTAGCTATGGTTTGAAGAAAAATAGATATTGCTGTCCGGGCCCAGGCGCATATCTGATCCTATGGTTAACGAGGATGCGACCACATATTCTGTGGCCTTAATGGCGCCTGCGGTAGTACCGGTTATGTCATATTGTAGTAGTTTGCCGTAGGTCCAATGGTGTACATACAGCTTACTGCTATTGGGCGAAAACTCTGCGCCATAGGGGTTGCTGTACGTATTGAGTATGCGGCAATTGGATACAATGCCTGTATTGGCATTGAAGTCGTAAAGCTCTGTGCGACTGGTGTCGGCTGTAAGCTCAAAGTGGGTAAGCGCGAGTTTGGTGCGGTTGGGGCTTATTTTGATGACTCCATACCCGTGATAGTTGGGGTATACTCCTACAGAAGATATGACAGGTGTGAAGTTGATACCGGAGGCGGTGATTTTGTAAGCGTAGAATTTTGCAGAGTCCGCTTTGTGTACCAGCAGCCATATGCAGCAGTTGCCCCGAACTGCTACCATTTTTTCGGTAAATCCGCTGTCGATCGGCAAGCCTCTGGTAGCAACCGGCACATCGCCCAAGCCTCCATCGAGGCTCATGTCTACTATTGAGTAGGCAAGGCACCCAGATGCGAGAATATGCTCCAGCGAAAACACATAGTACTTTGTAGTAGTACCGATGACAGGTACTATTACTGCCGCCTGGCTGGTGCTATTGCAAGAGAAAGGCACAAGACCAGCGCCATTGGGCATCACCACATCATTGCGGTTCCAAATACTGTCGCCCTGGGTGTAAAACAACATATTGCCTGATGTATCGCCAACGGCCGCGCATCCCTCGTCGGTATAGATAGCAGATGAGACAGGTACCGGGACCCCTGTAGCAAAGCTAATGCCGGTATTGCGCCCGAACTTCCAGATTTTGTTTTGTTTGGTATAGAACTGTGCATGCACAGTGCAGTGTACGTTTGCCAGAAGGAGCAACAGGAGTACGAATGTTTTTTGGATCGCTTGCATCAGTGTAATATAGGTTTAAAAAATGTAAAAACAGTGATATGGGTGTAATTTTTCTTACGTCGAATAGCGACAATACACTGGTTTTGGAGCGGCAAATGTGTGTCCGGGCTGGTTATAGCAGGCGTTCGAGTGCACCCTTGCGTTTTACAATGTTTTTATAATCCCATTGTATAGCAGCCGATTTTTTGATCCATCGTTTCAGGTCTTTTGTATCAATATCAGCAGGGTGAATATATCGCGCCTCTGCTGCTTTAAATGACCCTTCAGGGTGGAGGCCGGGTTCATCGAAAGACTGTCCGCTCCAAAAGAGCAGGCGCATACAGTTTTTGAGCTTGCTGTAGCCTGCTACTGGGTTTCCGTCAAGAAACCATACCGGGTGCCGGTGCCAGATTTTGTATTCTGCTTTCGGCAGTCCGTTGCAAATAGCCTCAAATAGAACATCTGCTATGGCACGGTCGTCGCCAACAAGTGCGTCATGGTATTCTTGCACATCTTTATTCATCAGCTGGTATTTGGATACGAATTTACCGTATCCGGAGGTAATTAAGAAGCTATGTGGCCGGGCGCAAAAAAACAAAGGCTTCCAGCAAACGGAAGCCCTTGTCACCTCATCACCACTACTCAAACGCTACTTTATGTTCAGATACGTTAAAAATTCACTGCGTGTACTGTCTTTCTGGAACTTACCACCATAGAAAGATGTGACGGTGGAAGATGCAGTGTCTTTTATTCCTCTTGATGACACACACATATGGTGGGCGTCTATAAGCACTGCCACATCGTCTGTTTCCAGAATGGTTTGCAACTCGCGGGCTATCTGCTCTGTGAGGCGCTCCTGTACCTGCGGGCGCTGTGCGAAATATCTTACTATTCGGTTCAGTTTTGAAAGGCCAATAACCTTGCCTGAGGAAATGTAGGCCACATGCGCCTTGCCATAAATCGGGACAAAATGATGCTCGCAATTACTAAATAGCGTAATGTCTTTCTCAACAAGCATTTGCCTGTATTGGTATTTGTTTTCGAAGAGCGCTATCTTGGGTTTATTTTCAGGATTGAGACCAGAAAAAATCTCTTCTACATACATCTTCGCAACACGGTCAGGGGTGCCACACAGGCTCTCGTCAGAAAGATCAAGTCCCAGTGTTTCCATGATCTCGCGGAAATGATATGATATTGCCTCGATCTTATCAGCATCACTCTTCAAAAATGCGTCTTTACGCAGCGGTGTTTCAATACCTGTATACATGTGATCATTGCCGATCTCGTCGGCCGTAAGGCCTGCTAACACAGGTTTTGATGCAAGTGTTTCGGAGATCAGTGTCGTTTTGCTCATAGTTGTTTCAGGTTTGTAGCTTGTATTGTTTGACGGGTTGTTGGTTTGTGCTATTCAATGTGATTGTTTCTTTGTCTCTGCTTTCAAGTTCTACTTTAGAATACCAGGCCGGCAGATTCTTTTTCAACATTCTCACCTTTCAGTAACGTTGACACCCCAAAGCTAAAGCGAAAAATGTTTAAATAAAAATGAAAAATGTTAAACAAAACATAGCGCTGCATTCGAGAGGCATGCAAAATGTGGTGATCGTGTGTCTGGTGGCTGCTTTTGGGGCATTGGTGCGCCAGTATAACAATTCGTTATGCAGGTATTGTTTGCTGTTATGGCGGGTCTTTAGGCATTGTTGGTACGCAAAGACCATTGATAACACCGAATTGGTGTGGAATGTTCATACTTTTGCTGAAAATAGTGAACAACCGAAATTTTGTTGAGCTGTTTTCGTTCTGGTATTCCCGGGCATTTATTGCGTGAAAGCCAGTTTTGTACAAACTAGATCCTGCAAGTTGCCACGAGTTATGTGCAAGCGAAAGAGGAAGATGGGCGGCCAAACAACAGAAAGTGTATAATGGCAGTATGTTAACATGGAATACGATATTATTGTAGCTACAAAGTTTTAAACACAGCGTCTTGGAACCAATACTTGAAGTGCGCGGATTAACAAAGTCATTCAAAAAGTTCAGGGCAGTAGATGACTTGTCATTTACTATTCAAAGAGGAGAGGTTTATGGATTCCTTGGTCAGAACGGAGCAGGCAAAAGCACAACCATGCGCATGGTACTGGGCCTTATATTTCCGGACAGTGGTAGCATTTTTATTGATGGTAAGGAGTTTAACAATGATAGAAGATACCTGCTTAAAAATGTAGGTGCGATCATAGAGCGACCAGACCTGTACGGGTACCTTTCAGGGTGGGATAATTTGAGGATGTTTGCCTCGCTGACTGGCAAGCAGATTGGCGATGAAAGGATTGATGAGGTGTTGACGATCGTGGGGCTAAAGGGGCGTGAAAAGGACAAAGTAGGCGCCTATTCGCAGGGGATGAAACAACGTATGGGTATTGCAATAGCGATGGTGCATGATCCGGAGTTGCTGATACTTGACGAGCCTACAAATGGGCTGGATCCGCAGGGTATCGCAGACATGCGGTCATTAATACGTTCGCTTAGTAAAGACCACGGAAAAACAGTTCTGGTGTCGTCGCACTTGCTGTACGAAATAGAGCAGGTTGCCAGCAGCATGCTGATCATTCACAAGGGAAAAAAGGTGAGTGATGGAAAGGTGAGTGAGTTGTTGCATCCAGATGATACACTTACTGAAATTCAGTTTGAGTTCAATGCTGATATACGTACAGCAATTATGGGGTCTGAATGGGCGGGGCGTATTGTCAATGTAGATGAAGAACAAATGACAGTGAAGATGAATCCGGCCGGCATACCCGCATTGAACAACTGGCTGGTAGCACATGGGGCAGGCATTACCGGTATCAGTTCTAAGCATTCTTTTGAGCAGTATTTTTTAAGTATCACAGATGATTCAGTTATTAAGGATAGAGCTATTTAAGATTTTTAAACGACCCAGGACTTATATCAGTTTCGGGATTGTCACTGCGATCACTTTTGTGATCCAACTGGCTATGCTCAGCGATGGGAAGTCGTTTGTTGGTTTTGCACTGCAGGGTGTGAGTGAGCAGTTTGATATTCATGGCAACATCATGAACGGGTATCTGATAGCGTATATCATACTGCAGTCGTTGTTGATACATATTCCGCTACTTGTAGCGCTGGTAGCGGGAGATGCGCTGGCCGGAGAGGCTGGTATGGGTACATTGCGGCTGATGCTGACCAAGCCGGTGAGCAGGCGCAAGCTGGTGCTGGTGAAGTTTGCAGGTAGTTTTATTTACACAGTTCTGCTTATTATATGGCTTGCGGTTGTGGCACTGTTTTTATCTATTGCGCTCTTTGGTAAGGGCGATATGATCAATCTGAAAAGCGACGCATTTGTGATGGTGCTGCAGGATGATATCATGTGGCGATATGGTGCTGCATTTCTTTTTGCAACACTGGCTATGACTACCATTGCCTCTATGTCGCTGCTGCTTTCTGCCTTTGCAGACAATTCGATAGGGCCAATAGTGTCGACAATGGGTATTGTAGTGGTACTCACGATTTTGTCAAACCTGGAGCTGCCGTTGTTTGCGGTGATCAAGCCTTATTTGTTCACCACACACATGATTGGCTGGAAAGGATTTTTTGACGATCCGGTACCCTATGCTGCTATCTGGAGATCTGCAATTGTGTTATGCGCATATACTGTGTTTTTTGTAACCGTTACTGTGCTTTATTTTAACAAGAAGGATATTAAGTCATGAGAAGGATTTCGGTGTTGTTTGTGATTGTTTTTTGCTGCTTTGCGTTTACCGCGTCGGCTGTGGATGCTCAGAAATTGTTTGGAGATCTGCGTACCAAAGTATTGCAGGTAAAGGACTATACTGCAGAGGTTAAAATGAAGATCAATGTGTCTTATATGCGAATACCGCAGCTAGGTGGTACATTGTATTTCAAGAGCCCCGACAAAATGCGACTGGAGCGCCATGGCGGACTTTCTATATTGCCGAAGAAGAACATTAACCTTACACTCAGCAACCTGATACCCACCGGCAATGTGTCTGTGATAGATGCCGGAACTGCTACAATACTGGGAAAGACAGTACGGATACTAAAAGTGATTCCGGAGGATGAACAAAGTGAAATTGTGCTTGCAAAAATCTGGGTGGAAGAGGGTAGTCTGCTGGCATTGCGGACACAGACGACAACCAGGAATGAAGGTACAATACTGATGGATCTGGAATACAGCAAATATGCAGAATACGGACTGCCGGATAAGGTAACAATATACATGGATCTGAAGGACTACAAACTACCCAAGGGAGTGACTATGGACTACGATGATCTGGCACCGGCAAAAGCAGCTAAGGAACCTGTAAACAAGAAAGGAAATATACAGATCAGCTACCTGAGTTATGTGATCAACAAGGGGCTCAGTGACGGCGTTTTTAAAGTGAAAGAATAATAGCAATAGTGTATACGCAGTGTTTATGAAAACGATTCTTGTAGTAGGGTGCTCGCAGGGTATAGGCAGAGCAGTAGCAGTGCAGCAGATGAATGCCGGAAACAATGTACTCGGTATCAGCCGGGGTGAGACGGACGTTGTCAGTCACCATTTTGCACTGGATGTGCTCAGTGATGTGTTGCCTGCTATTGACGGCCCGATTGATGGTATCGTGTACTGCCCCGGCAGTATCAACCTAAAGCCATTGAGGGGGTTGAAGGCTGATGATTTCAGACGTGATTTTGAGATCAATGTTATGGGGGCAGTGCGTGTGCTGCAACACTTTTTTCCGAACCTTCAGAAGTCTGCAGGTGCATCAGTAGTGCTTTTTAGTACTGTGGCTGTACAGACAGGAATGCCCTATCACGCATCTGTAGCAGCTGCAAAAGGTGCAGTAGAAGGGCTTGCACGATCTCTGGCTGCTGAGTGGGCACCTAAGGTACGTGTGAACTGTATAGCACCATCACTTACTGACACGCCACTGGCAGCACGGTTGCTGGATACTGATGTGAAGCGGCAGTCGGCAGCTGACCGCCATCCGCTAAAGCAGGTTGGTAATGCAGCTGATATTGCCGCGATGGTAAGTTTCCTGCTGGGCGATAACGCAGCTTTTATCACCGGGCAGGTGTTGCATCTGGATGGTGGTATCAGCTCAGTAAAAATCTAGTCCGGGTCGTGTATATCAGTTCAGAGCTTTTTCTATTGTTTCTTTATCGGCCTGCGACAGGTTTGCAGATGCGATTCCACTTAGTATCCTGCTGCGGTATTTGTTTTGATTGTAGAAGTACTTGATCGTTTCTTTCGCCGGACCAGCTAGTCTGCCATTGGCGCTGATGGCTGCATTGATACAGTTTTTTAGCAGGTCCTGGTCATAGTAATTCAATCTTCTTAGCGCCGCCATTGCGTTCGTTCTGGTTACAAATTCGAATGAGGCTGAAGTGAAGATCACCAGCTGTTTCAGCATGTCTGAGTTTTCTTTTTCAGCCGTCGCTATCTCCAGCCATTTTATTCTCACGTTCCTTCCGTTTGTACCTTCTATATCCTTTGTCATAGCCAGGTATTTTTCTGTGTTTTGCGGGAATGCAGCACATAGTTTTTCAAGCGCGGTGGCGATGGTGATGTAGGATGAATCCTGTAGCAATGGCTCATAGTCTGCAAGGAGTGCAGGGGCAATTGTTTTTGAATTCTGTAGTACTGCTTTCCGCACAGCAACATCCTTATCATGCAATGCCATACGAATGACATTTTCACTGCCCTGATCACCAAGCAGTTGGGTTGCGATTTCTGCTTTGATACCGTGGAATGTATTGGCTTCGTATAGCTGCTTGAAGAGATCTCTTTTTTTGTCGGGTGTTTCATCGCGCATGCCGCAAACAGCATCGTACCGGTCGAGCATATGGGTTGCGTTCAGCGCCTGTGCTTTCAGCATTTCGAATGGTTTATTGAACGAAACGGTCTTCAAAACCTGTGCATTGGGGTCGAACAGTACGTAAGATATTTCTGCTTTGCGATGGTTAGGTACGGTTACTATGTGTGTTTCTTTTTCAATCCATTCGGTCTTTTTGTCTACACTGCCATCTTTGTAATGTACTTCAAACACTATGGGCATTTTGAAAAGGCCCATTACCTCATTGGTAGGCTGTACCTGATGAACTATGAATTGGGTAAACCGGTTTGCACCGCTTGTCATGTCTTCGCAGGAAACCTTATAGTCTGGCTCGCCACCGCGGTATACCCATTCTTCCCAAAACCATTCCAGACCCATGCCCAGTTCGTCCTGAAAGGCATTGAGCAAATCGTCGCTGTCTACGTTTTCATATTTATGTGCGAGCAGGTATCTTTTGATAGATCTGTTGAAACCTTCACGCCCTGTGATAGACTTCAGCATTTCCAATACCACAGATCCTTTCTGATAGATCAGCCCGGTGGGTGTGGCACTATGTGAGATCGATTTTTTGTCTGTTATGTTGATAGCTGTAAGGTAAGCCTGTCTGCGTGCCCAGTCGAAATGGTCCTGACCGAAGCATTCGCGTTCGGCGGTTATGTTGTAGTGTGTGGCGAAACTCTCCTGCAACCAGGTTCCGTTGCCACTGCGTGCAGTGACCATATCTCCAAACCATTGGTGGGCCAGCTCGTGGGCATTTACCGCTACATAGTTTCTGTCGTTAAAGCTGCGTGCATCTGTCTGGAAGAAGTCGCCGAACAGTGTGGCAGATGTATTTTCCATAGCACCGAACATGAAATCCTGAACCGGAATCTGTGAGTAGGATTCCCAGCCATAGGGTACTCCTATCTCTGACTCTAGGAAGTTGAAGATTTTCTCGTTGTACTTGTAGGTGTAGTCATATCTGTTTTTCCATTCGGGGTAGTACCACTGGCGCAGTGGCACGCCACTTGTGGAGCGGGTTTCTTTGATTTCGTATTTACCTATGCCGAGCATTACGAGGTATGACGCATGTGGTTTCGACATTTTGTAATGCCACATTTTATTGCCGTCTTTAAGATCTTTTTCAACAACCTTTACACCGTTGGAAAGTACCTGATAGTCTTTGTTGAATTTTACGATCAGTTCAGTTATTAATTTGTCATTAGGTGTGTCGTAGCAAGGAAACCAGTGGCGGTTGTCTGTGCCCTGGCCCTGTGTCCAGATCTGTTTTCTGGACAGGTTGAGCGGGTCGTTCCAACCTATAAAATATATGCCGCGTTTGGGATAAGCTTCGTATTCTATATTCAGGCTATCCGTTTCTCCCCGGTGCATTGGCGCATTGGCGTAAAAGGTATGACCATCAGCGGTTGTTTTTACTTTAACTGCTTTGCCGTTTATAGTCGCATTTTTTACTTTAATACCGGGGCCATCCAGAAAGAAAGAATCGACCTGAGCGACTATCGGGTTGAATACGTGCGTGATATTTCCTTTTACAAGTCCGGCTTCCGGGACAAACTCTACTGAGAGGCGCATTCTGACAAAATCGAGTGGATGCTCGCGCATGGCACTGCCGGGGTCAAAGATTCGTGTAGGGTTAGTGTGTTGGGCGCATACAGTTAATGTTGTTGCAACAAGTGCTATTGATGTTATAAGTCGTTTATTCATGTTTCAATTATTCGGTACTTTATAAGCAATGCAGATACCGTTGAGTGGGCAATGTAATAAACAAAAACAAATCGCTAAAGCATCTGTTAAAAAAGCACTTGTTTTTGAGGTTTAAGCAGGATTTATTTAGTGCGAACCCGGACAAACATGCAATGTTTGGTTTTGTTGAATATAAGATGTTGTAGCCTATTTTTTGTGTTTAGTGGGTTTTTATTGATGTTTGAAACATAGAGAATAAATTGCGAAATGTAGGCTGTGAAATGTGGTTTCGGCGAAATTTTACAATCCGTTGACTTTAGTTTTTTGGAAAATGATTTGCGAACCAATCGGCAATTATTATTTGGAGCATGAGCTCTTATTGCCCTGAAATTCAGTCTTTTTCATTCTAATTTCGAAATTCGGTGTAATGCTTGCGTTTTGTATTGACATACGAATCTCAAAGATGTACCAAGTAAAATTCGCAGTTAACAATTTTATAACGAATTTATAAAGACAATATAACAATTCAAAAAATTTCTATGTTTTGTTGACTTGTAGGATCTGTTTGTTATTTTTATAATTCCCTTAACAAGTTGTGTACCTTTTTAATTGTAAGAATTATGAGTAGTAAGTTTCTTTTATCCCGGGTTGGAATGATGCTAGTAATGGTATTTGGAATTGTAATGCAATCCAAAAGTCAGACGGCAGCGACTTACGATTTTTTGCCGGGCAGTGCTACGTTTGCGACCATTGCGGGTGGATCCGGGACTGTTAATAACACAACGATTAGTGTTGATGACGCAACATTGACAAGTATTCCAATCGGATTCAGTTTCACATATTGCGGAACAACGTATACATCGCTTTCGGCCTGTTCTAATGGCTGGATTTCGTTGAATGGCGCAACCGCTAATGTATGGACAAACTCTACTGCAAACATTCAGGGTGCAGGGTTTTTGATGGCACGTTTTGATGATCTTTCAGGTTCGGGGTCAACCGGGGTTTACTATCAAACAAGCGGTACTGCACCCAACAGGGTGTTTACTTTCCAATGGGGGAATAACGCATTGGCTGCAAACAGATGGAGCACTGCGACAGGAACGGGTAGAGGGATATTTCAGGTTAAGTTGTATGAGACGTCCAATATTCTCCAGTATTGCTATGGCGCTTCTACTTATGCTTCCGGCTCGTCAACTATAGGAATTGCGAATTCGACTACTGACTATCGAACGATAACTTCGGTTGCGGCAACAACATCAAGTACTGCGTTTACAACAACTATTGCTACTTCAGTGGCCACAAACACGCTACTTACATGGTGCCCGCCGCCTGCTATATCTGGGAACGCGCCTGTCTGTGTGGGGTCTACTCTTGCATTTACAAACACATCACAGGGAGGTACATGGATTAGCTCAAACGGAGCGGTTGCAACGGTTTCATCTGCAGGCGTGCTAACAGCACTGGCAGCAGGCACAACAACAATTCAATACACATCGTTGTGTAACGTTTCGACATCTGTTGTGGCTACAGTCAATGCACTGCCATCGGCGGTTTCTGTTTCGGGTGGTGGGGCGTATTGCACCGGGAATAATGCACTGCTGACAGCGTCTGGCGGATCGGGTGGTACAATATATTATCAGGGCACTACTTCCGGCGGTACAGCTACAACAACACCGTCTTCGAGTCAGTCAGTGAGTACAGCAGGTACATTTTATTTCAGGGCGCGGACCTCGGCAGGCTGCTGGGGTACTCAGGGCAGTGCGGTTGTCACTTACAATACATCACCTTTACCAATCGGAGGAAATACCGGTGTATTCTGTCAGGGAACTACGTTGTCATTAACAAATGCATCTGGCGCAGGTACGTGGGCAAGTAGTAATACTGCAGCTGCCACAGTTAACTCCTCCACGGGTGTTGTAATGGGGGTCGGTGCAGGCACTTCAAATATCACATTTACACTTACATCAACAGGTTGTACCGCTGTTACTACCGTATCAGTTAACGGATTGCCAGCAGCCATAGGTGGCACCTTGTCGGTTTGTCCTTTGCTAACAACAACATTAACCAATGCATCGGGAGCAGGTACCTGGAGTTCGAGCAATGCGACCATAGCAGCTATAGGAACGAGCAGTGGTGTGGTAACCGGTGTTGCGGCTGGTACGGCCACAATTACCTTTGTATTGAACGCAACTGGTTGCAGCAGAACCGCAATCGTAACGGTAAATCCTTCACCGGCACCCATTACGGGAACCTTAAATGCGTGCATAACTGCAACAAGTTTGTTGGGCAATGCCACTCCAAGTGGCGTTTGGACCAGCAGTGCGCCATCGGTGGCTTCTGTAGATGGTGCAGGCTTGGTAACGGCAGGAAGTAGCGCAGGAACTGCAACTATCAGTTATTCTGTGGCTGGATGTCCGGCTGTGGCGGTGTTTGTTGTTAACGGTTCTCCTGATCCTTCTATATTGGGTACAACAGTGTTCTGTACAGGAACAACTACCACACTGACCAATGCAGGTGGAGTAGGTAACTGGACCAGTAGTAATACAAGTGTTGCGATAGCGGGTGCTACAACGGGTATAATCACGGGCGCTTCTCCGGGTACATCAACAATCAACTATTCTAATGGATGTGGCACACCTGCCAGCATCGTAGTGACCGTGAATCAGACTCCGACTTCAATCACCGGTGCCGCTGTTGCTTGCCTTGGTAGTAATGCTACATACAGTAACGGTGTACCGGGTGGTATATGGAGCAGCACCAATACCGGTGTTGGCACAATCGGTTCGTCGTCAGGGATTTTTACCCCGCTGGCAGTCGGTACAACCAATATTGGCTATACACTCAGCAACGGTTGTGTGAACGCTGTTCTGACTGTAAGTGTTCAGACCGTACCTGCCAGCATAACAGGCGCTGGTTCGGTTTGTGCAGGCAGTTCTATTACGCTTGCCAACACTGCTGCTGGTGGAACATGGAGTAGTACGAATACGTCAGTAGCTACGGCAAATAGTACATCAGGGCTGATAGGAGGAATATCACAGGGCACAACCACAATCAGTTATGTTAATGGATGTGGCACTGCAACAAAAGACATTAGTGTTAATGCGGTACCCGCAGCAATCACAGGAAGTACGCTGGCTTGTTTCAGCGGAACAACTACTTTGAGTAACACGAGTACAGGTGGTACATGGGCCAGCAGCGCATTGGGTATCGCGTCAGTGGGTATGACCACCGGTGTCGTATCTGGTTTGGCCGTGGGAACGGCTACCATTTTTTACAATAACGGCTGTGCACCCAGCGCATCTATAGTTGTAACAGTAAATTCATCTTCTGGTGCCATTACCGGAACTGCTACGCTGTGCCAGGGTGCTACTACAACGCTGGCGAGCACGCCCGCCGGTGGTACCTGGAGCAGCAGTGACGATGGTATTGCTCAGGTTAGTGCAGGCGGTGTAGTATCCGGTATCAATAGTGGTACAGCAACAATTACTTATTCATCGGGATGTGGTACACCCTCTACGCGGGTAGTGACCGTCAGTTCTTATGCATCCTGTGCAACTTCTTATTGCGCACCTGCGTCAGATTGTACAGATGGTGACAGACTGGATCGTGTTGTGTTTGCCGGTATCGACAACAATAACCTTACCTGTGCCAACCTGACATTGTACACTACTCCGTCAGCTTCTGTTGCTCAGGGAAATTCTTATTCTATATCGATGACCACACAGGCAAGCAGTTTTACTGAAAATTGTGCTGTATGGATCGACTATAATCACAGTGGAACATTTGATGCAAGTGAGTTTACTTTTGTTGGTACAGGAGTTGGTGGATTCACCGGTTCTGCTACAGTGGCGGTACCGGCTACTGCGCTACCTGGTTTGACAAGGATGCGGACAAGGGTTCGTTTCTCGACAACTTTAGCAGGAACAGATGCATGTACCGTTTATAGTTTTGGAGAGACAGAAGATTATTATGTAAATATCAGTTGCAACACTCCCGCAATTACTGGCGCGACAACAATGTGTGTGGCCGGAACAACAACCTATGCCAATACCAAATCAGGTGGAACATGGACCAGTGGAAATACGGCTGTAGCAACTGTGAATTCTTCAACTGGCATTATCACGGGTATATCCGCTGGTACAGCCTCCATAACTTATAGGATAACCAATACCGGTTGTGCAGTGTTTAAAACAATCACGGTAACGGAACCCTCTGCAATAACCGGTACAACCAGTGTCTGTGTAGGTGCTACAACAGCTCTTTCCAATCCGTCGGGAGCGGGTACTTGGGTGAGTGGTAGTGTGTCAAATGCAAGTGTTGTTCTGGGATCTGGTGTGGTTTCAGGCAATAGTGCCGGTACCGCTATGATTACATTCACACTGACATCTAACGGATGTACGAGAACAACGCCCGTTACGGTAAATCCGTTGCCTTCGTCAATACTGGGTAGTTTGTCCGTTTGTGAAGCAATTAATACGTCACTTACTAACGCTACGGGTTCTGGAACATGGGCAAGTAGCAACACCAGCGTAGCAACAATAAATACAACTACGGGCGTTGCAACCGGGATCAATCCGGGTACATCAACAATTTCTTTTACTTTGGGAACAACCGGTTGCCGCACTACGTCAACTCTGGCTGTGAATGCATCTCCGGATCCGATAACTGGTACACTGAGTGCATGTATCACTGTATCGAGTTCGCTGTCAAGTTCTCCAATAGGTGGAACATGGAGCAGCAGTAGTCCTTCGATTGCAACGGTGAATTCGGCCGGTGTAGTAACGGCAGGAGCAGTAGCTGGAACAACAAATATCAGTTATATCGTGCTGGGCTGTCCGGCAATAGCAACCTTTGCAGTAAACGGTTCTCCCGGCATAATCACCGGTACACCTACAGTTTGTGAAGGAACTACAACAACACTATTTAATGCGGGTGGCGCAGGAACCTGGAGTACAGGCGACGCAGGTATTGCAACTGTAGCCAGTACCGGTATTGTGACAGGTGTAAATGACGGAACGGTATCGATCGGATATTCAAACGGTTGTGGCACCCCTGCGAGCACATTGGTTACAGTAAATAACTCACCGTCGGCAATAACCGGCAGCAGTGTAGTATGCGCATTGGCATCAACAGTTTACTCCAATACTGCATCAGGTGGAACCTGGACAAGCAGTAACATATCTGTGGGTACTATAGACGCATCATCCGGTAGTTTTTCCGCCTTGACTGCGGGCACAACCACGATAGGTTACAACCTGGGTAATGGCTGCCCGTCGGCAACGATGACAGTAACGGTTAATGGTGGTCCGGGTGCGATATCAGGAACAGCTGCGATATGCGCTGGTGCCAATACCACATTAACCAATGGTACATCTGGTGGTGTCTGGACGAGCACTAATACAGCAGTAGCAACCATTAACAGTTCCACAGGTTTTGTGTCTGGTCTTACACAGGGTACAACAACTATCAGCTATGCAACAGGCTGCGGCGTGGCTGCTACCAGGGTGCAAACAGTAAATGGTGTTCCATCTGCCATATCCGGAACATCTTCTGCCTGTGTTGGCGCAATAACAGCGTTGACCAACACAGCAACAGGCGGAACCTGGACCAGCTCAAACACGGGTGTTGCAACGGTAAACAGCAGCACAGGTGAAGTAGGTGGAATAGCAACTGGTACAACCAATATTTCTTATTCAACTGGTTGTGGCGCAGCAGTGGGTCGGGTGCAAACTGTGAATGCCGGACCATCTGTTTTAACAATAACACCATCTTCCTCTGCAACGATATGCGCAGGTAGTGTAGCTTCATTTTCGGTTTCTACAACGCCGGTTACTGCTAATACTTCTGCATCGTCAGGTGCAATCAGTGTAGCAGTTCCGGATGGAATTGCTTCAGGCATAACTCATGGGCTGGCAATATCTGGTATTCCTACGGGAGCGGTTATCAGTTCTATGTCAGTTACTTTCAACATGACGCATACTTGGGACGCTGACATGATCTTTAACCTCCAAGCTCCTAATGGTAATATTCTGAATCTTTTTAACCAGCATGGAGGCTCAAGTGCTTTGAATTTCACAAATACAACAGTCAGTTCAACCGGAGTAACACCTTTTACTTCAGGAGCTGCACCATTTACCGGAACGTTTGCACCTACAGCAACTTCCGGGGTAGGCGCAACAGGGTTGCTGTCCAACGTAACAGCATTTTCGAGTTTGTACGGAACGCCAAATGGTACCTGGACGTTAGTGATGAACGACGTATTTGGTGCTGATGCTGGAACACTTACATCATGGAGTATAACAATCAACTATTCCGTACCTCAAACTTATACGTGGGCTCCATTGACCGGACTGTATAACGAAATTGGTATGACCACCGCTTATACAGGTGGCAATCAGGCTCAGGTATTTGCATCACCTGCTTCATCGCAGGTTTATACTGCTACTGCAACATTGAGTTCAACAGGATGCGCCCGTACCAACACGGCTAACGTTACCGTAAATCCAGTTCCAAATCCGATTACAGGAACATTGAGTGCGTGTATCACTGCAAGCAGCACACTTGCCAGTACAACTTCAAGTGGTACCTGGAGCAGCAGTGTACCTTCAGTTGCTGCTGTATCTGCAGGGGGTGTGGTTACAGCCGGTTCTACGGCAGGTACAACAACGATCAGCTATACCGCCAGTGGTTGTTCAACGACAGCTACATTTGTTGTGAACGGTTCTCCGGCAGGAATAGCCGGTGCTACATCTGTTTGTACCGGAGCAAATACAACACTCACTAATCCAGGTGGCGTAGGCTCGTGGACAAGTTCTAATACATCTGTTGCAACCGTTGGCGCTGCAACCGGTATTGTTACTGGTATAGGTACCGGAACTACAACAATAAACTATTCGAACGGTTGCGGTACACCTGCATCAATGGTCATGTCGGTGAATCAGACACCTGGTATAACAGGCGTTTCGGCAGCTTGTGTGGGTGTTACATCTACATTGACTGGTGTAACGCCGGGAGGAACTTGGAGCAGCAGCGCACCGGCAGTGGGCACTATAGGTGCTTCTACAGGAGTGTTCTCAGGACTGACAACCGGTGTGACCACAATTGGCTATACTTTAGGAAATGGCTGTACAAATGCGACTGTTGTTCAAACAGTTAATTTGTCACCATTGCCGGTTTCTGTAACACCATCGAGTGTCACGTTCTGCGCAGGAGGAAGCAACTCACTTACCGCCAGTGCAACAGCTGTTGCAACTAGTACGTCAGCGTCAACCGGTTCTATAAGCATTGCGGTACCGGATGGTGTTGCAACTGGGGTAACATCTACTTTGTCGATTTCTGGTATACCAGCCGGCGCAACCATTACAGGCGCTTCTGTGACGATGAATATGACGCACGCATGGATAGGAGACATGATTATAGGGTTGAAGGCGCCAAACAATAATGTTCTGAACCTGTTTAACCAACATGGTGGAAGCGGTGATGATCTGTCCGGGACAACAGTTAGTTCTTCCGGTGTCAGTTCACTTGCATTGGGTACTCCACCTTATATTGGCACTTTTGCTCCCAATGCTGCAATTGGCGTAGGAGCTACGGGTAATATTTCGAATGTAGCAGACTTCGCTTCTTTGTACAGTGTTCCTAACGGTAACTGGGTACTTGTTTTGAACGATGCAGTGTCTGTTGACCCTGGTACACTGACATCATGGAGCATTACTATTAATTATTTGCTGCCTCAAACATTTACGTGGTCTCCAACCACAGGATTGTTTACCAACGCCGGGCTTACGACGGCTTACACGGGCACAGATCTTGCAACAGTATACGCATCGCCATCTGCCACCACAGTTTATACAGCAACGGTTACATTGCCAGCTTCAGGATGCACGCGTACTAATACAGGTACAGTAAATGTTAATCCGCTGCCAGCATTTACTACAGTGAGTACGAGCGGCATTTACTGCGGAAGCGCATTGATTACTGCAAGCAACGGAAGTGATGGTACAATGTACTATCAGGGTACGGCTTCGAATGGTACTTCAACTGCGGTAGCTACTTCTTCGCAAACAGTAACTTCTTCAGGAACTTATTATTTCAGGGCGCTTTCAGCAGCAGGATGCTGGGGACAACAGGGCAGCGTAACTGTAACAATTAATCCGGTTCCAACATCATCAGGGGCTACCAATAACGGCCCAATATGTGAAGGCGGATCTTTGACACTTAGTTCGAACTCAACGGCTGCAACCGCCTGGTCATGGGCAGGTCCATCAGGATTCACCTCTTCTTTGCAGAACCCAACGATTGCACCTACTGCTTCGGGCGTATACTCGCTGAATGTAAGCAGTGTAGGCACAGGTTGTGCTCCATCAACGGTGTATACTACATCTGTAACGGTACGCGCTACACCGGTAGCTGCGCCAACCAACAACGGTTACATCTGTGTTGGTGGTACGGTAACGCTGTCTGCTAATCCATCTGGAGGCGCTAACACATATGTATGGACAGGCTCATCGTTAACTGGTTCAACTACAGAGAATCCAACAGCAACACCAACATCTACAACTGTATACTCACTGACAGTGAGTGATGGTACTACAGACGCGGGTTGTGCACCAACAACAGTATACACAACATCAGTAACAGTAAACAGCACCCCGGTAGCCGCACCAACCAACAGCGGCCCGATATGTAATGGTGGTACAGTGAATTTGTCAGCCAACCCGTCGGGCGGAGCTGATACCTATGTATGGACAGGATCTTCACTGACAGGTTCAACTACTGAGAACCCAACCGCAACACCATCAGCTACTTCAGTTTACTCACTTACAGTGAGCGATGGTTCTTCTCAGCCAGGTTGTGCACCATCTACGGTGTACACAACATCGGTAACAGTACGTTCTACACCTGTAGCTGCGCCAACCAACAACGGTTACATCTGTGTTGGTGGTACAGTGTCGCTTTCAGCTAATCCATCAGGTGGCGCAAGTACTTATGTGTGGACAGGTTCATCATTGACCGGATCAACTACAGAGAACCCAACGGCTACACCAACATCTACAACAGTATACTCACTGACAGTGAGCGACGGTACTACAGATGCAGGTTGTGCACCATCAACAGTATACACAACATCGGTAACTGTAAACAGCACTCCGGTAGCTGCACCAACCAACAGTGGCCCAATATGTAATGGTGGTACAGTGAATCTGACAGCCAACCCATCGGGTGGAGCTAATACATATGTATGGACAGGATCATCACTGACAGGATCAACTACTGAGAACCCAACAGCAACACCAACAGCTACATCAGTATACTCACTTACAGTGAGCGATGGTTCAAGCCAGCCAGGTTGTGCACCATCTACAATCTACACAACATCTGTAACAGTACGTTCTACACCGGTAGCTGCGCCAACCAACAACGGTTACATCTGCGTTGGTGGTACGGTAACGCTGTCGGCTAATCCATCTGGAGGCGCTAACACATATGTATGGACTGGTTCATCATTGACCGGTTCAACTACAGAGAACCCAACAGCAACACCAACATCTACAACAGTATACTCACTTACCGTGAGCGATGGTACTACAGACGCGGGTTGTGCACCATCTACAGTATACACAACATCGGTAACCGTAAACAGTACACCGGTAGCTGCTCCAACTAACAGCAGCCCTATATGTAATGGAGGTACAGTGAATCTGACAGCCAACCCATCGGGTGGAGCAAATACCTATGTATGGACAGGATCATCACTTGCCGGCTCTACTACAGAGAACCCAACTGCGACACCATCAGCTACGGC